>NZ_JBEFTW010000004.1:0-287946 GCF_040196095.1 Actinopolymorpha sp. B17G11
CGCCTACTCGCGCTCAACACCGCCATCTGGCACAACTGGATCATCGGCGCACCCGTAAAACGCTCCCTAATCGCCTACGACCACTGATCGCTGACCTGATCAAAATTTCCGATCAACGATCTAGGGGGGGATTCCAGCGGTCGACGCAACGCGAGCTGTGTTTGCGGCGAGCTTGCCGAGGGACAACTACGCCAGCATTCGGGGAGCCGGCAGGTACGTTGATGCGTATGAGGATGGGGATCATCGCCGACATCCACGGCAACGATGTGGCGCTGCGTGCGGTGCTGAAGGACGCAGACCGGCTAGCCGTCGACAGTTGGTGGGCACTGAGTGATCTGGTCCTGTTCGGCCCGCGCCCAGCCGAGGTTCTTGAGCTGCTGCGCGGCCTTCCCGGCATCCGCATGCTACGTGGAAACACCGATCGCTATGTCCTGACCGGTGAGCAACCGGCTCCACACGCGACCGCCACCGATGCTGTGGGCAGCGTCGACCTCGTGCAGCGCTACGGGGCCGTAGCGGCCGCAATCGGTTGGACGCGTGGTGTTCTGGACCAAGCCGGATCATTAGCCGTGCTGGACCACCTCCCGACACAGCTGCGACTCCAACTGCCCAGCGGAGCCGCTGTCCTCGGCGTTCACGCCTCACCGCGAGCCGACGACGGCCAGGGGATCGAACCCGACGTGCTGGATGCACAACTCCGACCACTGTTGGCCGAATGCGACGCCGATGTCGTCATCGGCGGCCATACTCATGTCGCGACAGACCGTCTTCTCGACGGCATCCGTGTCCTGAATCCCGGCTCTGTTGGGATACCGCGCACCTGCGGCACTGCCGGCTGGCTTCTTCTTGAAGACAACGGCGATTCGCTATCCGTCGACCAGCGCAGCGTTCCCTTCAACGTGGACGCCGTGGCCAAGGACCTTTACCAGCGGCGGCACCCTAATGCGGATTTCGCCAGTTCCATCCTCACCGGCCAACGACCACAAGTCAGGGACCAATCAAACGCGTGATCGCGTCAATACTGGAGGCCCTACCGAGGCGGTCCTCTCCGCCATTGTGCAACTCCCAGGCCTCGGCGAGCTGGTTCAGGTCGCCGGAGGGGTCAGGTCATCCTGTGGCCGGGATGCTCGGCTGGGGTACGCATCTCGGCCCGGAAACGACTCTGCGGGGTGTCGTAGTCGAGGCCTTTGCGGGGTCGGGTGTTCAGTTCGCGCATCACCGCAGCGACGTGGGTGTCGGGGTGTACGGATAGGTCGGTCCCCTTCGGGAAGTACTGGCGGAGCAGGCCGTTGAAGTTCTCGTTCGCGCCGCGTTGCCAGGGGCTGGAGCGTTCGGCGAAGTAGATGGCGATGCCGGTTGCGGCGGCAAGTTCGCGGTGTCGGGCCATTTCCACGCCCTGGTCCCAGGTGAGGGTGCGTTTCATGTGCGCCGGCAGTGGCGCGAACGCTTTGATGGCGGCAGCGTTGACTGTCTCGGCGGTATGGTCGGCCGGTAGGTTGATCACGATGCCGTACTGGGTTTTGCGTTCCCGTAGGGTCATCATCGCCGAGCCTGATCTGATGCCGAGAACGAGGTCGCCTTCCCAATGCCCGGCCTGCAGTTTGGTCTCGACCTCGGCCGGTCGCTGGTCGATCATGGTCATGTCACGCACCGCCGCACCGTGTCCGGACCGGGTCAGCCAGCGTGACTTGCGGATCCGTCGGCCAGTGCGAAGCTTGCGGCAGTAGCGCTTGTGCAGGCCTTTCCCGCCGGGGACGAGCAGGGCCCGGTAAATCGTTTCCGGACACAGCGACATGGACCTGTCATCTGGGTAGGTGCGGCGGAGCCAGCCGCTGATCTCGTCCGGTGACCAGCATCGGTTGAGTTTGCGTTGCACCAGCTTCCGCAGCGCCGGGTTGGTGGCCAGCTTGGGCTCGCGGGGTCGGCGACGCTGCACTCGTGCGGCGTGGTCGGCGGTCTGGGGCAGGTAGCGGCCTTGTTCGTCACGGTGCCGATCGAGTTCGCGTTTGATCGTCGATGGGCTGCGGCCCAGTTCGGTGGCGATCTGCCGCTTCGAACAGCCCAGCCGCAACAGATCAGCGATCTGCAACCGCTCTCGCAGCGACAGGTACCGTCCCGAGGATTAGCGCTGCTGGGCAGGCGCCACGCTCTGGTGACGGGCTCGGGTGCGAATCAGTACGCCGGTGCGTCGAGTCACCCCGAGCAGCCTGCACGCTGCGGTGTTCGTCAGCCCGGAACGCATCAACTCCCAGTACCGCGTGTCGCGCAACTCGGTCTTCGACAGCGGCCGCGCGTGCAGCAGTTCGACATGGCGCGCTGACTCCCGCACCGCGCGCTGCTCGGCGGCCGTACGCTCACGCCGCGCCCGCTCATAAGCCCTACGGCGTTCGGCCTCCCACACCGCCGACCGCTCCCGCGGAATCCGCAGCTGGCGCGCCACAGCACGCGCGGACACGCCCTGCTCCCGCAGAGCCGTGAACCGGCGCCGCCACCACCGATACGCACTCGCGCGACTAATACCAGCAGCCCCGCAAGCGGCGTCGAGAGAAGCGCCGCCGAGGAAGCTTGCCCAGAACGCGTCCTCAACCTCTTCGCCGACGGCGAGATGGTGTCGGCGGTCGCGTCGGCTAGTGGCCCTCTGCTGCTCCCAGCGAACAACCAGCGGGGAGAAGTACCCCAGCGACGCCTGAGCCTCGGCCACACCCAGGCCCTGCTCGCGAAGAGCCACGAACGACTCTCGCAGCCACCGATACCCCGTCTGCTTTCCGACCCCGGCCGCCCGTGCCGACCGTGTGAGACCACGCCCCTCACGCACCGACGCCAGGAAACGCACACCAGCAGCAGAGTCCGACCGCAAGTACATCGACGAACCACCTTCGAAGAAGGCGTTGCGTCGACCGATAGAACCTGGGGGCTAACCGTACGCTGCCGATCATGCCTCGGTGCGCCAGGATGGCCGGCGCGCTGGGCGTAGCCTCTTTAGTAGAGGGCCGCAGGCGGCCGTCGCGTGGTGCGGGTTGTGGTGCGAACTGCGGTCACGCGATGCACGTGGAGTCGAATCCGGAGGGGCGGCACGACTGCAAAGTCGCAGGTAGAACGCCTGGGGCAGGTCGGCGAGGGTTCTCATAATCCCTGGGTCGCGGGTTCGAGTCCCGCCCGCCCTACCCCTCTGACTTGGCGCGCGGCGTTGTAGCCGAGTGCCGGAACCGGGCGCGGTCCTCGGTGTACTCGATCCGGTTGGCCGAGGACTCCCGGCTGTCCGTGCGGCGATTCACGCCTTTGACCCTGGCAGGTTTGCGATTGAACAGCCACGTTCTTCCGGCAACAATTGCCGGCATGCAGTTCAGCGCCGATCTTCGCGATCGAGTAGCGGACGGAACCATCACCGTCTCCTACCGGCTCTGGTCGCGACCAAAGGTCAAGGTCGGCGGCGTCTACCGGAGCGGGTCCGTGATGATCGAGATCGACGAGATCGAGCTGCTTCCGTTCTCGTCCATCAAGGAGGTGGATCTCGACCGGACAGGAGAGCCCGACCGTGAGACCCTTCGTCGTCGCGCTGCACACGCCGGTCCGATCCAAGACGACACGATGCTGTACCGGGTGGAGTTCCATGTTGTCAGGCAGCGCCCATGATCAGGTGACCCTCTACGCCATACCTTTCGCGTTCATTACCGACTTGAGGTAGGCGATGACGTCGTCGTGCGTGGGCTCCGGCTGTAGGCGAGATGCATTGACCGCCCACTCCAGCGGGGTCAGGTCGGAGTTCCCGTACGGCTCGTCGGGCTCAGATCGCGCCGTCAGGTCAGCACCCCACTCCACAAGCTTGCGGACCTGCTCGAGGTCTCCGCGCCAGGCGGCAATGTGAAGCGACGAAGCCGGCCACGGAGGACGCTCCAGCGCTTGCTGAAAGGCCTCGCGGGTGTGGACAGGCTCGCCGTGGGAGATGATCACACGCTCGAACGGAAGGTCCAGCATCGCATGAAGGTTAGGCAGAGCGCGTTCCTCGTGAGTGGGTGACATCCACACCCTCAACGATCCAGCTCGCTCGGTCAGGCCGTCGCCGAACACCAGAGTCTTGTGCTGTGGAAGGTAGAGCGGCGTCTCGTGCCAGCCACGTGGATCCCGGAAAGGTAGCAGGCCTCCCGGCAGCTCACGACCGGGCACGATCTTCTGCACGTCGGTTTCTGCCGGGCCCACCTTGTCGATCATGTCGGGATCAAAGGCGTTCGGGCCGAAGGCGCGGCATCGGTATCGGCGGACCAGCGCATCGACGCTCCACGTCCTGCGATCGCTCCAGGTCTCACGCATGTGATCGGCGAGCAGGACTGCGACCGCCGTAGGCGGTCTGGCGGCGAATCGATCCCACACCTCGCTCGCGACCTCCGGCGGAAGCAGAGGGTCGACCACCCACCTTTCGTCGCCTGCGTCCACACAGACACTCGTCACCACCTTCTGCCAGTCGTGACCCTCACTCCAGGCGGGGTGCTCGAGCCGCCAGATCCAAAGACCCGGCGCGAGGTCGATGACCTCCACACCCGGGGAGATGCGCTGAGTCATCGCCGCATCATTCCTTTCGCGTGCGGACCGTCCGCTGGCCGACCGGGGGCAGAGCCGGCAGAGCCAGTGTGGCAGGCATACCGGACATCCTTAGTCCTGTACGCAGCGATGCTGTACACCGGAGTACCCGAGTCCGGTCGGGCATTCGTTCGTGGGGCCAGCGGCAGATCGTTCCGAGCGTTCGCTCGTCACTCGTGCGGGGCGAGCGTGCGGGCGAGCAGGCTGGCGGTTTCCGCCAGCAGGTGGTCGTCCGCGGGAACACCCTCGAGTTCCTTGCTGGACATGACGGAGAGGACGAGCGTCGTACCGTTCGGTGTCCACACGATGCCGATGTCGTTCGCGGTTCCGAAACCGCCGGTGCCGGTCTTGTCACCGAGCACCCAGTCGTCTCGGAGCCCCGCCCGGAAGCGCCTGCCGCTCGTGGTGTTGACCTTCAGCCAGGACACCAGCTGGGCGCGATGGAACGGCTTCAACGCACGGCCCAGGACGAGGTGCGCGTAGTCGCGGCCGATCGCCTCCGGCGTGGTGGTGTCCCGCACATCGCCGGGGACGCTCGCGCTCATGTCCGGCTCGTACCGGTCCAGTCGGGTGTACGAGTCGCCGAGGGAGCGGCAGAACCTGGTGAATCCGCGCGGGCCATCCGTCGCGCGCAGCAGCACGTTGGCCGCGGTGTTGTCGCTGAGCGCGATCGTGGCCATACAGAGGTCGCGGACGGCCATCCCGGTGTTGACGAGGTTCTCGGTGATCGGGGACCAGTCGACCAGGTCGTCCTCGGCGTAGTGGAGGACGCGATCCAGATACTCGCCGCGGTTGTCGTAGTCGCGCATCACGTGCGCCGCGAGCAGACTCTTGAACGTCGAGCACATCGGGAACCGCTCGCCGCTGCGGTACCTGACGGTCACGCCGGTACGTACGTTGCGCGCATAGACGCCGAGCCTCGCGGCGTACCGCTTCTCCAGGTCTTGGAGTTGTTGGGTGACGCCGGGGTCCGATGTCGCGGTGGCCATCGGAGTGGCGGTGACCGCGGCGGCACCCGACACGAGCACGCCGGCGGCCGAGGCGGTGAGGCCGGTCTTGAGCAGCGAACGACGGGACACCGGTGAGGTCGACGGCATCTGTGCTCCAGGTTCGAGAGGGGGTAACGGCACGGGCGAGCCAACCAGCTCACCTGCGGTCATGTCCAAGACACAACATTGAACGAACCATGCAGATCTGATATGAGTCAGCCGTGGACCTGTTCGTGCACCTCGAGACGTTCGTCGCCGTCACCGAGGAGCAGAGCTTCTCCCGCGCCGCGGATCTCCTCGGCATCGCACAACCGTTGCTCAGCCGCCGCATCAAGACCCTCGAGCGGGAGCTCGGCGGTGACCTCTTTGACCGGTCCAGGCGGCAGATCGAGATCACCCGGTTCGGCAGTCTGCTGCTCCCGCACGCGCAGGATGTGCTGCGAAGGGCGGAGCAGCTGCGCAACGTGGCCAGGTCCGCCCAGGCGTCCGCGGTCCAGGTGCTCGGTGTGCCGCCGGACTGCGACCCGCCGGCGCTGGCCCGCGTCATCCGCGCCGCGGCTGACCGCGGGGTCGCCGTGAGCGTGCGGGAGCTGCCCGCACTGGCTCGCTCCGACGCCTTGGCGGACGGGTCCCTGACCCTCGCGCTGGTTCGCGTCCCCGTGGACACAGCAGACTCCGCGGACCTCGACGTGCCGCTCGGCCTTGCCGGGGCGATGCCACGCGGCGGGATCGGCGGGGCCGTCGCCCACCTGGAGAGCCTCCGGCCCCGCCGGGGCGCTGCTTCGAATGCCGACCCGGCGCTGCTCGTCACCCCGGAGGACGACCTGCCACAGTTCGTCGAGCAGCTGCGCAGGGCGATCGCTCGTGCCGGGCTGCCGGAGGAACGGGTCAAGGTCGCGTCGTCGACGGCGGCCGCGCTCGCAGAGACCCTCGCCGGCACCGGACTGCTGCTCTGCACAGAGCAGTTTGCGCGACGCAACCAGGTCACCTGGGTGCGACTGCCCGACATCCCGGTGCGCAGGGGGTACCAGCTGGCACCCAAGGCCCCGGACTGGTTGCTCCCGTTGCTCGGCGCCGCCGTCGGGAGTGTCCCCGAGCACCGGCAGGACGCCGACGACGCGCGCACGCGACTGGCGGTGCAGGCGTGACCGTACGCCAACCTGCGTACGTCGCCAGCTCGCCGAAGCTGCTGCCGCTCGCCCAGTCCGTCGCGGCCGACTGGCAACGGCTCGGCGTCCAGGGGCACCTGCTCGCGCGGAACATCAGCACTGGGGATCAGTTCGGGTTCGACGTCGACACGCCGCTGCCAATGGCGTCGGTCGTGAAGGTTCCGCTCGCGCTCGCCGTACTCCAACGCACCGCGACCGGTGCACTCGACGCCGCGCAGCAGATCACCATCGACCCGGGCGCAGCAAGCTTCGGGCCGACCGGAATCGCGGCGTACCGCCATCCGGTGACCATCGCGGTCGGCGACCTCGTGTACCAGATGCTCTCGGTGAGCGACAACGCGGCCGCGGACACACTCGTCGACCTTGTCGGCATCGACGGAATGCAGCAGAGCCTGCGTGAGTGGGGCTGTACCGACATCAAGATCAGGCACCGGATGCAACGGATGTACGACTGCGCCGCCGGTGTGGCGGGCAACGACTTCGGCCTGGCGATGGAGCTCGCGATCAAGTCCGAGAGCACCGGGCACCATGTGATCGAGCTGCTCGACCCCGGGCGGGGCAACGTCGCCAGCGCAGAAGCGCTCGTCGATCTCCTGCAGCGGGTGTGGCTCGACCAGATCGCGGTCCCGGCGGCGACGGCCGAGCTGCGCCGATTGATGTCGCTGCAGGTCTTCACCTACCGGCTGTCCGCCGACCTACGGGCGGACACACTGCGGGTGAGCGGCAAGACCGGGTCGTTCCTCCATCTGAGGCACGAGATCGGCGTGGTCGAAGCAGAGTCCGGCGACCGGGTGGCGATCGCCGCCCTTACCCGGTCGACCCGCAGAGCGATGATCGCCCACGACGTCGACCTGGCCATCGGCGCCGCGGCCCGATCGGCGTTCGAGGCGCTACGCCGCTGAAGGCAGCGCCCGCTGCGCGCAAATGAGGTTGCCTGTCGGACGGCGACCTGCTTCGCTCCTGGACAAAGTATCGATCGATGAAAGGGGCCCCACGATGCGTCGTGCGTTCATGTCCACGCGAACTGCCAGCTATGTGGAGGACGTGACATGCAGTGCGAACGCTGAACCTGGGGATCTTGGCACATGTCGACGCAGGTAAGACCACACTGACCGAGCGGCTGCTCTTCGTATCCGGCGTCATCGACCAGCTGGGCAGCGTCGACGATGGCAACACTCAGACCGACTCGCTGCCGCTCGAACGCCAACGTGGCATCACGATCAAGTCCGCCGTCGTCTCGTTCGAGGTCAACGGGGTCGTGATCAATCTGATCGACACGCCTGGGCACCCCGACTTCATCGCTGAAGTCGAGCGCGTGCTGACCGTCCTCGACGGCGCGGTGCTGGTGGTCTCGGCGGTGGAAGGCGTCCAAGCGCAGACCCGCGTACTGATGCGTACCCTGCAACGGTTGTGCGTTCCCTCGCTGATCTTCATCAACAAGATCGACCGCAGCGGTGCACAAGAGGGGCCCATCCTGCAGAGCATCTCCGACAGACTCACGCCGGGCATCATTGCGATGGGATCGCCCTACGGTCTCGGCACCCACGATCCAGGATTCACGCCGTACGACCCGGCCGAACCTGGCTTCACCTCCCGGCTGACCAGCCAGCTCGCCGACCATGACGACGCACTGCTTGCCGCGTACGTAGGCGACGAGAAGGTTCCGTACGACCAGCTCCGACATTCCTTGGTCACCCAGATCCGTGCGGCGCAGGTGCATCCGGTGTACTTCGGATCGGCGGTCACCGGCGCCGGGGTCGAGGCCTTGATCGAGGGAGTCACCGAGTTCCTGCCCACGGTCGAAGGAGACGCCGAAGGTCCAGTCGCCGGCTCGGTCTTCAAAGTCGAGCGCGGCCCGTCAGGAGAGAAGATCGCCTACGTCCGCCTGTTCTCCGGGACCGTACGCATCCGAGACCGGCTGCACTTCGGCGACAATGCCGAGGGCAAGGTCACGGCCATCCACCTCTTCGACCACGGCAAAGCCGTCCATCACGGTACGGTCACAGCCGGGCACATCGCGAAGCTGACAGGCCTTGTCGACATCCAGATCGGCGACGCCATCGGCACGCCACGCACCACAGCCGGACACTATTTCGCTCCGCCTTCCCTCGAAACGGTCGTCGTGCCCAGCAATCCGGCCGACAAGGGCGCGCTCCACTCCGCCCTCACGCAACTCGCCGAGCAGGACCCGCTGATCAACCTTCGACAAGACGATGTCCGCCAGGAGATCTACGTCTCGCTTTACGGTGAAGTGCAGAAGGAAGTCATCCAGGCCACCCTGGCAAGCGAGTACGCCATCGACGTCACGTTCCGCGAGACCACGCCGATCTGCGTCGAACGACCCGCAGGTGTCGGGACCTCGCTCGACGTGCTCGGGAAGGGAGGGAATCCGTACGTCGCCACGGTCGGGCTGCGCGTTGAGCCCGCGCCCGCCGGTGCCGGCATCGAGTTCCGGCCGGATGTCACGATCGACGGAATTCCGATCCATGCGTTCAAGGACGTGGAGGCGTTCCGCAGGACGGTCGAAACCGCAGTGCGAAACGCCCTCCGGCAAGGAATCCACGGATGGCAAGTCACTGACTGCATCGTGACCATGACGAAGTCCGGTTTCGTTTCGGCAACGAGCGCGAAGGACTTCCGCCTCCTGACGCCATTGGTGCTGATGGACGCTCTCAGCCGCGCCGGCACCATCGTGTGCGAGCCCATCCACCGCTTCCATCTCGATGTCCCCGCGGACACCGTGGGGCAGATGCTGGCGGCCCTGGCGCGGTTGCGCGCCGTGCCGGAAACACCGGCGATTCGCGGCTCGGAGTGCACCATCGAGGGTGTGATCCCGGCAGGACGAGTGCATCTGCTCCAAGAACAACTCTCGGGACTGACCCGCGGTGAAGGCGTGCTGGAGTCGGCCCTGCACCACTTCGAACCGGTCAGCGGCAAGGCGCCGAGCCGCCCGCATACCGGCGTGAATCCACTCAATCGGACCGAGTATCTGCGGCAGATGAAGCGAGGTATCTGAGACACCTCGGCATCGCTCGGCGTGCCAAGTCGACACGCCGCCTCCGCGCTGACCCGCGTGGTCATCTCGAGCGCTGTACGTCGCATCCAGGCCGATTGCTGATGATGGTTAACCTGCCGTCGTGGGTTCTGATCGGGTAGGCGGCGGCGCCGTTGGGCGAGGCGCGGGATGGTATCGCGGCGATTGCCACGTGCACTCGGTTTACTCGGATGGACACCTGGCGCCAGAGCAACTCGCCGCGGAGGCGCGCACCGCAGGGTTGGACTTCATCGCCGCCACCGAGCACAACACGTCCGCCGGTCACGCCGCCTGGAGTGGCGTCGCCGGCGATGACCTGCTGGTAATCCTCGGCGAGGAAGTGACCACGGACAACGGTCACTGGTTGGCGCTTGGTATCCGCCCGGGTCAGGAGATCGACTGGCGGTACCGCGTGCGGGACGGCGTGCTCGGTCGGCACCTGGACGAGGTGCACCGCACGGGTGGCCTGTGCGTGGCAGCGCACCCGCACGCCCCCTACCAGTCCGGGACGTTCATGTATCCCCCTCAGGGACTCGACGTCATCGAGGTGTGGAACGGGCTGTGGGCGTCGGACGTGCCGTGGAATGCCGACAACGCTGCGGCCCTCGCCGAATGGGGGCGCAGCCTGGCCGCGGACATCCATTCCGGAACGTGGCGGCCCGCGATGGGCAACAGCGACACCCACTTCGAGAATCAGCTGGGGATCCCGCAGACAGTCGTCCAAGCTGACGACTTCACCACCGGCGCCATCCTCGCGGGAATACGCGCCGGCCGGAGCTGGGTCGCCGAGTCCTCCGGCGTCGACCTCGCGGTCACCCTCTCCACCAACCACCGGACCGCCGGAATCGGTGAACAGCTCGAGACCGACAACAAGCCAGCCGTCGTGCGCGTAGCCGTTCAGGGCGTACCGTCCGGCTCGATCAGCGTGCACACCGATCGCGGCACCGTCCACCGCGCGTCACTGCCCGAGGATGGCGCAGGCGCGACCGAGTGGGCGACCACCGCCGAGGAATCGGACTACGTCCGCATCGAAGTACGCCACCCCAGCGGCTCCATGGCAGCGCTCACCAACCCCGTCATCCTGACCTAGTCCGGCTGCCGAGCTGCGCGGTGATACTTGGTGTATCGAGCGGGCGGAGGCTGGTGGCGATGGACGTCTGGGCGTGGGCCTTTCTCGTCGTTGCAGTCGCGGCGATCTTCATGGTGATCTCCGGCGAGGTTGTGGTGACGTTCATCCTCACCGGCCTCTGGATGGGAGTCATCTGGCTGCTCGTGACGTACGGCGGAGTGGTGATGGATGGTCCCGGCCCCGCGATCGTGATCGTTGTCGGCATGGTGATCCTCAGCATCGTCACGCTCGCCGCCATGGCCAGCGCCATCGAGGACCGCCGTTCGGACAAGACCTGATCTCAGAGCCACTCTGTGGCAGGTCATGGCTGTGCCATTGTGGACCTGTGAGAGCCGTACAAATCCGGCTCGACCGCGCCATCAGGACACCTAGACGGTGCTGTGCGGCCCCGGCCGGGAAGGAACGTCCAGCTGCGTACGTTCGTCGACTCGAATAGAGACCAAGCGAAGACTCGAGTTCGCCGAGGGCCACTGAGCAGGTGTGGTGACCCGTACGAATCCGGCAAAGTGAGGCATCATGGCAAGGCTCTCTGAGCGCGTCCGCGCATTCTTCCACGGCGAGCAGGCACAGCGACTTACTCGTCAGGCCCGCGAGCAGCTGCGTAAGCCTGGGAACCAGCGGCGACTGCGGCAGTTGGTGCATCCACGCCGGCACCGGCACCACTGACCTGCCGGATCCGGGCGTTCCCTCCGCTGAGGGTGAGGTCCTCGTGTCCCGACTGCTCACAGGTCCAGGTCGACGACGACCGGGGCATGGTCGGAGGGATTCTTTCCCTTGCGCGCATCTCGGTCGACGTAGGCGTCCGTGACGCGTGACGCTGCCGACCGGCTCGCAAGGAAGAGATCGATCCGCATGCCTTCGTTCTTGTGGAACCTGCCGGCTCGGTAGTCCCAATAGGTGTAGGGAGTGTCGTACTTCAGCGCCCGTGGATTCACGTCATCGAGACCGAGCGCGCGAAGGTCGGCGAGTGCCCCTCGTTCCTCATCGGTGACGTGGGTCGAACCCACGAAGACGGACGGATCCCAGACGTCGGCGTCGGTAGGTGCGACGTTGAAGTCACCGGCCACGACGAACGCCTCCGAGGTGGCGAGCTCAGCTGCCAGCGCGTCGCGCAGCGCGGCGAGCCACGTCAGCTTGTAGTGGAAGTGCGGGCTGTCCGGGGTCCGTCCATTGGGCACGTACACCGACCACACCCGCAGCGGGCCACAGGTGGCGCCCAGCGCGCGGGCCTCGACTTGGGCGACCGGCGGGATGTCGACCAGCGCCGCGTCATCCTCATCCGGTGGGGGCGCGTAGCCCGGCTGGCCGGGGAACCCCCGGGTGATCTGTTCGAGTCCCACGCGAGACAGGATCGCCACGCCGTTCCACCTGCCGTCGCCGTGGGCGACCACCTGATAGCCCCGCTCGATCGCCCCCTCACCGGGGAACTTGTCTCCGGCGCACTTGGTCTCCTGCAGGCAGAGCACGTCGGGTTGGGCGAGGTCGAGCCAATCCTCGACGCGTGCCTGCCGGGCGGTGATGGAGTTGACATTCCAGGTCGCCACTCTCACACGTACCGTTGTACCGCACCGACCCAGGTCGTCGTCGGTAGGTCCTGGCGACGCTCGCGGAGAGGTTCGATCAGCCGGGCCGGCGGGTGATACAACGGTACGAATGTATGACCGTCCGCTGATGCCGGGCCTTCGAAGGCGCCTGGCGCTCGCCTCCGCAAGGATCGGGGCGTGGGCGGCTCAGCGACGCTTCCTGGGCGTCGTCCTCCGTACGTACGCGCGGGTGTCTACCCGGTTGCGTCGTCCGGTCCAGGTCGTCGGCCTGGCCGGGTTGGCTGCCGGCGGGGCCTGGCTGGGCATGTTTCTCGGGCAGACGGCGGCTCCGGTGGGTCCGGTGGACACGACGATGCGGCTTGTGCCGTCGTGGGACGGCGAGTCGAGGGTTTCACTGCCGCCTCTCGGCACCCTGGAGCTCGACACGCACGACGGGCCCGTCCAGATCCAGGTCAGCGTCGACGCGATCAACCCGGTCGCTGCGAAGCGGCTCGTCGAGGACCCGCAGGCGCTTCGGGGGCTCGAGCCCGAGATCGTCGACGACGTGCGTACCGGTATCTACGCCACCGCGACCAAGGGACTGATCACCGGAACGCTCGGCGCGATGACGGTCACGCTGATCGTCATGCGTCGCCGGATCCCGACGCTCATCGCCGGCGGTGGGGCCGCCGTCGCGATCCTCACGGTGCTCAGCGTCGCGGGCGCGACGCTGGATCCGCGCGCTGTCGCCGAGCCGAAGTACACCGGCCTCCTTGCCAGCGCACCCTCTCTGGTCGGCGACGCCCAGGACCTCGCCGAAAGCTTCGGTGCCTACTCCGACGAGCTGGTACGCCTGGTCGGCAGCGTCTCCGACCTGTACGACGTCACGAACACGCTCCCGGCCACCTCGGCGAGAGACGACGAGATCCGGGTCCTCCATGTCTCTGACCTGCACCTCGGCGAGCACGCGTGGGACATCATCGGTTCGGTCACCCGGCAGTACTCCATCGACGTGATCGTCGATTCCGGTGACATCACCGACCATGGCCTCCCGGCTGAGAACTACTTCCTGCAACCCATCCGGAACCTCGGTGTGCCGTACGTCTGGGTGCGCGGTAACCACGACTCGCTGGTCACCGAGGAGGCGATGCGGGCGCTGCCGAACGTCGTGGTGCTCGACGGCAAGGTGAAGACGGTGAAGGGGATCCGGTTCCTCGGCGCGGGTGATCCGCGGTTCACCCCGGCCTGGAGGCGTGTCGTGCCGGAGTCGGACACCCGCGCGGTGGCGAACCAGGCGTTCGCGCTGGCGAAGGTCGCGAAGAACTCCTTTCCCGCCGTCGACGCGATCGTCTTCCACGACAGCGCCGGCGCGACGTTCTTCGACGGCCACGCGTCCTTGCTGCTCACCGGCCACGGCCACGAACACCTCGCCCGCGTACTGCCGAAGGGCAGCCGACTCATGCAGGAAGGCACCACCGGTGGCGCTGGCATGCGTGCCCTGAAGTACGAGGAGCCGCAGCCGGTCGCGCTGGCGGTGCTCTACCTCGACCGGTCGACCAGGGAGCTTCGGGCCTGGGACCAGATCACGCTCGGTGGGCTTGGGCTCACGTCGGCCCAGATCGAACGGCACCAGGTGAAGCCGGACGAAGAGGCGGAACCGCCACCGAGCCCGATACCCACTCCGACCGGTTCGGTGCCCGAGACTCCGGTGTCGTCGCCGACCGTCAGCCTCGACCCGTCACCCCCGCCCTCCCCGTCGTCCCCCTCCCCGTCCTCGCCCTCCCCGTCGTCGCCCTCCCTTTCGTCTCCTCAGCCGGACGGACGCTAGCCGCCGAGGCGCAGCGACTGCCGAACGACCCGTACGGGACCGGACGCCGGTGGCGTACGCCTGCGCCATGATGGGGTGATGCGAGTGGTGGTGCTGTCTGACACCCACGCGCCCCGGCGGTGGCGGTCATGCCCCGAGCGGGTCGCCGCACACCTGCGGACGGCTCAGGTGATCCTTCACGCGGGTGACGTGTGCACGGCAGCGGTGCTGGACGAGTTGGCTGCTTACGCGCCCGTGCATGCGGTCCGGGGCAACAACGACGGGCCCGACGTCGCCAACTGGGGCGCGCCGGACGAGGTGGAGCTGACACTCGAAGGCGTACGACTTGCGATGCTGCATGACAGCGGTCCGGCGGCCGGGCGCCTCGCCCGGATGCGCCGCCGCTACCCGGATGCCGATCTCGTGGTCTTCGGTCACTCCCATATCCCGCTGACGGAGACCGGGCAGGGTCTGCGGATCTTCAACCCCGGCTCGCCGACCGACCGGCGCCGGCAGCCACGAGGCACGATCGGAATCCTCGAGCTCGACGCCGGTCGGATCCTGGACGCCCGGATCGTCCCTGTCACCTGACTGCCGCCCCGTCGCCGTCGTCCCGAGGCGGGCAAGGAGCCGGTCGGCGTCCGCGGAAGCGTGCCGGTTGCCCACCACACCGGGTTTGGCGACCGGAAGTTCGACCGGTGTCACCACCCCGACGCCGAGGGAGGTCAGGTGCCGGCACCACGCTGCACGGCCTCTCCGTTGCGCTGCGCGGCGTGTTTGAGCACGACCCGGTGTCCCTGCCAGTCCGACGGAAAGACCGGTGACCATGGATAGCAGCACCGTTCCTGGGTCGGTCGGCTGTCCGGGGCGTGCTTCTCGCCCGAGAAGCGATGCGGCTGATGGTGGCGCGTCCCCGACATCGGCCGGATTCGGACGGGGTTCGGCCTCTCGCGTTTCGTCGTCTGGCCTCACTACGGTGCACGACATGTTGCTCACGCCAGAATCGCCTTATGCAGTTGACGTGAGAGCCGCCCAGAAATACGGCTCTGTTCCGGGACTGCCGGCATGGCAGGCGGACCGGTACCTCGACCTCCTCCTGCCCACACCACGACCGCCGGAGCTGGCACCTGCCGTTCTCTACCTGCACGGCGGCGGTTGGCGGGCGGGGGAGCGGAGCGCCGGACTGTATCCCTGGCTCAGCCCACTGCTCGCCGCCCACGGGTTCGTCGCGGCCAACGTGAGCTACCGGTTGAGCGGAGAGGCACCTTTCCCGGCCCAGCTGTACGACGTGAAGGCGGCGGTCCGCTGGGTGCGGGCGAACGCGGAGGCGTACGGGATCGACCCGGAGCGCGTCGGGGTCTGGGGCGATTCGGCGGGCGGCCACCTCGCGGCGCTGCTCGGCACCACCGCCGGGCGTGCCGATCTTGAAGGGAACTGCGGCTCGACCGAATGGTCGAGCGCGGTGCAGGCGGTGGTCATGCGTTGCGCACCGAGTGACTTTCCCACGATGCCACCCGAGAACGCGGAGGTGCTCGACGCGTTGTTCGGCGGGCCGCCTTCAGAAACTGCGGAGCTCCGCCGGTTGGCGAGCCCTGCGGGTCACGTGCATGCGGGCGTGCCGCCGTTCCTGATCGTGCACGGCACCCGCGATGAGACGGTCCCGTTCGACCAGGCGGAGACCATGGTCCAGGCACTTCGGGCGTACGACCGGGATGTGACGTTCCATGTCGTCGAGGGCGGGCACCACAACCTGCTGGAAAACCTGGATCTGCCCTGGGGGAGCGACCCTTGGGTCGATCTCGGCCTGCAGGCCCTCGACTTCTTCCGGCGGACCCTGGGAACGTGAACGGCCTACGTCCTTCGGGGGCTGATCGGCCGTAGCGTCGGTCACGGGCCGATCGCGGACGAAGACGCCGCCAAACCTCCACCAAGTGCCATGGATCATGCATGATCCATCACGATGACGCCGATCCGCCCGTTGGGACGGGGCACGCTTTCCGACGCCGTGTACGAGCGCCTCGGTGAGCTGATCTGCTCCGGCGGACTCGTCCCCGGCGAGAAGCTCGTCATCGACAAGCTGGCCAAGCAGTTCGATGTCAGCATCACCCCGGTCCGCGAGGCGATGCGCCGGCTGCAGCGTGAGGGCCTGGTCACCGAGACCCCCTACCGCGGCATGACGGTCTCACGCGCGACGGACGAGCAGCTGCGCGAGCTGTTCGCGGTCCGAGGGCTGCTCGAGGGGTACGCGGCGGCCGAAGCGTGCCAGGTGATGACCACCGAGGAGCTCGCCGTCACCGCCCGGTTGCTCGACGCTCTGGAACGCGCCACCGCCGACAACGACGTGCGCGAGTTCCGCCGGCTCAACACCGAGTTCCACGACAGCTTCGTCCACAAGGCACCATCCCAGGCACTACAGGAGGCGATCGCCGCGATCGCCCGCAACACCGAGCGCTACCGGCACTCCGACGACGTCTTCGACCGTGCCTATCTCGAAGCGTCCCAGGCCGAGCATCGGGAACTGCTCACCCTGCTACAGCAACGCCGACGCGACGACCTCGAACGCCTGCACCGCCGCCATGCCATGACCTTCGTCGACCATCTGATCAGGGGACGGACGAGCTAGTGAGGAGGGAGGAGCCGGGTGCGCATCACGAAGGTTGACACGTTCACTTTCTGGGCCGACTGGTGCAACTGGCTCTTCGTCCGCGTGTCGACCGACGAGGGCCTCGTCGGGTGGGGAGAGGGATCTCTGCACGGCGCCATCGCGTCGGTCGAGACCGCGATCAGGGAGATGAGCCCCGCGCTCGTCGGTGCGCCGTTCGATGGCGTGGAGGTCAGCTGGCAGCGGCTCTACCACGGCTGGCGTTGGCGTGGCGGAGCGATCCAGAACACCGCCCTCAGCGCCATCGACCTCGCCCTGTGGGACCTCGAGGGTGTTCCGAAAGGGCCCGGACTCGGTGCGGAGGTCAACGTGGAAGCCATCGCGGAGTTGAGTTTCCGACCGCAGCCGTTGTCGCAGTCCAGGAGCTGGTGGAGTTGATGCGTACGCGCCGCCAATGCCCTCTCAGGTCGCCGGAACAGACCTTTCACGATTGTCTACCGACAGGAGGACTTCTCGTGTCACGCACAGGTGACGACGCCGAACGCCTCGGCCAGGTCGAGGACGCGATCTCCACGGCTTCGCGGTCGTCGGATCTGAAGATCACAGACCTCCGCGTGGCGGTCGTGGCCAGCAACTACGACTACCCGATCATCCGGATCGACACCAACCAGGACGTGTACGGACTGGGCGAAGTACGCGACGCGGGGCACAAGGAAAGCGCGCTGCAGTTCAAGAGCATGCTCGTCGGTCAGAACCCCTGCAACGTGGACATGATCTTCCGTGCCATCAAGCGATACGGCAACAGCGGTCGTGAGGGTGGCGGCGTTTCCGGGATCGAGATCGCCCTGTGGGACCTCGTCGGCAAGGTCTACGGCGTCCCCTGCTACCAGTTCCTCGGCGGCAAGTACCGTGACGCCGTACGGATCTACGGCGACACTCCCGCGCCGGCCGAGCCGACACCGGAGGCCTACGCCGACGTCGTACGCGCCCGTAAGGCTCTCGGCCTCACGTTCATCAAGTTCGACATCCGGCCGAGTCTGTTCACCGACACGCCGGGCGGCACGATCGGCCAGCCGTCGAAGTTCGAGCACGGCCTCGGTCGCCGATGGCGGGCACCGGGTGCCGGATCTCCCGCGAAGCTCACCGAACGCGGCATCGCGCGTGCGGTCGAGGTGGTGTCCGCGGTGCGAGAGGCGGCCGGCTGGGACGTCTCGCTCTGCACCGATCACTTCGGTCATGGACACCTGACCGCGAAGGACGTCATCAAGCTCGCCGAGCCCCTGGAGTCCTTCGGCCTTGCCTGGTTGGAAGATCCGATGCCGTGGTACGACGTGGCCGGACACAAGCGGGTGACGGACGCGATTTCCACGCCGACGGCGGCGGGCGAGGAACTCTATCTGTGGGACGAGTTCCAGCCGTTCATCGAAGAGCGGGCCATGGACATTCTGCACCCCGACCTTCTCACTTCGGGTGGGATGCTGGAGACGAAGAAGATCGCCGACTACGGCGAACGCTTCGGCTTGACGACGGCGCTGCACTTCGCTGGCTCGCCGATCGCGTTCATGGCCAACGTCCACTGCGCTGCGGCGATTCCCAGCTTCGTGGCGCTCGAACACCACGGTCTCGACCTTCCCTTCTGGGAGAGCCTGGTGACTGGCCTGCCGGCGGACTATCTGACCGACGGCTACGTCACCGTCCCGGATTCCCCCGGCCTGGGTGTCGATCTCAACTACGCCGCCATCGAGGAGAACCTCCGCACACCCGACACGATGTTCCTTCCCACCGAAGAGTGGAACACGCCCAAGCTCGGCTTCTGGCGTCCGGACGATCGCTGGCGGGAGTGACGATGACGAGATTCGACCATCTGAAAGGCGTCTTCGGCCTGCTGCCCACGCCTTACGCCGAGGACCACGAGATCCACACCGCCGATCTCCTGGCGGCGGCGGAGTTCTGTTGCGAGACCGGGCAGCACGGCATCGTGTGGCCGGTGATGGTGGGGGAGTTCTACCTCCTGGGTGAGTCGGAACGCCTCCGCCACCTCGAGCCCCTGCTGGAGAAAGTGAACGGCCGCCTGCCGGTGGTGTTCGGATGCTCCGGTACGTCCGTGCCACAGGTGTTGCTGTTCGCCCGCGAGGCGCAGGAGGCCGGTGCAGACGCGATCATCGCCATGCCTCCGGCACGTACGACGCAGGACGTGGGAATGGACATGTTCCGTCGGCTGGGCGAGGTCTTCGAGGGCCCGATCATCCTGCAGAACGCGAGTGACTACGTGCCGCTGTCGGCCGAACAGGTGGCGTCGGTCGTCGACGACGTACCCCAGATCACCTACGTCAAGGAGGAACGCCCACCGGGGCCGCGGCATATCGGGGAGATCCACCAGCTGCTCGGCGACAAGATCAAGACCATCTTCGGCGGTGTTGGCGGGCGGTTGCTTCCCGAGGAACTCGTCCGCGGGGCTGGCGGGTGTATGCCCGCCTGCCAGGTGGCCGATGTCCTGGCCAAGGTGATGGAGCAGTGGTGGGCCGGTGATGAGCCGGCCGCGCGGGACCTGCACCAGCGGCTCCTGCCGATCCTCATCCGGGAGCGGCAGTCACTGATGCGCTACATCCTCAGGAGGCGTGGCGTCTTCACCTCGACCGTCCAACGGGCGCCCAGTGCGGCGTTCGAGCTCGACGCGGACGACAAGCGGGAGATCTCGATCCTGATCGAGGCAATACGTAACGACGTCGGCGGCTATCCCTTCGGGCCGGAGTAGCCGCGAGCCCGCCGTCGGCCATCCAGCGTCGCGAACGAAAGAGGAACGGAGTGAATCATGGGGGACACGGTTTCTCGCAAGGCGTTCCTGAAGTCGAGCGGGATGGCCGTCGTCGCGGCTTCATGGGACAAGGTTCTCCCGAACGTCGCGGAGAAGTACGAGGTGAACGATGATGCGAGCGAGTACGTCTTCACGCTCCGCCGAGGAATGAAGTGGTCCGACGGCAAGCCGTTCGCCGCCGATGACGTTCTTCTGGTACGAGGACGTCTTCATGAACGACGAGTTGATGCCCACCAAGGAAAGGATGATGTGCGGCGGCCAGGAGCCGTTGCTGGTCGAGAAGGTGGACGACATCACTTTCGCGGTGCGGTTCCGTTCCAGGCCGAACGCGCTGCTCGACCGATTGCTCGCGTCGGGCAACGGCTACGGCATCGCGATGGTTGCCACACCTCGCCACTACCTCGAGCAGGTCCACAAGCGCCACAACCCGGACATCGACCGCAGTACCTCGTCGAGGGATGAGCGCCTGAGCCCGGCCCGGAACTCCCGGCTTCTGTCCGACAAGGGCGGGGTGAGGGCGGTCGTCCGCCTGCTCGATATCGTGACAGTCTCGGCGTCCGGCTAAGGAGATGGCACGTGGGTGACGACGCACCGCGGATCCTGTTGACAGGAGCGGCCGGCAGGATCGGCACGAGCCTGCGCGACACGCTGTCGGACTATCGCCTGCACCTGCATGACCGGGATCTGTCCGGCGTCCAGGCGCGGCCGAACGAGATGGTGTTCGAGGGTGACATCGCGGACTTCGACGGCGTCCAGAAAGCGGCGGCGGGGTGCGACGCGGTGATCCATCTGGCGGCGGATCCCCGGGTTTCGGCGCCCTGGGACGACCTGCGCTCGCCCAACTTCGACGGTGCCTACCACGTGTTCGAGTCGGCCCGTCTGGCTGGCGCGCGTCGGCTCGTCTTCGCCAGCACCAACCACGTGACCGGCATGCTCGACCAGCAGGAGCGGTGGCCCCTCGACCCTGGCGGTGACATCGCGCCGGACTCCCTCTACGGCGCGAGCAAGGCGTTCGGCGAGGCGCTCGGACGCTACTACGCCGAGACCAGTGACCTGTCCGTCGTCTGCCTACGGATCGGCTGGGTGCTCGAACGCTACCTTCCCGACAACGCGGGCTGGCGGCGGATGTGGTTGAGCTTCCGCGACCTTGGCCAACTCGTCCGCAAGAGCCTCACCGCCGATGTCCGCTTCGGCATCTACTACGGCGTGTCCGCCAACACCCCCACGCGCTACCTGCTGGACAACGCCCGGAGCGAACTGGGGTACGAACCAGTTGACGACTCGGCCCGGATCGTCGCCGAGCTCGCCTCGTCAAAGGACGCGTCGCAGGCTAGCTCCCAGGTCCCGCGCGCGGAGGCCTAGAGCCTCCCTGCTGCCACCGGGCGAACGGCTCGTCGGCACCGGGCGTCGGGACGTACTGGAGCTGGCCCGGGGCCAGTCGGTGCAGGGCGTCCTGCATCTGCGTGAGGATCGGGGGAGTCCGCTCGACGCCGGGGACGAACTCCTTGGGTGCGGCATAGATGATGCGGGCCACCCCGGCGACGGCACATGCCGCGTGGCACATCACGCAGGGCTCGCAGCTCGACACGACGGTCGCCCCAGTGAGGTTCTCCAGGCCGTGCCGGGAGCAGGCGGCGCGGATGGCGGCCACCTCGGCATGCGCCGTCGGATCGTTGTCCTGCGCGGTGGTGTTGACGCCGGTGCCGAGCACCTGCCCGTCTCGGACCACGAGGGCGCCGAACGGGGCTCGACCGACGCCCGCGTTGTCCAAGGCGAGCTGGACGACCTGCCGCAGGAGATCACCGTCGGCCGGAGCCAGGCCCGGCTCGTCACTCGACGTCATGCGGGAATCGTAACGTTCCTGGCGTTCCGGCCCTGCCCGTCGAGCTTCCAGGCGATCACGTGTCGCGGATGGATGCCGATGAGGTCCCGGCTGAAGCCGTCCCGCTTGGCCGCCGACGCTAGGAGGTCTTCCCGGTGGCGAGCAGCTTCTCCAGCTTGGGTCGAACCTCCTTCATCGCCTCGGCCGCGGAGCGTTTGCCCATCAGGACCGACTCCCAGACCGGCGTGAAGACGTTGCCCCACTCGACGACGTACCCGCCGTAGTGCTTGCCCGTCTTGTCACCGGGCGTACGAAGGAACTCAGGGTTGAGCTCGTCGAGGAAGACCTGCTTGCTCATGGGTTTCGTCGACGGATCGAGGAACACGTCGCCCTCGGCGAGCTCCCGGAGCGACGGCACGCTCTGGCCGAGCGAGGAGACGATCTTCTGGCCGTCGGCCGAGGTACAGAAGGAGATCCAGTCCCAGGCGGCCTGCTTCTCCTCATCCGGTGCCTTCGCCGTGACCGAAAGCGGGGAGTACCAACCGGTGGAGACCTTCTTACGCCCGACCGGGAAGGGGACGACGTCCCAGTCGAACTTCGCCGCCCGGTTGCGCACCGTCGCCCACACGCCGTCATAGACCATCGCGACGTTGCCGGTCAGGAAGGAGAGCTGGCCGGACTGCTGGTAGGCAGGACTCGGGGCAATCGCGTGCTTGACGCCAAGGTCGGCAACGAACTGCAGACCTTCCACCGCCTCTGGTTCGTCCAACGGCACTCGGCGATCCTCGGTGATCACCTCGCCCTCGCTCGCCCACACCCACGGCCAGGGTGTACCGCCGGCGGCCGGGTCGAAGCCGTACTGCTTGACCCGCTTCGGATCGAAGCCGGCCTGGCCGGGGCTCTTGCCGTTGCGGTCGACGGTGAGCTGGCGGCCGTACTCGACCACTTCGTCCCAGGTCATCGGCGTCGTCGGGTCGGGCGGTTCGATGCCGGCCTTCTCGAACAGGTCGAGGTTGCAGTAGATCGCCATCGACCCGCCGTCATAGGGCAGGCCGTACGTCTTGCCTTCGTACTCCGAGGTGTCCCACGCGGTTGGCAGGAACTCGTCCTTCTTGAACCGGGGGTCGCTCTTGATCAGATCGTCGAGTGGCTCGAGCGCACCCGCCCGAATCGACGACGTGATCGTGCACGAGCACTCGAAGAGCGCGTCCGGCGGCGTGCCACTCGCGAGTTTGAGCTGGAACTTCTGGTAGAAGTCGCCCGGCACCTGCTCGATGTTCACCTTGGTGTCGGGATTGCGGGTGGCGAACTCCTCACGCAGTTGGCGGAACACCTTCCAGATCGCCTGGTCGCCACGGGCGAAGAAGTCGACTCCCGCACTGTCGCTGCCGCCCGCGCCGCCGGATCCGCCGGTGAAGCCACTGCAGGCCGACGTGAAACCTCCGGCCGCAAGGGCGAGGCCGAGCGAGCCGGCGCCCAGGAGGAACCCGCGCCGGCTGTGGAGCGGAGACTGTCTCGGAGCATCCACGATGATGCCTTCCTTTCGAGCAAGGCGTCGTCACTACGCCTTGAGACCTGTGAGCACGATTCCGCGGATGAATGTCTTCTGCGCCAGGAAGAACAGCACCACCACCGGCGCCACCATGATGACGGAGACGGCCATGACGAGATGGGTCATGTCCCGGCCCCACTGCAGGCCCTGTAGCGCTGAGATTCCCAGCGCGAGGGTCCACTTCTCTTCGCTCGTGAGGTAGACCAACGGACCGAAGAAGTCGTTCCAGTGTGAGAGGAACGAGAACACCGTCACGACCGCGATCGCCGGTCTGGACAGCGGAAGGATGATCTGGGTGAGGATCACCCAGGGGCTGGCCCCGTCGATGCGGGCCGCCTCGTCGAGTTCCATCGGCAGCGTACGGAAGAACTGCCGGAGCAGGAAGATGAAGAACGCACTGCCGGCGCCGAACCAGTAGGGCACGGTCAACGGCAGGAAGGTGTCCAACCAGTTCAGCGACTTGAAGAGGATGAACGTCGGTATCAGTGTCACGGTGTACGGCACCATGAGCGTGGCCAGCACGATGGCGAAGAAGATGTCGCGGCCGGGCCAGCGCAGTCGTGAGAACGCGAAGGCACACAACACCGACGTCACCACCTGCCCCGCGGTCGCGACGAACGTGATGACGAGTGTGTTCTCCAGATACTGCAGGAAGGGGAGTGCGGAGAGGACCTCGGTGAAGTTGCTCCAGCGCACCGGTTCGGGGATCCACTCCGGCGGTAGGACAAAGATGTTCTCCGGCCCCTTCAGGGAGCTGCTGATCAGCCACGCGAACGGCAGCAGCATGACGAGCCCGCCCCCGGTCAGCAGGACGTAGGCCACCGCGCGGCGGATCCGACCGGTCGGCCGCCGGCGCGGTGCGGCCGGTGCCTCGCCCAGGTCGACTGTCAGGGGACCGCTTCCCGTCGTCGTGGTGGCCACCTGCCTACCTCCCGCGCTCGGCTTCGTAGTAGACCCAACGGCGTTGGAGGCGGAACATCACCACGGTCAGCCCCACGATGACGAGGAACAGCAACCACGACAGTGCCGCTGCGTACCCGACATTGAAGTACTGGAACGCGTTGCGGTAGAGGAACACCATGTACATCAGCGCGGAGTCCTCAGGCCCCGAACTGCCCGTGCCGGTGGGAGTGTAGATCAGGTAGACGATCGTGAAGACCTGGAACGACCCGATGATGCCGAGTACGAGGTTGTAGAAGATGATCGGCGACATCATCGGGACCGTGATGTGCCGGAACTGACCGACCGTGCCGGCACCGTCGATCTCGGCCGCTTCGTACAGCTGTTGGGGGAGTCCCTGCAGTCCGGCGAGGAAGACCAGCATCGTCCCGCCGAGGCCCATCCAGAGCCCGATCATCACGAGGGCGGGAATGGTGAGTCCGGGTTCGATCAACCATCCAGGGCCGGGTATGCCAACGAAGTCGAGCAGGTTGTTCAGCAGGCCGAAGTCGCGGTTGAGGATCCAGCGCCACAGGGCGGCGGCGGCCGCTGCGGGTACGAGCGTCGGGAGATACCAGATGGTGCGGTAGATGCTGATGCCGCGAACCTTCTGGTTCATGAGGATGGCAACCATGAAACCGGTGATGAGCGTCAGGGGGATCGCGAGAACGCTGTAGTAGATCGTCGCCGACAGCGACTTGAGGAACAGCTCGTCGGAGAACATCTCCAGGTAGTTGCGCAACCCGATGAAGGTCGGCGCGTCGACGATCTTGTACTCGGTGAAGCTCAGATAGAACGTGAAGACAATGGGGTACGCCGTGAAGATCAGCAGACCCAGGATCACCGGCGCGGCGAAGAGGTACCCGTGCACCGCCTCCTGCCCCCAGCGCCGGCGCGACCGCTTCGCCCCTGACCGCCTGGTGCCAGCGTCAGCGGGCTTCGCGGCGGGCGGGGAATAAGGCATACAAAATTAGTAATGGTGGCCCGCGTGGCAGGTCAACGGAACGCGGCATCGGTGGACACTCTTGGCCGCCACGCGCGGTGTCCGGGTAGCTGTGATCTGTCAACCCGCCGTTGCGACATCTCCGCCGAACACTGCACTGGTGGTCAAGCCCAGTGCGCTGGCGTACGAGGGGCCCCGGCGGACCGGTCGCAAGACTGGCCCATGTCAGCGGCCGAGTAGTACTGCGGGAAGGTGAACGTGAACGGAATGCGCCGCGCTGTCCATGCACCGCGGGTGGGTCGAGACTCGACAAGGGTCGGTTCGTCGCGGTCGCGGCAGGCAGTGCCCAGCTGGACCGGCTGATCACGACGCCCGGCTGGCCGCGCGACTCAGCGACTCAGCCTGACACCGCCATCTCGCCGAGCTCGGACCAGTCGTCCTGCGGGACCTTGAAGTTCACGATCCGCGGTGTCTCGACGAGGTGGGGCGGCAGCGTCTCGCGTGCCTTCGCGAAGTGCGCGGACTGCACGTGCGCCGCCCCGGCGTCGTCGTCGCGAAACGCCTCCACCAGGACGTACTCGGCCGGGTCGTCGAGGCTGCGCGACCAGTCGAACCACAGGCAGCCGGGTTCACCGCGGGTCGCCCGGGTGAACTCCTCGACGATCGCGGGCCACTGGTCGGCCGACTCGGGCCGCACGCGGAACTTCGCGGTGATGAAGATCATGGCCGTCCCTTTCATACGTACGAACGACGTTGCACGGCACGCTCACTCGCGGGCAACGACGAGTGCCCCACACTAGAGGTTCACAGCAGGCCGTAGGCGACGGCTGGAAGGGCGGTGCGGGGTCGGGCCGATGCCTGCGGCTGGCTACACGCATCGTCGTCCGGGGATGGGTGGAACCGTTCCGGTCCATCGAGCAGAGACACACGTGCTACGTCGCGACCCGCCGGGCATCGATACCGAGCCAGTCGCGGAAGGACGTGGTCCGGCGTACCTCCTGGACGACGAAGCCGGCGGCGGCGAGATGCGCGGCGAGGTCGGGTGCGCGGTGGTAGGTGAACCAGCGCCGACGGTGCGAGCCGTAGTTGAACGCGACCTCCCACGCCTCGCCGTCGCCGTCGGCCACGGACAGGTGGAGCCGGCCGCCGATGCGTACGGCTCGGGCGAACTCGGCGAGCACGCCCGGCACGTCCGCACGAGGGAGGTGGAGCAGTGCGGCCTGGCACCAGACGGCGTCCATGGATCCGGTACGCAGCGGAAGCTGGCGTAGTGCAGAACCCGACAACGCCTCAGCCGATGGTTCAGAACTCGACGACGACCTTGACCTCGTCGTCGTCACGGTCGAGGGCGCTCTGCCAGGAGGTGAGCGGCACGCGCCGGGTGAGGAGGCGGCAGAGCCAGGAGCGGTCCACGCGCAGCAGGGTGTCGACGGCCTGGGCGTAGTGCCGGCGGCCGGCGTTGACCGTGCCCACCAGTGCCGCGTTCGCGCGCAGCAGCATCGGCGGGACCGAGCCGGGGTCGGCGGCGCCACCGGCGATGAGCATCATCACGCCGGCCTGGCCGAGCAGGGCGGTGGCCGGCCCGATCAACCCGGCCGCCCCTGAACACTCGAAGGCCAGGTCGAAGCGGGGACCGTCCGCGAGGGTGCCGAGGTCGTCGGTGTACGCCGCACCGAGCGTGGTCACCAGGTCGGGTTTCACGCCGGTACGCATCCGGTCGAGCACGGTCACGTCGAGCCCGGCGTCGCGGCCGGCGGCGGCGGCGAGCAGACCGATCGGCCCCGCGCCGGTCACCAGGAGGCGCGCGGGCGTGGAGGGTCCCCGTCGGGCGACGTAGAAGGCGGTCTCGAGTGCCTTGCACACGACCGACATCGGCTCGACGAGGACGCCCAGCTCGCCGAGCCTGTCGGGAACGGGAACGAGGTAGGCGGGTTCGCTACGCCAGCGGGTCCGGCCGAAACCGTCGGCACCTTTGATACCGCGTTCGGTGTAGGCACCGCTGGTGCAGAAGTCCCAGTCACCACGGGCGCAGGCGGCACACTCGGCGCAGGGCCGGCGCACGATGCCGGTGACCAATTGCCCGGGCGCGAACCCGGAGGTCGGCGGTGCCTCCACGACCAGCCCGACCGCCTCGTGGCCCAGCACCAGCCGGGGCGCGTCGGGGCCGGACGCGGACGCACGGTGCGTACCGCCGACAAGGTGCAGGTCGGTGCCACAGACCCCGACGAGGAGGGTACGCACGAGCACGGAGCCTTCGCCTGGTCCGGGCTCGGGAACGGCGTGCGTCGCCGCCGTGTCACGCCGGCCCCGCACGACGCTCATTGCCAGGTTCGTCACGGGCGTCACCAGGAGACGATCGTCTCGCCGGTCAGGCGGGCCGACGCCGGGCCGACGAGGAACAGCACGATCGACGCCATGTCCGCCGGCTCCGCGACGCGTTGCAGCCGGGACCGGTCGCTCTGGTCGGCGACCTCCCGGGTGGCGCGGAACCGCCCGGTATAGGTCGCGGTCGGCGCGATGCAGTTGACGTTCACGTCGTACGGACGAAGCTGCTCGGCCAGGCACCTGGTGTAGTGCGAGTTCGCCGCCTTCGCCGCGGCGTAGATGAGGCCGTTGCGGGCCGGTAGGTGCCCCGCGACCGAACCCACGTTGACGATCCGGCCGGTACGCCGTTCGCGCATGTGCCGGCCGGCGTACTTGCAGGCGTACATCGTCGTGAGGACGTTGTTGTCCACGACGGCGCGGATGTCGTCGGGGTCGATGTCGAGCGCGTCGTTCGGCTCCGGCCGGGGGGTCTGCGCGCCGATGTCCCCGCCGGCGTTGTTGACCAGGATGTCGAGCTGACCGAACGCCTCGATCACGTCCGTGATCAGGCCCGCGGTCTGGGCGGCGTTGGTCAGGTCGGCGGCGAAGAACCCGGACCCCCGGCCGAGCGCGCGTACCTCGTCCGCCACCGCCTCTCCGGACTCGGCCTCGCCGAATCGCGCGGCCGCGGCCCCGTCCAGGTCGTGGATCGCGACATCGGCGCCGTGGCGGGCGAGCTCGAGCGCGTAGTGGCGGCCGAGTCCGCGGCTCGACCCGGTGACGAGCGCGACCTTGCCGGTGAGGTCACCGCCCGGGTGGTCCTGCGCGGTCATCGGTCTCCCGCCCGAGCGGTCTGCAGTGCGTGGACGTACGCGAGACTCGCCGTCAACTGGCGCTGCTCGTAGGCGACGATGGCCTCTGCGGGTTCGCCGCGTTCGGCGGGCGTCCGCCAGTCGCCTCCCGGCCGGGCGTTCGCGCGGACGACGCGCAGCGCCTCGGCCAGCTGGGCGGGTGTACGGGACGGCGGGTAGTCGGGCCAGAAGTCGGGCGCGAACACCCGGATGTCGCGGGCCTGCAGCGCACCCAGCTCGATCGCCATCGTGACGCCCGGCACGGCCTCGTCGAGCAGGTCCAGCAACACCGGGAAGTCGGTCAGCCCCTGACCGAGGGGGCAGCGGACGAGCAGATAGCCCTCCTCGCTCCACCACGTCCAGTAGTCCTTGAGGTGGACGTTCTTGACATACGGTGCGACCCGGCGGAAGTAGTCGACCGGTTCCTCCGCCGTTCCCAGCGGGTTGCCGGTGTCGAGGTTGATACCGAAGGACGGCGACCCGATCGACTCACACAGCCACAGGAGTTCTTCCGACGCGAGGTCCTGGTGGTTCTCCACGGCGAGGTTGATGCCCGCGCTCTCGGCGGTTCCCGCGGCCACCTTCAGCTTCGCCTGCACCTCGGCGAGGAAGGGCTGCCAGCGGCCGGCCAGGGGTCGCCGGTCGCCGCCGATCTTGGCGCCGCCGACGACGGTACGGACAGTGGGAGCGCCCACCCGCGCGGCCAGCTCGATCACCCGGGCCAGTGCCTCGGGGTCGTAGCCGCCGGTGTCTACGGTGATGAACAGACCTCGTTCGGCCGCCTCGCTGCCCAGCTTCTCGACGTCCTCACCCTCGAGGAACGTGGCCGGCATCTCCACGCCGGTCAGGCCGTACGTCTGTGCCAGGTCCATCATTGCCCGCGCTGTGATGCGTGGCCGACCGGCGTCGGGGTTGAGACCCATGCTGTAGGTGGTGCCGTACGCGGAAAGTCCCACGCGCAGAGGTGACGGGCTCATTGGGCGGTCCACCCTCCGTCGATCACGAGTTCCGAACCGGTCATGAAGCTCGACGCGGCCGAGGCGAGGAACACGATCGCGCCACTGAGCTCGTCAGGATTTCCCCATCGACCCAGGGGGATCCGGTCGACGAAGAACTTGTTCGTCTCCGGGTTCTCGATGACCGGGATGTTGAGGTCGGTGGCGAACGGTCCCGGGCACAGCGCGTTGACGGTGATGCCGTGGCCGGCCCACTCGAGTGCGAGCACCTTGGTCAGCTGCATCACGGCCGCCTTGCTCGAGCAGTAGGCGCTGCGGTCGGGGAGTGCGGACAGGCCGAGCATCGAACCGACGTTGATCACCCGGCCGTAGCCCTGCGCCTTCATGTGCGGCGAGACGGCCCGGGCGAACAGGTACGGCGCCTTGAGGTTGGTCGCCTGCACGCGGTCCCAGCTGTCCTCGTCGAACTCCTCGATCGGCTTGCGGATGTTGATCCCGGCGTTGTTGACCAGGATGTCGATCCGGCCGAACTCCTCGGCGACCGTGGTGACCACGCGGGCCACGTCGTCGGCGCGGGTCACGTCTCCGCCGACGCCGAGCGCGCGGACGCCGGTGGACTCGGCGATGCCGGCCGCCGCCTCCCTCGCCTGATCCTCCTGGCGGCTCGTCACGGCGACGTCGGCACCGGCTGCCGCGAGTGCCGTCGCCATCACCAGCCCGAGGCCGCGGTTACCTCCGGTGACCAGGGCGACCCGGCCGTTGAGTCCGAACGACTCCAACCCCATGAACGAAACCTCACTTCGCGACGATGGCGATCTTGGCGATCCTTGCGGTCCTTGTGACCTTGGCGATCCGGAACGGACGAGCGGCGACGGACGCGCCGGGCCGGGCGCCACGTTGCGCCCACCCGCCGCTCCCGGAGAGATACGGGGCGAATTGGCCGACCGGGGTTCTTGCGACGGAGCCCTCCACAGGCGGGACCGGGATGGAAAAGGCGTCCCGCGGCAGGTGTCCAGCATTTCGGACGCTATTTACGGCCCGCAACAGGTGTCAAGGAATTGCCGGATCTCGACCGGACTCCAGGCAGAATCACGTATGCGTGATCATTCCCCACGATGCACGGTGGATCGGGCGCGCATCGTGGGGAACTGGCGCGCAAGGCGCGCAGCTTGGGTGGCCGTACGACGTGCCGCACAATGGACGGATGCCCGGGAACGAGCCGGCCGAGGAATGGGTGAGCAGGCCGCCCTCGCCTGCGCTGCGACCGTTCGTGGCGGAGTACGTCGGTTACCGGCAGGCCGGTCGGGCGCCTGGGATCCATCGCGGCCTGCCCTCGCCGTACCTCACCCTGATCGTCACCCTGGACGAACCCGTCACGATCGCCGCCCATCCGGATCCTGCAATCGCGCCAGGCCGGTACGACACGCTGATCGGCGGCCTGCACACCGCTCCCGCCCTGATCAGCCACGAGGGACGGCAGTCGGGGATCCAGCTGGCGCTCAACCCCTGCGGCGCGAGGGCACTCCTCGGGTTGCCGGCCGGGGAGCTCGCCAGCGTGGACGTCGACGGCACAGAGATCCTCGGGTCACTCGCGAACGAACTGCACGAGCGCATCCGGACCGCGGCGGCCTGGCCGCGACGCCTCGCCGTCCTCGACGAACTCCTCCTGCGACGACTCGACCACCTCGGCCACCACCCCGACCACCATCCCGCCCGCCCCCTCCCGCCCGAGCTCCTCCACGCCTGGCGGCGGCTTCTGTCGAGCGGGGGAACGGCCTCGGTGGCCGACGTCGCTCAGGAGGTCGGGTGGAGCGACCGGTACCTCGCGCGGCACTTTCGTACCGAGATCGGGCTCACCCCGAAGGTCGCCGCGCGGGTCATCCGGTTCGACCGGACCCGGCGGATCCTGCAGCGCCACGCCACACCTGCCGACGACTCCGGCCCGAACCTCGCCACCCTGGCCGCGGAGTCCGGCTACTACGACCAGGCGCACCTGGCGAGGGAGTTCCGGTCGCTCGCGGGTTGCCCGCCGAGCCGGTGGCTGGCCGAGGAGTTCGGAAATTTCCAAGTCGCACCAGACCTCGACCGGACAGCATCGAGGCCATGACTGACAACGCACCTGGCACGGCCATCTGGCCGACCCTCCGCGCCCGAGACGCGCGAGCCTTGATCCGCTTCCTGGTCGACACCTTCGGCTTCGTCGAGACGGTGGTCTTCGGCGAAGGGGACCGGGTCGACCACGCGCAGCTGTCCTGGCCGCAGGGCGGCGGGATCATGCTCGGCTCGGTTCGCGATCCGGGCACCGACGACCCGTGGCCGCAGCAGCCGGGACACGAGGGCGTCTACGTCGTCACCGATGACCCGGACGCCCTGTACGCCCGCGCCAAAGCCGCGGGCGTGGACATCCTCCAGGAGCTCCGCGACGAGGACTACGGCTCGCGCGGGTTCGGCGTCCGAGACCCGGAGGGCAACCTCTGGTCGTTCGGCACCTACCGGGGCGAAGCCACGAAGGACGCCTGAGCGGAGCTAGGGCGGGGGTTCAGCAGCCCCGGGGGCGGGGTGCCGAGGACCCTTCACGCCGAGGACGCGGCGGGATCGGCGCCGAAGAGCGGCAGCACCACCTCGTCCACGATCTCGACGATGATCTCGTCGGGGATGGGTACGTCGTTGAAGAGGAAGTACGTACGAAGCAGCGCCTGTCCGGTCTCGAGCCGGCGAGGAGTCACGACGCCGGGGTCGATCTCGCCGCGCTCGGCCGCCCGGCGGGCGATCTCTCCCATGACCATCCGGCCGGTTCCCTGCGAGTGCTGGCGTACCTGTGTGGTGGTGGCCTGGTCACGCAGGACGTCGCTCAGCAGACCGCGCATCGCCTCGCCGGCCGGTCCCGCGAGCGCGTCGGCGGAGGCGCGGAGGCTGGCGAGGACATCACCGCGCAGCGTCCCTGTGTCCGGAGGCGCGGTCGGGTCGGGCAGGGCGTGGTAGACGGCGTCCATCGCGAGCTCGATCCGGGTCGGCCAGCGACGGTAGAGCGAGGCCTTGCTCGCCCGCGCACGTTCGGCGACGCGTTCCATGGTCAGTTTCGCGTAGCCGTGCTCGGCGAGTTCGTCGAGCGTGGCCTGGAAGATGGCGGCGGTGAGGGCGTCTCCGCGCCGCCGCGGCTGGCTGCGGTGGTCGGTGGCCGCCCTGGCCGGAGGGTCGTGCGCTTCGCGGGCCACGGGAGAATCCTAGGAAGCTTCGCGGGTGGCCGCGGTCACCCGTCCTGTGTCGCCGTCGACGGTGACGAGCTGTCCGTCGCTGAGCACGCTGGTTGCCCGGCCGGTGCCCATGACGGCGGGCAGGCCGTACTCCCGGGCGACGATCGCGGCATGTGAAGCGATCCCGCCGGCATCGACCACCACCGCCGCCGCGCGTGGGAACAGCGGTGTCCACGCCGGATTGGTGTACGGACAGACGAGGACGTCGCCAGTCTGCAGGTCACCGAACTGGTCCGGTCCGAGGATGACCTTGACCGGTCCCGTGACGGCGCCACCGCCGGCGCCGGTTCCGGTGACCAGCGCGTCCCCCTCGTCGCTGGCGCGCGGGAAGACCAGCGCAGGATCGATCAGGCGTACGCCGGACAACTCGTCGCGCCTGGCCGCCCTCGCCCGGACCACCGCGCGCACCTCCGATGCGGTCGCGTCCGGGAGAGCGGTCACGTCGGTGAGCGCTTCGAGCTCCTCGAGACGCAGGTGGAACACGTCCTCGGAAACGTCCAGCACTCGGGCCTCGCACAGCCGGCGTCCCATCTCCAGCAGGGAACGCCGCAGGACCGGCAGGGGCTTGGTGAAGTAGAAGTGCGAGTCCTCGCGGAAGGCGATACCCGCCCGGGCCGCCTCGACCCAGCGCCGGATTCTCGCCCGCGCCCACGGCCGGCGCAGCAGTGGATGGTCGAGCACGTCGGCCATCGCCGCACCTGCCCGGTCGGCATCGGCGTCGGCATCGGCATCGGCGTCGGCATCGGTGTCGGGACCACCCCGCGACCGCGCCCCGGCGAGCACCTTGACCAGCCCCAGTGCCGTCTCCGGAGCCTCGCCCCAGGTGGGTGGCGACACGAGAATCGGGCTGGCGGTCTCGCGATGTCCGTACTCACCGAGGAAGTCCTCGAACGCCCGCGCGAACCCGTCGAACGCCGGATCCGCGATCACGTCGACCAGCTTGACCGCGTCGAACCGCGCGAACGCGTCCGCCAGTCGGGCGTCGGCGCGTACCAGATCGGCGAGTCCAGCCAGAGCACGGTTGGCCGCCTCCGTCCTTGTGTGCGCGCCGAGGATCAGGTCGCCCAGCAGGCGCCGTCGCCGCAGCAGCGTGAGCGCGACGAGCAGCCGCAAGAGCGCGAGTCCGGACCGGGGAAGGTAGTCGATGCGCAGGTCGGCGACCGGCTTCTCCAGGTCGAGGGCGGTCCGCGGGACCCGGACGAGCTCTGACCAGGGCAGGCACTGCAGATCGACGCGGGCGAGTGCGTCCGTACGCCGGAGGAACTCGACGAAGCGCGGGTCCTCGGTCCACCGTGCCGGGTCGTACCGGCCGGCGCGGCGGGCGAGCCGGAACGGCGCCAAGAGCACCCTCGGCGCGAGGCGCGGCGATGGCGGCACGACCCGGTCGACCACGCCGTCCTCCTCGTGGAGGATGTCGTCGAAGGTCCGCACCACACCGACGCTCGCCGCCACCTTGGCCATGAGTCCGGCCGGACCGTACGGCAGCCAGGTCGTCATGTCGATGGGGTACGGGCGGACCGGAAGGTACTCGAGCAGGACCGACGCCATGCGCCGCTGTACGTGGTTGAGCCGGACAGGGGGCGGCGGCAACGCGGTCATCGGGCGCGACTGGACCAACCACACCTGCCCGTCGGCGTAGGCCCACTCGATGTCCTGGGGACGTCCGAAGTGGCTGGCGACCGCGGTTCCCAGCCGGGCGAGCTCTGCCAGCACGGCCGCCGGCAGCGGAGGCGTGTCGGTGACCGGACCCTTGTCCTGGCTGACGCCGCCGCCCGGCGTCGAGGCGACGACGACCTCGTGCCGCCCGGGCGTGCGTTCCTTGACCTTGCCGCCGGCGTCCAGGACGTAGTGGTCCGGTGTGACGAGGCCCGAGACGACGGCCTCGCCGAGCCCGGTGCTGGCGTCGACGACGATCTCGCTCCGGTCGCCGGAGACCGGGTTCGCCGTGAACATGACGCCCGCCGTCTCGGCCTCGACCATGCGCTGGACGACGACGGCGATGCGTACGTCGGCGGAGTCGATCCGCCGCTTACGGCGGTAGGCGATCGCCCGCTCGGTCCACAGCGATCCCCAGCAGTGCCGTACGGCGTCGACCAGGGCGGCGGAACCGATGACGTTGAGATAGGTGTCCTGCTGGCCGGCGAACGCCGCGCCGGGCAGGTCCTCCGCCGTGGCGCTGGAGCGGACCGCGACCGGGCCGCCGCCGAGCTTCGCGTGGGCCTCTGCGAGCGCGGCTCGGAGTGCCTCGGGAACCTCGACCGCGGCGAACCCCGCGCGAATCGCGGCACCGTCGCCACCGTCAGCGCCCAGCACGTCGGCGAGGTGGGCCCGGAGCCCGGAGGCGTCGAGGATTCGTTCGTACGCATCTGTGGGGACGACGAACCCGTCGGGGACCGGGAAACCGGCCCGGACCAGCTCGCCCAGGTTGGCGCCCTTGCCGCCTGCCGCACCGATGTCGTCGCGGCCGAACTCGCTGAGCGAGCTGACGTGCCAGTCCGTCATGGCTGGTGCTCCTCGTGTCGTCGGGAGGCGGGGGCGTCGTCGTGCGTGGCGACCTGCGCGGTGGGCTCGTGGTGGGCGTCGACATGGGCAGTGGTCCGCAGCGGGCGTACCGGCAGCGCGAGCGCGAGAACGAACGCCAGCACCAGCAGCGGCGCCATCGCACCGAACACCGGTGGCGCGGCCGTACCGAACGCCGCACTGACTGCGGACCGCACACCCTCCGGAAGCCGCGCCAGGGCGTCGGGGGAGAGGCTCTCGATCCAGCCGCCGCCGAGCCGGTCCGTGAGCCCGGCGGGCAGGCGTTCGGTGAAGCGCCAGGTCACCAGCGCTCCGACGACCGCCACCCCGACCGAGGCGCCGATCTGGCGGAGGAAGGCCACTGCCGACGTCGCCGCACCAAGGTCGGGATAGCTCACGGAGTTCTGTGCCACCAGGACCATGACCTGCATGACGAGACCGACCCCGAGTCCGGTCAGAAGCAGCACGGCCGCGAGAACCGCGGGAGGAGCGCCGGCGCCGACTAGGGCCAGCAGCGCCAGTCCGGTCGCCGTGAGGGCGGTACCGGCTACCGGGAAGGCCTTGTACTTCCCCGTCCGCGTGATGAGCCGACCGGACACCACCGTGGTGAGCAGGACGCCGGCCATGAGCGACGTCACCAGCAACCCCGCCTGCGTGGCGGTCGTCCCCAGGGCGATCTGCAGAAACGCCGGGACGTAGGTGACGGTCCCGAAGAGCGCGAACCCGATGAGGAAACTGATCGTGACCGGGATGGCGAACGCCGGGTCGCGGAACAGTCGCAGCGGCAGGATCGGGTCGGTGGCGAGCCTGGTCGTGACGAGCCAGCCGGCGTACCCGGCGATCGTCGCGGCGATCAGGCCGGGGCGGACCCACGCCGGCACCGCGTCGAGACCGCCCACCGTGCCTGCCAGCAGGACCGTGCCGACGACTGCGGTGCCCAGGGTGAGTGCGCCGGCCCAGTCGATCGGCGGCCGGGCAGTCGGTCGGGGGATCCGGAGTGTGGCGGCCAGCAGGACGAAGGCGACCAGCCCGAGCGGCGGATAGATCGCGAAGATCCACCGCCAGCTGAGCTGGTCGACGAAGAACCCGCCGAGCAGCGGCCCACCCACGGCGGCGACGACGTACGCCGCACCGACGAACCCGAGATAGCGGCCGCGCTCACGGGGACTCACGATCTCGCCGATGAGGGCCTGGGCGCCGATCATCAACCCGCCGCCGCCCATGCCCTGGACCGCCCGGAACGCGACGAGCTGCGACATCGACCCCGCGAGCCCGCACAGGATCGCGCCGGCGACGAAAACCCCGATCGCCGCCTGCATGACGGGTTTGCGGCCGAGCCGGTCGCCGAGCTTGCCGTAGATCGGCATGACCACGGTCGCCGCGACGAGGTACGCGACCACGACAGCGGGCATCTCGTCGAGCCCGCCGAGGTCCGCCGCCACAGTCGGCAGCGCGGGCGCCATGATCGTCTGGTCGAGGGCGCCGAGGAGCATGACGAGCAGGAGTCCCGGGAGTACGAGGGCCATCGACGTCGGCCGTCGCTGCGCCATGCCGCCACCCAACCTCGCGAGAATAGAGTACGGAGCGTTTCCAATACGCGCAGATTACTCTCCACATATTGGAAACGCAACGTTCACTATCGGTGCGGGTGGTGTGTGGGCGACGGGTGGTCAGTCAGGTGCGGGTGGTAAGTCAGGTGCGGGTGGTGAAGTACTGCTCCGGGTTGGACGGTCCTGGCTCGGGATAGTCGGACTCGATCATCATCGTCGCGGGCACGTTGTGGAAATCCGTACGCCTGATGCAGTAACCCTTCGGCGGCAGGGCGATCCCGATCGCGTAGAACTGCTCGCGCGCCATCGCGATGACGTCGCGGAGCAACTGGTCCTGCTCGGCCGGGTCGGCGGTCGCGGCCATCTGGTCGTACAGCCGCATCTGCTCGCGCACCGCGGCCGGCGGCTCCTCGCCGCCGGCGCCCTTGGTCTGGTACCACTCCGCCCACGCCAGCGCGAAGTTCGACTCGTCGCGGTACGGCATGTAGTAGCGGGGTTCGAGGCGCGGGTCCATGCCACCGACGTCGCCCTGCCACACCACCGCGTCGAAGAGGTTGGCGTCCTTGCGTTCGTAGAACAGGTCGCCGTCCTCGGCCCGGATGTTCACCTCGATGCCGACCTCGCGCCAGTATCCCCGCACCAGGTCCATCACGCTCGCCCAGGCGAAGCCGTAGTCCTGGGAGGCGATCTCGACGGAGAACCTGATCGGCGACCCGTCCGGGCCCAGCCGAAGGCCATCACCGTCGCGGTCGCTGTAACCGGCCCTGTCCAGGTGCGAGTTGGCCAGATCCACGTCGTACTCGGTGTACTGCTTGGCCAACGTCTCGTCGTAGAAGTCCGACTCCGGGCGGGGCGCCGGCTGGGCCGGCTCACCCTGCCGCTGGTAGGCAGCGACGATGATCTCCGGTCGGTTGATGGCGTGGGAGAGTCCGATGCGGAAGTCGCGGTTGCGGAAGATCTCGCGTTTCACCGGGTCCTTGTGGCAGAGGTTGAGCGAGATGATCGCGGTGTTCATGTTCGCGTTGACCATGTCGACGAACTCGTAGCCACCCTTCTCGCGGCTCTGCGCGAGGACGGGCTTGTTCCGCAGCGAGGTGATGGTCCGCGTCTGCATGTCGAACTCGCCGTTCGTGGCCTTGAGGAGCATCACCTCCGGATCGGTGATGAGGGTGTTGACGAACTCGTCCAGATAGGGAAGCTGGCTGCCGTCGGGGTCGACCTTCCAGTAGTACGGATTGCGCTCGGCAACCACCCGGTCGCCTTCTCCGACCGGCTGTTTGATCATCCACGCGTTGAGCGTGGGGAGCTCGGGGTTGGCCCATCTGTCGCGCTTGGCGTCGAACAGTGCCACCCAGTCGCCGAGCTTCTCCTCTTCGGCGAGCTGGTCGGCATTGTCGGCGTAGCTCGCGTGGAACTGGGACAGGTAGTGCTTCGGGAGCCGGACGAAGTCGAGACCGTACGCCTTGGTCGCCATCCGCTGCGCGAACAGGGCGTTGGGCGCGGGGAACGTCACCCGTACCGCGTAGTCGTCGATCTTCTCCAGCGTTGCCGGGCCATCCGCGCTGAGGTAGGCCGCGGCCAGCAGCGGAGAGATGTCCTCGTTACGCAACACGTCGTCATAGGCGAAGAGCACGTCGTCGGCGGTGAAGGGTTCTCCGTCGGACCAGCGGGTGCCCTCCCGGAACCGGAAGACGTACTCGGTCGCGTCGGCGTTGACCTCGAAGGACTCGGCGACACCCGGCACCACCTGGTCGCGGCCGAACGTGCGGGCATCGGGGCGCCATCGCAGCACCGGGTCGTAACCGACGCTGCGATCCAGCCACGCGGTGTCGGGCCCGAGCATGGCCGCCCGCCACGTACCGCCGTACTGCCCGATGCGTTCGGCGGGCTCGACGACGAGCGGCTTCTTCGGCAGGCGGCTTCCGACCGGCGGGAGCGTACCGGCCTTGACGCGTTCGGCCAGCATGGGCGCCTCCCGGCCCTTGGACGCGGCCGGTCCGGTCGCCTTCTTCTGCGTAGTCGGATCGGTCGACAGTAGATTGCAGCCGGCTCCCGCGCCGCCGGCCAGCAGGGTCGACACGCCAATGCCGAGTGCCTGCCGCCGGGTCAGACCGTGGCGGACGTGGTTGGTCTGCTGACCCATGGTCAGGCTCCTCTCGTCGAGGCAGCGCCAGCCTTCGAAACCGCCGGGCGGGCTGAACGCGGGACCGTGGAGATGCCGCCCGCCGGGCGAGACGACGACCAGCGTGGATCGCCGCAGTGTAACGATTTATCAATCTGCCACTCAATGGCGTTGCGGACGTCGCCGCGTCCGAGAGAGGACGCTGTCGTGCTTCGAAGAGACCGACGTTCGAGGTGGCCAACGTCCGGACTAAATCGTTAGACTCCGGACGACATCCATACCGGTGTGAGGAGGGCGGTTGGGCAGCGGCAAGGTCAGCCTGCGTGACGTCGCGCGCCATGCCGGCGTCTCACCGAGCACGGTGTCGAACGTCCTCAACGGCAGGGTCGGCCGGATGCGGGACGAGACCAGCGAGCGGGTACGCCAGGCCGTCCGCGAGCTCGGCTATGCGCCCAACCAGCTCGCCCGCCAGCTCCGTACCGGGCAGGTACGCACGATCGGGCTGATCGTTCCCTCGGTGGCGAACCCGTTCTGGGGCTTCGTCGCGTTGCGGGTCGAACAGGCGGCGAGTGAACGCAACTACCAGGTGCTGCTGTGCAACGCCGAGCGCGACCCGGCGCGGGAGGCCAGGTTCGCCGAGACGCTGCTCGACTCCGGCGTGAGAGGACTGATCTTCGGGTCGTCGCCGTTGTCGTTCGACCACCTCACGACATTCGCTGGGCGTGGCCTGCAGGTCGTCGCATTCGACCGGTCACTCGCCGGCGCGGGCTCGGTGGTCGTCGGCAGCGTGGAGATCGACAACGTCCTCGCCGGCCGGCTGGCGATCTCCCACCTGACCGGACTGGGGCACACGCGGATCGGTTTCCTGTCCGGCCCGATCCGTACCGTCAGTCGGCGCGAGCGGCTCGCCGGGTACCGCCAGGCGTTGGAGGCGGCGGGCATCGGGTTCGACCCGGGTCTGGTGTGGGAGGGCGCGTCGGTGACGGCGTTCGGTGATGCGGAGGGGGCCGAGTTGGGTCGGGCAGGTGCGCATCACCTGCTGAGCCGGCCCGACCGGCCGACGGCGCTTTTCACGATCAACGACATGTACGCGATCGGGGCGTACGCCGGCGCTCGTGACCTCGGCCTTCGCGTGCCCGACGACCTGTCGGTGCTCGGCTTCGATGACCTGCCGGTGCTCGCGGAGGTAGCCGCGCCGCCGCTCACCACGGTGCGCCAACCGCTGCCAGAGATGATGCGTGTCGCCACCGACCAGCTCATCGGACGTCTGGAAGGCGAGCGGAGTGGTGAGCCCGAGCACGTGACCGCGGCGGCGGAACTCGTCGTGCGGCAGTCGACAGCCCCACCGGGCGGTCGATGACGTCGGGGAGGTTCGCATGCGTACGCGACAGAAGGGACGATGGTATGGGCCGTGCGAGAGTTGTCTTGGTCGGCGTCGGTGCAATGACCCAGCGGGTGCACCTTCCGTCGCTGGCGTCGTTCGACGACGTGGAGATCGTCGGCGTCTGTGACCTGGACGCCGAGCGGCTGGCCGACGTCGCGGACCGCTACGGCATCGAGGGTCGTTTCACCGACTATCGCGCGATGGTGGACGCCACGGCACCCGATGGTGTCTATGCCGTCGGCCAGCCGCACCTGATGTACGACATCTGGGTCTGGTGCCTGGAACACGGCCTCAACCTCTACGTCGAGAAGCCGCTCGGCCTCAGCTGGCACCAGGCGCGGATGCTGACCCACCTCGCCGAGACGTCGGGGGTGATCACTCAGGTCAGCCACCAACGCAGGACGTCGCCGCTCCTGGTGAAGATGCGCGAGGCATGTCTTGCCCGAGGACCGATCAGCCATGCCGTGTGCGAGTTCTACAAGTGCGACCGGCGCGCATTCGTGTCCGCCCGCGACCGGATGCTCGACGACGGCGTGCACGCGATCGACACGTTGCGGTGGCTCTGCGGTGGCGAAGTCGTCGACATCGACAGTCACTGCAAGCAGGTCGGCGTACCGGACCTCAACTGGATCACGGCGACACTTCACTTCGACAACGGATCGACCGGTCTGCTGGTGGCGAACTGGGCGAGTGGGCGGAGGATCTTCAGGGTCGAGATGCACGCACCCGAGATCGCCTGTGACGCCGACCCGGAGGGGCAGGCTCACCTGTACGCGGACGGGGACACAGCCGGCACGACGTACGACTCTCGTGCGGTCGCGGGCAGCGAGAGCCTCCACATCTACGGTGGGTTCCAGGCCAAGAACCGGGAGTTCGTGGACTCGCTCCTGGCGGGAAAGGAGCTCACGAGCTCACCGTTCCGCGACGCCCTGAAGACCATGCAGGTCGCGGAGAAGATCCTTGCCCAGGCACTGCTGCGCCAGTGAGCGAGCGAAGGCCGCCGAACTCAGCGAGCGGCCTTCCAGGCCGTCGCACCCTGACGGACGTCCCTAGCGCGGGTGGCCGTTGCGTGGGTCGTACGCCGGCATCGTGCGCGTCTGTTCGGCCGCCACCCACGCGGGCTCCGGCTGACGCGCGCCGGGGCCGGGCTGCGTCGGCCGCATGTAGAGCCACTCGCCGTCGGCCCGCCGCTCCCGTCGTTCGACTCTGCCGACGACCCAGCGTTCGCGACCGGACGGGTCGACGCCCGCGTAGTACTCGACCGCCTCGCCAGCAGGAGCGACCGGCGGCGGGTGGTCCTCAGCGGCGAAGGGCCGGCGCCGCTCACGCCGCTCGCGTGGTCCGCGGCTCCGGCGCGGCGCCCAGATCGCGAGCGTCGCGGCCATGCCCAGTGCGCCGACGAGCATGAGGATCCAGCCGATGACGGCGATGTCGATCCCGGAGACGTGGTAGTCGACCGCGAAGGCGAGGATGGCGCCGACAGCGATGAGAAAGATGCTGGCACCGATACCCATGGGAATTCACCTCGAGCACTTGGCTATCTCGGACTGTCCCCGTATCGACCGACCGCCCTCGTGACCGCGGGGCGGGCGGGTCGTCGTGCCGTTCGGACACACTAGGACAAACTAATCGGGAACGCGACTGTGACCCCCTGAACCGGCCGGCCACCGCCAAGTGCCAGCAAGGAGAGCTTCGTGACGAGACCGGTTGACGCGTCGCCCACCGGGCCCTCGCGGGAGAGGTCGCAGCCGCCTCCGGCGGAGGACTTCCTCGACGTGGACGCCTCGCTCAGCGACGAGGAGCGCGCGAGCCGCGATCTGGTGCGTAGGTTCGGCGAGGAACGGCTGCGTCCACGGGTGGCCGAGTGGTTCGAACGCGAGCTCTCGCGCGCTGAGGCCCGCGATGTGCTCCGCGAACTCGGCGTTCTGGGTGTGCTCGGCATGCAGCTTTCCGGCCACGGCTGTGCGGGGGTGCCGCCGGTCACCTACGGCCTCGCGTGTCTCGAGCTGGAGGCCGTCGACTCCGGGATCCGCAGCATGGTATCGGTGCAGGGCTCACTGGCGATGACCGCGATCGACCTGTACGGGTCGGAGGAGCAGAAGTCCCATTGGCTGCCCCGGATGGCGACCGGGGAGGTCATCGGATGCTTCGGCCTCACCGAACCGGACTCCGGCAGCGATCCGGGGAGCATGCGGACGACAGCCCGGAAGTCGGGCGCGGACTGGATCCTCGACGGCACGAAGATGTGGATCACCAACGGCGGGATCGCCGATGTGGCCGTGGTCTGGGCGCGCACTGACGACGGCGTGCGCGGGTTCCTGGTGCCGACCGACACCGAGGGTTTCACCGCCAACGACATCGGCCGGAAGGCGTCGATGCGCGTCTCGGTCACGTCCGAACTCGTCCTCGACGGCGTACGCCTGCCATCCGACGCGCTGCTGCCGGCCGCCCGCGGGCTCGGCGGCCCGCTCGGCTGCCTCAACGAGGCGAGGTTCGGGATCGTGTTCGGCGCCATGGGCGCCGCGCGGGACGCGTTCACCTGTGCGCTCGACTACGCCAAGGCGCGTACGCAGTTCGGCCGGCCCATCGCGGGATTCCAGCTCACCCAGAAAAAGCTCGCGGACATGCTTCTCGAACTCCACAACGGAGTCCTGCTCGCCGTCCATCTCGGCCGGCTCAAGGAAACCGGTCGGCTGCGGCCGGCCCAGGTCAGCTTCGGCAAGCTGAACAACACCCGGTCAGCGCTGGAGATCTGCCGGACCGCGCGCACCATCCTCGGGGCGAGCGGCGTGACCCTCGAGTATTCCGTGCTGCGACACGCGAACAACCTCGAGTCGGTCGTGACCTACGAAGGGACCAGCGAGGTGCACACGCTGGTCCTGGGGCAGGCGCTCACCGGGCTCGACGCGTTCCGCTGATCCGGCTCACCCGAGGGCGACCCGGCGGCGGGACGTCTCATAGGCTGCTGCGGTGACGACAGCAGAGTCTGCGAGCGAGGTTCCGGCGGCCGACGGCACGGCGTACAAGCTGGTGATCTTCGACTGTGACGGCATCCTCGTCGACAGCGAGCCGCTCGCCCTCCGGGTCGACGCCATGCTCTTCGCCGAGCTGGGCTGGCCGCTGCCCGAGGCGGAGATCGCCCGGCGGTTCGTCGGACGTACGTCGGAGTACATGATGGGCGAGCTGACCGGGCACATCGGCCGTCCCGTGCCGGCGGAGGTCGAGGAACGGTTCAACGCCCTCTACCGCGAGGTGTTGGCCGCGGAGCTGCAGCCGGTGTCCGGCATTGTCGAGGCGCTCGACCAGATCACGACGCCGAGCTGTGTGGCCTCCAGCGGCGGCCACGCGAAGATGCGCTTCACTCTCGGCCTCACCGGGTTGTACGAACGGTTCGAAGGGCGGATCTTCTCGGCGAGCGAGGTGGCCCACGGCAAGCCCGCGCCCGACCTGTTCCTGCACGCGGCCGCGAGCATGGGCGTCGAGCCGGCCGACTGCGCGGTGGTGGAGGACAGCCAGTACGGCGTCGAGGCCGCCCGGGCGGCGGGCATGGCGGCGTTCGGCTATGCCGGTGGTGTCACGCCCGCGAGCCGCCTGGAAGGCCCAGGCACCGTGCTCTTCACCGACATGCGCGCCCTCCCGGAGCTCCTGGGAGCGTAACCGGGCGGCGACGCTGGTCGCGCCGCTTCCTCACCGCCCGGCTGGCCAGACGGATCCCGCGCGTGGTCGCCGTCGACGTGGACGCCCCAGTGCTGGAGCGGGCCCTGGCGCGGTTTCCTGACGCGAAGGTCACCTGGTGCTGTGGTGACGCCTTGACCCAACCGCCCTCGTAGGTCCGACCCCGCGGTCGGGCGGACCTCACAAACCCGCTGCCCTGAGAGCTTCCTCGGTTGGTAACCTGCGCGGCAAGTGGATCCGGGATCTCTGCTCGAGGAGGCATCCGATGGCGGCCCAGCTGGTGACGTCGTTCGATCCCGGGCTCGCCATGACCCTCGCGGTGACGTAGGGACCACGGCCCAGACAACGGGCCTTCCGGACCTCCTGCCAAGGCTGATCTCCGCATTCGCCCGGTGACGGCGTCACGTCCAAGCCCCGTGACGTTTCCGTCCAGCTGGGAGAGGCGACCGTGCGTATTCCCGTTCGTGCGTACTGGCAACTGTTGGCTCGTTATCTCGTCGCACACCGTCGACTGCTTGTTCTGCTCGCGGTGATTCTGTTCGCCGGGATCGGCGTACGCCTGTTGACGCCGTGGTTCGCGGCGCGGTTCATCGATGGCGCCACCGTGGCCGCGCGGTTGCCTGAGCCGGCCGCACGTGAGGCGATGCCCGGACTGGTGGTGTGGGCGGCACTGTTCTGCGTCGGCGGAGTCCTCGACCAGGTGCTGGCCGTGTCGGGCGTCCACCTGGGTGCGCATGTCGCGTGGCAGGCGACGAACCGGCTTCGCGAGGACGTCACCGATCACTGTCTGCGCCTGGACACCGGCTTCCACCACGACCACGGCCCAGGTGAGCTGGTGGAACGCGTCGACGGGGACGTCCGGGAGCTGAACAACTTCTTCTCCCAGTTTGCCCTTGTTCTGTTGGGAAACCTGGCGTTGATCGGCGGCGTGCTGGTCGTGATGCTGGCCGTCGACTGGCGGATCATGGGTGTCTTCGTCGGGTTCACCGCCGGCACGCTCTGGATCCTCAGCCGGGTTCGCGGTGTCGCCGCACCTTCATGGCAACGTAGCCGGGCGGCCTCCGCCGACCTCTACGGCGAGGTGGAGGAACGGTTCGGCGGACTGGCCGACATCCGCGCCAACGGAGCCGGGGAGTACGTGCAGGGGCGGTTCACCTCTCTACAGCGCGCGATGTTCCTGCGTACGCGTGCCGCCGGGATCACCAGCGTGCTCGTCGGCGGGGGCACCGAGCTCCTCATGGTGGTGGGATCGGTCGCGATCCTGGCGGTTGCCGTCGCGCTGTACCGATCGGGCACGGTCTCGCTCGGAACGGTCTTCCTCATGGTGGCCTACACCGCTATCGTCGTCGGGCCGCTGCGTCAGATCATGGGGCAGATCGACGACCTGCAGCGGGCGACGGCGAGCATCGGGCGGGTACGAGAACTGCTCGCCGTCACACCCACGATCTCCTCCGGTCCCGGCGCGGCCTTCGCCGGTGGCGCGGTGGCGGTGGCGGTGGAGGACGTGTCGTTCGGCTATCCCGGCCGCGACACCTCGTCGCCGGTCCTGCATGACGTGACCTTCCGGCTGCGACCGGGTGAGGTGCTCGGCCTGGTCGGGCGCACTGGTGCCGGCAAGACCACGATCGCCCGCCTGCTCCTGCGGTTCTACGACCCCGACACCGGACGGATCACCTTCGACGGTACGGACATCCGACAGGCCCACCTCGACGAGCTCCGAGCGACGGTCGGCGTCGTCACCCAGGACGTACAGGTGTTCCGCACGACGCTGCGCGACAACCTCACCCTCTTCAGACCCGGCCGCGCACCTGACGAGCGGCTTGTGACGCTGCTGCGTGAGGTCGGACTCGGCGCCTGGTACGACCGACAACCCGGCGGGCTCGACACCCTGCTCGCCTCCGGATCGGCGGGCATGTCGGCGGGAGAGGCGCAACTGCTCGCCATGGTGCGGGTCTTCGTCGACGATCCCGGCCTGGTGATCCTCGACGAGCCGACATCACGGCTGGATCCGGCGAGCGAGGCGGTGGTGGAGCGGGCATGGGACCAGCTGTTCGCCGGCCGGACGGGCGTGATCATCGCCCATCGCCTGCGTACGCTCGAACGCGCCGACACGATCCTGGTCCTCGAGCGCGGTCGGATCTCCGAGTACGGTCCGCGGGCGGTCCTGGCGCATGACCCCAGCTCCGCCTACCACCGCGCACTCCTTGCCGGCGGCCTCGAGGGCGTGGAATGTCTCGGTGGTCCTGGACGGGCGGAGCGTGAGCGCTCCGGAGGTGTGCGGTGATGCTCGTCCGACTGTTCACCTACCGCCCGGGTCTGCTGTTCGCGTCCGTCCTCACCTGGACGTTGTCGTCCTGTCTCCCGATCCTGACCGGCCTTGTGCAGCAGGCGATCTTCGAGGAACTGGACCCGAGTGCGTCCGGCCATCTCGACGGCCGGGATCTCGAGGGCCGGGATCTCGAGGGCCGGGATCTCGAGGGCCGGGATCTCGAGGGCCGGGATCTCGTGCTGCTCTTCGCCGCCCTCGCCGTCCTCGCGGTATCCGAACCCGCGCTGGGAGTCCTGTGGTACTGGGTGCACACCACGTTCGAGGGGACGGTGGAGGCACTCGTTCGTACCAACCTGTTCTCGTGGGTTCTCACCACGTCGGGGAGGCGCGGGACCCCGGCATCGCCGGTCACCCTGGTGGGCCATCTCCGCGACGACGTTCCCGGTCACACGTCTCTGGTCAACGAGTGGTACCGGCTCTCGGGGGAAGGGGCGTTCGTGGCGATCGCACTCGTGATCATGCTCGGCATCGATCCGCTGATCACCGTCGCGACGTTCCTGCCGCTGGCCGGTGTTGTGGGGTGTACGCACTGGGTGCGCAGTCGGCTGCCGCGCTTGTGGGGCGAGGCGCGGGAGGCGACCACGGCGGTGACGAACTTCGTCGGCGAGGCGTTCGAGGGGGTGCAGGCGATTCGGGTGGCGGGCGCCGAAACGGCCGTGGTGCGACGCTTCGCGCACCTCAATGACCTCCGCAGGAAGGCCGAGGTCCGCAGCCTCGTCGCGGCGAGGCGGATCGACGCGATCACGGTGGCGACGACCATCGCGGGCCGCGGGCTGGTCCTGCTCATCGGGGCCGGTGCGATGGTCGCGGGCCGCTTCACCGTCGGCGACTTCATTCTTTTCGCGTTCTATCTCGACTGGATGCTCATGCTCCCGCGTCGAATCGGCCGGCTGCTCAGCCAGCGCAGGACCAGCGAGAAGTCCCTGGAGCGGCTGCGCGAGGTCATGGGAACGACACCCGTGTCGACGCTCGTGGCGCATCGAGCCGTCCATCTGAGCGGTCCACGGTCGCAGCCGTCGCCCGCGAGTGTCCACGTGGTCGAGCCGACGGCCAGCCGCCGCGGTCGGACGCGGAGCCACAGCGGCGGTCGGCTGCGAGATCTTGTGGTCACTGACCTCTGCTACCGGCATCCGGAGACAGGTCGCGGTATCTCGGGCGTGAGTCTGCACCTGCGTGCCGGCGCCCTGACGGTGGTGACCGGACCGGTCGGTGCCGGCAAGTCGACGTTGCTCGGGGTCATGCTCGGCCTGCGGGAAGCGCAGTCGGGCGCGCTTTTCTGGAACGGCATGCGGATCGAGGATCCGGCGACGTTCATGGTCCCGCCGAGGGTGGCGTACAAGCCGCAGGTCCCGCGGTTGTTCAGTGAACCGCTGCTCGACACGATCCTGCTCGGCCTCCCGCCGGACGCGGTCGACCTGGAAGCGGCCCTGCGCCGTGCCGCGTTCGAGCGGGACGTCGCCGAACTGGACCGGGGACTCGACACGAGGGTGGGCAGCCGTGGTGTCCGGCTCTCCGGCGGCCAGGTCCAGCGGGCGAGTGCCGCTCGAATGTTCGTGCGTACGCCGGATCTTTGTGTCATCGACGACCTGTCCAGTGCACTCGACGAGGAGACCGAACATCTGGTCTGGGAACGCATGGACGGGGCGCGGGCGGAGGACCGATCGGCGGCGTATCTTGTCGTGTCGCACCGTGCGGCTGTCCTCGGAAGGGCGGACCAGATCGTCGTCCTGGAGGCCGGCTCCGTGGCGTCCGTCTCTCATCCGGACCGGAGGTGAGCGGACTCACGCGTGGGTGAACAGGTCGGTCTCGGCGTTGTCGAGGACCTCCTGTAGGTGCAGGCCGCGCTGGACGTCGAGGCCCCTGGGCTTGCCGGCCGCGACCGCCGCGGCGAACTCCGTGACCATCGTGGCGAACGAGTCCGGCCCGGCCGCCGCGGCGCAGTTGACGAACGCGGCCCCACCGGGCCCGAAGACCTCGACCTCGGCGCGGGGCGGCGTCCCTGCCGTGGCGCACAGCGACGCCTCGCTGAACCGGCCGCCCGCGTGCTCGAGGAGCAGGCCGACCCAGCCGAGCGGGTCGCCGTGGGCGCGTACGCCGACGATCCGGCCGAGTGCCGCGTCGAGCAGGTCGATCAGGTCGGGGCCCTCGCCGAGCAGGACGCCCCGCTCGAACCGCCACGGCTGGGTGCGCTGTCGGTCGTGTGGGTTGGCGGTGACGACCCGTCCACTGCCGCCGAGCGGTCGGGTCCGCGGAGCGGCCATGGCCAGGAACTGCCGGACGGGCTCGGCGTAACGCCAGTCGAGCGCGACCTGGGACACCACTCCCGCGCTGGTGACCGCCACGGCGATCTCCTCGGCTCCAGCGAGGTCGTTCGCGAGAGGTTTCTCCAGCAGAACGGCGCGTCTCGCTCGGGCGGCCGCGGCGGCGAGGTCGGTCTGGACATCCGGGGGAATGGCGAAGGCGACCGCCTCGCAGTGGTCGAGCAGGTCGGCGAACCGGTCGTAGCTGGCGACATGGTGACGGTGTGCGAGCTCACGGGCCGATTCGGGCCGGCGTGACCAGATGCCGGCAAAACGTACGTCGGCGGAGCCAGAGAGCGCCGGGGCATGGACCTCGGCGGCCCTCCGTCCCGCACCGACCAGGCCGATGGTGACGCTCACACCTTCACCATAGGCACGCGCGCCCCGGGTCGGCCCCATCCCGGTGATCATGATCGTGATCATGAAGGTTCCCCGGATGTATGGCCCTCTTTGGCTTCACAGTTCTGTTCTCTTTCATGATCACGAGACCTTGGCGGCCCCATCGCATGATCATGAAGTGGATCCGGGCCAGGAAGGGAAACGGGGCTATCCGTCCGCGAATCCTTCATGATCACGATCATGATCACGGGATGTAGCGGTCGGGCATGGTCACGGGATGTCGCGGTCGGGCATGGTCACGGGATGTGGCGGTCAGGGGAGGAGGGGGAGGAAGACGCGCATAGGGCCGGGCTCGCGGTTCGCCCAGGCGTAGTAGGGGATCGCGGTGAGCTGGACCGGGCGCGTCGCGACGGTCCGGTCCGGGTCGTACGCCCGGTAGAGCGGTCCCTGGTCGGGCTCGACGGCCACGGCCGGCACGGTCAGGGTCACGACGCCACCCAGCAGGTCGCCTGCGTACGCAGGCGTCCAGGACTCGGCGCCGGTGAGCCGGAGGTCCTCCACCGCCACGCCCTCGTGGTCAGCTTGTTCGACGCAGTAGACGAGCGGCCCTCGGCTGATCGCCACCCTGCCGTGCGCGGAAGCGACCCGCGGGTGCGCGGCGACGAGCCTGGTCGACAGGTCGAACTCGATGCGTACGGTGTCGCCCGGACTCCAGACCCGCCGCACCGCAAGGTATCCCGTCTCCCGGCCGGCCTCGAGTAACGCCGCGTCGACCGGCTCGCCGGCCACGTGAACCGCGGCTGAGCCCGCCCATCCCGGCACCGGCACGAACAAAGTGAACTCGGCGCCCGGGCCGCTCTCCCGGCCGGCGTCGCCACCACCGCCATCTCCCGGGGTCACCGTGATGTCAACCCGACCTTGCCAGGGGAGGGCACTGGTGACATCGAGTCGCACGGGCGTACCGTCCGAGAGCCGCAGATCCACCTCACCACCCAGATAGAGCTGGACCCAGACCCCTTCCTCCGACGTGGTGTACGCATAACCCGGCAACGACGCGAGCAGGCGCGCGATGTTAGGTGGACAGCACGCACACGCGAACCAGGGCTGCCGGCGATGGCGCCCACTGTCGGCGAGCGGGTTCTGGTAGAAGAACTCCGTTCCGGACAGCGCCAGGCCCGGCAGGACTCCGTTGTACAGCGCGGTCTCGATCGCGTCCCGGTACCTCGCGTCGCCCGTGAGCAGCAGCAACCGCCACGCGAAGAAGATGACCGCGATGGCGGCACAGGTCTCGTTGTAGGCCCGGTCCGGCAGTTCGTACGCCGCACCGAACGCCTCACCGTCCCACCGTGCGCCCACACCTCCGGTGACGGCTGTCTTGTGTCCCGCGAGGTCCGCCCACCACCGGTCGACGGCCGCCCGCAGTTCCGGATCGCCGGTCTCGAGCAGGACGTCTGCGGCGGCGGCGTAGAGGTAGAGCGCGCGTACGGCGTGCCCGGTCACGGTGTCCTGCTCGCGCAGGGGAGCGTGGTCGAGGAGGTACTCACCGCTGTCAAGGACGCCGCGGCCGCGGGAGTCGAGCTGCCAGGTCGCAAGGCGGAGCCACTTCGGCTCGCGCGTGGTGCGGTAGAGCTCGACAAGTGCCATCTCCAGGCAGGGATGCCCGCAGGTGCCGGGCACCTCGTCGGGCGTGAACCTCGCGAAGACATGCTCACAGGCGCGGATCGCCACATCCAGCAGGGTGCGTTTGCCGGTGGCGCGGACGTGGGCGACGGCTGCCTGCGTCAGGTGCCCGAGGCAGTACATCTCGTGCTTGACGACGAGGTCCGTCCAGCGTTCGGCAGTCCGGTCGGCGGAGAAGTACGTGTTGAGATAGCCGTCGTCGTCCTGGGCGGCGGCGAAGAGCGCGATCAGCTCGTCGAGGTCCTTGCCCGGCTCGGGACGGTCACCCGACTCACCCAGGGGCTCGTCGGTTGGCACGTTCTGCGGATCGCCGCCCGAATCACCACGTGACGCGTTGCTGGGTTCACCCTCTCGGCCACCGGCGGCCAGGATCCATGCCGCCGCCTCGACCCATTTGTAGACGTCGGAGTCGGAGTAGTACCTGCCGTGGAACGGTCCGCCGGTGAGCCCCGCCGCCCGCCGGAAGTTCTCCAGGGCCCCGGTCGACTCGCACAGCTCCTGCTGCGCGGGAACCGTCTCGGTTCGGTTGCGTTCCAGCCGCGGCCCCCAGAAGGCGTCGTCGACGCGGACCGCCCCGACGCCGACCGGCCGCAGCCGGGCGTGCGGGCTCTGCCTCGTGTCGACAACAGGCGTCGTGTCCGCCACCCCGGTCGTGGCGGCAACGGGCGGGTGCGGGTTGGCGGTCACTAGGGCTCCCTCGTGGTCGACGAGTCAGGGCGGGCGCCCCCTGGATTCTTGGGTCTACGCATCGGGCACCAGGGGTGCGTCGCCCACCCACACCGGGTCGTCGCCGGTGCCCGCCGGACACGAGGCCCGGACGGCGAGGGAGCAGGGCAGCCGCCGGATGCCGGGCTCGCGCTCGCCGTCGATCGCCTGCAGGAGGGTGGTGCCGACGATCCGGCCGAGGCGGTAGAGGTTCATGTCGACCGAGGTGAGGGGTGGGCGGGTGGAGGCGGCGAGCAGGGTCCAGTTGTCATAGCCGACCACCGCGATGTCGTCGGGAACGCGGACGCCGAGCACGGTGAGCCCGTCGGCGACGCCCCGCGCGATCTGGTCGTTGCCGCAGAGGATCCCGTCGACGCCGGGCCGCGTCTCGAGCAACGCTCGGGCGGCGTGGTAGCCCGCCTCTTCGCCGAACGGCCCGTGCACGACGTGGGAGTCGGGCAGCTCCCACCCCTTCTCGGCGAGAGCCCGGCGGGCACCGGCGATCCGTTGCCGGACCGCCGCGTACGACGGTGGACCCGTGAGGTGCGCGATCTGCGTACATCCCTGGCGGAGCAGTTGCCGCGCCGCGAGCCAGCCGCCGTGCTCGTCGTCGACCGTGATGCTGGTGGCGCGTTCGTCGTCGGCCGTGGTGTAGGCGTAGACGACGGGAAACGGCAGGTCCCGGCCGACCCGCGGTGCCGGGTCGGTGGCGCGGCCGGTGACGATGAGCCCGTCGACCCGCCGAGCGGTGAGGGCGTCGATGTAGTGCCGTTCCCGGACAGCGTCGCGTCGGGCGTCGCACAGGAGCAGGCTGCAGGTGTCGGCCGACAGGGCGTCTTCGACACCGCCCAGCATGGCGGGCGTGAAGCGTCCGTACCCGTCGCGGGTGAGGAGCCCGACCGTGAAAGTCCGGCCGCTCGTGAGCGAGCTGGCGTTGCGGTTGGCCCGGAAGCCCAGCTCCCGCGCACTCTGGACGATCCGCTCGCGGGTCTCCGGGCGCATCCGGCCCTTGCCGTTGAGGCCCTTCGAGGCGGTGGCCACCGACACTCCGGCGACGCGGGCGACGTCGCGGATCGTTGCGGCCACAGGTCCTCCGGGAAGCCAGATGGGAAAACGGTTTGTCAGTCAGCCGGTTTCCGAGGGTCACCGGTGATCTGTGTGCAACGCAAGCAAAACATCGGGATATCTCGAGTATCGAGACGAAGCGCTCCGCAAGCAAGGATGCGCGTTGAGAAACAGTTTTCCCACCTGTTGAACCGTTGACCGGGTGCTGCCGGCTGTTCTACCTTCGCGGCACCATCCCGTGGCAGGAGTGCGCAGATGAGTCACGCCAGCAGTCACCCGGCCTCCCATGGCAGGTCGATCCACAGCCCTCGGTCCGTTCAGAGTCGCCGGTCGTTCCTGCAGTGGGGAGTCGCCGCTGCCGCCGCGACCGCCGCAGGCCCAGTGCTCGCCGCCTGCGGTGGATCAGACGGAGAGGCCGGTGCGAACGGCCAGATCACCCTCAAGGTGATGGGCTTCGAGGTCAACCCCGAGGAGAAGGGAAGCCCGCTCGACAAGGCGTACAAGAAGTTCCTCGCCGACTTCCAGGCCGAGCACAAGAACATCACGATCGACTCGATCGCCACCCCGCCCGAGTTCGACACCAAGATCATCGTCGATCTCGCCTCCGGCACCGCACCAGACCTGTGGTCGCAGGACGCGTCCAGCCTGGCACCACTCATCGACCGCAAACTGCTGCTCGACATGCGCAGGTGCACCGAGAAGCTTCCGTCGCTCGACACCAAGCGGTTCTTCCCCGCTGTCCTGGACATCCACGAGCAGGAGGACGGCGCGATCTACGGCCTGCCCAACGACTTCACGCCGATGGTCGTCTACTACAACACCGACCTCATCGGCAAGGCGGGCTTGACAGCGCCAACGGCCGGCTGGACCTGGGACGACCAGCTGGAGCTCGCCAAGCAGCTCACCAAGGACGGCAAGGGCCGGACCGCCGCCGACGGCGGCTTCGATGCCGCGGACATCACGCAGTGGGGATACCGCGCCGGCCAGTACGCCTACCAGTGGGTCTACCGCACCTGGCAGAACGGCGGCGACGTCCTCGCGCCCGACCGCTCCACCGCGACCGGCTACCTCGACTCGGCGGCCACTCTCGAAGCCCTGCAGTGGTACGCCGATCTGGTCCTGAAGCACAAGGTCTCGCCCAAGCCGTCGGTCCTCGACTCGATCACCGAGAAGTCCAGCTTCGAGGCCGAGTTCATGGCAGGACGTTTCGCGATGTTCGACAGCGGCCACTGGTCGCTCGTCGGGCTCACGGCGGCGGAAGGTTACAAGCCCGAACTGCTCGGCGTCGCGCCCCAGCCGGCCAGCAAGACCGACGCGACCGTGCTGTATGAGTCCAGCTTCGTGATCCGCCACGACCTGCCGGAGGAGAAGATCGAGGCGGCGGCACGGTTCGTCGAGGCGGCGACCGGCCGGTCGTACCAGGACACCAAGGCCATCACCGGGATCGCGATCGCCGGGAACCAGGAGGCGGCGGAGGCGTCGCTCGCCAACGCCGACTCGCAGTTCGCGGGGCTCGACCCGGTGTTCGTCGAGGCCACCGCCAAGGGTCGGCCGCCGTCGGGATCGCAACTGGCGAAGTACCCCACGATCGAGGGCCTCCTCGACGAGATGATGGATCGCATCCTCGCCGGCGGCGCCGTCGAGACGGAGGCGAAGAAGACCGTCAAGCTCATCGACCAGGAGCTGGACGCCCAGTGACGGTCGCCGACGCCGGAGAGGATACGAGGAGGGAGAGGCAACCGCGCGGCAGGGTTCCAGGACATCAACTCTGGAGGCGGTTCTGGAGCCGGCACAACGAACGCGCGGGCTACCTGTTCATCCTCCCGGCGTCGGCGCACCTCGCGTTGTTCCTGCTGATCCCGATCGGGTTCAGCCTCTACCTTTCGTTCCACGAGTGGAGCACACCGGGTTTCCTCGGCGCTCCGTTCGTCGGGCTGGAGAATTATCGCGACCTGCTCCAGGACGAGCCGTTCTGGCGGGCGATGCGCAACACCGCCACCTACACCGTGCTCTCGGTGCCGCTCGGGATGGCGGTGAGCCTCGCGATGGCGGTCACCGTCAACCGTCGCCTGCCCGGAATCAACGTCTTCCGGGCGATCTTCTTCCTTCCGGTGATCACGTCGTGGGTGGCCGTCTCGGTCGTGTGGATCACTCTGCTCTCCCCGAACGCCGGTGTCGTCAACTACGTGTTCAGCCTGGTCGGCCTGCCACCGCAAGCCTGGCTTGACAACCCACGGTGGGCGATGTTCGCGATCGTCGTCATCACCATCTGGAAGGGCGCCGGATTCCAGATGGTGATCTGGCTTGCCGGCCTGCAGTCGATCCCGACCGAGCTGCTCGAGGCGGCCGCCATCGACGGCGCCAACAAGTGGCGGACCTTCTGGCACGTCACCTTGCCGCTGCTCTTCCCGACGACGTTCTTTCTCGCGGTGACCGGCGTGATCGGCGGCTTCCAGGTCTTCACCCCGATGTACGTCATCACCGAGGGCGGCCCGCTCGGCGCCACCGACGTGGCCGTCTACCACATCTACAAGCGCGCGTTCCAGGAGTTCTCGATGGGCTACGCGTCCGCGCAGGCGTGGGTGCTCTTCGCGGTGATCTTCGTCGCCACCCTGCTGCAGCTGTGGTACGTACGCCGCCGCGGAGAGACGAGCCTGGCATGAGGGAACGGAGGATGGGCGAACGGAGCCTGAGGACACCGAGCCTGAGGGAACGGAGCAGGAGAGGACGCATCGTGACAGGTGAGCAGCGTGGGCTGGCGCGGCTGTGGGACGCGCTCATGCCGCTGCGTACGGTCTTCTTCTACGCCATGCTCGTCTTCATCGCCGCCGGCATGCTCGTACCGTTCCTGTGGATGGTGTCGACGTCGCTTCGGCCACCGGGCACGGCGTTCTCCTATCCGCCGCAGATCCTGCCGACGACCTTCGACCTGCGGAACTACCAGCAGCTCTTCACCCTCGTGCCGTTCGGGCGCTACTTCCTCAACACGGTGCTCGTGACAGTACTCACGGTCGTGGGGCAGGTGGCGTTCTGTGCGACCGCTGCCTATGCGTTCGCGCGGCTTTCGTTCATCGGCCGCAAGGCGTTCTTCGTGCTCTTCCTCGCCACCATGATGATCCCGTTCCAGGTGACGATGATCCCGCTGTTCCTGCTGGTCTTCCAGCTCGGCTGGGTCAACACCTACACCGGCCTGATCGCGCCGGGCATCTCCAGCGCGTTCGGGATCTTCCTGCTCCGGCAGGCGTTCCTCACCATCCCACGCGACTACCAGGACGCGGCCCGGATCGACGGCGCGAACGAGTGGACGGTGTTCTTCCGGATCTTCCTGCCCCTGACGAAGCCGGCGCTCGCGACCGTCTCGGTGTTCGCGTTCATGGGCACGTGGAACGACCTGCTCTGGCCGCTGCTCGTGTCCCGTGACGAGGAGCACCGAACGCTGGAGCTGGGCCTTGCCTACTTCAACGCCTCGTCGTCGGCGTTCCAGCAGCCGAACTGGCCGCTCATGATGGCCGCGTCGGTGGTGGTGCTGCTTCCGGTGCTGGTCGTCTACCTGTTCGCCCAGCGGTACTTCGTCGCCGGCATCGCACTGAGCGGGGTGAAGGGCTGAGCCATGTCCGCACCGGATCCTGGGCGTAGGACTGTGCCCGTCGACGACTACACGCCCCACGGATACCTCGACCTGCCGGGCCACACCAGACGCCTGACACCCAAGGGGGTGCTGCGTAGCAACGGGGTGGGTTTCCGGTGGCACTTCCCGGCGCTCGCGACGTCCTACGGCGGGCGGCGGGAGACCTATCGTGCGGGGTTCCGGCTGGTTCTCGACGGGGCGGCCGCCCTCACGGACTTCGACGACCTCCGCGCGCCGTACCACTCCAAGAACGTCGTCCGCTTCGTGGCGACCAGCGGAAACGCCCGGATGGAGGCGGAGTACTTCGCACTCGGCGATGACGTTCTCTGTGCGCAGGTGCACGCGGCACCGCGGCGACAGCTCTCTGTCCAGGTCGGCTACACCCGGCTGATCGCCGCCGACCACGGGTGGGGCGAGTCGGGGCTCGTCGCGCGGCGCGTCGGTGACCGCCTCGTCCTGCAGGGCTTCGAGGACGGCGAGGCGTTCGTTCTGGAGGTCGTCGGTGCGGCCGCCGAGTTCGCGGTGACCACGGGGGACGTGGCCACCGGCGCGGTGCAAGGCGACGTCGACGGTGCGAGTGCGGACCGGGTGACGGCCGTCGGCGCGGCGGGGGAGCAGGTCAGCGTCTCCGGTGTGGTCACGATCCGGTCCGCGACCCCGGTTGCCTGCACCGTCCTGCTCGCGCGCGGACGTACCGAGGACGAGGCAGTGGCGCGCCTGTCGCGGGCCCGGCGTACCCAGGACGCTTGTCGGGCGGCCCTGCTGGCCGACGACGAGGAGTTCTGGTCGCACGCACCCACGCTGGACGGCGACTGGCCGGACCACTGGCGGCGCGGGCTGGTCTATGACCTCGAGACCCTACGAATGATGGTGAAGCAGCCCGCCGGCATCTACCGGCACGCATGGGACGCGATGCAGATCCAGGCACCGCGGGTCGTCCTCGCCGAGGCGGCGATCGACGCGTTGCTCCTCGGCTACGCCGATCCCGAACTCGCCCAGGAGCTGCTCTTCGGCACGTTCGCCGACGCACCACTGCCCAACGTGCCGTGCTCACGCGAGGACGGCACGTACAACATGGTCTCGGCGGACGGTTCTGTCTGCGGCACCGGTCCGCAGTGGGGTTATCCGTGGCTGGTTGTCCGCCAACTCGCGGCGCTGCGGCCCGACCGCGACTGGCTCGCGCGGCTCTATCCGTACCTCGTCCGTTATCTCGACTGGTGGCTCGCCCATCGCCGCGACACCGACGGATGGCTGGTCCACGCGTGCAGCTGGGAGTCGGGTCAGGACCTCTCGCCACGCTTCGGCGAGCAGCCGCTTGGTGGCGGCCACCCCACCTGGTCGACCCGTCCGGTCGACCTGCAGGCAGCGTTCGCGGACGCGGCCCTGGCGATGGCGGAGTTCGCGGTCGAGTTGGGCTACGGCCAGGACATCGCCCGCTGGAGCGCGCTCGCCGAGGACTACGGCCGGCGCACTGAGCAGTTGTGGAACGGCGGCCGGTACGCGGACTGGCGCACCGACACGGGTGCGGACCAGCCGGGACTCACCGGCGTCGACGACGTGATGCTCCTGGCGCCGGTCGCGCTCGGGTTGGCAGCGGCGGAGCGCAGGGAGGCCCTGCGGCCGGCGATCCGGGCCTGTGACGCCGACTCCGTCGTGTGGCCGATGTTCGCGTGGACCACCGTGGACGCCGCACTGGCGGTGGACGAGGACGACACGGCGGCACGGATCGCGGGAGCTGTCGTCGACCGGGCGTACGGCTTCTGGGATGCCCGCGACCACCAGGAAGGTGTCGGAGGCAAGCCCGGGCGCACCCTGCCTGGAATCGCGTGTGAGTACTGGCCGCTGTCCGGCCGCTGCGGTGGCGAAGGGTACGGCTGGGGAGCGTTCACGACCCACCTGCTCCTGGGCGTCCTGGTCGGTATGCGCCCGACGTCGGAGGGTCTGTACGTACGGCCGAACCTGCCGATCGGCATGCGTACGCCCGGGCGCCGTTATGCCGTCAACCTCACCTTGCGTGGTGTGCGGCTGGTGCTCACCTTGCGACCCGACGAAGACGGTGGCGGCGCCACCGTCGATGTCGCCGACCGAACTGCGACGGTGCGTTGGGGTGAGGAGGCCTTCTGGCGTTGGGAGGAGCTCGGGTGCGCAATGCCGTCCTGACAGGACCCTGGGAGGTGGCCGGCCGCCCAGTAGAGGTCCCCGGATGCTGGGAGGACACGGGGATCGCCAAGGACGCGCCCGGACCGTTCGACTACCGGACGACGTTCGACGTAGGAGGGTTGGCCGCCAGCGATCGGGTCTGGCTGCGCTTCGGAGCGGTGAGCTACGCATGCGAGGTCTTCGTCGACGGGCAGGAGGTCGGGCGACACATCGGCATGTGGGACGCGTTCGACGTGGAGGTCACCTCGGCGGTCGACGCGGGCGGCACCCACGAACTGCTGGTCCGGGTCGAGAAACCTGCCAGCCTCACGGCGGGGCCTGACTCGCCGGCGGTTCCCGGTCGCTATCCGACCAGGGAGACCCTCGCCGGCTTTCTGCCCTACGTCTGGGGACACGTCCACGGCGGCATCTGGCAGGACGTCGAGGTGGTCGTCACCGGGCCTGTCGTGTTCGGCGACGTCACCGCGTGGGGGACTCCGGCGGGCGAGGTCACCATCGCAGCTGAGGTGTCCGGAGCGTCCACCGTCAAGGTGACGTTGACAGATCCGACGGGTGGTGTCGTCTCCGAGGTCGTACGCCGGGTCGAGCACGACGCCGTGTTCAGTATCGGCGTGGACGATCCACAGCCCTGGTCACCGGACGATCCGCGGCTCTACACGGTGCACATCGCCGCCCACACCGACGACGGGAGCAGCGACGACGACGACAGCAGCGACGACGACGACAGCAGCGACGGTGACGACAGCGACGAAGACGGGAGCAGCAGCGACGACGGTGGCCGCGGCCGGTCCGACGAGCGAACGTTTCGGGTCGGCCTGCGCGAGCTGACCACCCACGGCAGCGAGCTCCGCCTCAACGGCGACCCGCTCTATCCGCGGATGCTGCTGTCCTGGGGCTGGTATCCCGACCTGCTCCATGCCGCGCCGTCGCGCGACCGGGTCCGCGCCGACCTCGAACGCCTGCGAGAGCTGGGATTCAACGGCGTCAAACTGTGCCTGTGGTTCCCACCGACGTACTACTTCGACATCGCTGACGAGCTCGGGCTGCTGGTCTGGGTCGAGCTACCCATGTGGCTGCCCCATCCGACCGAACACTTTCGTACGCAGTTGCCCGCCGAAACCGACCGGTTGGTCCGGATGGCGCGCAACCATCCGTCGGTCATCCTCTACACGTTGGGCTGTGAGCTGAGTGCCGTCATCGGAGACGATGTTCTTGCGCCGCTCTACGCCCATGTGAAGGGGCTCGTGCGCGACGCCCTGGTCCGCGACAACAGCGGGTCGGGGGAGGCGTACGGCGGACTGCTCACCGAGTACGCCGACTTCTACGACCACCATCTCTACTGCGAACTCCAGCACTTCCGCGAGACACTCGAGCACTTCGCACCAGGATGGCGCGACGCCAAGCCGTGGCTCTTCGGCGAGTTCTGCGACCTCGACACGTTCCGCGACCTTCGCCGCCTGGGCGCCGTAGCCGCCGACCGCCCCTGGTGGACACACGGCGACCCCGCGGTCAATCCGCAGGGCGCCCGCTGGCAGTACGACGTCCAGGCACACGAGGAACGCCTGCGGCGCAACGGCTTCTGGGACCGCGGAGCGGAGCTGGAAGCGATCTCGCGACAACAGGCCCTGCTCCACCGCAAGGTCACGTTGGAGGCCGTCCGGATCCGGCACGACACGTCGGGCTACGTCGTCACCGGCGAGCGCGACACCCCGATCAGCACGGCAGGGCTCTGGGACGATCTCGGCGAGCTGAAGGTCGATCCCGCGGAGTTCCGGGCGTTCAACTCCGACCTGGTGGCGTGTGTCGGCTGGGACCGGCGCCGGACGTGGCGGGCGGGTGGCGACCGGCCGGCTTACGGTGATCCCTGGTGCCACGAGGCCGGTGCCGTCGTACGCCCGCATCTCGTCCTCGCCCACCACGGAAGGGACGCCGCGCCCGTATGGGCGGAGTGGACGGTCGCGCTCGACGGCAGTGATCCTTTCACCTCCGGCTCCCATGGTCCGGGGGAGCGGCTGAGGCCGGGAACGGTGCGGGAGGTGTGCGTCGCGGCGTTCGAGGTTCCGGACGTACGCACACCACGGCAGGCGACGCTGCGGGTCCGTGCCTGGGTGGGCGGTGAGCTGACCTCGAACACCTGGCGGTTCTGGTTCTTTCCGCACTCGCCGTGGGCAGAGGTCGGCCCGGTCGTCCTGGACGACCCTGGCGGGCGGGTCGCCGACCTCCGCGCCCTCGCGCCCGCAGTTGCCGACACCCTCACCACGGAGGCTGTCACGGTCGCGACGCGGTGGACGCCGGACCTCGCCCATGCGGTCGAGAACGGCGCGCGCGCGATCCTGCTGGCCGACGAGGCGAGCGACAGCCCACTGCCGCTCGTCCCGATGCCGTTCTGGCGTGAGGCGGTGAAGGTGATCGAGCCGCACGAAGCCTGGGACGACTTTCCTCATGAGGGATGGACCGACCTGCAGTTCGCCGGATGTGCGCCCGACCTCGCGATCGACACGAGCGACACGTGTGGTGTCGCCGGCCCGATGCGCCCGCTGCTCCGCAGGATCGATGCCCGGACGGCGCACCTGCACGACTACGCGACCGAGATCGCGTGGGGCAAGGGCCGGCTGATCGTGTCCACGTTGCGGTTCGAGGGATCGCGCGGTGACCAGCCTCGTGGGCTGGCCCGCAACACCGCCGCGTCGTACCTCCTGTCGCGCTTTGTCAGTTTTCTCCAGATGCGCTGACCGGGACCGGGACCGGGCGCCGAGCTGGCCGGGGACGGAGATCGGTGGGCTGATGCGGCATTCGCCTGGTTGGCCGGGTTACTCGCCTGGTTGGCCGGGTTACTCGCCTGGTTGGCCGGGTTACTCGCCTGGTTGGCCGGGCTACTCGCCTGGTTGGCCGGGCTGTTGGGGCGTTTCGAGGCGTCGATGCCTTGCCCGGGTGCCACTCGCCTAGCTGACGTGGTTACTCACCTAGCTGACCTGGCCCGCGCCCCTCACGGGCAAGCCGCTCACGGGTGAGCCGCTCACGGGCGAGCCGCTCACGGGCGAGCCGCTCACGGGCGAGCCGCTCACGGGCGAGCCGCCCGCCGTCGGTGCAAGACGCGCACGCGTGACGGAAAACCGGGTGGGTCGGCTTGGCGGCATTGCTTATCCTTGCCACCGTATGCATACTTCCTCGCCGCCCACGCTCACGATGCTGCGGAGCCGGCTCCCCGACCTGATGCTTCGCGACCAGCATCGCCTGCGGCGCCGGCTCGACGGCGTACGCAAGATCCGGTCCGACGGTGCACGTCAGTCGGCCGAGGCCGCGATCGTCGCCGATGTCGACAGGGCGGAGCGGCGCCTCGCCGGCCGGCAGGCGGGCGTCCCGGCGGTCACCTATCCGGCCGCGCTACCGGTCAGCCAGAAGAAGGACGACATCCTGGCCGCGATCCGCGACCACCAGGTGGTGATCGTCGCGGGTGAGACCGGCTCGGGCAAGACCACTCAGCTGCCGAAGATCTGCCTCGAGCTCGGTCGCGGCGTACGCGGCATGATCGGTCACACGCAGCCGCGCCGGATCGCCGCGCGCACCGTTGCCGAACGCATCGCCGCAGAGCTCGACACCCCACTCGGAGGAGCCGTCGGGTGGAAGGTCCGGTTCACCGACAAGGTGGGCGACGACACGCTCGTCAAGGTGATGACCGACGGCATCCTGTTGGCGGAGATCCAGCACGACCGACTGCTGCGCGATTACGACACTCTCATCATCGACGAGGCGCACGAGCGCAGCCTGAACATCGACTTCATCCTGGGCTACGTCAAGCAACTCCTGCCGCGCCGGCCTGACCTGAAGGTGATCATCACCTCGGCCACCATCGATCCCGAGCGTTTCGCACAGCATTTCCAGCTGGAGACCGCCGAGCGTGCATCCGCCGCGGAGGTGCCGATCGTCGAGGTCTCCGGGCGTACCTATCCGGTCGAGGTGCGCTATCGCCCTGTCGTCGACGACGCCGAGGACCGCGATCGCGACCAGATCCAGGCGATCTGCGACGCGGTCGACGAACTCCTCGCCGAAGGCCCCGGCGACATCCTGGTCTTCCTCTCCGGCGAACGGGAGATCCGCGACACCGCCGACGCACTGAGCAAGCAGAATCTCCGCCACACCGAAATCCTCCCGTTGTACGCACGACTGTCCTCGGCCGACCAGCACCGGGTCTTCCAGTCCCACGGCGGCCGCCGGATCGTGCTCGCGACCAATGTCGCCGAGACCTCGCTCACCGTGCCGGGCATCAAGTACGTCATCGATCCCGGCACCGCTCGCATCTCCCGCTACAGCCACCGGTTGAAGGTGCAGCGGCTGCCGATCGAACCCGTCTCGCAGGCGTCGGCCAACCAGCGCAAGGGTCGCTGCGGGCGTACCTCGGACGGGATCTGCATCCGGCTCTATTCCGAGGAGGACTTCGAGTCCCGCCCGGAGTTCACCGAGCCCGAGATCGTGCGGACGAACCTCGCCTCGGTCATTCTCGCGATGGCAGCGGCTGGGCTGGGCGACATCGCGGCATTTCCGTTCATCGACCCGCCAGACCACCGCAACATCAGGGCCGGCATCCAGCTGCTGGAGGAACTCGGGGCGCTCGACCCGAAGGCCAAGGGCCCGAAGCTCACCCCGCTCGGGCGTACGCTGTCCCAGCTCCCGCTCGATCCCCGGTTCGCGCGGATGGTCGTGGCAGCACAGGACAACGGGTGCGTCCGTGAGGTGATGGTCATCGCGGCGGCCCTGTCCATCCAGGACCCGCGCGAACGCCCCACCGACAAGGAGCAGCAGGCGGCGGAGAAGCACGCCCGGTTCGTCGCGGAGGACTCGGACTTCCTCGCCTACCTCAACCTGTGGAAGTACCTGCGGGAGAAGCAGGACGAGCTGTCGTCGAACCAGTTCCGCAAGCTGTGCAAGGCCGAGTTCCTCAACTTCCTCCGCGTCCGCGAGTGGCAGGACATCGAGAGCCAGCTCCGGCAGGTGACCCGGGGTACGGACATCACCCTCAACTCGACGCCGGGCGAGCCGCAGAAGATCCACCTGTCGTTGCTGGCGGGTCTGTTGTCACAGATAGGCGTGAAGGACGGCGAGCAGCAGGACGCTGGGAAGAAGGGGGCGTCGCGCGGTACGCGTCCACCGCGACGCCGGATCTCGCATGAGTACCTCGGCGCGCGGGGCGCGAGGTTCGCGGTCTTCCCGGGATCGTCGCTGTTCAAGAAGTCGCCGTCGTGGGTCATGGCGGCCGAGCTCGTCGAGACGTCGCGGCTGTGGGCCAGGGTCGTCGCGAAGATCGAGCCTGAATGGGCTGAGGCGCAGGCACAGCACCTGGTCATGCGCAGCTACAGCGAACCGCACTGGTCCAAGAAGCAGAGCGCCGTCCTCGCGTACGAACGCGTGACACTGTACGGCGTACCCCTCGCGGTGAACCGGCGCGTCAACTACGGCCGGATCGATCCCGTGGTCTCCCGCGAGATCTTCATTCGACAGGCCCTGGTCGAGGGCCAATGGGAGACCCGGCATGCGTTCTTCCACGAGAACCGCGCGCTGCTGGACGAGGTGGAGGACCTCGAGAACCGCGCGCGCCGGCGCGACATCGTGGTCGACGACGAGACGCTGTTCGCGTTCTACGACGAACGCCTCCCCGCCGATGTCGTGTCCGGCGCGCATTTCGACAGCTGGTGGAAGAAGGTACGCAGGGACACGCCGGACCTGCTCACCTTCTCCACGTCCATGCTCGTCACCGACGCCGCCGAGGCGGTCCGCGAGTCCGACTACCCGGACTTCTGGCACCGCGACGGCCTTCGGCTCAAGCTGACCTACCAGTTCGAGCCCGGCAGCGCCGCCGACGGCGTCACCGTCCACATCCCGCTGCCGGTTCTCAACCAGGTCAACGGGACGTCGTTCAGCTGGCAGGTTCCCGGGCTTCGCGAGGAACTCGTCACGTCGTTGATCCGCGCCCTTCCGAAGCAGCTGCGGCGGATCTTCGTGCCCGCGCCCGACTTCGCGAAGGCGGCTCTGCAGCGCCTCACGCCGTACCAAGGTGCGCTCCAGGAAGCGCTGGGGCGGGAGCTTCGCGCGATGTCCGGCACGATCGTGCCACGCGACGCCTGGCAGCCGGACCGGGTACCAGAGCACCTCAAGATGACCTTCGCCGTCGACGACGGCAAGGGTCGCACGCTGGCGGAGGGCAAGGACCTCGAAGCCCTACGCCGGCAGCTCCGGGACGAGATGACGACGACGCTGGCAAAGGCCGCCGGCGGCCTCGAACGCGACGGCCTGCGCGACTGGGACTTCGACCAGCTCCCGCGCGGCATCGCCCAACGCCGGCAGGGCTACGAGGTCAAGGCCTATCCCGCGCTCGCTGACGAGGGCACCAGCGTCGCCATCCGGTTGTACGAAAGTGAGTCCGCGCAACGTCGCGCGATGGTGGCGGGCACCCGCAGGTTGCTCCTGCTGAAGCTCCCAGCCCCCATCAAACCGGTGCTCGCCCGGTTGAGCATCGCGCAGAAGCTGGCTCTCGGGCACAGCCCGCACGGCGACGCCGGTGCGTTGTTCGACGACTGCCTGGGCTGTGCGGTCGACACCCTGGTCTCCGCGGCGGGCGGTCCCTCCTGGGACGCCGAAGGTTTCGCCAAGCTGGTCGACACGGTGCGCGCCGACCTGCAGGACACTGTGACCGACATCATCGTCAGGGTGGCCGAGATCCTGCGCGTCGCGCACGAGCTGAACGCCCCCCTCGACACCATGACGAACCCGGCCCTGGCCCCGGCGGTCGCGGACGTGCGGTCACAGCTCGAAGGACTCGTCTTCGCCGGCTTCGTCACCGCACACGGCAGGGATCGGTTGCCTGACGTCCTCCGCTACCTGCGGGGCATCGAACGCCGCCTCGACAAGGTCCCCACCGAGACCCAACGGGACCTCGAGCACACGCAGGTGGTCGCCCGGCTTCAGCAGTCCTACGACCAACTCGTCGGAGGTCTGGACGCCGACGACCCCGACTCTCGCATCGAAGGGGTCGAGCAGGTCCGCTGGATGCTCGAGGAACTCCGGGTGAGCTTCTTCGCCCAGCAGCTCGGGACCTCCGCCCCGATCTCGGAGAAGCGGATCCGCAAGGTCCTCGACCGGCTCGAGTCCTGACCCTGACCGGGCGCTGAACATACCCGGGCCGTCAAGCAAACGAGGGCATCAAGGTGCCATGGCGATTGACGCCGCACCGCCCGCCGTCGAAGGTGAGTCCCGACCTGCGGGGGTTGGCGATCGGTCGATGTCCATGCGTACGGCGACAGGCTTGTCGTACGTATCTGTTCATGCGTTGACCGCACTCTCTCGAGGAGACACGATGGCGCGACGGCGACTGATGGGGATACTCGCGGGCTTGACGATGGTCCTGGCGACAGCGGTCGTGGTCGGCGTACCGGCGACGACCGCACACGCCGATGGTTGCTACACCTGGAACCGCACTCTCCAGCAGGGCATGAGTGGAAGCGACGTCACCCAGTTGCAGATCCGGGTGGCCGGTTGGCCCGGATTCCAGAACCAGATCGCGCTCGACGGCGCCTACGGTCCGCAGACCGCGGCGGCGGTACAGCGTTTCCAGGCTGCCTACGGCCTTGCCGCGGACGGAGTGGCCGGCCCGGCGACCTTCGCGAAGATCTACGAGCTACAGGACAACGACTGCACGCCGATCCACTTCTCCTACGCCGAGCTCAACCAATGCAACAGCACCTGGGCCGGTGGCCGGGTCTCGGCGACCACCGCTCGTGCCAACGCACTACGCACGATGTGGAAGCTCGAGGCGCTGCGGCACGCCCTGGGTGACAACCCGCTGATCGTCACGTCAGGTTTCCGCAGCGAGGCGTGCAACAGCGCGGTGGGTGGTGCGTCGAACAGCCGGCACCTCTACGGCGACGCGGCCGACCTCGTCTCCGGCTCCGCCTCCCTGTGCCGGATCGTGCAACAGGCGAGGTCGCACGGGTTCGGCGGCCTGTTCGGGCCCGGCTACCCCGGTCACAACGACCACATCCACGCGGACGGCCGGTCCGGTTTCGTGTGGGACGCGCCCACCTGCGGAGTCTGATCCCGGCGCCGCGTTCCACCCGACCTCGATCGACAACCCTCACCGATCCCGCTGGCTGTTGGCCACGATGGCGGCGGCCGGCGGGATCAACGCTGCGACGGCGGACAGGATGAACGCCGCAGTCACCGAGAACCGGCTCACCACCAGCCAGGCCATTAGGAACAGGCCGATGCAGAGGCCCATCAGGGCAAGGTAAAGGCGCCGCCGCTGCCCGCGCTGTCCCTGCCCCTGCCGTTGTTCGTTCACCTGGGCAAGGCTCGCACCGTCAGGCGGGCATGTCCGGGCGCAGGTACCGCGAGAACCATTCGCTCGCGAGCTGTGCCACGCGTTCCAGCGCACCGGGTTCCTCGAACAGGTGCGTGGCTCCGGCGACAACGGCGATGTCGTGGGGCGCCGACAGCCTCCTGGCCGCCTGCTGGTTGAGGCCCAGTACCTGCCGGTCCTCGCTGCCGACGATGAGGAGGGTGGGCGCCCGCACCCGGTCCAGCGCGGCACCAGCGAGGTCAGGTCGACCACCCCGGGACACGATCGCGCCCACGTCGTCTGGCCGTTCCGCCGCGGCCACCAGCGCGCTGGCGGCGCCTGTGCTCGCACCGAAGATCCCGATCGGCAGGCCACGCGTCTCTTCCCACCGGCGTAGCTGGTCAACGGCAGCGGTGACTCGTTTACCGAGCAGGCCGATGTCGAAGCGCAGCTCGGCGGTCTGGCGGTCGAGCACCTCCTCGTCCGGCGTCAACAGGTCGAGGAGGACCGTCGCGAAGCCCGCATCGGAGAGGGTACGAGCGACTGCCCGGTTGCGCGGACTGTGCCGCGAACTTCCCGACCCGTGGGCGAACAGGACGAGCGCCTCGGCACTGGTGGGCAGGACGAGGTCTCCGCGCAGCTCGACGTCCGCGGGCGCGGTACCAGCAGGGACGGTGACCGGAACGCTCATCGGCGCCTGCACAGCCTCTCGACGTCTCGGTGTCGCCGACGCACCTGATGACCCACCTTGGACTTCCTACCGCAGGGCGGCCCGCGCAAACCAACGCCGACGATGGGGCATACAGATTCGGGCGGACGGGTGGACGTGGCGGACCGGCCGATGGTGCAGATCTGTGGGCGTGGCTGACCGGCGTACTGCTGACCGGCGTACCGCGGGCCGGCCTACTGCGGACCGGCGTACCGCGGGCCGGCCTACTGCGGACCGGCGTGACGCGCGCGAAACCTGGCCGGCGTACGATCGGCTCGTTCGAGCTGGGGCGCTTGGCAGATCCACCCGATCCGACCCGGTCGCGGGCGTAGGAAAGAGCAGGTTCGCAATGCGGATGGCACGATGATCCAGATCCGTGGCGATGAGCAGTCCGGTTACTTCGCGATGGTCGACTGCGACGAGTGTGCGGCGTGCATCGTGTTCAGGCCCCGTGACCACGGGTTGTGGGTGGGCTCGGCGCGCCAGGTACGCGTCTACCTGACCGACCACGTGGGCTGGGTCTTCGACGGCAGCTCGGGCGGCTTCTTCTGTCCCGCCCACTTCGCCTGACCGGATCGGGCCCAGCATGTCGGAGGACGTCGGCGATCCCGGTTCCCCATGCGGATGACGGACCGTCTGGCGGTGTCGCGCACCACCGCCTGGCAGTGTCCGGGACAGGTCATGACCGGTGTACCCGGAGCGGGCCAGCCGACCGGTACGTTCGTAGGAATCGATTTCCGGAGGTACGAACGTGAACGCAGGCGACGGCATGACCGGCGGTCCGAACAGCGGTCGGGGAGGTGGCCAGGGGAGTGGTCGGGGCGGCGGTCCGACGAGCGGGCTGGTCGGCGGGCTCGGTGACCTGGCCCGGGTGTCCGACGCGGTGACCCGCTCGATCAGCGCCGAGAACCCGACCGGTGAGAAGGGCCGCGGCGGTGCGGCGACCGAGGGGACCGGCGCCAACGCGGCGCGTGATCTCGGCCGCGGCTGGAAGGTCTCGCCGTCGATCCGGATCGAGGCCGGCGACACAGCGACTCTGGCAGGCATCGAAGGGTCCGGAGCGATCCAGCACATCTGGCTGACGACCCACGTGTCGAACTGGCGCCGGCTGCTCCTGCGGTTCTACTGGGATGACGACCCGCGCCCGGCCGTCGAGGTACCGGTGGGCGACTTCTTCGGCCAAGGATGGGGAGCGTTCGCCCAGCTGAGCTCCCTGCCAGTCGCGGTCAACCCCAACGGCGGGTTCAACTGCTACTGGCCGATGCCGTTCGCGCGGTCGGCGCGGATCACCCTGGAGAATCTCGCCGACGACCCGGTCATCGTCTACTACCAGGTCGACTACACCCTCGCCGAGCAGGGCGACGACCTGGCGTACTTCCACTCCCAGTGGCGGCGCAGCAACCCGCTGCCGTCGGCGGAGGTCCACACGATCCTGGATGGCGTCGAGGGCACCGGCCACTACGTCGGCACCTACCTCGCGTGGGGCGTCAACAGCACCGGCTGGTGGGGCGAGGGTGAGCTGAAGTTCTACCTCGACGGGGACGACGAGTTCCCGACCATCTGCGGTACCGGGACCGAGGACTACTTCGGCGGTGCCTGGAACTTCGACGTCCCGGGTCAGGGATACACCGCGTTCTCGACGCCGTTCCTCGGACTGCACCAGATCATCGCGCCGGACGGGCTGTACCGGAGTCAGCAGCGGTTCGGCATGTACCGCTGGCATATCTTCGACCCGATCCGCTTCGCGGCCGATCTGCGCGTCACCGTGCAGGCGCTGGGGTGGCGGGCGGGTGGGCGGTACCTGCCGCTGCAGGACGACATCGCCTCGACCGCGTTCTGGTATGGCCGCGAGACGTCGTACGCCGCTCCCGCGACCCCCGACCTCGACACCCTGGAGATCTGCTGAGCACCGGCCTCTCCCGGCCTATCCCCGTGATCATGATCGTGATCATGAAGGAAATCTGGGGTCTATGCGCCGCAAGACTTTCATGGTCATGGTGCGTAGATCCCGGCGTCGACCTGCTGGACCGAGGCGGCCGCCAACCTCGCGGTGAAGTCCTCGGTCTCCTGCAGGTGCTCGTCCATCAGGGCACCGGCCGCGCGCGCCGCTCTGCGGCGTACGGCGGCCATGATCTTGGTGTGGAAGTCGATCGCCCGAGCGGCCAGCTCGGCGTTGTCCTCGACGGTACGCCTGCGGACACTACGCAGCGCACCGTCCACGGAATGGAACAGCGTCAGCGCGAACGTGTTGCCCGCGGCCCGGAGCAAGGCGTCGTGGAAGTCGACGTCGGCGGAGCTGAACGTGTCGAGATCGCCGGCGGCCCACGCGGTCTTCATCGCCTCGACGGCGACGGTCATGCGTTCGAGGTCGGCGTCGGTACGCCGGAGAGCGGCGAGTTCGGCGATGCCGCGCTCGACGATGCGCCGCAGTTCGGTGAGCTCGTACGCGAGTGCGTAGCCGGGTTCGAGGGTCGCCCGCGCGTTGAGCACGGTGCTGTCGAACGGTGCCCACATCGCCGGCGCGTTGACGAAGGTGCCCCGCCCCTGCTGAACCCGCAGGACACCGCGCTGGCGCAGATCCTTGATCGCCTCGCGCAGGGTCAGCCGGCTCACCCCGGCTCGCTCGGCCAGCACGGGTTCGGGAGGAAGCCTGCTCTCCGGTGGGTAGGTACCGCTGACGATCTCGTCCAGCAGTCGTTCTGCCAGTTGGTCGGCGAGGCCGGTGCGGCTGACAGTGGAGAACTGACTCGCGCGTCTGCCGGTGCGCGGCGGATCCACCCAGCGGATGTTCTGGTCGGTCATGTTGGACTGCGCCTCCCCAGCCTGGCCACCTTGCCTGACCATCTTCGGACGGTCCGGTGGCCCACACGAGAGCCACAGAGTATGGCAGCCGCGCAACGGATACCTGGCACAGGGCCGAAACCCGGTACGATCGCGATGTTGAAACATCTGATGTCTTGGAGGGTGCGTACCCCATGGCCGTTCCGGCGCCAACCGCGCTTGCTGACCTGACGCTCCGACTCCATGCCGACGACAACGTTGTCATCGCGATGCAGGACCTCGACCCAGGACCGTACGCGCTCGCCGGCGGCGGCACCCTCGACGTCGCCGACTCCGTGCCCCGCGGGCACAAGGTCGCCGTCGCTCCAGTGGCCGAAGGCGACCCTGTTCGCAAGTACGGCCAGGTCATCGGCTTCGCCAGCGCGGCCATCACACCTGGCCGGCACGTGCACACGCACAACACGGCGTTCCAGATGTTCGAGCGGGCCTACGACTTCGGTGTCGACACGCGCCCGACCGAGTACGTCCCCGAGAACGCCCGCGCGACCTTCCAGGGCATCCTCCGCCCCGACGGCCGCCCGGCGACCCGCAACTACATCGGCATCCTCACCACGGTCAACTGCTCGGCGACCGCGGCCAAGCTGATCGCCGAACGGTTCAAGTACGACGCGCTCGACGACTTCCCGCAGGTCGACGGCGTTGTCTCCCTCACCCACGACACAGGCTGCGGCATGGCTGGTCCTGGCAGCGAGGGGTTCGAGGTCCTGCGCCGTACTCTCACCGGCTACGCCAACCACCCCAACTTCGCCGGCTTCCTCGTCCTCGGCCTCGGCTGCGAGGTCAACCAGGTCTCCTCCCTCGTCGAGCACTGGCAGATCCCCGCGCACAAGCTCACGGTGCCGATGACGATCCAGGAACTCGGCGGTACGAAGAAGACCGTCGCCGAAGGCATCGCCCGGATCAAGGAGATGCTCCCCGACGTCAACAACGTCACCCGCGAGACCGTCCCCGCGAGCGAGCTCGTCCTCGCCATGGAGTGCGGCGGCTCCGACGGCTACTCCGGCATCACCGCCAACCCCGCCCTGGGCGCGGCGGCGGACCTGCTCGTCGCCCACGGCGGCACGGCCGTCTTCGGCGAGACCCCGGAAATCTATGGCGCGGAACATCTGCTGGCTCGTCGCGCCGTCAGCCACAAGGTCGGCGAGAAGCTGGTCGAGCGCATCCGCTGGTGGGAGGACTACACCGCCAAGCACGGCGGCAGCATGGACAACAACCCCTCGCCCGGCAACAAGGCCGGCGGTCTCACGACGATCCTGGAGAAGTCGCTCGGTGCGGCGGCCAAGGGTGGCACGACCAACCTCGCCGACGTCGTCGAGTTCGCCGAGGAGATCACCGCGCGGGGGCTCGTCTTCATGGACACCCCCGGCTACGACCCGGTGAATGCGACCGGCATGGTCGCCGGCGGCTCCCAGGTGCTGTGCTTCACGACCGGGCGCGGCTCGGCGTTCGGGTGCAAGCCCACGCCGTCGCTGAAGCTCGCCACCAACACCCCGATGTACGAACGCATGACCGATGACATGGACCTCAACTGCGGCATCGTCGCCGACGGCGAGGCCTCGGTCGCAGAGTCCGGGCAGCAGATCTTCGACCTGGTGCTGCGGGTCGCGTCGGGGGAGAAGACCAAGAGCGAGGAGCTGGGGTACGGCGACGAGGAGTTCGTCCCGTGGCAGCTCGGCGCTGTGATGTGAGGGAGGCGGTCGCCGTGACGAACGGCGGTGGAACGACCAGCACAGGCACCAACCTCGGCCCGTTCGAACGAATCCGCGACGTCTCACCGCAGGCGCCCCTGCCGGATCTGCTGCCCGTCCGCCAGCACTACGACGTGCCCGTCGAGGCCGACGTCCCGGCGGCGACCAGGCGCGAGCTGGAAGCGCTCCGTCCTCGGATCGCCGCCGGCATGCGGATCGCCGTCACCGCCGGCAGCCGGGGCATCCACGACATCGCCACCGTGGTCAAGGCCGCGTGCACCTGGTTACGGGAGCAGGGGGCCGAGCCGTTCATCGTTCCGGCAATGGGTTCACACGGTGACGCGAGTGCCGAGGGCCAGCTCGCCGTCCTCGCGTCGTACGGCATCACCGAGCAGACGATGGGCGTCCCGCTGCGGGCGACCATGGACACGGTCGTGCTGGGACGCGTACCGGACGGGCCGGAAGTCCATCTCGACGCCCATGCCGCCCAGGCCGACGGGATCCTGCTGGTCAACCGGATCAAGCCGCACACCGACTTCCACGGCGAGATGGAAAGCGGTCTCGGCAAGATCGCCGCGATCGGGCTCGGCAAGCAGCGGGGTGCCGAGGGCATTCATGCGTACGGCTCGACCGGGCTCGCCCGGTGGATGCCCGCGGTGGCCAGGCGAATCGTCGACACCGGCAAGGTGCTCGGCGGGCTTGCGATCGTCGAGAACGCCCACGAGACGACGGCCAAGGTGGCCTTCGTCGCCCCCGACGGCATCGCCGGGCCGGCGGAGACCGCTCTGCTGGCCGAGGCCGGTGAACTGCTCGGGCGGCTGCCCTTCGACGACCTCGACGTGCTGGTCGTCGACGAGCTCGGCAAGGACAAGTCGGGCTCCGGCATGGACACCAACGTCATCGGCCGGATGTGGATCCCCGGCGTCGCCGAACCCGACGGTCCCCGGATCACCGCCATCACCGTGCACGCGATCAGCAAGGCGTCGTACGGCAACGCCGTCGGCGTCGGTCTCGCCGACTTCATCCCGTTCCGCGTGCTGGAGGACATCGACCTGCACGCCGTCTACGTCAACGCGATGACGTCGGGAACCGGCGGCCTGCGGCGTACGAAGCTGCCGATCGCCCTGGCCACCGACCGCGACGCGGTGGCGGCCGCGATTCTCATGTGCGGCCGGCCCGACCCGGAGAACGTCCGGCTGGTCCGGGTCCACGACACGCTCGACACGGTTTCTCTCCTGGTCTCGGCGAGCCTGCGGGCCGATATCGAATCGCATCCGCGGTTGGAGATCGTCGGTGAGCCGGTTCCGTTCGCGTGTACGCCGGAGGGTGAGCTGCCCGCCTGGCCGGCGTAGAGTCCCGCCCGCGACGGCAACAGCTTCGCGGGCAGTGGTCAGGCACATCCGTCGATGTCGGACAATCCAGGATTTTCGGGCTCGAGCTGAACCGACCGGGCTCGCCTTCCGTAGTTAGAGGGGTCAGCGCCCGGTGCTCGACCTATCGACGGGAGTTACCACGTGGAGACCACTGACCCGCAGGCCCGGCTTTCGATGCCCTCGACCGTGCCGCCCCCGCCCGCTGGCGACCTGCCTTCCTTGACCCGGCGCCGGGTCCTGAGCGGTGTCGCCGTCGCCGGAGCCGCAGTCCCGGTGCTCGCCGCCTGCGCCGGTGGCACACAGACCGAGGAGGAGCCGCCCGCCGACGGCGCTCCAGCGGAGGACCCGCCCGCGGAGGAGGAGCCCTCCGAAGAAGAGCCCACCGAGGAGGAGCCGCCCGCCGGGGCCGACGCTCTGGCGAAGACCGCGGACATTCCCGTCGGAGGTGGCGTGGTGCTCGCCGACCAGAAGCTGGTGGTCACGCAGCCGGCGGCCGGTGAGTTCAAGGCGTTCAGCGCGTTGTGCACCCACAAGGGCTGCCCGGTCAACGACGTGACGGACGGGTCCATCAACTGTCCGTGCCACGGCAGCAAGTTCAGCGCCAGCGACGGCAGTGTCACGAGCGGTCCCGCCACCGAGCCGCTGGAGACCAAGGAGGTCACGGTCAACGGCGATTCGATCATGCTCGCCTAGTAGTTGGTGCCGGTCCCTCACAATCGCGAGGCCGCTCGGGGTCCCGTCCCGCTCAGAGCCGCTCGTGGTCCCGTTCCGTGATCATGATCGTGATCATGAAGGTTGTCGTGGCCCATAGCCCCGAGAGCCTTCATGGTTCCGAACGCCTTCATGATCACGCAGCGCAGATCGGCCGTCCGCGCGATGGTCCAGCCCGGAGCGCCAGCCATGATCATGAAGGGAAACCGGACCATGTAAACCAACGGGGCTATAACCCCCCGGAACCTTCATGATCACGATCATGATCACGGGGTGGTGCCGATCAGGTGGGGGTAGGGGCGTCTACGCTCGGACAAGTGGCAGATCCCGCGACCTATCGACCGGCTCCCGGCTCCGTTCCCGACGCGCCCGGCGTCTATCGCTTTTCCGACAGCCGGGGGCGAGTCGTCTATGTCGGCAAGGCCAAGAGCCTGCGTGCCCGGCTCGGTTCGTACTTCCAGGATCTCGCCGCTCTCCACCCGCGCACCCAGGCGATGGTGCAGACCGCGGCCAAGGTCGAGTGGACTGTCGTCAACACCGAGGTCGAGGCACTCCAGCTGGAGTACGCCTGGATCAAGGAGTTCGACCCGCGGTTCAACGTCAAGTACCGCGACGACAAGAGCTATCCGTGGCTGGCGGTGACGCTCGACGAGGAGTTCCCGCGGCTGCAGGTCATGCGCGGTGCGAAGCGCAAGGGCGTCCGCTACTTCGGCCCCTACGCCCACGCCTGGGCGATCCGCGAGACGCTCGACCTCCTGCTGCGGGTGTTCCCGGCCCGTACGTGTTCCAAGGGCGTCTTCAAGCGCGCCCACCAGATCGGCCGGCCGTGCCTGCTCGGCTACATCGGCAAGTGTTCGGCGCCGTGCGTGGGCCGGGTCAGCGCGCAGGAGCACCGACGGATCGTCGAGGACTTCTGCGACTTCATGGCCGGCCACTACGTGCCCTACCTCAAGCGGGTCGAACGCGAGATGAAGCAGGCGTCGGACGAGTTGGAGTTCGAGCGGGCGGCCCGGCTCCGCGATGACCTCAAGGCTTTGGAACGCGCGCTGGAGAAGAACGCCGTCGTCCTGCCCGACGGGACCGACGCCGACGTGATCGCGCTCTCGGAAGACCAGCTCGAGGTCGCGGTGCAGGTCTTCCACGTCCGCGGAGGACGGATCCGCGGGCAGCGCGGCTGGGTCGCTGACAAGACCGACGACGCCGGGACCGGCGAGCTCGTCGAACGCCTGCTCACCCAGCTCTACGGTTCCGAGTCGGCAGACGGCGTGCCCCGCGAGGTTCTCGTACCCGCCGTACCCGAGGACGTCGACGCGCTCACCACCTGGCTCACCGAACGCCGGCACGCACGGGTCGACCTGCGCGTACCCCAGCGCGGCGACAAGAAGGCGCTGCTCGAGACCGTCGCCCGCAACGCCCACCAGGCACTGGGCCTCCACAAGACCAAGCGGGCAAGCGACCTCACCACCAGGAGCAAGGCGCTGGAGGAGATCCAGGAAGCGCTGGGCATGGAGGAGGCGCCCCTGCGCATCGAGTGCTACGACGTCTCCAACCTGCAGGGGGCGGACGTCGTGGCGTCGATGGTGGTCTTCGAGGACGGGCTTGCTCGCAAGAGCGACTACCGCCGGTTCACCATCAGGAGCAGGGGCAAGGTGATGGGCGGAGGGGACGCCGAAGGCGACGGTCCACGCGGATCCAACGACGTCGCATCCATCCACGAGGTCATCACGCGCCGGTTCCAGCGTTATCTCGACGAGCGTTCCGAGACCGGAGAGGTCGGGGAGAACGGCCACGACGACGAGGGTCCGGCCGCTGTCGATCCCGAGACCGGTCGGCGACGCAAGTTCGCGTACGCCCCTGGCCTGGTGGTCGTCGACGGCGGACCGCCCCAGGTCGCGGCGGCCCATCGCGCGCTCGACGAGCTCGGCATCGACGACGTGCCCGTCTGCGGTCTGGCCAAGCGGCTCGAGGAAGTGTGGCTGCCCCGCCAGGAGGATCCGGTCATCATGCCGCGTACGAGCGAGGGCCTGTATCTCCTCCAGCGCGTCCGCGACGAGGCGCACCGGTTCGCCATCACGTTCCACCGGCAGAAGCGGTCGAAGTCGATGGTCGAGAGCCTGCTCGACGACGTTGCCGGACTGGGTGAGACCCGGCGCAAGGCGCTGATGCGCAAGTTCGGTTCGTTGAAGCGCCTGCGCGCGGCGACCGCGGAGGAGATCACGGAGGTCCCCGGCATCGGGGCTCGCACGGCGGCGGCCGTCGTGGCCGCGCTGAGAGACGAAGGCGCCGGCGCCACCGGCCGGCCGGCGATCAACACCGCGACGGGCGAGATCCTCGACGAGGCGGACCCGCCGGCCGTGACCGACACGGCCGAGCTGCCCGACCAGCCGTACCCCTCGCCCAGTTCGGGAGACAATGACGCCATGACGACGCACGAGGATCACCGGCAGGGAGTTGGCCATGGCGACACGTCCACCTGAGCTCGTCCTCGTGTCCGGCATGTCCGGAGCGGGTCGCAGTTCGGCCGCCGACGTGCTGGAGGACCTGGGGTGGTTCGTCATCGACAACCTCCCGCCCGAGCTCCTGCCGACCATCGTGAAGCTCGTCGCCGACGGCGAGCGATCGGTCGCCAAGATCGCCGTGGTGGTCGACGTCCGGTCCGGATCCTTCTTCGCGGCTCTGCAGGGATCGCTCGAGGCGCTGCGCGCCCGTGGCCTCCGCCCGATGCTGCTCTTCCTGGAGGCCGCCGACGAAGTGCTCGTCCGCCGGTACGAAAGCGTCCGGCGACCGCACCCGCTCCAGGGCGAGGAGGGTCGGGTCCTCGACGGGATCGCCCGCGAACGCGTCGCCCTCCGGGAGCTTCGCGCCGACGCCGACCTGGTGATCGACACGTCCAGCCTCAACGTCCACCAGCTCACGGCGAAAATCGTGAACGCGTTCGGCGGCGCCGACGACCAGGCGTTGCAGGCGACGATCATGTCGTTCGGCTACAAGTACGGCATCCCCGTCGACGCCGACCACGTGGTCGACTGCCGCTTCCTGCCGAACCCGTACTGGGACCCGGAGCTGCGGGGGCAGAGCGGCCTGGACTCCGATGTTCGTGAGTACGTCCTCAAACAGGACGACGCGCTTCCGTTCCTCGACCACTATGAAAATCTGATGAGCCTGTTGGCTCGCGGCTATCTGCGAGAGGGCAAACGGTTCGTGACGATCGCGGTCGGCTGCACCGGAGGCAAGCACCGGAGCGTGGCCATGGCGGAGGAGCTCGGTGCGCGGCTTCGAACGCACGGCATCGGCAACCTCGTCCTGCATCGGGACCTGGGGCGGGAATGAGCGCGTCGATGTCCCGGACGAGCGACTCGTCCTCCCGGACGAGGCGGTTCGCCACATGAGCGGCGGACAGTCCGACCCGCGCATCGTCGCCCTCGGCGGCGGGCACGGGCTCGCGGCGTCGCTCTCGGCCCTGCGGCAGGTCACCGAGCACCTCACCGCGGTCGTGACGGTCGCCGACGACGGCGGTTCGTCGGGCCGGCTGCGCAAGGAGTTCGGCGTCCTCCCTCCTGGCGACCTCCGGCAGGCGCTCGCCGCACTGTGCGGCGACGACGAGTGGGGACGGACGTGGGCCGAGGTGCTGCAGCACCGGTTCGCCAGTGACGGTCAGCTCGCCGGCCATGCGGTCGGAAACCTGCTCATCGTGGCGGTATGGGAGCGGCTGGGCAAACACGTGGACGGACTCGACTGGGTGGCGAGGCTGCTCGGTGCGCGCGGACGCGTGTTGCCCATGAGTGCGGTACCCCTCGAGATCACCGCACAGGTACAGGGACTCGACCCTCTCGATCCCGATGCCGTACGCACGCTGCGCGGCCAGTCGGAGGTCGCGGCGACGGCTGGGCGGGTCCTCAGCGTCGCGCTCGAACCCGCCGACCCGCCGGCATGTCCGGAGGCGATCGACGCCGTAGGGGCCGCCGACGCGATCGTGCTCGGGCCAGGTTCGTGGTTCACCAGCGTGCTGGTGCACCTCATGGTTCCCGAGCTCCGAAGGGCGCTGCACCAGACTGCGGCGCGGCGGATCCTCACACTCAATCTCGCACCGCAGGCAGGCGAGACAAGGGACTATTCGCCGGAGCAGCACCTCGAGGTGTTGGCCGCGCATGCTCCCGACCTCCGCATCGACGTCGTGCTCGCCGACGACGCGTCCGTCGCGGACCAGTCGGCACTGGCGAAGGCGGCGGCAACCCTGGGTGCGGAGTTGGTGGTCGCCGACGTGGGGCGCGGCGATGGTTCACACCGACACGACCCTGAACGCCTCGCCCGCGTCTATGGCAAGGTTCTCGTCGGCTGAGTGGTGGGCCGTTCGTATCTTGCGATCGTGTCATTCGGTCACTCTGCGTGGCTAAAACCATGGCGAGAATTCCCTCCGGCTTGACCCATTCGCCCACAGATTTCGTCATGCGTGGCAGGATCGGGCCATGGCGATGACGTCTCAGGTCAAGGCAGAGCTCACGAGCACAACGGTGACGAAACCCTGCTGTCGCAAGGCGGAGGTCTCCTCGACGCTTCGGTTCGCGGGCGGACTGCACATCGTCAGCGGGCGGATCGTCATCGAGGCAGAGCTCGATACCGGCGCGTGTGCGCGGCGACTACGCAGGGAGATCGCGGAGGTCTTCGGGCACGCGAGCGACGTCCTGGTCCTGGCGCCCGGTGGACTCCGCAAGAGCAACCGCTTCGTCGTCCGCGTCGTCAAGGACGGCGAGGCGCTGGCGCGCCAGACGGGTCTCCTCGACGGGCGTGGCCGGCCCGTCCGCGGCCTTCCGCCGCAGGTGGTCAACGGGTCCACGTGCGACGCGGTGGCGGCCTGGCGGGGTGCGTTCCTGGCACACGGTTCGTTGACGGAGCCGGGTCGGTCGGCCTCGCTCGAGGTGACCTGCCCTGGTCCCGAGGCGGCGTTGGCGCTCGTGGGTGCGGCCCGCCGGATCGGGATCGTCGCGAAGGCCCGTGAAGTACGCGGCGTCGACCGGATCGTCATCCGAGACGGCGACGCGATCGGTGCGCTGCTCACCCGGCTCGGCGCCCACGAGAGCCTGATGGCGTGGGAGGAACGCCGGATGCGGCGCGAGGTGCGGGCGACCGCCAACCGGCTCGCCAACTTCGACGACGCCAACCTGCGACGCTCCGCGCGCGCTGCGGTCGCGGCGGGTGCACGGGTCGAGCGTGCCCTGGAGATCCTCGGCGACGACGTTCCCGACCACCTGCGACTGGCGGGGAAGCTCCGCGTGGAGAACACCCAGGCGAGCCTCGAGGAGCTGGGGCAGCTGCACGAGCCGCCGCTGACGAAGGACGCGATCGCGGGCCGGATCAGGCGACTCCTGGCCATGGCCGACAAACGGGCCACCGACCTGGGCGTCGCGGGCACCGAGGCCAACCTCACCCCGGAAATGCTGAGCACCTGACGTCGGTCCTTCACCCCGGCCCCGACCCGGGCCGCCGGGGAATGATCACACATGCGTGATCATTCCCCATGATGCACGGTTAATTCGGCGTGCATCATGGGGAGTTACCGTGTGAGGTACGCGGTCTGAGGCCGGCTCACGACGCTCGCCAGCCGACCGATAGTCTCCGTTTTGAGCCGTGCCGTACGCGCACAATGCAGAGGGGGAGCGGCGTCGGGCAACGAGGCCAGCCGCACGCAACGAGCACTGAAGATCGGCAACGACCCCATGCGAGGGAGTGTCCTGTGACCATTCGGGTAGGAATCAATGGCTTCGGCCGCATCGGCCGCAACTTTTTCCGGGCAGTCCTCGCCCAGGGTGCAGACATCGAAATCGTCGGTGTCAACGACCTGACGAGCAACGACGTGCTGGCCCACATGCTGAAGTACGACTCGGTGCTCGGCCGGCTCGACGCCGATATCCGTTACGACGACGAGACGCTCACCGTCGACGGCCGGTCGTTCCGCGCGACGGCTGAGACCGACCCGGCGAAGCTCCCGTGGGGCGACCTGGGGGCCGACGTCGTCATCGAGTCGACCGGCCGGTTCACCAAGGCCGAGGACGCCCGCAAGCACGTCGAGGCGGGTGCGAAGAAGGTCATCATCTCCGCGCCGGCCACCGGTGAGGATCTCACCATCGTGCTGGGCGTCAACGACGACAAGTACGACCCGGCGAAGCACACGGTGATCTCCAACGCCTCCTGCACGACCAACTGCGTCGCGCCGATGACCAAGGTCCTGCTCGACAGCTTCGGCATCGAGAAGGGGCTGATGACCACAATCCACGCGTACACCACCGAGCAGCAGCTGCTCGACCAGATCGCGGTGACGCGCAAGGGCTCGGTCAACCTGCGCAGGGCGCGCGCGGCGGCGATCAACATCGTCCCGACGACGACGGGTGCGGCGAAGGCGACCAGCCTCGTGATCCCGGAGGTCAAGGGCAAGCTGGATGGCATGGCGTTCCGCGTGCCGGTGCCGACGGGTTCGGTGACCGACCTCGTGGTCGACCTCGGACGTGAGGTCACCAAGGAGGAGGTCAACTCCGCCTACCAGGCCGCCGCGGACGGTCCGCTCAAGAACATTCTCGTCTACACCGAGGACGAGATCGTCTCCTCCGACATCGTCAACACCGCGCCGAGCTGCACCATCGATGGGGCGCTCACGATGGCGAACGGCAACCAGGTCAAGGTCGTCGGGTGGTACGACAACGAGTGGGGCTACTCCAACCGGCTCGTCGACGTCGCCGCCCTCGTGGGTCGGTCCCTTTGAGTTCGGGCCCAGTGAGTTCGGGCCCAGTGAGTTCGGGCCCTGCGACCGAGGGGTCTCGGCTGCGTACGATCGACGACCTGGGAGATCTGCGCGGCAAGCGCGTCCTCGTCCGTTCCGACCTCAACGTCCCGCTGGACGGTGAGATGATCACCGACGACGGACGGATCAGGGCCAGTGTCCCGACGATCCGCGCGCTCGCCGACAAGGGTGCGCGGGTCGCCGTGGCAGCTCACCTGGGACGCCCGAAGGGCAAGCCGGACCCGCAGTACTCGCTGGCGCCGGCGGCTCGGCGGCTCGGCGAACTGCTCGACCGGCCGGTGGCGTTCGGCTCCGACACGGTGGGCGAGAGTGCGCACGCCACCGTTGACGGGCTGGCTGACGGCGGTGTCGCCGTCCTGGAGAACGTCCGCTTCGACCCGCGCGAGACCAGCAAGGACGACGCGGAGCGTGGCGCGTTCGCCGGCGAGCTGGCAGCACTTGCCGATGCGTACGTCTCGGACGGTTTCGGAGCGGTGCACCGCAAGCACGCGAGCGTCTACGACGTGGCGAAGCGACTTCCCCACGCGGCCGGCGGGCTCGTGCTCGCCGAGGTCGAGGTCCTGCGCAGGCTCACGGTCGACCCGGACCGGCCTTACGCGGTTGTCCTCGGCGGCGCGAAGGTCTCGGACAAGCTCGGCGTCATCGACAACCTCCTCGGCCAGGCCGACCTCCTGCTCATCGGCGGTGGAATGGTGTTCACCTTCCTTGCCGCGCAGGGGCATGAGATCGGCCGGAGCCTGCTCGAGGAAGACCAGGTCGAGACTGTCAAGCGCTACTTGACACAGGCGGGCGACCGGATCGTCCTGCCGGTCGACATCGTGGCGGCAACGGCGGTCAGTGACACGGCCGAGCACTCCGTCGTCGTCGTCGACGCGATTCCCAAGGACCGGATGGGCCTCGACATCGGCCCGGCCTCGGCGAAGCTGTTCGCTGACAAGCTTCGCGGCGCCCACACGGTGTTCTGGAACGGTCCGATGGGTGTCGCCGAGATCGAGGCGTTCGCGAACGGGACGCGGGCGGTGGCCGAAGCGCTCACCACGATCGACGGACTGTCGGTCGTAGGCGGCGGCGACTCGGCGGCGGCGGTGCGCGCGCTCGGCTTCGCCGAAGACGCCTTCGGGCACATCTCGACCGGCGGCGGAGCGAGCCTGGAATACCTTGAGGGCAAGACCCTTCCGGGACTTGCCGTGCTGGAGGACGAGTGACGAAGCAGTCGGGTGACGGCCGTACCGTGTTGATGGCCGGCAACTGGAAGATGAACCTCGACCATCGCGAGGCCGTCCACCTGGTCCAGAAGCTGACCTGGATCCTGCAGGACAAGAAGCACGACTTCGCCGCCGTCGAGGTGGTGGTGCATCCGCCGTTCACCGACATCCGCTCGGTGCAGACACTGGTCGACGGCGACCGGCTGCACCTGCAGTACGGCGGGCAGGATCTCAGCCAACACGACGGCGGCGCCTACACCGGTGACATCTCCGGGGCCATGCTCGCCAAGCTGGGCTGCACCTACGTCATCGTCGGACACTCCGAACGCCGTCAGCACCACCACGAGGACGACGCGCTCGTCAATGCCAAGGTGCACGCCGCGCTTCGGCACGGCTTGCGCCCGATCCTGTGTGTGGGTGAGGGTCTGGACGTACGCAAGGAGGGCAGACAGGTCGAACACACCGTCGACCAGGTGCAGGCCGCCCTTGACGGCGTGAAACCCGACCAGGCGGGCGAGATCGTCATCGCGTACGAACCGATCTGGGCGATCGGCACCGGCGAGGTCGCGACGCCGGACGACGCGCAGGAGGTGTGCGCGGCGATCCGTGAGGTGGTGGGACTGCGTTACGACGCCGCGGTCGCGGGCGGCATGCGGGTGCTCTACGGCGGCTCGGTGAAGGCGGCCAACGTCGCCGGCATCATGGAGCAACCCGACGTTGACGGCTGCCTCGTCGGCGGTGCCAGCCTCGACCCGGAGGAGTTCGGAGCGATCTGCCGCTACCACGACATGCCGGTGCTCCCCACCTGAGCGCTGCCGTGGCCGAACGTCCGTACGTCGTGGCCAGTGCCGCGATGTCGGTCGACGGCTGTCTCGACGACACGACCCCCGAGCGGCTGCTGCTGTCCGACGCGGCCGACTTCGATCGGGTCGACGAGGTGCGATCCGGTTGCGACGCGATCCTGGTCGGCGCGGAGACGATCCGGCGCGACAACCCCCGGCTGGTGGTGCGTTCGGACCTACGCCGTCAAGCTCGCCTTGAGTCCGGCCGCCCCGCCGACCCGGTGAAGGTGACGCTCACGGCGAGCGGGGAGCTGGATCCGGGCGCGAGGTTCTTTGCGGCGGGGGAGAGCGACAAGGTCGTCTATGCGGCGGGCGGTTCGGCGGGTACGGCGCGAGAGCGGCTCGGTGACGTGGCGACCGTGGTGGATGGGGGTGACCCGCTCGACCTCGAGGTCGTCCTGGCGGACCTGAGGCGGCGAGGCGTACGACGGCTCCTGGTCGAAGGTGGCGGCCGCGTCCACACGGCGTTTCTCACAGCGGGCTTCGTCGACGAACTCCACCTCGTCGTCGCGCCGTTCTTCGTCGGTGATGCCGACGCGCCACGCTTCGTCGGGGACGGTGCGTTTCCGTATCACCCGGGCCATCCGATGCGGCTCGCGGACGTACGCCGGATCGGTGATCTCGCCTTCCTGCGTTACGTTCTGGCCGCGGACCACTACTGGCTGGCCGAGGCGATCGAGGAGTCCCGGCGGTGTCCGGTCTCGCCGTCGGCGTACTCGGTCGGTGCCGTTCTCGTCGACGTTGAGGGTCGGGAGATCTCCCGCGGCTACTCGCGCGAGGCCGACCCCCGCGACCACGCCGAGGAGGCGGTCCTCGCCAAGGTTGCCGATGACGATCCCAGGCTGCGGACCGCCACGCTCTACTCCACGCTGGAACCGTGCAGCGCCAGGGCGTCCCGGCCACGCCCGTGCGCGGAACTCGTCATCGCGGCCGGCATCCCGCGCGTGGTGATCGCGTGGCGTGAGCCGGACCTCTTCGTGGACTGCCACGGCGTCGAGGACTTGCGCGCGGTGGGTGTCGAGGTTGTCGAGAAGCCTGAGCTGGCTTCGGAAGCGCGCAGCGTCAACGCGCACCTCTTCCGTACGGCCTGAGGCGACGCCCGGCCGTGATCATCTGCCTCAGTGGTACGGCCGACCGTCGCGGCCCAGATGCGCGTTATCGCTGAGGATCAGTTCAACCAAGAGGTCAGTGTCGAGGAGGTTGGGAAGCACGGTGCCTGCGCCAACCTCCCGTAACTCGTCCGCACTGCTGCTGCCGGTAGCTACAGCGATCACGCGAACGCCGCTCCTTCGACCTGCCTCCACGTCTGCGGTCGTGTCACCGATGATCAATGCCCCCGCAGGCGTGATTCGCCGCCCTGCCGCCGCTGACGCGCGCTCCAAGGCAATCGTGACCAGCTCCGTACGGACATCGGCGTCCTCTCCGTAGGCGCCGAGCTCCCACTCGATGTGACGGTCAAGTCCGAAGGCAGCGAGCTTGACCTCGGCGACACCGCGTACGTTTCCGGTGAGCACAGTCTGCGTCACTTGCGGCTGGGCGGCGAGAGCGTCCAGCGCGGCGGCGGCACCGACCAACGCCTGTCCACGTTGACGTAGCTCGAGGGCCCGGTCGACGTGCAACTGAGTCAGGGCGGCAGCGAACCTTTCGAAGTCCGCTCGACTTGTTGACAGGCCATGGAGCCTTGCGGTCTCTCGAAAGATGACTGGTTCAGTGATCCCGTCCACCTTTGCCTGGGTCACCATCTGGCGGCCGGTGACCTGCTCGAAGGCTATGGCCGACAGTTCCTGACCCACGCCGCGAGTGGCGATCAAGGTGTGATCGATGTCCCACAGCACAAGCCACACTGTCGCTCTCCATCTGTCACCTGACTGGCGGGACGAGCGTTCGCATCCACCAGGCTGCGGTACCTCTAGGCTGACAGAATACGGGCCACTGTGCGGTGAACGAGGGGATCGCATGAGTATGCCAAAGCTGCCTATCGGCGAACGGATCCGTTCGGGGCGGGAAAGGGCCGGACGAACCCAAGCGGCGGTTGCCGGCCTGTGTGGCATCACTGTCGACTACCTGTCGCAGATCGAGCGCGGCATGAAGGTTCCTTCCCTGGAGGTACTGCTCGCGATTGCGAAGGAACTAGGTGTGCCTGCCGCCGGCCTGATCGCCGACATCCCGCAGTCCCAGCCCTACTCTTCCGACCATGGAGCTGCACCGCCCGTTGTGAGAGCGCTCTTTGCTTCACAACCCCGATCCTGCGCAGGGGCGTCGGCGCTTTCGCCAAGCCTCCTCCGGCATCGGGTCGAGGATGCATGGCGGAGCTGGCAGACCTCCGGGAGGAGGTTCAGTGAGGCGGTTGAAGTGCTGCCTGAGCTGATCACGGACACCGAATGTGCCGTCAGGGCACACCGAAATGACCCTGATGCAGCGGGCCGGCGTGAAGTGCTGCGCTGCGCCGCAGATCTGTATGGCTTGCTACGGTCTTACTGCCGTCGCACCGGGCGGCTTGACCTGTCGCTGATGGTCGCTGATCGCGGGCTGCGAGCCGCAGAAGACGCGGATGATCCCATCCGCATAGCAACGGCCCAGTGGAACATGGGCCACGTCCTCCTGGGCGACGGCCACCCGGAATCTGCCGAGGATGTGGCTATGCGCGCCATCAGTCAGCTGCGTGAGGCCCCTGAGGACCATGACGTCATCGCCATCGTCGGCGCCCTGCATCTGGTGGCTGTGACAAGTGCTGCGCGCCGCCACGCATGGTGGGTGGCCAGAGATCGGCTCAGAGAGAAAGCCAGCGTGTTCGCTGCGCGGAGCGGCGAGCGCAACGTGATGCACACCGTCTTCGGTCCCACCAACGTTGAGCTTCACCGACTATCCGTCGAGATGGAGGCCGGCGAAGCCACCGAAGCCCTACGCATCGCCGACGGGATCGATACCACCAGGTTGCCGTCCCGAGAGCGGCGCTTCACTTTCAACCTGGAAGTCGCCCGGTGCTACGACCTGCGCGGAGACGATGCCGCTGTCCTGGTACACCTCAGAGACCTTGTTGAGCTCGCACCTGAGGATGCCTCCCACAGCCTGGAGACCCGCGAACTGGTGCGACGGCTGCTACGGCGAGCTCGGCCGACCTACCGCAAGCAGGTTGTCTCGCTCGCCGACCGCCTTGGTATCGCCTGATGCTTCTCGTACCGCTGGTCGAGCCGAACTGACAGTTCGGGTCTCGAGCGTCATCCCGCTCTACGTTCGTCACCACCGACGTACCGAGAGGGACGAGCCATGCTCATAACGGAGAGCACCACGCAGCCAAGGATGCTGCCGGCAGGTCTCGGCCCGGTCGCTGCGTCGCACGCAAGCTGGTGCGGCAGCCTGGGAAGGCCATCCCCACGGAGGCGGGCTGCCGCACCTTCAGTCCGACCGGCGAAGGCGGTAGCGGTGCGATGGCGGATCGGCATGTTCCTGGTATTCATGGCTCTCGGGATCGTGTGCGCGATGGCGGTGGCAGGCCCGTAAACGTTCATCCCCCCGACTCGGGCCGGCTCGATTGGATCTGGTCAGGCGACTCGAAGGATCAGGGCTACACCGACGACGACCTGACCATCACCGCACGGGTACTGTCCCGGGTCTGCCCGATGTGTGGCGCAGGTGTCGGCGTATGGTGCCGCACCGCTTCCGGGAACGTGCTGGCCAGCCTGGATCTGCAGCACGTCGCCCGTCGAAGCTGTGTGCTGTCGACCTAGCCAAGCGGCGATGACCTCGCAGGACGTTGTCGCTTCACGGTCCCGGAGAGTTCGCGAACTGTTGACCTCACCGGAGCGTGGCGGGCGGCCGAGACCCGCTGTAGTCTGACGAACCGCCGCGCTCCTGCCCGTTCGGACCTCGAGGAGATTCCGTTGCGCTGGTTCGTACGCGTCTTTCGTCGGCTGGCTGTGCTCCTCGCCGCCGTCGCCACGTTGCACGGCGTCGTCGTCGTACCCGCTGCCTTTGCCCGGCCGGGCGAATCCGTCGCCGCAGCGCCGACCACGTTCCGGATCCTGTCGTTCAACATCTGGTTCGAGGGCACCGCCGTCCCCGACGGTCTCGACTACGTGGTCGAGACGATCCGAATGACCGGCGCCAACGTGGTCCTGTTGTCCGAGGCCGGGGCGGCCACACATGCGATCGCGGAGGCGCTGTCGACCCCGGAGCAGCCGTACTATGCGGCTGCCTCGGATGACGCCGGCATCGTCTCAGCATTCCCGATCATCGACGAAGCCGAGCTCCCCTACGCCAAGAAGGCAATCCTCGACGTCCACGGGCGGGAGGTGGCGACGTACTCGGCGCACCTCTACTACCGGAACTACGCGACCTATCTCCCGCGCGGGTACGGCGGCGGCGTAGACGAGCCCAGCGAGTTCGCCCAGTACGGTTGGGACAAGCTGCCGGACGGGCCGGTACTCGACGTGGACAAGATCCTTCAGGTCAACGCGGACTCTGGCCGGACCGAGGTCATCAGCCACATCGTCGCGGACGCCGCGCTCGAGCGCGCCAAGAGGCGAACCGTGTTCCTCGGCGGCGACTTCAACGAGCCGCCGGCTGACGACTGGACCGCCGCGACCGGCTCACTGTTCGACCACCAAGGCCTCACGATCCCGTGGCAGACGAGCGCCTTTCTCCGGGACGCAGGCTACGTAGACGCCTACCGCGCCACCTACCCCAACCCGGTCACCCATCCCGGATTCACCTGGCCGTCCGACAACCCCGACAAGGATGCGTCCGAGCTGACCTGGGCCCCCGAGGCCGACGAGCGAGACCGGATCGACTACGTCTTCCACCGCTCCGCGTCCGGGGTCAAGCTCGTCAGCGCGGGCGTCGTCGGCCCGCGTTCGACGATCGTGCGCAACGAGCGCGTTGTCGAGGACACCGACGACAACTTCCTGTCGATTCCCGAGCACTGGCCGAGCGACCACAAGGCGGTCCTGGCGACATACCGGCTGGCCGGATCTCCGCCACCCCCTGAGCGGACGTTCGAGACCGCTACCCGGACAGCCTGACAGGCCGCTGGCTGCCAGCCGAGCAACTGCCGGAGCCCGAGGCGTACGCCGCCGTCGTGGCCGGGTTCGTCACGACCAACGCTGTAAGGACTTCTGACGGCTATCGTCCTAAGGCGAGTGGGACATCACACACGTCGCCTGGTATGTCCGCGCGCGGACAGGGAGCGAGTCGCAGCCGATGAAGATCACCGATCTGAAGTGTGCCGTTCTCGGTCGCAATCCCGTCGTGAGGGTGGTGACGGACGAAGGACTCGACGGATACGCAGCGATCGAGCCGGCGAAGGACCAGCACAAGCCGGTAGTGGAGCTCTATCGCGAGCGCATCCTCGGCGAGGATCCCACCGACGTCGAGCGGGTCATGCTCAAGATCCGCCGGCTGGGGGCGTTCAAGCCCTGGGGGTCCGCGGTCTCGGCGATCGAGATGGCGTTGTGGGACATTGCCGGCAAGGCAGCCGGGCTTCCCGTCCACAAGCTGCTGGGCGGCAAGGTCCGCGACAAGGTGCGCGTCTACAACGGCGGCGTCCGCAGCCCGATGAACGGACACGCACCAGAAGATCATGCCGCCGCGATGACGGCCATGCGCGAGGCGCCAGAGGGCTTCACGATCGTCAAGCAGGCGTTGGCGTTCCACAGCGCGATGCCGGTTCAGCTTCCCGACTTCTTCTACGGCGAGCCGCGCAGCGGTCCCTCCCATCCACACCGCGGGTTACTCACCGAGCGTGGGCTGCGGCACCTGGTCGACTGCGTCGAGGCCATGAAGGAGGTGTTGGGCGACGAGGTCGGGCTGGCGCTGGACCTGGGACCGGGCTGGACGGTGCCTGATGCGATCCGCTTCGCCCGCGCCGTCGAGCCGTTCTCGCTGATGTGGTTGGAGGACATGCTCACCGGCGACTACGTGCCGTACGTCAACGCGGCTCAGTACCGCGAGGTGACGACCGCGACGACCACCCCGATCCATACCGGTGAGCAGATCTATCTCCGGCAGAACTTCAAGGAGCTGATCGAGACACAGGCCGTGCGCGTGGTGGGGCCCGACCCCTGCGACGTGGGCGGCATCGCGGAACTCAAGTGGGTCGCGGAGTACGCCGACATGCACGGGGTGCTGATGGCGCCCCACGGAGTCGGCGACGGCGTACTGGGACTGGCGGCGCTGGTCCAGGTCTGCGCGACCCTTCCCGACAACTACATCGCGTTCGAGTATCCCGTCGGCCGGCCGGAATGGTGGTACGACATCGTCGACGGGCTGCCGGATCCCATTGTCTCCAACGGTTTCATCGACGTGTGGGACCGGCCGGGCATGGGTGTCGAGCTCATTCCCGAAGCCGCCCGGCCGTACCTCTCGGCGGAGGACGCGGACTTCTTCGACTGATTCCGTTCGTACGAACAAGATCCGTGGATCCGTCATCCCCCGCCAACATGCCGGAGGCTGTCGCATGAAGATCACCGACGTGCGGTTCACGACGTACGACCTGGGGAAGCTGGCGAAGCCTTTCCGCAACTCGATCCTGGTGACCGAGAACAAGCGCCTCACCCTTGTCGAGGTCGACACCGACGAGGGCATCTCCGGCCTCGCTCTGTCGGCCGAAGGCTCCGCCAGATTCGCGGTACCGATCCGCGATCGGCTCGTCGGCGAGGACCCGCGTGATCACAGCCGCCTCTGGCACCGCATGTTCACCGGTTGGCGGAAGCCTGTCGTCAAGGGTGACGCCGTGTCGGCGATCGGGTCGGTCGACAACGCCTTGTGGGACCTGCGAGGCAAAACGTTCGACCTACCGGTCTACCGGCTGCTCGGCGGCTTTCGTTCCCGCGTACCCGCATATGCCGCCGGTGGCTACTACGAGGAGGGCAAGGGGCCTGCGGACCTCGCCGAGGAGATGCTGCGGTTCGTCGGCGCCGGCTACCGCGCCGTCAAGATGAAGGTGGGTGGCGCGGACATCGGTGAGGACGTACGCCGGGTGGCCGCGGTCCGCGAGGCGGTCGGGCCGGACATCAGGGTGATGGTCGACGCGAACAACGCCTGGACCTCGGCCGAGGCGTTGAAGTTCGGGCAGGCGGTGGAGGGGTTCGACCTTGCGTGGTTCGAGGAACCCTGCTGGCCCGACGACCACGAGGGGATGGCCCGGCTGGTGGGCCGCCTCACGACTCCCATCGCCACCGGTGAGATCGAGTTCACGCGTTGGGGGTTCCGGGATCTCATCGAACGCCGGGCGGTCGACATCGTCCAGGCCGATCCGCAGACATGTGGCGGGCTGACGGAGTGGGTCCGGATCGCGACCCTCGCCTCCGCGCACCACCTGATGATGGCGCCGCACGGTAACCACTACGTGGGTGCGCACGCGGTGGCGGCGGTCGACAACGGCCTCATCGTCGAGAGCTACGCCGGTCTCAGCCCGTGGCAGGACGAGTTCCTCGGCGGGATCTCCTTCGTCGACGGCGATCTGGTCCTCCCCGAGACCCCAGGGCTGGGAATCGCCGTCGATCGCGCCGCGCTCGAGCGAGCCGCCCGTACCAGGTGACGACCGCATCCGGCCGCCGCGTACGACTCGGACGGCGTTTCCCCGCGCCGTACCTTCGAGATCGGTTCATCGCATCGTCGAGCCGAGTTCGCGCAGCCGAGCGCTGCGTTCGAGATGGTCGCCGCGGGAGATCCACGTGGAGGACATGATGGTTGCTCGAACCAAGATCGTCGCTGGAGTGGTTGCCGGGCTCGCGGCCGGAGCGCTGGCACTGAGCTCCGCTCTGCTGCCAGCGCAGGCGTCCGCACCAGCTGGTGCCGCGGCCGGCGAGCCGCCGGTGTACACGGCCACGCTCGACAGGTCCTACGACACCTTCGATGCGAACCAGGGCGTCGGCGTCGACCGAAACGCCTTCTACGCGGTCAACAACCGCACCATCACCAAGCATGACCGGGCGACCGGCAAGCCTCTCTTGCAGTTCGCCGGCAACGACGACGGTCCGATCACGCACATGGACAGCGGTGTCGTCGTGAACGGCAGGTTGTACGCAGCACACTCCAACTACGACGAGTCGCCGATGGAGAGCTCGGTCGAGGTGTTCGACTCCAGGACGATGCGACCCATCCGTACCCACAGTTTCGGCGTCGACCGAGGATCGCTGACCTGGCTGGACCGGCACGACGGCGCGTGGTGGGCAGGCTTCGCCAACTACGACGTGGTCCCGGACGACCAGACCGAGCCGTACGGCGAGACGTACAACACCCAGGTCGTGAAGCTGGACGACCATTTCCAGGTCGTCGAGGCGTGGACGATCCCGAAGGCGATCCTCGACAGGTTCAAGCCGATGAGCAACTCTGGTGGGTCGTGGGGACCCGACGGGCGGCTCTGGCTCACCGGTCACGACCTCGGTGAGGCGTACGTCATGAACGTCCCGTCCGCGGGTTCGAAGCTCGAATGGGTGGCGACCGTCGAGCTTCCGGAGGTCGAGGGACAAGGCATCGCGTGGGACCGCTCCGGTGACAAGCCGAGGTTGTGGACGATCAGGCGGTCGACGTCGCAGGTGTTGACCTTCACCGTTCCCTACGGCTCGATCAGCGACCCGACCACAGATCCCTGGCAGGTCCTCGGCCCCGGCGAATTCCGCGAGTAGACGGACACTACCCCCGTAGGGCGGTGTGTCGGCGGGTAGTGCTGCCGCTGGCGGCGGTTGTGCGGAACACGCTAGGACGATCGGGCGGCGTGGCGTTCGACGGTCTCGGCCATCGTCTGGGCCAGGAGGCCCGCCACCGGAAGGGAGACACCGGCGGTCCGCGCTGCTGCCACGATGTCCCAGAGGTCCTTGCTCCACGGGCGATAGGCCACGGGCACGTCGGCCGCGTCGTAGGCCGATGCCACCTGGTCGAAGAATCCCCAGCTCCGCGCCACCCACGAGTCGCCCGTGCTGGTGCCCGCAACCTTCAGGACGGTGGCCGCATCGACGTCGTACGCCTGGGCAAGGTCGAGAGCCTCGTGCGCCCCGGCGAGCGCGGCGAACATCATCAGCTGGTTGGCGAGCTTCACCGCCGATCCCGCGCCCGGAGCGCCGACATGGACGACGTCGCCGGCGATGGTGTCGAAGTACGGCTGTGCGAGTCGCAACGCCTCGGCGTTCGCGCCCACCATCACGGTCAGGTCGCCCCGCTCGGCGCGTTCGAAACCGCCGCTCACGGGGGCGTCGACGAAGGCGGTCGTCGACGAGTCAGCCAGCTCCTGGCCGAGGGCGTTGGCGGTGGCCGGGAGCACAGTGCTGTGGACCACGACGAGGGGATCGTCCGCCAGGCTCGCAAGGAGGCCAGGCGTACGCACGACCGCCGAGACCGCTGCATCATCGGGCACGGCCAGGGCGAGCACCCGGCATCCAGCGAGGTCGCGCAGGGAGGCGGCCCCCGACGCTCCCTTCGCGACGGCGGCGCTGACCGCGTTCGGTCGGATGTCGTACGCCGTCACCGGCCAACCCGCGCTGACCAGGGCGGACACCATCGGCAGTCCGAGGTTGCCCAGCCCGACGAATCCGATCTGCGCCGAACGGTCGAGCTGGTTCATGCGTTCCTCCCGGTCTGTCGGTCAACGGCGGTGGCCCCTGGCTACGCCAGGCAAAGCTGACTATTGTCTACAACAGTCGAAGGACCCTTCACAACCAGTCGGCGTACACCCGACCATCCGAGACGCGGAGGATTCGTGGCAGCACGCGACCGGACACAGCCGACCGGCCGGCGTGCGGCGTCGTCCGAGGGTCAGCCTCCCGCATCGTCCGACGGCACCCCGCCGGCGCCCGCCACCGTCCGGCCCCGGCTCGACCCGCCGAGCCTCGTCCAACTCGCCGCCGACGAGCTGCGCCGGATGATCCTCGCGGCCGAGCTGCGACCCGGCGAACGGCTGATCGAGGAACGCCTGACCGCGCATCTCGGCATCAGCCGGCCACCCCTGCGCGAGGCGATGCGGATCCTCCAACAGGAAGGCCTCATCGTCGTACAGCCGCGCCGGGGCGCCACGGTGACCCAGCTCGCCGACGAGGACGTGTTCGAGATCCTCACCCTGCGTTCGGCTCTCGAGCGCCTGTCGGTGGAGCTCGGCGTTCCCGTCACCGACGACCGCGCCGACCGGCTGCAGCGCTGCCGCGACGCTCTCGCCGAGATGCAGGCGTGCGCCGAACGCGAGGACCGCGCGCACCTGGTCGAGTGCGGCTATGCGTTCCACCGTTCGATCGTCGGACTTGCCGGCCATCGGCGGCTCGAGGGTCTCTACGACTCGCTCCATCAGCAGTTGCTGTTGTGCATGGCGATGAACCTCTATGCCCGCGAGCACTTCTACGAGGATCTCGCGCACCACGTCGACCGTCACCGCGTCCTTCTCGACATCATCGAGCGCGGTGACACCCAGGCGGTGCTCGACGAGCTCGCGGCACACGGGGAGAGGTCGTTCACCAGGCACGCACGCAGCGAAGCCGCCAGTGATTCCGCACCGAGGTGAATGCCCGCAGCCTGAAAACCGCATCCCCGGAAGAGGTGGACCCGTGCACACTCGCCGTGCAGTTACTCGGAACGAACTCTCCCGTCGTGCCGTCCTGGCCAGGGCGTCCACCGGCGCCGTCCAACCTGCGGATCTGGTGGAACATCATCCTTCCGCTGTCGAAGCCGGTACTGATCGCGATCGGCATCTTCTCGTTCGTGTACCACTGGAACGACTTCCTGCTTCCGCTCATCTACCTGCAGAGCGAGGGAAACAAGACGCTCGCGTTGGGCCTGCGCGCGTTCATCAGTCCGACGGAAGCGTCGTGGAACATCAGCATGGCGGCGTCGATGTTCCTGGTGATCCCGGTGCTCATCGTCTTCTTCGTCGCGCAACGGCAGTTCATCCGGGGCGTTGTGATGACCGGGATGAAGGGCCGGTAGGTCAGGGAACGATTCCACCAGAGGAGTACGTCGATGGAGCCGAACGAGTCCGAGCGCGCCAGCATGGCGGGAGTGCGGGTCGTGGAGGTCGGTGTGTTCATGGCCGCGCCGTTCGCCGGGATGCAGCTGGCCGACCTGGGTGCCGACGTCATCAAGGTCGAGCCACCCGGGCGTGGTGACCCGTCGCGTCAGATCGGGCCGTTCGTGGCGGGGGAGAGCGCGCCGTTCGTACGCCTGAACCGGAACAAGCGTTCGGTCGTGATCGACCTCAAGCATCCCGAGGGAAAGGAGGCGTTCCGCCGGCTCGTCTCCACCGCCGACGTCCTGCTGGAGAACCTCCGCCCGGGCGCGATGCGCCGCCTCGGCCTCGGCTACGACGACCTGCGCGTGGACAACCCGCGACTCGTCTACGCGTCACTGTCGGGTTGGGGTCAGGACGGGCCGCGCGCGGGGCTGCCAGGGCTCGACGTCATGGCCCAGGCGAGAGCGGGCCTCATGAGCATCACCGGAGAGCCGGACGGCCCGCCCGCGAAGATCGGCGTACCGGTGTGTGATCTCGTCTGCGGCCTCTACGCCGCCCTCGCGGTGACGGCGGCCCTCCGAGCGCGGGATGCCACGGGCGAGGGGCAGCACATCGACGTGTCGCTGCTGGAGTCCGGGGTGTCGTTCGCGATCTGGGAGGCGGGACGGTACTTCGGCGCCGGCGAGGTCGGTGGCCGGTTGGGATCGGCGCACCAGAGCACCGCGCCCTACCAGGCGTTTCGTACCTCCGACGGGTGGGTCACGCTCGGCGCGGTCACGCCCAAGACCTGGGCGGCCCTGTGCGACCTGCTGGGTCTGGAGGAGCTCCACGCCGCCCAGCGCTACGCCGACGCCTACGACCGGCAACGCCTTCGGGCCGAGCTGGCGCCGGCGATCGAGGCCGCGACGTCGACCTGGACCACCGAGCGCCTGCTCGACGCACTCGACGAGGCCGGCGTCCCCTGCGCCCCGATCGCGGACTACGCCGAGGTCTTCGCCGACGACCATCTCCACGAGCGGGACTTCTTCTGGGACGCCCCGCATCCCCGGCTCGGCCCGGTCCGCCAGATCGGGTCGCCGATGCGGATGTCCGGCACACCGGTCGTACGCCACCGCGCGGGCCCGCCTCTCGGGGCCGACACCAGGGCAGTATTGGCGGAGGCAGGCATGTCGGACCGCGCGTTCGACGAGCTCCGCGCCTCGGGTGCGGTCCAGGACGTGGGAGAGGAATAGCAACAGTGGGGGACGACCGGCCGAAACCCGACCAGGATGGCCCGCTGCTCGTCGAGCGGAAGGGCGCTGCCCTGTGGGTCACGTTCAACCGGCCTGAACAGCGCAATGCCATCACCTGGGAGATGTACGAAGGCCTGGTCGAAGCGTGCCGCCGGGCCGACCGCGAGGCCGACGACGGGCTCCGGGTCATGGTGCTGCGCGGCGCGGGCGGTGAGGCGTTCGTCGCGGGGACCGACATCGCCCAGTTCACCGAGTTCGCCGCTGGCGCGGACGGGATCCACTACGAACGCCGGATGACGGCGCTGCTCGACCAGCTGGCATCCGTACGCGTCCCGACGGTCGCGGTCGTGACCGGCTACTGCGTCGGGGCGGGCCTGGCCATCGCCGCTGCCTGCGACCTGCGGATCGCCACGGAGGGATCCCGGTTCGGCGTACCCATCGCGCGCACCCTGGGCAACTGTCTCTCGCTCGCGACGACGGCGCTCCTGGTGGACCAGCTCGGCGCGAACCGCACGCTCGACCTGCTGCTGCGGGCCCGGTTCATGGGCGCGGAGGAGGCCCACACGGCCGGGTTCGTGAGCGAGGTCTGTGCGGTGGAGGAGGTCGACGCGGCGGCGGAGGACGTCGTCTCGCGCCTTGCCACCCACGCGCCGCTCACGATGTGGGCCGCGAAGGAGACGGTCCGGAGGCTGCGGACGGCTGAGATCCCCGATGACACCGACCTCCTCCACCGGGTCTACGCGAGCGAGGACTTCTCGGCTGGGGTTCGGGCCTTCCTCGCCAAGGACCGCCCGACCTGGAGAGGCCGTTGAGCGACACCGGCGGGGACGATCCCCGCGTGCGGACCGAGATTCTCGACCTCATGGGAGTCCGGCGGGGTCACTTCCTGCTGGAGTCGGGTCACCACGGCGATCTGTGGCTCGACCTCGACGCGCTATTCGAGAATCCCACGGCGCTCCGCCCGTTCGTTCACGACCTCGCGCGCTCACTCGACGTCAACCGGCTGGACGGCGTGTGCGGCCCGCTCACCGGCGGGGCGTTCGTCGCGCAGATGTTGGCACTGGAACTCGGCGTGAAGTTCTGGTTCACCGAACGCACCCAGCCACCCCGGGAGGGGACGCTCTACTCCGCGCGCTACGCGCTTGCAGCCGGGCAGCGGGTCGCGGGCGCCCGGGTCGCCGTCGTGGACGATGTCATCAACGCCGGCTCGGCGGTCACGTCAACGCTGTCCGCGCTGAGGTCGGCCGGGGCGATGCCGGCCGCGCTGGGCGCCCTGCTGGTCCTCGGCCAGGCGGCCGAGGCGTTGGCCAGCAAGCATTCCGTACCTCTCCACAGCACGGCGCGGCTGGACAACGCCCTCTGGCCACCGGCGGCCTGCCCGCGGTGCGCAGCCGGCGTACCGCTGGACACGACCTCGACGATGGGCGGACCTGCACCACCGTCATCCGGATGACGGCCGACTCACTCCCACCACACCGTCAGCCAGCCGTAGCACACGATGGGACCTCCGCTGAGCGGTTGGTTCCAGGAGAAGGCTGTGACCTGGGTCGCGGTGGAGAAGAAGCCGGTAAAGGGAACCTGGTCGCCTTCCCGTTGTTCCAACCCCTCGAAGGTGAAGTTGGAGGCGACGCTGAGTTCTCCGTTGGTGGACACCTGCGCGGCTCCGGCCAGGGCCGGTCCGGCCTTGCGCCGGAAGAACTCGTTGGTCCACGTCCAGTTTCCGTCCGAGTCGCCCCACAGGCTCATCGTCGAACACTCACGGGTGACCTCGTCCTCTCCCTCCTCAGTGGTGCCGACGTTCCTTTCGTCAGCCCTGGCCAGTTCCCGGCGAGGAGCAATCGCCAGTTCTTCCTCCCCGATCACGGCCAGTGCTTCGTCGACCGTCAGCGCGGGGTTGGACTTCCATGCATGTTCGAGTGCCTTGGCCTGTTTGCTGTCGAGGTGAATGGCAGCGGTCTCGGCCTGGACCACCGGCCTCTTGTCACCGCCGGCCGCGGCCGCTTGCTCTGCCATGGCACCGCCACCAGTAACACTGGTGACCAATGCGAGGAAAGCGATGATCATGGCGCGCATGATGCACCCCCGGTTTCGTCTTATGAAGGTTGTGCGCCGGCCGCGGTTCGGTCGGCGGCACTGCGCGGTCTCGACAGAGACTGACCGTTGCCGGTATCGATCCGATCTCGGTTCGGTACTGGCCCGAGAGGCTGCGGCCCGGGTGCCGTTTCAGCCGTCAGTACGCCCGGCACTGTCGGGGAACCTCGTGGCAGGGTGAGGGGATGGCTCACGACATCCTCCTGCGCGGCGGCACCCTGATCGACGGCACCGGAGCACCCGGTCGTACCGCTGACGTCCTCGTCGCCGACGGTCGGGTCGTCGACGTGAGCGCCGTAGGCGCAGGCGGCCTCGACGTGAACGCGAGCGAGGTCGTCGACATCCCGGGCGCGGTGGTCTGCCCGGGGTTCATCGACCTGCACTCCCATGCCGACTTCACCGTGTTCGGTGCACCGGAGGCGGTCACGCAGGTGACCCAGGGCGTGACGACGCTCGTGACGGGCAACTGCGGATTCTCGCCGTTCCCCGTCGTACCACACCACGCCGACGAACTCCGCGCACACGGGCGGTTCATCGATGACGGGCTGACCTGGGAGTGGTCGAGCGCGGGGGAGTACGCCGATGCGGTCGGACGGCTCCCGCTGGGTGTCAACCTCGCCTTGCAGGTCGGTCACGGTGCGCTGCGGATCGCGGCGATGGGCGGCGCCGACCGCGCTCCCACGCCAGCCGAACTGGAGCGGATGCGTGCGCTCGTCGCGCGGAGCGCCAACGCCGTGGTGGGATTCTCCACCGGTCTCATCTACGCACCCGGCACGTACGCGGAGGCCGACGAGCTCGTGGCGATCGCGACGCAGGCCGCCGCGGAGGGACTCCTCTACTCCACTCACATGCGCGACGAAGGTGGCGGCCTGCTGGATGCTGTCAACGAAGCGTTGACGATCAGCCGGCGGTCCGGCGTACGCCTGGAGATCTCGCACCTCAAAGCGTCCGGTCCGGCCTTCTGGGGCTCCGTTGCCGAGGCACTGGACCTGATCGAGGCGGCGAGAGCCGAGGGTGTCGACGTCGGCGCAGACCAGTACCCCTACACCGCGTCGAGCACGACGCTCACCAGTTGGCTGCCCGGCTGGGCGCTCGACGGTGGTCCCGCCGCGATGCTGAAGCGGCTCGATGATCCGGACCAGGCGGAACGTATCGCTCGCGACCTCGGCGGCGACGTCGGCGGGTCGTTCGATCCCGAGCGCATCGTCGTGGCGGACACACCTGACGGGCCCTACCAGCGGTTCGTCGGGCGCACCATCGAGGCGGCGGCCGTCGAGCTCGGCCTCGACACCGCCCACGCCGCCGTCGAACTGCTGCGCGGCCAGCGTGGACTCCTCGGCGTGGTCAACCACTCGATGTCCGAGGACGACGTACGCCGGATTCTGCGCGACCCCGCTGTCGCCGTCGCCAGCGACGGTCATGTGCTCGGCTGCCCAGGCCGCGGGCGACCTCATCCGCGCGGGCTCGGGACGTTCACCCCGGGTGCTCGGCCACTACGTGCGCGACGAGCGGGTGCTCGACCTGCCCCTCGCCGTACGCACGATGACGGAGCTGCCGGCCTCGCGGCTCGGCTGGTCGGACCGCGGCGTGGTCCGGCCGGGTGCCGTCGCCGACCTCGCGGTGTTCGACCCCGGGACCGTGACCGACCGGGCCAGCTTCGAGGACCCGTGGCAGCTCTCGACCGGCGTCCTGCACACCCTGGTCGGGGGCACGATGGTCCTGCGTGACGGCGTTCCGACGAGCACCCCGGCCGGCCAGGTGATCCACCGCCGTCCACGTCCGTGAAACCGAATTGCCGCCAGCCGGCGCCGACACCGAGAATGGCCGCTCGTGACGCGTCCTCGACCAGCCGAGGAACCACCAGGCGGGTCGAGGTGGTCTTCAGGGCTGTCCAGATGGTGGCGCCGGCTCGCCGCGCTGCGCCTCGACCTGACCCCGATGCGGACCTCCCGCGACTTCCGGCTGCTCTGGATCGCCGGCACCGTCTTCTATCTCGGCGGGATGATGACCTACGTCGCCCTGCCGTACCAGCTCTACCACCTCACCGGCTCCAACTTCGCCGTCGGCGCCCTCGGACTCATCCAGTTGGTCCCGCTGATCGCCTGCGGCCTCTACGGCGGGGCGCTCGCCGACCGGGTGGACCGGCGGAGCGTCCTCGTCGCGACCGGCACAGCCCAGTGCCTGCTCACGGTCGTGCTCCTCGTCAACGCGGCCCTGGCACGGCCGTCCGTCGGACTGATCTACGCCGTGGCAGTGCTGTTGACGGTCGCGCAGTCGCTGCAAAGACCGAGCCGCGAGGCGCTCACGCCGCGCGTCGTCCGCCATGACGAGCTGCCCGCTGCCGTCACCCTCTCCTCGGTCGGGATGCAGACCGGCATGCTCGCGGGACCGGCGCTCGCCGGGGTGATCCTCGCGACCAGCGGCGCCGTGTGGGCCTACACGGTCGACGTCTGCGGTCTCATGATCGCTACCGCGCTCTTCGCCACCCTGCGCCGCTATCCGCCGTTGCAGGACACCGTGCAGGCCGGTCTCGCCGGCGCGGCCCGGGGGATCGCCGACGGGCTGCGCTACGCCGTACGCCGCAAAGACCTGCTCGGGACCTACATCGTCGACCTGACGGCGATGTTCCTGGCGATGCCGATCGTGCTGTTCCCCGCGTTCGCGGCCGACGTGCTGCGCGAGCCGACGATGCTCGGGTTGCTCTACTCGGCGGGCACAGTGGGCTCGTTGGTGGCGACGGCGACGAGCGGCTGGACGGCGCGGGTTCACCACCACGGCCGCGCGGTCGTACTGGCGGCGGCGTGCTGGGGCGCGGCGGTCGTCTTCGCCGGGCTCGCGCCGTCGGCATGGCTCGCGATCGTCGCGTTGGCGTTCGCCGGCGCGGCCGACATGATCAGCGGGATCTTCCGCAGCGTGATCTGGCACCAGACCATCCCGGACGAACGACGGGGCCGGCTTGCCGGGATCGAGATGCTGTCGTACTCCATCGGGCCGATGGGCGGTGAAGCACGCGCTGGTCTGGTCGCCGACGCGACGAGCGTGCGTACCTCCATCGTGAGCGGTGGCGTGCTGTGTGTGGTCGGGGTCGCGCTCGTGTCCGCGTGGCTGCGGGAGTTCTGGGGGTACGACGCGCGGACGGACGAGCACGCAGTCCGTGAGCGCGACATCCGCGCCGCCCGGTCCGCCGCGGAGGCGGCGGGTGCCACCGCTGGCGTCACGACGGCGGCCGGAGTCACGAGGGCGGCCGGAGTCACGGGGGCGGCGGCCGCCGGATCGGTCGGTGACCCGTCCACCTCGTCCTGATCGGGGTGGCGTCCCTCGAGGTGACGATCCTCGCTCTCGAACCTTGCACCGGCCGCGAAGATCGCCCTGACGCCGCGGCTACAGTGCCGGGGGGCTACGGCTTACGCTGTGTGTCGTACTCTTAGGGCTCTTGGGTTATCCATAGCCGGTTATTGGCGTTATCGGACAAAGGGGTTCACCGGACCGTGGTTACCACGCTCTCGATCCTGCTGATCCTCACGAGCCTCGTGCTCGTGCTGCTGGTCCTGCTCCACAAAGGGCGGGGCGGCGGCCTGTCTGACCTGTTCGGCGGCGGAGTGACGTCGAGCCTCGGTGGCTCTTCCATCGCTGAACGCAACCTCGACCGCATCACGGTTGGCACGGGCATCATCTGGTTCGCCTGCATTGTGGGACTCGGATTGCTGCTCAAGTTCGGCTGAGCGTGCGGGCACACTCCCCACCTCGCTGGACAGCGCCGCGACGACCGCGGCCACCTGGTCCCTACTGATCGCCGATGTCCGGGCTCGTTCCAGAGCCATCGTTCGTCCGCAGACCGTCACGAGGGAGATCGTCAGTGGCAAGTGGCAGTGCCATTCGGGGCAGCCGGGTCGGTGCCGGTCCAATGGGAGAGGCCGAGCGTGGTGATACCGCGCCCCGCCAGAGAGTGACGTACTGGTGTGCCAACGGGCACGAGACGCGTCCGAGCTTCGCGCTTGACGCGGCGGTGCCTGACTCCTGGGACTGCCCGCGGTGCGGGCTTCCCGCCAGTCTTGACTCGGGCAACCCGCCGGCGGCGCCGAGAAATGAGCCGTACAAGACGCACCTCGCCTATGTCAAGGAACGCCGTACCGACGAAGAAGCCCGGCAGATCCTCGAAGAGGCGCTGCAGCAGCTTCGCGAACGCGTCGGTCGCGGAGAAGTCATTCTCTGACCGAGGCATCGTTCCCACGACCTGTGGGAGGGCGGTCGACTTCCAGGCCGATATTCCTCCCGCCAGTCTGAGGGGCACGCTCGTCCGGGCCGGGTAGCTGAGTCGGGCTGCCCGGCCGGTTTCGTTCGCCGGTCTTGTCATCGGCACGTCGTGGGTCTACCGTCGCCGCCAGACATCCCATGTCCCACGTCCAATGTCGACGCAAGGGACGGACGAACGGAGTCCGGCATGACGGCAGCGCCTCCGTACGCACGCCCGAGCGGGGACACCGAACCGCGGCGAGCCGGCGTCCCTCGCGCAGCGACGGTGTCCATCCTCGCCACCACCTGCCTGCTCGCCGCGCTGCTGGCGGCGGTGCCCCGCACTGACGCCGCCGGTGCGGAGCCGCGGCCGGGCCAGGAATCGGGCCATGAGGAGAGCCTGGGCCTGGTCGAGCAGGCGATGTTCGAGGAACAGGTGCTGTTCCAGGGCGGCACGCTGGGCTACTCGTGTTTCCGGATCCCGGCGATCGTCACCGCCACCGACGGCACGTTGCTCGCCTTCGCCGAAGGCCGGGTCAACACCTGCTCAGACACTGGCGACATCGACCTCGTACTTCGCCGGTCGCAGGACGGTGGCCGAACCTGGGGACCGCTGCAGGTCATCATCGAGGGATCGGGAGACACCAGAGGGAATCCGGCACCGGTCGTGGACCGGGCGTCGGGTCGGATCGCGTTGCTCTCGACCTACAACCCAGGGGCGAACCAGCAGATCCGCCGCCCGTTCCTGCAGGTCAGCAACGACAACGGTGCCACGTGGACCGCACCGGTCGACATCACCGGCGACATCAGCAAGCCCGAGTGGGAGTGGTGGTACGGCACCGGGCCGGTCCATGGCATCCAGCTCACCCGCGGACCCCATGCCGGACGTCTCGTCGTCCCGTCGTACTTCAACGAAACGGGCGGAACGCCCGGCGGCGTCGTGCTCGTCTACAGCGACGACGGTGGGCTGACCTGGCACCGAGGTGCGATCGCCTCGCACGACAGCCAGGTGATGCACCCGGGCGAGAACACCATCGTCGAGCTCGTCGACGGCGGGATCTATGACTCCGCCCGCGAAAGCGGGAGCGATCCTGACCCGGGCAACCGTGCGTTCGCGACCAGCGGCGACGGCGGAGAGACCTTCGACGCGCCGTTCGCCACCGACCCGCGGATCGTCACGCCGATCGTGCAGGGATCGCTGCTGCGGCTGGGCGCGGTCGACGAGGGCGATGCCCGCAACCGGATCCTGCTCGCGGCGCCGGCGCATCCGGCGGCGCGCGAGGTGATGACGGTTCGCTCGTCCTACGACGAGGCTCGGACGTGGGAGTCCTGGGATGAGGGCAAGGTCGTCCACTGGGGTCCCTCGGCGTACTCCGACCTCACCGAGATCTCCGACGGCGTGGTCGGGTTGATGTACGAGGCGGGGAGCTTCAGCCCATACGAGACGATCCGCTTCGCCCGCTTCGACGAGGCCTACCTTGCGACGCCGAACGGTGATCCGCCCGGCATCCCGCCGCCTCCGGCGCCTGGGCCGACGACGCCCGACCTGGCGAAGGCAGGTGTGCCGGGGCGTGGCAACACCGCGTACGTCCGAGGTGGAGCGACGCTCGGCGAAGGCCGGTTCGGCACGGCGCTCGACCTCGACGGTAGCGACGACCGAGTGGAGCTGCCCTTCACGAAGGCGCTCGACCTCGCTGCCGACGACTTCACGTGGTCCACCTGGATCCGCTACTCGGCGACGGCCGGGTCGCACACTTTGCTGTGGGCGTACCGGCTCGGGTCCGGCACGACGCCGCAGGTCTGGCTGCGCGCGGAACCGGGCAGCAACCGGATCCGTGCGCTGATCGGCACCGGCTACGGCTCGGCCACCCTGACCGCCACCGACCCGGTGAACGACGGCGAGTGGCACCACGTCGCGCTGCGGCGGGCTGGCCGGCAGTTCAGCCTGTGGCTGGACGGTGAGCAGGTGGCGGCCGCGACCGGGCCGAAGGGCTCGGTGACCGAGGGCCAGGAGTTCGGCGTCGAGGGGATCCACGTCGGCCAGCGCATCGACGGTGCGAACCGGTTCCAAGGCTCGATCGACGAAGTACGCATCTACCGGCGTGCCCTGCCCGAGTCGGAGATCGGTCAGGTCAGCCGGTCCAGTGCGCTGGATCCGCGTGGGCTGGAGCTACGACTTCCGTTCGAGAAGATCCAGGGCGGCTGATCCTCATCCGACGCGCGCGTTGTCCAGCACCAGGTGGATCGCGGCGGACACGTTGTCGGCGGTGCGCGTAGGTTGGTACTCGAGCTCGGCCGGCCAGATCCTGCCGAGAGGCAGCCACACGCTGGGGTAGCCGATGGCCTGAGCGCCGCCGATGTCCGCGCGCGCAGAATCGCCGACGACCCAGCCGCCGTCGGCCAGCCTCGCCCCCACCACCTCCGCGGCGCGGGCGAAGATCCCCGCGTCCGGCTTGGCCGCCCCGACGCCCTCGGAGATGACCCAACCGGCGACCTCCCGATCGAGGCCGGAAACCTGGATCTTCTTCTCCTGTTGGCGGACCCGGCCGTTCGTCACGATGACCGGAGTCCAGCCGAGGGCCGTGGCGTGTCGCAGGGCCGTACGGGTGCTCGCCGCGAGGGTGACCGCATCGGCGGCGCCGTTGTCAAGGAAGCCTTGCACGAGCGGGGGAGCGAGCATCGGATAGCGATCCAGCAGCCCGCGTGCTACCACGCCCCGCGGCCGGTAGCCGCTGGCGTCGAGCTCGAGAACCCAGTCGAGGTCGGTGGCCGGAAGTCCGTGCGTAGCAAGGAGATCCGTCGTCGCGAACCGGAACGCGGCATCCCGGTCGACGAGGGTGTTGTCGAGGTCGAGCAGCAGGAGTGGCACGTGGAGCGATCCTACGGCCGCGCCGCTTCGCGGATCCAGCCAGATGCTTCAGGGGCGGGCGGTCCGGCCCTCGCTCGGTTTGCTCTCGTGGTGCAGCCGGTCGAGCCCGGTGACCGCGTAGGTGTAGGTCCGTCCCGGATCGGCGGTGGTGTCAACGAAGCCTTGCTTCGTACCCGACCCCGCCCGCACGGTCGTGAGCAGGTTGCCCGCGTCGTCGAAACCACACGGGTCGGACTCGTCCCCGTCGAACCGGTAGACGGCGTACGACGTGGCCCGGCGGTGCGCCGACGAGGTGTCCTTCCAGGACAGGCGTGCGCCCTCGTCGGTGTGCTCGGCGCTCACGAGTGACGGTTGGTCAGGTGCCCTCCCGCCCAGCTGGCGCATCTCCGGCACCAAGGCCGGCCGCGCGTAGTGGTCGGCGACCAGGATGCTCATGTTGTCAAGCCGGTCGGCGATGACGTCCTTGGCGCTGAAGTAGATGTCACCGGCCACCTGCGGATGGTCGCGGTTGAAGGTGAGGTGCCGCGTCATCTCCCGCGGGTCCGACCAGGCGGGATCCTGCGTGGACGTGCCCGCCTTGTAGGTCGCCTGGCCGACGAAGAGTTGGACATCCCTCCCGTCGACCTCGGCCGACCACCACGGCACGAGCTTCGCGTAGTCGGCGGGAGCGAAGCCGATGTTCCAGTAGACCTGCGGGACGATGTAGTCGATCCACTCCTCGCGGACCCACCGCCTGGTGTCGGCGTACAGGTCGTCGAAGGTCTCGACGCCGGCCTGTGTGTCGGACCCCTCGGGATCGGTGGCGATGTTGCGCCACACCGCGAACGGGCTGATCCCGAACTTCACCCAGGGCTTCGCCTTCTTGATGCGTACGGACAACTCCTTGACGAGCAGGTCGATGTTGTTGCGGCGCCAGTCGGCCTTGTCGGGGAAGCCGGCGCCGTACTCCTGGTAGGTCGCCTCGTCGTCGAACTGCTCGGTGCCCACGGGGTATGGGTAGAAGTAGTCGTCGAAGTGGACGGCGTCGACGTCGTAGTTCTTCACCGCGTGCAGGATGGCGTCCTCGACGAAGCGCCGCACCTGCGGGATACCTGGGTTGTAGTAGAGCTTCCCGCCGTAGGGCACGATCCAGTCCGGGTGCTGCCGGGCTGGATGATCGGGTGCGAGGTGGGCGGGATCAGCCTGCATACTGACGCGGTACGGATTGAACCAGGCGTGGAACTCCAGGTTGCGCGCGTGCGCCTCGCTCACGAGGAAGGCCAGCGGGTCATAGCCCGGGTCCTGTCCCGGAGTGCCGGTCAGCCATTCCGACCACGGTTCGTACGGCGAGGGCCAGAAGGCGTCCGCGGTCGGCCGGATCTGCACGACGACGCCGTTCAGGCGACGGTCCTCGGCTTCGTCGAGCAGGCGGAGGTACTCGGCCTTCTGCTCGGCGACGCTGAGGCCCTGCCGGGACGGCCAGTCGATATTGACCACGCTGGCGATCCACATCGCGCGGAACTGCCGCTTCGGCGTCGCCGGATCAGGTGCCGGACACTCCTTGCCCGTCGTCGAGTCTCCGCCGCCTGGTGCCGCGGCGGCCCTCTCGCCGGACGACGCGACCGGCGCGGCGGCGGACGGCAGGGCGGCCATGGTGGCCACCAACGCGACCGCGGAGACCGCGACGAGCGTGAGGCGTTGCAGGTGGATGCGCGAGGTCAGCACGGTGGACGCACCTCCCGGACGGCGTACACGGATGTGCACGATGCTCGGAAGCAGTGTGCCGCTCCGCGCCGGGCGCGTCTATAGTTTTCGGTTGCCGGCATATGCATGTAAGGAATGTGCGGATGCTCGGCCGTGACCGGTGCGGTTCACGTGTTCACCCCAACTCCGCGAAGTCGACACCGGTGAGCTCTGCGGAGCGCTTCCACAGCGCCTCCGCCGTCGCGCTGTCGTACGCCCGTGCCGCGGCTCGCACCCGAGTCGGCGAGCCGCGCAGGCCGAACCATCGTGGGCCGAAGAAGTCGCCGCTCCGCACGTCCGGCATCGTGGCCGCGTAGAGACTGGGCAGTGCACCAGCGAAAGCGGGTTGCGCCGCCAGATCTCCCGCGGTGCGCAGCAGCCACCCAGGTGGCCTGGTCTGGGACCACGGATGCTGCAGATTCGTCGCGGCGTAGCCGGGATGGCTGGCCGCGCTGACCAGATCCAGTCCGGTGTGCTCGGCACGGCGTTGGAGCTCGAACGCGAAGAGCAGGTTCGCCAACTTGCTCTGTGCGTACGCCCGCCACCGGCCGTACCGGCGTTCGGACATCAGGTCGTCGAAGTCGATCCTCCCGACCGAGTGCGACGCGCTGGTCACGGTGACGACCCGTGAGCTGCCCGCACGGGTCAGGCAGGAGAACAGCAGCCCGGTGAGCGCGAAGTGGCCCAGATGGTTGACACCGAGCTGCCTCTCGAAGCCGTCCGGGGTCACGTGGCGAGGGATCGCCATGATCCCCGCATTGTTGACGAGGATGTCCAGCCGCGGATGTGCCGTCCGCATCTCCACGGCGAATGCCCGAACGCTCGCCAGATCGGCAAGGTCGAGCCGCCGGAGCTCGAGTGCCGGGCGGCCGAGTTCGTGCTTCATCCGGGCGAGGGCGGCTTCGCCCTTGCGGAGATCGCGGCAGGCCATGACCACTGTCGCGCCGTAGCGGGCCAGCTCGAGCGCGGTGTGGAAGCCGAGTCCGGAGTTCGCACCGGTGACGACGGCGGTTAGCCCGGTGAGATCAGGGATCGTGTCCGCGGTCCAACCAGGCGACGTCATGGCAGCCATCATTCCGCGCGTATCCGGCAAATGGCATCGACCGTCCGGTCGTGGCACAGGAGGTCCGGCCAGGCATACTCGAGGGCGTGGGCAAGGATCCGGCTGGCGGCCACCGTGCCGTCGATGCGGCAGTCAGGCACCTCCTCCGGGCGGGGATCGACGGCGGAGGGAGGCTTGCGTCCGCGGATCGGGCGGCCGAGCGTGCTCTGCGCGCCCATCCCGACGCCGAGGACGCGATCGACCGGATCGTCGCGACGCACACCCGCCTCGCGGCTGCCGGAGGTTTCGCCACCGGAATCGGCGGTTTCGTCACACTGCCGGTCGCGTTACCCGCCAACGTCCTCGGCTTCTACCTGATCGCGACCCGGATGGTCGCGGCGATCGCCGCCGTCCGTGGGCATGACGTGAAGGAAGACGCCGTACGCACGTCGGTCCTGCTCGCCCTGACCGGCAGCGACGCCTCGAAGGTCGTGAAGCATGCGGGGATCGGCGTGAACGGCGTCGCGGCGTACGCACTGCGAAGTGTGTCGCCGGCCGCTCTCATGGTCGTGAACAAGGGCGTGGCGTTCCGGCTGTTCGTCCAACTCGGCCGACATGGCCTCAGTAGGTTCGGCCGCGCGATACCCGTCGTCGGCGGCTTCGTCGGTGCGGCGTTCGATGCCCTGCTGATCCGTCGGATCGCCCACCAAGCCCGCGAGCACTTCCCGCCCCGGGCGGGATCGGAGGACCTCCCGCGCTCGCCGGAATGATCAGCAGATCAGGCCGCGCTTGCTCTCCGCGCCATGGGCGGTGGGATTCGCCCCGATCCATCGCGGATCCGCCGGCTCGCTCGCCCGCTGGTAGCGGATGTCGCAGGACAGTCGCAGCCGGTCGGATGTGTTGTCGAGGCTCCCGTGCAGCGTGTACATCGGGAACGTCACCAGGTCACCCATCGCGAACTCGGCCGTGAGCCAGCGCAACCCGAGGTCGTCGCGCAACTGGACCGGGTCGGGGGAGATGTATCCGTTCCACTCCCACGCCCCGGCGCGGGCCGAGGCGGTGGACTCCTCGTCGTTCTCGCAGTAGGTGTCGACGTCTCGGGTGTGGTAGTCGCGGCGGAGTTGGTCGACACGGTGTGAGCGCTCGAGGACGATGAGGCCGCCGAGGCGCAGGTCGACGTCGCCGAGCGGCACCCACGCGGTGAGCAGGCGCGGCGTACCCCGGTTCATGAAGACGCTGTCACCGTGGGGTGGCGTCCCCCTGCCCGGACGTACGGCGCGCAGCCAGGTGAAGTCGAAATGTCGCACCCGCTCGCCGAAGATCCGTTCGTACAGTGCGGCCGTGCGGCCGGCGTAGAGCAGGCGCTGCAGTGGCGCGCTGGCCTTGGCGGTTGTGTGGAGGATCCCGCGGTACGACTCGTCCGAGGGGATGCCGTCCATCGGATCCGTACCAGGCTGCACGAGTCCGTCGGCCTGCAACCTCGTCATGAGGTCGAGCCGAGCCGCGAGTACCTCGTCTCGGTCGAGGTGGCCCGGAAGGTAGAGATACCCGTCGTCGTCGAGCCGACGGAGCAGCTCGTCGGCATCGTCGGCCACGTCGGCGGAACGCCGGAGCTGGCCCAGCGCCTCTGGGGCGGCGTCGAGGGTACGCTCCTGAGCGCGAAGAGGGGGAAAGGTCGAGATCGTCACCTGGTGGCTCCTCTGCGGGCGTACGACGCGGCCGATCGCCCTGATCGCCGGTGGGCTCCGGTGCGGACGACCTCCAGCATGGGTCGCGTCCGCACGAAGCGGCAAGGCGTAGAACCGGACGGGCCACGACCGGCAGCGGACCACCACAACCCGCTCATCACACTCGACCACCACATCGGATACGCCCAGGAGGAAATGCGGATGGCGGCACGGATCTGTGTCCTTGGTAGCGCCAACATGGACCTGGTCGTGTTCGCGGAACGACCGCCGGCGATGGGGGAGACGGTGACGGGCGATCGCTTCCTCACGATCCCCGGCGGCAAGGGAGCCAACCAGGCGATCGCCGCGGCGCGGGCAGGCGGAGAGGTCCGGATGGTCGGCGCGGTGGGCGAGGATCCGTACGGCGACCAGGTGCTCGGAGTTCTGCGGGACGCCGGCGTGGACACTGCCGGAGTCGCCCGTGTCGCCGAGACCACCGGAACCGCCCACATCCTGGTCGAGCGCGGTGGCGACAACTCGATCGTTGTCGTACCCGGCGCCAACGGCACCGTGCACGAACCCGTCGCAGGTCTGGATACCTCGCTGGCCGACGCCGACCTGTTGTTGCTCCAGCTCGAACTCCCGCTCGACGCCGTCACCGATGGTGCGCGAGCGGCTCGGGGGCACGGCGTCAAGGTTGTCTTGACACCCGCACCCGCGCAGCCGCTGACGGGCGCACTCCTGGAGTCGGTCGACCTGCTGGTGCCGAACGAGCACGAGGCGGCGGTGCTGACAGGAGCGGCCGATGTCGACTCGGCCGCGTCCGTCCTCCTCGAGGTCGTGCCCGAGGTCGTGGTGACACTCGGCGCTCGGGGTGCGTTGTGGCGTGACCGGCACGGCGGACGGCTCGAGGTACCGGCGCCCGAGGTGGTCGCCCGTGACACCACGGCGGCGGGTGACACTTTCGTGGGCGCGCTGGCTGTCGCGCTGGGGGAGGGCCGCCCCATGCCGGACGCCCTCCGGTGGTCGGCCGTCGCTGCCAGCCTGTCGGTCCAGAAGGAGGGCGCGAGCACCTCGATGCCCGACCGCGCCGCCATCGACCGCGCCGCCGCGACCACCGGCTGACCCTCCCGGTTCTCTGCCGCTGCGCCGCCCGCCGGGCGGGAGATCCCCTCGATCCCCGCCCGGCAGCTGTTCCCCCAGCCCCTACGGAGTGTCAGCGGTGGGGTCGACGACGCTCCTGATCTCGGTGATGACCGTGACGGGCATTCCGCTGAGACGGGCGTGCTCGCGCACGACCGCCTCGTCGTCCGCGATGTAGACGCAGAAGATCTTGTCATCGGCGACGTAGCTCTGTTGCCATTGCACGCGCGGCGAAAGCGCTGTGACCGCCTTGTTGGACTCCGCGGCGGCGGCGCGGAGGCCTTCGGGCGAGAGCCCGCCGGCCCCCGGTACGTCGCGTTCGATGAGGTACTTCGGCACGGTGCATCCCTTCGTTCGCGCCCTCGTGACCCGCGGGCGTCCGGACCACGAGGCTACGAAGCAGGGAGTACGCACAGCTTCGGTCAGATTGTGCAGGTCGCCGCGACGAGCCATGGGTCGTTCTCCCCACCCGTGACGTTCGACGGACCATGCTCCAAGACGTCTCTGGGTGGCTATGACTCGTGCGATCGCGCCGGTGGGACGTTCAGCCGGTGATCTGGCAGAACGACGCGTAGTGGTCGGCGGTGTAGTAGAGCGCGGACGGATCCGTCGGCTGGGCACCACCGGCGACGAGCCGTCGGTCGCCGCGGTCGGGCGCTCCCGGAGTCGGGACGGTGTAGACGCGGTAGTAGCCGAGGTCCTGGTCGGGGAGCAGGCTTTCGCGGTTCTCGTACGTCGTCCCGTCCTGGTCATAAGGGAACGGACCTCCGGCCCGGACCAGTGAGACCGTCTCCGCCACCTGTGCGGGCAGATCTGCCAGGGCGCACTCGCCGACCGGGTCGGGCGTTCCGCCGGTGCCGTCGATCTCGCAGAACGACGCGTAGTGGTCGGCGGTGTAGTAGGCCACGTCCGGGTCGGTGGGCTGGTCGCCCCCGGCGACGATCCGCCGTGCGCCGCGGTCGGGCGAGCCGGGCGTGGGCACGGTGTACTCGCGGTAGTAGCCGATGGGCTCGGCGGGCAGGAGCCCTTCGCGGTTCTGGAACACCGTGCCGTCCTGGTCGTAGGGGAACGGCCCTCCCGCGTAGATCAGGTCCAGCGTCTCCGCGGCCTCGGGCGGCAGGCTGGACAGCGCACACCCCGGCAGGGCGGCGGCGTCGACCGACGGAGCGGTCAGGACTGAGCCCCGCTCCGGCAGCACCCGAGCACTGGCCGTACCAGTGAAGAGGGGGCTGGCGAGGAAAGGGGCGGTGACGAGAACGGACAGGGCGAGGATGGCCAGGGCGAGTCCTGCGAGCGTGCGCGACCGGCCACCATGGCGGTGATGTGGCTGGGGGCTACCCGGGGAGGACGGTTCGCGCCTTCGCGGGGTCCGCGGCTTCGTGGCGTTCTCCATGATCGGAACGCTAGGACGAACCCGGACGAACGGGAAGATCACGCACGTGCTCGTCGCCCATTGGCCGCGCCGCCGACACCTTCCTGCCACCCTCGTGAGCGACCTGACCGCCGGGCGAATGCCAGAGGCGTGGACCCCGTCACGGCAGGGCGAGGTGGGTGAAGCTGATCCGTTCGTAGGGGCGATGGTCGCCGTTCTCGAACAGCACCCCGATCGTGCGCTCGCCGTTGTGGCGGCCGAGGTCGACGAGATCGGAGTACGCAGCGGGACCCGGCGAGACGACGACCTCCTCGGGAAAGGACCGACCGGCGTCCCGGCTCGAGCGGACGGTCAGTCGCCTCCGGACCTCCGGATCACCTGGCCCGGCGAAGACCAACTGCCCATCGACGGCCAGCAGGCTGCACTGGACGACGGGCGTCGCGAGCGCCAGCACTGGTGCGTACGGCCGGTCGAACGTCTCCCCGCCATCGGAGCTCACGGTCTGAGCGCGATGGGCGGGCGCGAGGCCGCCCTGGTTGCGGGTGTTGGCGTAGATCCGCCCGTCCGGGAGCTCGGCGACCGTCGACTCGTTGGCATGTACGCACCAACCGGCCGACTGGTGTTGCTCGGGCGGGCAGTGGTCCTCCGCACCGATCCGCCAGGATCGTCCGCCGTCGTCGCTCAGCAGCAGGTGCCCGCCGTGTCCCGCTGCGCCGGTCGAGTGGTTGGCGGGTACGACGAGGCGCCCGGCGTGTGGCCCCTGGCGGAGCGCGATCGCATGGCCCGGCCCGGTGGCGTACCACCGCCAGTCGGGGCGTTTCGTCGAGGTGGTGAGGTCGACCGCCGCCGTCCAGCTCAAGCCATGGTCGGCGCTGCGCTGCAGCCAGACCCGCCGCGACTCGGCGGCAGGGACCTCACCCCGCACGATGCGGTCCTCGGTCGCGCTTCCGGCGGCCCGGGTCGTGAGAAGCACGACATCGCCGGACGCCGGATCCACGACCGGGCTCGGGTTGCCGACGGTGTTGCCGGGATCGCTCGCTACGACCTGGAGGGCAGACCAGGTGTCCCCACGGTCGGCGGATCGCCGCAGGACGAGGTCGATCGGCCCCGCGTCTCCCGGACCGAGACGGCGACCTTCGGCGAAAGCGAGCAGCGTGCCGTCGGGCACGGCCACGATCGCCGGGATCCGGAACGTGTCGTAACCGTCGGCCCCCGCGGCGTACACCGTCCTCGCCGGCGTCACCGCAGGCCCGCTTCCTCCAGGTGCCGCGCGACGGAGGCGAGTTCGCGGTCGTCGAGGGGGATCATCGGCAGGCTGGTCGTCGCGTGGGTGATCACCCCGCGCATCCGCAGTGCCGCCTTGAACGCACCGATGGCCGAGGAGTACAACCCCATCCGGCCGTCGCCGACCCCGACGAGGGCGAAGAGGCGCCGGAGCCGGTCCTGCTCGGCCATGGCCGCCGGCCAGTCACCACGTCGCGCGGCTTCGTACAGGCGGACGAACCCGGCCGGGTCGACGTTGCCGAGACCCGGGACGATGCCGTGCCCGCCCGCGACGAGTGCGAGGTCGGCGTGGACCTCCGACCCGGTGTACGCCCGGAACGACGGCACCCCTGCCGTCGCACCGATCGCGGCCCGGAACCCGTCGATGTTCCCGCTGGAGTCCTTGAGCCCGGCGAGTACGCCGTCCGCGGCCAGCTCGCCCACCAGGTCGGAGGGCAGCTTCGTGTGGACCGCGGTGGGGATGTCGTACGCGAGTAGCGGCAGGTCGACGGCTCGCCTGATCGCGCGGAAATGGACCGCGATCTCCGCCGGGTGCGTGGGCGAGTAGAACGGCGCGGTCGCGACCAGGCCGTCGGCGCCGTGCTTCTGGGCCGCCCGGGCGTGCGCGATCACACGGGTCGTGGTCATGTCGATCGCCCCCGCCACCACGGGTACCTGTCCCGCCGCGAAGCCCACGACTGCCTGCAGCACTCGCGTCCGCAGGTCGTCGGTGAGGTAGGCGGCCTCGCCGGTCGACCCGCCGACGAACAGTCCGGCGACGCCGGCGTCGAGGAGGAAGGCGCAGAGGCGTTCGAGGGAGGCGACGTCGAGCTCGCGCTCGGGCGTGAACGGCGTGCAGACCGGCGGGATGACACCTGACGGTGTGCTGGCTGAAGCCACGGTCCACCTCTTCGTCTCGCCATACGTAGGACGTGGGATGTCCGCCGGATAGGCTAGCCCAAGGCGCCGAATGCTCAGGGCACCGGACGCCCCCACAGCCCGTAGGACCCGGGCCCCGGTGCCCACAGGACCCGGGCCCCGGTGCCCACAGGACCCGGGCCCCGGTGCCCACAGGACCCGGAGCACCCGGGTCCCAGGACTCGCTGAAGGTTGGTACATGGCAGGGACAGGTCGCCAGCTCGAGGCCCGGATCGTCGATCTCATCCTCGACGAAGGGCTGCGGGCGGGTTCGCCGTTGCCGGCGGAGCCGGCCCTGGTGACGACGTTGGGCGCGAGCCGCAACTCCGTCCGTGAAGCCCTCCGCGCGTTGCACACGCTGGGGATCGTCGAGATCCGGCACGGCTACGGGACGTTCGTGGGCAGTGCCCCGCTCACGGCCGTCACGCCCGGCCTGCTCTTTCGTACCCGCCTCGCTGTACGCGACGACCCGAGTGCGCTCGCCGACCTGGTGGAGGTCCGCGAGCTGCTCGAACTGGGACTGATCGAACGCGTCGCCGACCAGGCAGATGACGACCTCCTCGAAGCGCTCGACGCGGCCGTCGAGGCCATGCGTACCGGCGAACTCGCCGACGCCGACCGCAGGTTCCACGAACGGTTGTACGCGGGCGTGGGCAACGAGCTCGCCACGCAGCTGGTCAGTCTGTTCTGGGACATCTACCACCAGGTCGCGAGAGAGCTTGCTCCGCCGCCGCTGGACCGTTCCCAGGTGGTCGGGAGCCACCAGCGGATCGTCGAGGCCCTCCGCTCTCGCGACGGGGCACGGGCGCGGCACCTGCTGCGTTCGCACTTCGCCGACCTGCGCGAGCGGGTGGCCCGCCTGGTCGATGCCGTCAGCCCCGCCGGTACGGAGTCGCGTTCGTAGCACCTGGCACGATGGGGAAGTGCCTCGATCCCTGGATGAACTGCTCGACCTGCTCGATCTGGAACAGATCGAGGACAACCTGTTCCGCGGCCGCCAGCCGGAGACCAGGCTGCAGCGGGTGTTCGGCGGACAGGTCGCCGGCCAGGCGTTGGTCGCGGCCAGCCGTACCGTCGAACCCGGCCGGGCGGTGCACTCGCTGCATGCGTACTTCCTGTTGCCCGGCGACACCAACGTCCCGATCGTCTACGACGTCGAGCGGCTGCGTGACGGCCGGTCGTTCAGCACCCGCCGGACGGTCGCGCGACAGCATGGCCGGACGATCTTCTACATGTCGGCGTCGTTCCATGTGCCCGAGGCCGGGTTCGACCACCAGGACGTGGCACCCGACGTACCCGCTCCGGACGTGTGCCCGACACTCGGCGAGGTGTTGGAGAAGATCTCGGGGCGCCCGAGCGACACGTGGGCGGAGGAGTGGGCCGCGCTCGACGTGCGCTATGCGGGCGACTCGCGCCGTGGCGGTACGCCGGACGACCCGGACCATCCCGCCCGCGCGCGGGTGTGGTTCCGCGCCGCCGGCCGGCTGCCGGACGACCCGGTCCTGCACCGGTGTGTTCTTGCGTACGCCAGTGATCTGACCCTGCTCGGTGTCACGCTCGTGCCCCACGACACCTATATCGGGGCGCGTGGCCTGCAGACCGCGTCGCTCGACCACGCGATCTGGTTCCACCGGCCCTTCCGCGCGGACGAGTGGCTGCTCTACGACCAGATCTCACCGTCGGCGTCGGATGCCCGGGGCCTTGCGACCGGCCGGCTGTTCACCACCGACGGAAGCCTGGTCGCGTCGGTTGTCCAGGAGGGGCTGATCCGTCCGCGTCTCGATGGGGCAGGGTAGGCAGCATGATTGTGGCGTTCAGCATCAGTCCCGCCGGCGGCGCCGACGACGGCAGCGTGAGCGAAGCCGTCGCCGCGGCGGTCCGCGTGGTCCGCGAGTCCGGCCTGCCCAACGAGACCAACGCGATGTTCACCAACATCGAGGGGGAGTGGGACGAGGTGATGGCGGTGGTCAAGCAGGCCGTCGACGTCGTGGCAGCGACCTCACCCCGGGTCGGCCTCGTGCTCAAGGCCGACATCCGTCCCGGCCACACCGGAGAGCTCACCGGCAAGGTCGAACGCGTCGAGCGCCTCCTCGCCGACGGAGACCACGACGGGGCATGATCACGCATGCGTGATCATTCCCAACGATGCGCGGTGAATTCGCCATGTTTCGTTGGGAATTGACGTGCGTCGTCGTCGGCTGGCGTAGGGGTGGGATCGGTGAGCGGGCGTAGGCCGGCGACCAGCTCGGCGAGGCGTTCCGGACGGACGACCCGCGCTCGCACGGCGCCTGACGCGAGCCGGCGGGTGAGCGGGTCGAGCGGCAGAGGCGCGTTCGATGCGACCAGGAGGACGTTGCCGTAACGCCGGCCACGCAGCTGGGACGGTTCGGCCACCAGCGCGACGTGCCGGAAGACCTCGCGCAGGGTGGCCGCCTCCGCACGGGCGTGCCGCTGCTCGGTGCGGTCGGCGACGTTGGCGACGTAGGTACCCTCCGGTGCCATGACGCGGGCGAGGTCTGCACAGAACTCGACCGTCGTGAGCGCCGGCGGCACCTGGTTGCCCGCGAAGACGTCGCGGATCACGACGTCCTGAGAGGCGTCCGGGAGGGTACGTAGGCCGTCGCGAGCCTCGGCGACCCGGATCCGGAAACCCTGGTCCCGACGGATCCCGAAGGCCCGGCGGACCAGCTCCACCAGGTCTCCGTCGACCTCGAACACCACCTGCCGTGAACCTGGTCGGGTTGCCGCGACGTACCGCGCGAGGGTGCAGCCGCCGCCTCCGAGATGGGCGACGCGCAGCGGTGCCGGCAGGGCCCGGTCGAGGACGTCGAGCACGTCGCCGATCCACCGGACGTACTCGAACTCCAGCCGGGTCGGATCGTCGAGATGGACATACGAACTGGGTACGCCGTTGACGACCACGAACCACCCGGCGGGGTCATCGCGGTCGACCGTGAGCTCCGCGCTGCCGGTGCTGATCGCGTGCGCGCCGGCGTACGCGGCCGGTCCAGCGTCAGCCCTGCGCGGCTGCCGCCGGGTGCGGGCAGGAGGACGGCGGTCGGGCACGGCGCCAGCGTGGCATGACCGACAGCAGCACTGGTCGGCAGGTGGGTGTGGATGACCAGGTGATCCGGACCCAGGTGATCCGGACCCAGGTCCCGGGCCTTGCCACCTCCGGGCGTGCGAGACTGCAGAGGACGGCATGATCACGGCGGAGGTGACCAGTGGCCGGCAAGGGACGGATCGCCAAGACCGCGGTGACGTACGCGATGAAGTACGGCCCGCTCGTCTACGAAGCCATCAAGCACGGCCGCGAGCCGGCACAGCGCGCGGTCCAGAAGGCGCTGGCACGGCAGGCTGATCGCAAGCGCGCGCTCACCCACGCGACAACCGTGGTCGACGGCTCGGTGCTTCGGGTGTTCCACGAGGCCGAACCGATCTGGGTGGTTTTTTCCAAGGACACGCCGGTGGCGAGCTACCCCGCCGTCGACGTGCCGCTGGCCGACGTCCTTCAACACGCCGACCTGAGTCTGCGGGTCACGCCGCCCCCGCCAGGATCGAGGCGGCTGCCCGAGTTGGACATGTCGAAGCTGCCGAAGGTCCCGGATCTCCCGGCGCTCGCTCGCAAGGCGCTCCGCCGCGGGCACCGCTGACCCCGCGCGACGGGCAAGAAAGCTCCTCGGGCGGTACGCCCGAAACGTCCCCGAGTCTCAGCTCGGAGGTTGGCGGAGTCGCTTGGTGTCGCCGCGCCGCTTCTTCTCCTCGAGGCGGCGCTGGTGCGCGCCCTTGGTACGCCTGGTCGGCCGGCGCGGCTTGGGCGGTGGTGCGGTCGCGTCCTCCACGAGTGCGGTCAGGCGGGCGAGGGCGGCACGGCGGTTGGCGAGCTGCGAGCGATGGTCAGACGCGGTGACGGTGAGGACGCCGTCCACGAGCCGTTCCGCCAGTCGCCGCAGGGCACGCTCGCGCAGGACCGGGCTCAGCGCCTCCGACCGGGCGAGGTCGTACGACACACTCACCCGGGAGTCCGTCGTGTTGACCGACTGGCCGCCCGGCCCGCCCGAGCGGGAGAAGCGCCATGACAGCTCGTGTGCGTAGCCGCTGAGGTCGAACCCGCTTCCCCGCCTGGGCGCGCGGGCGGACCCGCGGTCAGGGTGCTCGTCATCACGCACGGGGGACAGCTCCTCGGTGGTGGACGGCGGGCAGGCCCGGTCGTCCGTCGTCGACCAGGCCCACCTCCACCCTACGCACGGGCACGCGTACCACGCCCAGCCGCCGAGCCGCCTGCTCGGCCGCGAGCCGCCTGCTCGGCTGCGAGATCGCCTCGGTCAGCCGCGAGCCGCCTGGTCGGCTGCGAGATCGCCTCGGTGAGCCGCCGCGTGCTCAGCCGACGGCCGGACGGACCTTCTCGGCGTACCACGGCGCGTAGACCTGTGCGTGGAAGTCGGGCGCCTCCTGCTGCCACACCTTGTCCAGTGCGGCGTAGTACCTCCGGGCGGACTCGACGAACACCTCGTCGTCGATGCTCGACGTGAAGCCGTCGTTGGTCTTGTTCACCGTCTGCTCGAGCTTCGCGAGCTCGGCCCGGATGTCGCTGACCTTCCGTTCGAACGCCCACCGGTTGATTGCGTCGTCGGACGCCGTTCCCGATGGACCGGGGCTCTCCTCCGCCGGGAAGAACTGCTCCTGCGGCGGGGTCGGGTTCAGCTTGGTGCCGGCCGAGTAGGCGTCGACGATCTCCTTGCCCCACGCCTCCTCAGCGCTGCCGGGCAGGTCCTCCAAGCTCTCGGCGAACACCGGGATCATCGTGTTCGTCGGGATCATGGAACCTCCGACATAACCGCCGTAGACGTTGCGCAGGTCCTTCGTCTCCTCGTTGATCACCTTCATCTGCGTGGTGAGGCCCGGACCCATCATGTAGGTGTGCAGGTTGACCGCCTTGTCGAGCACGTCGTCCTCGGCGTCCGGCCGGAACGAGATCATCGCGTTGCCGTAGCGGGCCGTGCCGTCGTAGAAGCCGGTCTCCCCGAACGGCAGGGGGATCCAGCCAACGATCTCTTCGTACGGCTTGCCGGTCGGCGACACGAACTTCGCCGCCTCCGGGTCATTGGGGCTGTGGACCAAAGCCGCCGGGTTGCCCATCCACATCCCGACCTCGGCCCGGGTGAAGGCCGCGTTGGCCTGCCCGTCGTCGAACGTGATGTCCGTACGCACCGACTCGTCGTCGAAGACCATGCCCCGGAACAGCTCGACCGCCCGCACCCACGTGTCCGCGTGGGTCGTGAAGTCGGCGCGCCAGTTCCAGGTCGTGTCGGGGGCGGGTACGTCGGTGAGAAGCCCGTGCGCGTTGGCGGACAGGAACGCCCAGTAGTTCCAGTTGACGAGGGCGATGCCCTTGCGCTTGCCCGACGTGGTGGCCTTCGCGATCTCGCGGACCCGCTGCCACGTCCACGTCCGGTCGAACGGGATGTCGGAGATCCCGGCCTCGGAGAGGAAGTCCCGCCGGTAGTAGAGACCCTGACCGGCGCCGGAGTATTCGTACGGCAGGCCGTAGCGCTTGCCGTCGAGCTGCCAGAAATCCCATGCCGGCTTGACGACCGGGTTGAGCTTCCTGCCGAACAGGTACTTCTCCGCGAGTTCGGTGATGTCGGCCGCGAGCCCCTGGACGAAGGCGTTGCGGATGTTGCCCGATCCCCAGCTGCCCAGGACGTTGCCGATGAACAGGTCCGGCGCCGTGCCACCGCCGACCGACGCCACGAGGGCTTCGGTGTCCTGGATGTCGGCGTTGATGTGGGTGAGCTTGACGCCGGGATTCTGCTTGAACCAGCCCTGGAGCGCCTCGGCGTACCCCTTGGCGTTGGCGTCCTTCTTCCGCTTGTCAGCCGACGGCATGACGGGATAGGGGTCCGCGTTCGGCACCCCACCGATCTTGAGGGTGACGTCAGCCGAACCGCCGCCCGCTCCGGAGTCCTTCTGGCAGCCCGACAGCGTAAGGCCGCCGGTGGTCAGTACGGCGCCCGCGGCGAAGGCACGCAGCATGCTCCGCCGGGTGAGTGTGCCTCCCATCTCCTGCAGTGGCGAGTACGTCGACTGTGGATCGCCCATGGCTACGGCTCCCTTGACGGCGGTTCCGGACGTCCATCGGGCGGCCGGGGGTGGGTGTGGGGGTGGGGGTGGTTGCGGGAGTGGTGACGGGGAGGTGCGGTGGAGTCGCGGACGACCAGCGTGACCTCGAGCAGGGTCTCCCGGCCGGACATCGCCGGGCGCTGGATGCGTTGGACGAGGTGCCAGACGCCCTGGGCGCCCATGAGTCCCTTGTCCACGCGCACGGTGGTGAGTGGCGGGGCGGCCTGGCCGGCGAGTTCGATGTCGTCGTAGCCCACGACGGAGATGTCTTCCGGGACGGAGATGCCGCGTTCGCGCAGGGTGGCGAGCGCGCCGAGTGCGGTGGCGTCGTTGCAGCAGAAGACCGCGGTCGGCGGAGTCGGGAGGTCAAGCAGTTCGGCCATCTGCGCGCGACCGCCTGCCGGGCTCAGCGTGGTCGTGCGGATGAGTGCCGGATCGACGGCGTACCCGGCGTCGGCGATCGCCCGGCGATACCCGCGGAGCCGGTCGCTGATGGACGGGAACTCCGCAGGTCCGGCGATCATCGCCGGGACCGGGTCGGTGTGGCCGAGGTCGAGCAGGTGCCGGGCGGCGAGGTAGCCGCCGCGTTCGTCGTCGTTGCGTACGGCGTCGAGCGTCGCCGCCCGCGCGGCACGGACACCGCCGAGCGAGCGTGTGCCCCCGGGCGAGTGTGTACCTCCGAGGGAGACGCCGTTGTCGACGAGGACGCAGGGCACACCGGTCGCCGTGATCTGGTCGATCGTGTGGTCCGGCAGGTAACCGACGAGCAGCAGGCCGTGCGCCTCGCGGCGTTGGACGGACAGCGGAAGGGGATCGTGGCGGTCGATGCCCACGACGAGTTCGTACGACAGACTCAGCCCGAGCGTGGCGCACACACCCTGCGCACCCTCCAGGACCGACGAGTAGAACGGGTTGGTCCGCAGGGAGTGCTCCATCAACCGGATGACGAGGCCGATCGACCGCACACCTGGGACGGCAGTGTCGTCTGTGGGCCGGACCGTCGTCCGGCGAAGAGTTGGCCGGTAACCGAGTGCGGACGCGGCGCGTTCGACGGCGTGCCGGGACGTCGTGGAGACTGCCGCCTTGCCGGTGAACACCGCCGAGGCTGTCCCCAGCGAGACGCCCGCGTGTTCGGCGACCTGCCGCAACGTCGCTCGCCTCCCCGGTGGTCCGGCCACTGACATCCCCGACTCGACGCGTCGTTTCAGATCAACATTTCAGTAGGTGTTTCAGACGTTTCAGTGAACGTAGACGTCCTGATTCGGCTGGGTCAAGGCATGGAACTGGCCAATATCCGGTCGTACTCTTCTGGAGTTCAACTGAACGATCTGGTGAACGCCAGACCGGGATCCCCTCGACGACGGGAACGGTATGAGACTGCTCGTCCGCGCCGACGACGCCGGACTGTGTGACGCGGTGAATCGCGCGATCGCCGAGGTGGTCACCGGCGGCATCGCCGGCAACGTCTCGGTGATGGCACCCACGCCCGCGTTCGACCAGGCCGCGGCGATGCTCCTCGCGCTCGGCGCCGACCGCACCCACGTCACGGCGGGCCTGCACGTGACCCTGAGCAGCGAGTGGCAGTCACCGCGATGGGGACCCATCCTCCCGGCCACCGACGTACCCTCCCTGCTCGACGCCAGCGGATGCTTCTTCCCGTCACCGGCCGACCTCCGGGCGACCGGCCGGTTCGACCTCGACGAGGCGGAGGCCGAGGTGGCTGCCCAGCTCGGCAAGGCGCGGACCACCGGCCTCGAGATCCGCTACCTCGACGAGCACATGGGAGTGGGCAGGGTGCTGCCCGGCCTGGGGGAGCGGCTGCGAGACCTGGCCCGGAGGGAGGCGCTCGTGTACGCGCCGGACCTCGCCCGGCTGCCGCCGCTCACGTCCGCGTCGGCTGGCCCCGGCCCCGACACCGACCTCGCCGACCGGATCCGTGCGGCTGAGGACGGCACCTACCTGATGGTGACCCATCCCGGCATCGACACACCCGAGTTGCGCGCGATCCGCGGGGTCGGTTACCCGGACGTGGGTGCCGTCGCGGCGGAGCGGGACGGCGACCGGCGGGCTCTGCTGAGTGCGGACGTGCGCAAGGCCTGCCAGGACCGCGGCGTCACCCTGATCAGCTACACCGACCTCGACGCGGTCGAGGTCCCGGCCCCACCGAGTTGACCGGAGTCCCACGCCCCGAGGAGATTCTGCCGTGACGCGAACCCGATCCACGAGCGATCCAGAGGAGAACCCGGGCGGCCGGATGGGCCGGCGCACATTCGTCCACGGTGCGCTCGGCCTGGGCATCGCGGGAGCGGCCCTCCCGCTGCCCGTGCTCGGATCCGTGCGCCCGCCGCTCGCGGCCCCGCCCGAGGTGGATCCGCTGAGCTTCCTTGTCGGCACGGTCCGCAACAGGTTTACCGCGGACACGAGCCGGGTCTGGGCGGCGGACCTGTCGGAGTACCTCGACCGGGAGCAGCAGACGATCCGCAGCGCGACCCGCGAACTCACCTGGGACTACGGCACCGGCGTCCTGACGATCGCCACCGCGCGGAGCCAGGGTGCGGTCGGCTTCCTCGGAGCGGCGGGCCGGCTCGACCTGGGGGACGTCGTGCTGTCCTGCGGCAACGACTACGCCTCCGTCCTGGTGACCGCTCTCGACGACCGCCCACTGCGTACATCGGAGCTCGTCCTCGTCCAGGCCGTGACCGAGGAGGAGGCTTACGGCTGGAGGGTCGACGGCGACACGATCGCGGGGGTGGGCGACCACCCGGTCGGCGTACGCGAGATCGACGCGAGTGTGGAGTTCGCGCACCTGCCGGGGACGCATGCGTACGTCCTCGATGGCAACGGCTATGTCAACCGCGCCCTGCCGGTGGAGCGCAGCGGAGAAGGAGGCCGGCTGGCGTTGCCCGCGGACGCCCTCTACACCGTGATCGCGCGCACGCCGCGCGACGACGATGCTCCCGACGGCGAGGACATCTCGTACGTCTGGTGGGAGGGCGAGGCGCCGGCGGAGACCAACTTCCCCGCCCAGACGGAGTTCTCGCCGACCGAGGAGGAGAAGCACCTGCTGTCCGGCGGGGACTGGCTCAGCAACGCCGGCACACGCGGGGCCGACGACCCGGAGGCCTACGCCCGTTACGACGTCGACGTGCCAGACGACGCCGACTATCACCTGTGGGTACGGAAGTTCTGGCACCACGGGCCGTTCCGCTGGCGGTTCGACGACGACGGGTGGCGGGTCGTCGACGACTCGTTCGGGCTCGCCGACTCCACCTACATCCGGCGGTTCCTGGGTGCGGACTGGGTGCACGCCGGGAAGGTCCGGCTCGCCGCGGGCAGCAGGTCGTTCGAGCTACGCCTGCTTGCCGGGCCGGGTGAGGCGCTGACGTCGTCCTTCGATGCATTCCTGCTGACGCCGGGGTTGTTCGTCCCGCGGGGGAAGTTCAGGCCGGGGGAGTACGGCCGCGTGGCCAACCCGGGTTTCACGGCGTTCGAGCCGGGAGCCGACGCGTTCGCCACGTCCCCGATCGATCTGCGCCACCTGAACGAACGCACTGCAGGCGAGCGCGGCTTCGTGACCAGCCACGGCGGTCGTTTCATCCTGGGCAGTGGTAGGCCGGTCCGATTCTGGGCGGTCAACGTCGGACCGGAGATCATCCGGCAGGACCAGGGTTCGGTCGACTACCTCGCACGGTTCCTCGCCAAGCGGGGCGTCAACCTGGTGCGGATCCACGGCCCGATCTTCGACGAGGGATCGGGCGACCTCGCCGCCGTGGACATGGCCTACCTCGACCAGTTGCACTACTTCGCGGCCGCGATGAAGCGGGAGGGCATCTACACCCACCTCAGCTTCTACTTCCCGCTGTGGGTCCAGCTGGGGTCCGACGTCGGCTTCCCGGCGTACGACTCGATCGAGAGCAAGAACCCCTTCGCCCTGCTGATGTTCGACCCGGACTTCCAGGAGGTGCACCGGGCGTGGGCACGCACACTGTTCACGACCCGCAATCCCTACACCGGTCGGCCGCTCGGCGCCGACCCGGGCGTCGCGATCGTCGAGATCCAGAACGAGGACAGCTTCTTCTTCTGGACATTCAGCCGCGGCAACATCCCGGCGGAGCACCTGGCGATCCTCGACACGGCGTTCGGGTCCTGGCTCGCCGACCGCTACGGCTCGGCGGCGGACGCACTCGCCGTCTGGGGAGAGGGCAGCGAGGTCGACGGGGACACGCCGGGCGATGGCGTGATGGTGGTGCAGGAGGCATGGATGATGACCTCGGACGCGCATCCGGCCGACGGACCGATGAGGCGGCGGATGCGGGACCAGCGGGAGTTCATCGTCGCGCAGCAGCGTGGGTTCTACGCCGACACGGTGCGGTACTGGCGCGAGGACCTCGGAGTCCGCAGCCTCATCACGGCGAGCAACTGGATCACCGCACAGCCGTCGACGATGGACGCCCTGGAGCGCTACACCTACACCGCAACGGATGTGGTCGACCGCCATGACGCGTACTTCGGCGGCCGTCACGAGGGATTCGGGTCGAGCTACATGATCGACGTCGGGCAGACCTTCGACGACCGGTCCACGCTGACCGAGCCCGACGCGGCCATGGTGAAGTTCCACCGGATCGCGGGGTTCCCGCAGACCGTGTCGGAGACGGGTTGGCCCAACCCCAACCGGTTCAAGGCCGAGTCCGTGGCGCTCTGGGCGGCGTACGGATCCCTGCAGGGCATGGGCGGCGTGGAGTTCTTCGCGCTGGACCGGATCGGCTGGCGGGGGAGCCCCGGCAAGTTCACCACGATGGTGCCGAGCATCGCGGGCCAGTTTCCGGCGTACGCCCTGGCCTATCGGCGGGGTGACATCACCGAAGCCAAGCCGGTGGTCGACCTCACCCACTCGCTGGCGGAGCTCTACGACTTCGGCGAGACGCCCGTGGTCGACTGACTTGCTGGCCGACGGGCAGAGGAGACGGGCAGAGGAGACGGGCAGAGGAGACGGGCAGAGGAGACGGGCAGAGGAGACGGGCAGAGGAGACGGGCAGAGGAGACGGGCAGAGGAGGCGGGCAGAGGAGGCGGGCAGAGGAGGCGGGCAGAGGGGGCGGGCGACAGCTGCCTGGATAACATGCCGGCAGTTACGCGGAGTGGCCAGGTCACCAGGCCGGCCGTCACAGGGAGTGGGTGCGAGCGGATGTCGTCGGAGCGGCGGCCGACCCTGCGGGAAGTGGCCGAGCGCGCGGGAGTCTCCATCGGCACCGCGTCCGGCGTTCTGTCCGACAAGGGTTCGGCTTCCCGGGAGACCAAGGCCGCGGTGGTCGCCGCCGCGGAGGAACTCGGCTACACCCGACGTCCCCGCCAGTCGACCCGGGCCGCCGGTTCCGCGCTCACCACCGCCGGGATCCTTGCCCGCCGCCTGCACTTCCCCTCGCCGGGAAATCCGTTCTACATGGAGGTGCTCAACGGCGCCCAGCGCGCCTGCGCCGACCTCGGGATCGCCCTCACCCTGGAGACGGTGGAGGACGCCGACGACAGACAGCTTCCGCTCATCGTCGCGCGGCGCCAGGCGCAGGGCCTGCTGATCCTCGGCTCGCTCGACGACCGGTTCATCCGCCGCCTGCTGGACGCGGGAACGCCTTGTGTCACGGTGGACCACACTGTCGAGGACCTTCCGGTCGACTGCGTACGCAGTGAGGACGAGCACGGCGGGTATCTCGCCACCCGGGCGCTTCTCGATCTCGGACACACCGACCCGCCGCCGGCGATGATCGTCGGGCTGCCCGAGCTGCGGCCGCTCGCGGACCGGGTGGCGGGATATCGCCGGGCACTCGCCGAGCGAGGGCTTCGGGTGCCGCCGCGCTACGTGCAGCGGTCGGCCGACCTCAGCTTCCCCGCCGGTCGCGTGGCCATGGACCAGTTGCTCGACCTGCCGACGCCGCCTACGGCGGTCTTCGCCAGCAACGACTCGACCGCGTTGGGAGCGCTCGAGGCGCTGCGCACGCGGGGGATCGCGGTGCCTGAACAGTGCTCGGTGATCGGGTACGACGACATGGAGATGGCATCCCACAGTCCGCCGCCGCTGACGACCGTCCACGTCGACATCGACCTGCTGGGCGCGCAGGGGATCTGGCACCTCGTGCAGCGGGTCGCCGCGCCGGCGATGACACGGCGGGTGACCTGTCTGGGCGTACGCCTCGTGACACGAGACTCGACCGCGCCACCGCCGCAGCAGCGCAGCCGTTCCGCTGGATGAGGGCGCCCCTCATCCAGAAGGCAGGCCCGCTCAGATGATCTCGAGGTAGTCCCGGTCGGGCAGCTCCGGGAATGCCGCCGTCGGCAGTGCCTGGTACCAGTACGCCACCGACGCGATGTCGTCCTGCAGCGGGAGATAACGGGTTCCTGTGCGCCAGCCGAGTGCCTGCATGGTGACGCGGAGTCCGTCGCGGAACCGGATCGGATCGGTGATGTGCCAGCGGTAGAGGCTGAACCGGCTCTGCGCGGCGTTCGGGTCCTTGCCGTCGGGCATCACGACGAGCGGCATTCCGGCGTACGGCGTCGTGAAGGTCTGGTAGTTGCCGTCGACGTGGAATGCCCACGCACCACAGAAGTAGTCCTCGGTTCCGGTACCACAGATCGTGGGTGCATCCTCACCGTCGATGAACCATTTCAGCTCACCCTCGCCCCACCAGCCGTTGTTGTTGACGCCCCACGCGACGTAGGTGCCGACGAAGTGGCCGGACCCCGAAATCCCGTCGACGATCGTGTAGTCCTGTTTGTATGGCAGCGGGTTCGTACGCCGGAACTGGGCGTGGAAATAGGCCGCGTCCTCGGGCACCTGGGTGAGTTGGTAATTCACCTGATAGAAGAGGACGGAATCCTTTTCGGAAAGGTTCTCCACCGTGATCCGGCAGCGGCGCCGGAATGGCATCTGCCAGTAGCAGTTGAACCCGTTGCGTGGATTGACGCAGACCGGGAGTGAGGAGATCTGTGCGAAGGGTCCCCAGCCCGAGGCGAAGAAGTCGCCGAGTGGGGTCTCCACCGACGGCTGCTCCTGGTCGTCCCAGTAGATCCGCAGGATGAGAAAGCGGATCTCGCCCGCAGGGGTCATCCAGATCTGCTGGATCGAACCCGGCCCTTCGATGTCGGCGACCTCGAAGGTCGTTCCCGCCTTGATACTCACGGCCGGGCTGACCTTCCAGCCGGTACCGAGGTCGCGTGCCGCGTCAGCGCCGAGGCCCTCGGTCGCCAGCGCTCCCTTGCCTGGCTCACCTGTCGGGTTCTCCGCCGAGATCGATCGCGACTGCGCATCGGAGAGGCGGTAGAGGTTGCCGAGGTTGAGACCAAGGCCGTCGAAATTCGAGGTCACGAGATCAACTCCGTCAGGTCGCTGTGTGGTGCGGATGTCAACGTTTGTCGGGGGCCACGTCGCGTGGTGAAGAAAGAAGGACACATCGACCTGAAAGGCTAGTATGTTAGATTGTGAATGGCATCCCCGTCGGTGGGCAAGTTGCGGGGGGCGCGACCGTTATCGGCGCTCTCAACCGCCCGAGTCTGATGTCGCTGCCGCCGTCGCCGCGATCGTCGCGACAGTGGCCGCGTTGACCGCCTCGACCGCCCGTCGTACGGCGTCCGCGGCCCAGGCCCCCTCTGCTATCTCCTTCGCGCGTCGCTTGAGTGCGCGCCTGTCCAACGACTCGACGACCTTCGGTACCACGTCGATGGCCGAGAGCAGCGAAACCAGCGCCCCGATCCGGTCGTCCGGCGTCAGGCCGACCACGAGGACGTCGTGCAGGCGTTCACGCAAGGCGTTCTCGTGACGGGAATCCTCGGCCGGCCACCTGGTCGTCGGGAAGATGCCCAGAATCCTGCCCTCCTCGCGGCGGAGGATGCCTCGGTCCGCGAGGCCACTCAGGAGCCGGGCGCGCAGTCCCTTGCCGAGCGGCCCTATCACGCTGTCGGGCTTCTTTCCGTTCTTGCCCGCGATGAACGTCAGAGCGTCGTCGAGGACCGGTTCGCCAGCGGGTGCGTGGTCGCGGACGACGAGCCGCCCCTTCCTGACGTTCTCCTCCCGGGTTTCCGCGACGTCAACCTTGCCTTGCAGGGCCAGTTCGAGAAGGAGTGCACCAGCGATCGCGTGGTCCAGTTTCGTCCCGTCAGTCACGGGTTTTCCGGTGGCGTCGTCGACCAGGAGGAGGAGAAGGTCTTCAGCGAGGAGCATGTGGGAGCACCTCTTCCGTCTGCCGGGTGCCGACGAGCAGCCCCGGTCGTCGGTCGTCGGTCATCGGTCGCATCTGGTCATCGGTCAACACATGGGGGCATCGGACATCGACCGAAGTCCCAGGATAGGCACCGCGTCCACCGGCGGACACCTGAGCGGACTCCGCCGCTTCCCGGTCGTTGTCCGGCTCCGGAAGCCGGCAGAGGGCCTGTCCCACCCGCGTGGGAGACTCCTGGGCCATGGGATATGACGCTGCAGCAGATCGCTATGACCGGATGACATACCGCCGCTCCGGCCGCAACGGGCTCCACCTGCCCGCCGTGTCGCTCGGGCTCTGGCACAACTTCGGCGACGACATGCCGCTCGAGCGGCAGCGCGCGATCCTGCGCCGGGCGTTCGATCTCGGCGTGACCCACTTCGACCTGGCCAACAACTACGGGCCTCCCGCCGGGTCGGCCGAGCTCAACTTCGGCAAGCTGTTCCGCCAGGACTTCGCGCCCTACCGCGACGAGCTCGTCATCTCCACCAAGGCCGGTTACTACATGTGGCCCGGGCCGTACGGCGAGTGGGGATCGCGCAAATACCTGCTGTCCAGCCTCGACCAGAGCCTTTCCCGGATGGGACTGGACTACGTCGACATCTTCTACTCCCACCGGTTCGACCCCGACACTCCGCTCGAGGAGACGATGGGAGCGCTCGACTCCGCCGTCCGGCAGGGAAAGGCGTTGTACGCCGGCATCTCGTCGTACTCACCCGAGCACACCAGGCAGGCCGCCGCGATCCTCGCCGATCTCGGCACGCCCCTGCTCATCCACCAGCCGTCGTACTCGATGCTCAACCGCTGGATCGAGGAAGCGCTCGTCGACACGCTCGGCGAGCTGGGAGTCGGTTGCATCGCCTTCTCGCCCCTGGCCCAGGGCATGCTCACGGACAAGTACCTCGGCGGCATCCCCGAGGGATCGCGGGCGTCGCAGGGGAAGTCACTTTCGCCCGACCAACTGTCGGAGAAGAACCTCGCGCACGTCCGTGCGCTCAACGCGATCGCGGCCCGACGGGGTCAGTCGCTGGCGCAGATGGCACTGGCGTGGGCCTTGCGGCATCCGCAGATGACGTCCGTCCTCATCGGTGCCAGCAGCGTCGAGCAGTTGGAGGACAACGTCCGCGCACTCGACACGTTGGACTTCAGCGCTGACGAACTCGCCGAGATCGACGGCCACGCGGTCGAGGCCGGCATCAACCTCTGGAAGCGTTCCAGCACCAGCTGAGTGCCTCCGGCAAGGGGCGCCGCGCCCCTGGTGTCGACAGAAGTTGATCACGCTGGTTGACTACGCGCGTGCTTGTGCCCGACGATCTCCTCTCGTCGGTCGCCGAACCCGCGACGAGTCACCTCCTTCGAGCGGACGTCCTCACGACGTACCCCCTTCGAAAGCCCTGCCCGTGATCGAACTGGACGACATCCAGAAGAACCGTCGGCTCTCCGGCCGCGAGAACGTGGAACTCGACGGCGTGGACCTGCATGTCGAGGCCGGCGAGATCTGCGGCGTCATAGGCGAGTCGGTGTCCGCGCTGCGGACCCTGGTGCGCTGCGTCAACCTGCTCGACCGCCCCGACGGCGGCAGTGTGGTCGTCGCCGGGCAGGATCTGACCGCGGCGAGCCGGTCCGCGCTCAGATCCGCTCGCCACGGCATCGGGATGCTTACCGGCGATGCCGGATTGCTCGACCAGCGGACCATCGCGCGGAACGTCGGCCTGCCGCTGGAGTTCGCGGGCGTACGCCAACGGAAGCGTGACCTGTTCGTCGACGAGATGCTCGACCTGGTGGGCCTGGCGGAGTACGCGGGCGCCTACCCGGCCGAGTTGGGCGTCCTGGACCGCTCGCGCGCTAGGATCGCCCGGGCGCTGGTGGCCGGTCCGCGGGTGATGCTCTGCCACGAGCCGACCAGGGACCTCGACCCGGCGACCGGTTCCCACGTCCTCGACCTGGTACGAAACCTCGCGCGACGGTTCGGTGTCACCGTCCTCCTGGCCACCCAGCACCACGTTGTGGTCAAGGCCGTCTGCGACTCCGTGGCCCTGCTGCGTGACGGGCGAGTGGCCGAGCACGCCATGGTGACCGACGTGTTACGCAGGCCCGACTCCGACCTCGCCGGAGCACTCCTGCCCACCCTTCCCGACCCTGTGACAGGCGCCGACCGTGACCGGCTGCTCGCCGACCTCACCTTCACTGGCGATGCCGAGCACGAGATCGCGCTGACCGAGACAGCAAGGGCCTGCGGTATCGACGTGTCAGTCGTTGCCGGCGGCGTCGAGACGATCTGTGGGCTGTCCGTCGGTCGGCTGCGTGTCGAACTGATCGGACCGGGGGAGGACTGCCAGAGGGCCCTGCTCAGGTTCGCCGATCTTCACCTCACACCGAAAGTGCACATATGAGTCAGGCCATACAGCTGAGTCAGGGACGGTTCAGTAACTGGAACGCGGTGGGGCCGGAACTCGCCGACGCGACACTCGCGACGCTGTCGATGGTGTCCCTCGCGACGCTGCTCACTGTCGCCATCGGCCTTCCACTCGGCGTACTCCTCATGTCGACCGGGCAGGGCGGGCCGCTGCACATGAGCCGGCTCCACCGGATCCTCGGTGTGGTCCTCGATACGGGCGGAAGCCTGCCCTTCCTCGTCCTCCTGATCGCCGCGATTCCCCTCACGCGCAGGCTGGCGGGTGAATCGGTCGGTGTCCTCGCGGCCATCGTCCCGCTGACGCTCGCAGCCGTCCCCTTCTTCGCCCGCCGGGTCGAACGGAGTCTCGGCAAGGTCGACCGAGGCCTCGTCGACGCGGCGTACGCGATGGGCGGGCGCACCCGCCATATCCTCGTGACTGTGCTGCTCCGCGAAGGCCTCTCCCGTATCGTCACCGCGCTCGCGTTGACGATCGTGGTTCTGCTGGGCTACAGCGCCATCGCCGGCTTCGTCTACCCCGAAGGTCTCGGCCGGTTGGCGATCACCTACGGCTACTCGACGTTCCGGGCAGACGTCATCGCCGCGATCGTCGTCGTGTTCGTCGTCCTCACCCAGCTCGTGAAAGTGGGCGGGGACCTCGTGGCCCGGCGGCTGGAGCACCGGCGATGACGGCGCCGGCGCGAGCGGCTGCAACACGCCGGGGCACCGGGCGGATACCGTCGACACCCGCCCGGTGGGTCCGCGGGCTCTGTGCGTTCCTTCTCCTGCTGACTCCTACGGCCTGCAGCTCCGAGGCGATCGGGCTGTCGTTCAGCACCCCGCGAGTCCTCAAGGTCGGCGTCACGCCGCGCCCGGACGGCGAGATCCTGGCCCATGTCGACAAGGCCGTCGCCCCGGCCCTCGGATTCGAGCTGGATCCGGTGCGCTTCACCGACGCGGCCGCGGCGAAGGAGGCGCTCCGCGACAAGCTCATCGACGTGGCGTTCGTACGCAACGACCCGGAGGCGGCGGCCCTTGGACAGGTGACGCCGGGTCGAGGTCTTGCCTTCGTGGCACCGGTCTTCGTCGAACCGCTCGCGGTCTACTCCTCGACCATCGCGCGCGTGTCCGATCTGGAGGAAGGCGGCGAGGTCCTGATCCCGAGCGAATCGGCAAAGGCCGGTCGCGCCCTGCGGCTCCTCGCGGCGCACGGCGTGGTTCGCCTCCGCGAAGGTGCGGGAACGCAGGCGACGGTCCGTGACGTCACCGCAAACCCGAAACACGTACGGATCACCGAGGTGCCGGCGGAGGAGATGCCGCGCGGCTACGACGACGCCGTCGCCGCGGTGGTCGACGTGTCAACCGCCCAGCGGACCGGCCTGACGGCAGCAGGGGGCAAGGTGCTGGTGCTGGAGCCCGCCGACGGTAACGCCTACGTCAACGGGCTCTTCGTCCGTGCCGGCGACGAGGACGATCCGCAGGTCAGCAAGCTCGCCGAACTGCTGCGGTCGCCGAGCGTGAAGGCGTTCATCGAAGACACCTACGACCACACGATCATGCCGGCGTCCTGAGACATGTGCCGCCGCCGTCGCGGGACGTCTCCAGATCCGAGTAACCCCTAGGGGGAGGTTCCGGGTTCTTGGGCGAGGTGGATGATCGTCCTACGCCGTAGAGTGGGGCACCAGGAGGTGGACGATGCTGAAGATCCTGCTGGTGATTGCCGCCGTCTGGTTGGCGATCGCCGTGATCAGCTTCCTTTTCAAGTCACTGCTGTGGCTCGGGATCATCGCTCTGGTGCTGTTCCTCGCCACGAGCGCCTGGGGCTGGGTCAAGCGCAACTCCGGCGGCTGACCTTCTTTCCGCGCCGCCGCGGACGCACTCCGCGCGCGGCGCGCTCAGGGCTCGATGCCCCCGGTCTGGAAGCCGATGGTCGCCGACGCCCTGCGCACGGCACCGACGGGAGCCTGCGGTACGACGTCGTCGAGGAACGCGTAGTCCTTCGCCACGTCGCCGAGTCCGGGCACCCGCTTGGCCACCTGCCACCAGCCGGCGATGTCCGCCCACCCGGGCGCGGACAGTGACCCACCGAAATGCTGCACCGACAGGGCGGCACACAGGTTCGCGAACCGCAGCCGGTGCAGCAGCGGCCAGCCGGCGAGCGTGGACGTGACGAATCCGGCGGCGAACACGTCACCCGCACCGGTCGTATCCAACGCCTCCACTGGCAGCGCCGGGACGTCGGCGCGTTCACCCGTCTCGTTGTCGACCGCGAGCGCGCCCCGGCTGCCGCGGGTCACAACGGCCACCGGTACCAGGTCACCGAGCTTCGAGAGCGCATCCTCAGGTGTCGTCGTCCGGGTGTACGCGAGCGCTTCGGGGGTGTTCGGCAGGAACGCGTAACAGTCGCTGAGCCGATCCAACAGGGCCGGCGACCACTGCTCGGTCGGGTCCCAGCCGACGTCGGCGAAGACCCTGGCGCCGTCCGCGGCGGCCCTGCGCGTCCAGTCCTCGGCCTCCGGTCCCAGATCGACGAAGCATGCCCGGGTGTGTGCGACGCCCTGGCAGCTGATCATCTCGTCCGCGCTGAGCGGCGGGTCGTGGGCATGTGTGATGAGACTCCGGTCGGACTGGTAGGCCAGCGAGACGGTGACCGGTGAGTGCCAGTGCGGGAACCTCCGCGATGCCGAGAGGTCGACGTCCTCCTGCTCGGCAAGGGTTCGCCAGCAGAAGTCGCCGTAGACGTCGTGCCCGAACGCCGCCGCCAAGGACGTACGCAGACCCAGCCGGGAGAGCGCGATCGCGAGGTTGGCGACGCCACCGGGCGAACACCCCATGCCCTCGGTGAAGATCTCCGTACCGCTCTCCGGTGGTGCACCCAGGCCGGTGAAGATGATGTCGAGGAAGACCGTCCCGGAGACGAAGACGTCGAACGGCGGATCGTCAGCGGTACGAAGAACGGCCAAGGGGTCATGCGACGGCCCTCGACCGACCACCCGGCCGAGCTCCCAGGGGGTCGAGCCGAGCTGACCGCCTGCGGCGGCGTCGCCCAGGTCCGGACCCGGCTGCTCTTCCGCCGTGTCCATCGACTCTCCCTTGCTGATCGTGCTCTCCCCGATGTGGGGACCCACCGTAGCGTGGCGGTACCACCGATGTCGGGCGGATAGCAGACGTCGCATTGCGCCCGACCCGAACCCAAGGCGTCCCGGCCGGAAGCACCGGCCGGGACGCCACGGGGGTTGGGAACGTAGGAAAACGTCAGGTCAGGCCGCGTTGGGCCCCACAAGATCTGGCTCGGCAAGCTTGCGGAGGCGGTGGAGGGCGTCGCGTTCGAGCTGGCGGACCCGCTCGCGGGACAGTCCGAAGCGCTCGGCGATCTCGGCGAGCTTCCACGGCCGGCCGTCGTCGAGGCCGTAGCGCAGCCGGACGATCTCCGCAGACCGGGCGTCGAGGGTCTCGATCAGCGCGGCGAGACGGGAGCTGGACTCCGCCGCGACGACGGTCTCGTCCGGGCCAGGCATCACGTCCCGCGCCACCAGGTCGCCGAGCGAGGTCTCGCCGTCGTCGTCGACGGTGACGTCGAGCGACACGTGGTCGCGGCCCCAGCTCACGAGTTCCTCGACGCGGCTCTCGCCGACGCCGAGTTGGGCGGCGAGCTCTGCGTTGTCAGGCTCGCGGCCGAGCTCACGCTCGAGCGCGCGCCGGGCGGCACCGAGCGCGTTGAGGTCTTCGACCACGTGGACCGGCAGCCGGACGACCCTTGCCTGCTGTGCGATGCCGCGGGTGATCGCCTGGCGGATCCACCAGGTGGCGTAGGTGGAGAACTTGTAGCCCTTGGTGTAGTCGAACTTCTCGATTGCCCGGATGAGCCCGGTGTTGCCCTCTTGCACCAGGTCGAGCAGGGGTAGGCCCGATCGGCCATACCGGCGGGCGATGGAGACCACCAACCGCAGGTTGGCCTCCAGGAAGTGCCGCTTGGCGCGGCGGCCCTCATCGCTGATCCACACCAGCTCGTCGGGGGTCGGTTGCGCCGGAACCCGCCCGCGGTCGCCGAGGCGGTTGTCCAGCAGTTGCTCAGCTAGTTGACCGGCTTCGATCGCCTTGGCAAGCTCGACTTCCTGGGCCGCGTCGAGCAGCGGCGTACGCGAGATCTCGTCGAGATAGCGACCCACAAGATCGCGATCTTCGACGTAGTCCTCGGCATGACGACGGCGCAGTGGCAAAGTGTGTCCTCCCAGCTCCGACACGCGGATCACCGAACCGCTCGGGTGATCCGTCACCAGCTCAACGTCTCAGGTGTCCGACCGAATTCCCGGTGCGGGCCTGTTCATGCGTACCGGCCTGCCCCGATAGTCCCGAAGCTTGATCGTCTGGGCGTCGTGACGAGGCGTGGATCCGTCCCTTGTCGGGCATACCGCGGTCTTGCCGCTGGGCATTGTCCGGGCGTGGCCAATCACCCACATCGGTCTCCGGACGGATTTGCAGTGCCGTGGGACGCCTCGGGCAGCTACGGACCGCTGCCGGCGTGGATCGCCCGGACTGTCTCGACCGTGTCGGCTTCGGTGGCCGTCTTGTCGTCGCGGTAGCGGAGCACGCGGGCGAAGCGCAGTGCCATCCCACCGGCGTACCGGCTCGACGTCTGCACGCCATCGAACGCGATCTCGACCACCAGCTCCGGCCGGACGTAGACGGTCCAGCGGTCGCGGTGCGACTCGAGCGCGAGCAGGCGCTCGGTCTGCCAGCGCAGCAGCTCGTCGGTCAGTCCCTTGAACGTCTTGCCGAGCATGACGAACTCGCCGGTCCGCGGATCGCGGGCGCCGAGGTGGAGGTTGGACAGCAGTCCGGTACGCCGGCCGTGACCCCACTCGACGGCGAGGACCACCAGGTCGAGGGTGTGGCGCGGCTTGACCTTGATCCAGGCAGCGCCGCGCCGGCCTGCGTCGTACGGCGCGGTGAGGGCCTTGACCACGACCCCTTCGTGGCCACGTTCGCAGGTGTCGGAGAAGAAGGTGGTGGCCGCATCCAGGTGAGATGTGACGATGCGGGGGACCCGCAGGTGGGAGGGGAGCACGCGTTCGAGCACCGCCCACCTCTCCGTTCCGGGCTCGCCCAGGAGGTCGCGGCCGTCATGGTGGAGGACGTCGAAGAAGAATGCCCGGACCGGCACCGCCTCCCTCAGCTTCGCGACGTCGGTGCGGCTGCCCACCCGGCTGGCAGTCACCTGGAAGGGGCGCGGCCGATCGGCGTCGTCGAGGGCGATGACCTCGCCATCGAGCACGATGGCACCGCTCGGCAGCGCACGTACCGCCTCGACGATCTCGGGGAGTCGGCCGGTCACCTCGTCGAGTGTGCGGGTGAAGATCCGGACACTGTCGCCCTCGCGGTGCACCTGGACCCGGACGCCGTCGAGCTTCCACTCCAGCGCGGCCGGCCCGTCGATCTTCGCCAGCGCGGCGGCCATGTCGGGCGCGGGTGAGGCGAGCATGGGCCGCAGCGGCCGGCCCACCGCCAGCCGGAACTGGTCCAGCACGCTTGCCCCGACCCGCGCGGTGGCCCGGACAGTTGCGCCGGTCTTCGCGTCGGAAGCCCCATCCGCGGTGCCACTGTCGGAGCCAGTGCCGCTGTCGGAGCCAGTGCCGCTGTCGGTGCCAGTGCCGCTGTCGGTGCCGGTGCCGCTGTCGGTGGGAGTGGCGTCGTTCGCCGCGGCGACGGCCGCGCTCGCGACCGGAGCGATCGCTCCCGCGACCATGATCGCTCGACGGACGTCGGCGGCGGGAAGGGCGCTCGCCTTGATCACGGCGTCGACCATGACGCCGTCGAGCGCGCCCTGGCGGAGCTCGCCACCGATCAGCCCGGCGAGGAACCGCTGCTCCGGTGCGGTCGCCCTGGCCCAGATGTCGGAGAGCAGCTGCCGGCGACGCGCCTGTGAGCCCGGACCCGCGACCCTCGAGATCTCCTCGAACGCCTGGTCGACCTCGCTCACCCCGAGGCTGGCCGTCTCACTCGGCGCGGGCAGATCCCGCAGGGCGGCGTAGCCCACTCCCGTGCGCCGCTGCCGGAGCTCGCCGGCGAGATAGAACACCACGAGCGCGACCTCGTCGGGATCGGCGGCCCGGAGGCAGTCGGCGATCTCGCGGACCTTCGCGAGCCGCGAGGACGTGCCGGACACGGTGGCGGAGGCCTGCGCCAGGTCGACGAACAGCATGACACCATTCTCGCGGAGCCCGCCGACACCAGGCCTGACCAGCCCGATCGCCGCTGCCCCACCGACCGACTGTCCCGACCGAGAGCCCTGCCCCACCGACCGACTGTCCCGACCGAGAGCCCTGTCCCGACCGAGAGGCCCACCGAGCCCACCGCCGCCGACCTGCCGGAGCGAGATGTACAACCTGCTGTTCGCGTGGGTGCTGAAGCGCCTGCCGGCCGAGACCGCGCACCGGCTGGCGTTCGGACTGATCCGCCTGGTCGGCGCGACACCGGGAGCCGCTCGTATGCTCCGCCGGTGGCTCGGACCCGTTGATCCGGTGCTCCGCGTGCACACACTCGGGCTCGATTTCGCTGGCCCTCTCGGTCTCGCTGCCGGTTTCGACAAGGACGCGGTCGGAGTCGAGGCGATGACCGCGCTCGGGTTCGCGTACGTCGAGGTCGGCACGGTGACCGCACGGTCCCAGCCGGGCAATCCGGCTCCGCGCATGTTCCGGCTTCCGGACGATCGCGCCCTCGTCAACCGGATGGGGTTCAACAACCACGGCGCCGCCGTCGCGGCGCAGCGGCTCCGGAAGTGCCAGGACCGTCGGCGGGGCGGGGGCGAGCCTGGCAGAGGCCCGCTGGGTGCCGTCGGGGTCAACATCGGCAAGAGCAAGGTGGTTCCGGAGTCCGAGGCTCTCGCCGACTACGCGAGCAGTACGCGGCTGCTCGCCGACGTCGCCGACTACCTCGTCGTCAACGTCAGCTCGCCGAACACGCCCGGGCTGCGGAACCTGCAGGCCATCGAACACCTGCGGCCGCTTCTCCTCGGCGTACGCGAGGCACTGGACGAGGCGGCGAGCCGGCGGGTACCGCTGCTGGTCAAGATCGCCCCCGACCTCGCCGACGCCGACATCGACGCTGTGGCCGACCTCGCGCTCGAACTCGGCCTGGACGGCATCATCGCCACCAACACGACGACCGCGCGCCAGGGACTGCAGACGGCGCCAGCCGCGGTCGAGGAGATCGGAGCGGGCGGGCTGTCGGGAGCTCCGCTGAAGAGGCGTGCGCTCGAGGTGCTCCGCCGCCTGCGCGCGCGGACCGGTTCCCGGGTGGTCCTCGTCGCGGTCGGCGGCATCGAGAACGCCGAGGACGCCTGGGAACGCATCAGGGCCGGGGCGACCCTGGTCCAGGCGTACACCGGATTCATCTACGGCGGGCCGCTGTGGCCGCGCCGACTGCACCGCGACCTCGCGCGGCTGGTGCGGGAGGCGGGTTACTCGTCCATCGGCGACGCCGTGGGCACGGCCGGTCCTCCCGAACCGTCCGTGCCCACCAGGTCCCCTCGGCGGTAGTCGCTCGTCAGCTCAGCGCGGCAGGGGGAACGGGAGCCCGCCCTCGTCGTCCTGCTCCTGCTCCGGCGCCTGCTGTGGCGCCCGGCCGCCGTCGCTGCCCAGGGTTGCGGAGGCGGACTGCGTGCGGCCGTCGCGGACGAATGTGAGAGTCACCTTCTCGCCCGGGCGATGCGAGCGTACGGCGGCGATCAGCGCGTCGGCGTCGGCGATCCGGCGGTCACCCAGTTTCGTGATGACATCACCGTCGCGAAGCTTGGCGTCCGCGGCCGCACCTCCCGGCGTGATCGAACGGATGGCGGCACCTTCGGTCGTACCGTTCTCGGACGTGGCAGGTGAGACGGTCACGCCGAGCTGGGCGTGTTCGGCCCGTCCCTTGTCGATCAGCTCCTTGGCGATCGGGCGGGCCTGGTCGATCGGGATCGCGAACCCGACGCCGATCGAACCCGACTGTCCGCCCATCGAGCCGCCGACCGTCGCGATGACGCTGTTGATGCCGACGACCTGTCCACCCATGTTGACGAGAGCGCCACCGGAGTTGCCGGGGTTGATGGCGGCGTCGGTCTGGATCGCGTCGATGACGGTGTTGGACGAGGCCGAGTCACCCGCGCGTACCGGCCGGTCGAGGGCGCTGACGATGCCCGACGTCACCGTGCCGGACAGGCCGAGCGGCGAACCGATGGCCACGACGTTCTGTCCGACCGAGAGGGCCGAGGAGCTCCCCAGCTTGGCGGGGGTCAGGTCGGTGACGCCGCTGGCGCGGATGACGGCGAGGTCGGTCGTGGGGTCGAGCCCGACCACCTCCGCCTTGGCGCTCCGGCCGTTGCTGAACGTGACGCTCATCTCGCCGCCCTGCTCGGCCGGAGCGGCGACGTGGTTGTTGGTGAGGATCAGCCCGTCGGCGCTGAGCACGATCCCACTTCCGCCTGTCGCACCCTGCGACGAGGCGACCGCTATGGAGACCACGCTCGGCAGGAGCTTGTCCGCGACCTGTTGCACGCTTCCGGGCGGTGCGTTCGAGGCGTTCTGCCCTCTGGGTACCTCGTCGAGAGCGGTCGCCGTCGGTGTGGCCTGCTGGTCCCGGGTGAGCAGATACGTGGCGGCCGTCCCGGTGCCGCCGCCGACCAGGCCGGCCGCGACGGCCACGGCCACGACGGTGGCGGCGGCCATGCGCCTGGGGGCGGGCTTGTCGGGATGACCACCGGAGATGCCCGGCGGGTACGGCGGCTGGTTGGGTGACGGCCCGCCGTAGGGCTGCCCGTACGACGGTCCGCCGGCAGGTCCTCCTCCTGGCGAGTCATGGCCGTACGCATGGTGGGCGGGGGGTCCGTACGCCGGCATCTGCCTGGTGTCCTCGCGCCCGCCGGAACCTCCAGGTGGCTGTCCCGGGCCGGTTTGACGCTGGGCCGTCTCGTCGTTGCTGCCCTGGGGCGCCGGGTCCGGCGTTCCCTCAGGGCGGCGCGGCTGGCCCGAAGGTGTTGTCTCGCTCATGTCCTCAAGGTTCGGCCTGGTAGCTGAGATCACACTGAGAGGGTGCCCAGAGGTCCCGAAGAAACCCCCATGTCCGGTCAGTCCGGCTTCGGGCTCCCTGGCCCCGGCTCCTGACGCCGGCGACGCCGGGAGCGAAACGCCCACCGTACGACATGACCGCGACCACCGGGCGCGCGTCCCCTGGTGGCACGCTTCCGGATCCGGCGGCGATGGGTGGAGACCAGAGCCGCCGGAAGCCCGTCCTTGCTCAGCGGTCCGGTGCGGTGGGTGGGGGTCCGGGCTCGCCCGCACGCGCGTGGCCCGGCGTACCGGGAAGCTGCAGTGTCAGCAAGGCGCCGCCACCTGATGCTCGGCCCGCGCTGACGCTGCCCCCGTGGCGCTCGGCGACCTGCTTGACGATCGACAGGCCGAGCCCTGATCCGGGCATCGTCCGGGCCTCCTCCGAACGGTAGAACCGCTCGAACACGTGCGGCAGATCGGCGTCGGCGATGCCGGGACCCTGGTCCGCGACGTCGAGCACGCCTCCGCGCAACGTGACCGTCACGGCGGCCTGCGGCGGGCTCCACTTCGCGCCGTTGTCGAGCAGGTTAGTCACCGCCCGTTCGAGCGCCTGTGCGTCGCCGAACACCGTCCACGGTTCCGCGCTCACGTCGAAACGCAACCCGGGTGCGCGCCGGCGTACACGTTCCACGGCGTGCCCCACGATGTCGGCGAGGTCGACGGGAGCGTGAGTCGCGGCCGGCGGGTCCTCCCGCGACAGTTCGACCAGGTCACCCACCAGCGACGAGAGCTCCGCAACCTGGGCGCGGACGTCGCGCAGCAGTGCCTCCCGGTCGGCGGGCGACAGCCCCGGTCGGCCCTCGCTCTGCGCGAGCAGGTCGAGATTGGTCCGCAAGCTGGTGAGGGGTGTACGCAGTTCGTGGCCGGCGTCGGCGATGAGGCGGCGTTCGCGCCCGCGGGAGTCGGCCAGTGCTGACAACATCGCGTTGAACGCATGGGCGAGCCGGGCCAGCTCGTCTGTGCCCTGCACAGGAATCGGTCGCAGGTCACCGGTCCGGGCGACGTGCTCGGCGGCGGCGGTGAGACGGCGTACGGGGCGGAGACCGGTCCGGGCGATGCCCATCCCCGCCCATGCCGCGACGGCGACTCCCGTGCCTCCGACGAACAGCAGCACCAGCCCGAGCCGCTTCAGCAGCGCTTCGGTCCGTTCGGTCGACTGGCCGAGGACGAGCGCGAATCCGCGGACCCTGGAGGCCGGCACCGCGACGACGCGGTAGGTCTTGCCGTCATCGCCTTCGGCCGTACGCACGCTCGAGGGGAGGAAGCCGCGCGCGACGTTCAGCTCGGGCCTGCCGAGCGGGGGATTGCGGAACCTGCCCTCCTCGGTCTTGGACGCGATGACGCCGGTGTCGGCGCGGAGGAGGGCGATCCGGATGTCGGCCGCACCGAGCGCCTCGGAGGGGATCTGGGCAAGCACCTGCTGGTCACCCAGCGGGCTGGACGCCGCCGCCTGAGCGCGTTCGAAGAGGCTGGCGTCGATCTGGCGGAGAAGTGACACGCGGACGGTGACGTAGGCCGCGATGGAGACGAGGACCACGATGAGTCCCACCCCGAGCGCGGCGAGGAGCCCGACCCGCGCGCGCAGACTGAGACTGCGCTCGCGAGGCCCGGACGGGCGGGGAACGGACGGGCGGGGGCCGGAACTCACGGGAGGACTCTCGGCTGGAGGTTCGCGGCGCGTCTCATGGCGCGACTCACGGTGGGGTGTCACGAAGGACGTAGCCGACGCCTCGCACAGTGTGCAGCAGCCGAGGTTCCCCGCCAGCCTCGGTCTTGCGGCGGAGGTAGCCGACATAGACCTCCAGGGAGTTCGCCGAGGTCGGGAAGTCGAAGCCCCACACCTCCTCGAGGATCTGCGTACGCTCCAGGACCTGCCTGGGGTGGCGGAGGAAGAGCTCGAGGAGCGCGAACTCGGTACGTGTCAGGCTGATCGCCCGTTCACCGCGGAGGACTTCCCTCGTGCTCGGCTCGAGCGTGAGGTCGGCGTAGGCCAGCGTCGTGCCGTCAGAGCCCGGCGTCGCGCGCCGGAGCAGGGCTCGCAGCCGGGCCAGCAACTCCTCGAGCGCGAACGGCTTGCTCAGGTAGTCGTCCGCCCCGGCGTCGAGGCCGGTGACCCGGTCCGCCACCGCGTCGCGCGCGGTGAGGACGAGGATGGGCACATCGTTGCCGGTGGCCCGCAGCGCCCGACAGGTGGCGATTCCGTCGAGGCGCGGCATCATGACGTCGAGGATCACCGCGTCGGGATTCTTCGCGGCGACGCTTCGCAGCGCCTGCTCACCACTCTCGGCAAGCTCGACCTCGAAGCCGTTGAAGACGAGCGACCGGCGCAGGGAGTCCCTGACCCCCTGATCGTCGTCCACGACAAGGATCCGCACGAGACGCAGTCTGCCCCCTCGACCTGAACGCACGCTGAGCGCAATGCGGTGCTGACCTGCGTGGTCTCGGGTGTGCGTTGCAGGCCCGCCCGCACCGGGGTGGTTTGCGACGTACGTCCGCGTCATCGTGGTCTCCGGGCCGCTCAGCGGCGGATCTCGAACGACGTGAGGCCCTCCACCCGCTCGTCGTGCGACTCGAGGTGCAGGACTTGGGCGGTGGGTGGACCGGTCCGGCACCAGTCGAGCATCGTGGCGACCTGGACCTCGGTGCTTTCGAAGACGGCCTCGACGGCGCCGTCGTGGCGATTGCGTACCCATCCGGCCACTCCGGCGGCGTTGGCCGCGCGCCGGCAGCTGTCCCGGAAGAACACTCCCTGGACCCTTCCACGGGCGACGACGCGGGTACGAATGATCGCGGACATGCCACCAGCATGCCCAAGGCCGCACGGACAGGTCAGGCTGCGAGGGCGGGGAGCTGGCCGGCGGTCGTCCCGGACCGGCAGCGCCAGCCGTGCTCGGTCACCAGGAAGACGTCCGCCACCGGCAGGCCGTACAGACCTGACTCGTCGGTGAGAGCGTGCAGCCAGGCGTCGTCGGTCGGAAGCCAGACGACCCGACCACGCCGGCAACGGACCATGACGACCGCATGGGTCGGTGGGCTGGGCCGTTCCTTCGGCGCCATCGTGGCGAGCATGCCGCGGAGGGAGGTGCGTGCCTCCGCAGCACCGATTGTCCCGCCGGACGAGCCGGCGGGCGACCTGCCGGACGAGGCGGCGGGCGACGGTGGCGGCAGGTCGATCCAGCCGGCATGGTCGACGTAGGAGCGGGACAGTCGGATGATCGCCAGGACGACGCGATCGCGGCCGAACGGCACGTGTCGGCCGATCCGGCGCAGGAGCGTCCCGGGATCACGCTGGGCAACGGAACGACTTGTTCTGGTCACACAGCCAAGCCTGCCCGATTTGCGTCAGATGCCCCGGTAGTTATCCACAAGTAGCACGCTGTGGATGATCGACACCGGACAGTGCCGCCGATCGGGCATGCTTCCGTCCACCGTTTCACCGGGAGGAAGCCGCAACGGGGAGGAAGCGTGGAGAGATTCCATCTGGTCGGTTGCATCCGAGTAGAGCCGCCGCTGCGGCGGGTTGAGTTCGAGTACCTCATGGCGTTCGCCGAGTCGCGCCGGTGGAGCCGGCCGGATGGCCCTTACGCGGTACCCGGCAACCCGCTCGCGGAGTGCCTGGACTCGTCGCTCGACCTGGCGAGCTACGGCGTACCAGCGGAAGGGCAGCCGGGCCTGTTGTGTCCGTGGATCCCGAGCCGGGCCGGGGAGATCCTCGTGCCGGTGGACGGCCTGCCCGGTGGCAACGGGCTGCCACCCGGCGAAGTGGCCGGGTGGCTGGACTATCTGAGCGAGCACTTCCTCCGTCCGGGCGCGCTGACCGAGAAGGTCGACGAGGGCCCGTCGGCGGAGACGTTCGTCGACTTCGGTTTCGATCACGTGCTGAACGGTGCGGCGGCGGTGTCCAGTGACCGCACCGGGCTCTTGACCCTTGTCCGGGTCGCGGCCAACCAGATCAGGGTCGAGGCCGTTTCCGAGAGCGTGCCGTCCGGTCAGTCGGACCAGGTCAATGGTGTGTAGGGCGCGAGGTCGGGGTCGTCAGCGGCAAGGGTGCGCACGACGCCCGGGGTGGTTGTCGCGGTCTCGAACCGGACCGTCACCCGACCGAGGCCCGCTCCCCAGACCCAGCCTCGGCCGTACGACGCGTGAACGGCGTCCGCGCCGGGCATCCAGCGCCGCGCGCCAGGCTCCTGTGTCGCGTCACCCGCGTGAGGTCCGCCGGCATCTGTGCTGACGTCGGTCTTCCGCCCGCTGGCCTGACCCGCTTCGCTGGCCTGACCAGCGCCGGCGGGCGGCTCGGTCATGTCCGCCTGCCCCCACTCCGCACCGGCAGTGCCCGCGGAGGTCGCGTCCTGGGGGAGGGCGTCGTCGCGGGAGGAGAACAGATCCTGCTGGGCCCAGTCCGCGAGTCCTGACACACCCACGCCGAGCAACCGCACCCCGGCCGACGTGTCGACCTCCTGGAGCAGGCGGCGGGCGAGGGCCGTCACCGTCCGGCGATCGTCGGTGGGGCCGGCGACCGTGGCCGAACGGGTATGAGTGGTGAAGTCGAAGAGCCGGATCTTCACCGTGACAGTCCGGCCGGACAGTCCCTCGCCGACCAGACGTTCGCAGACCCGGGTGGCGAGCCGGTCCACTATCACGGCGAGCAGGGCCAGGTCGGCGATGTCGCGGTCGAAGGTGTCCTCGACGCTGATCGACTTCGACTCGCGTTCGGCGACGACCGGCCGGTCGTCCTGCGCCCGGGCGAGTCGGCTCAGCGACTGCCCGTGAGCCTTGCCGAGCAAGGAGACGAGTTCGTTCTCCGGGACCCGTGCGAGCTCACCCACCGTGTGCACTCCGATCCGGCGCAGGCGTTCGTTGGTGGCCGGTCCCACGCCGGGGATTCGCGACACTGGCATCGGCCGCAGGAGCGCGCTCTCGGTGCCGGGTGGGACGACCACGAGTCCGTCCGGTTTGTCGAGGTCACTCGCGATCTTGGCGATGAGCTTGGAGGACCCGGCGCCGATCGATGCGGTGACGCCACCGCTGGTTTCGCTCACGCGTGCCTTGAGCTCACGGCCCAGGTCCTCGACGTCCGCGGCGCTCAGGTCGGTCTGACCGGCGGCCGCCAGATCGACGTACGCCTCGTCGAACGACACCGGTTCGACCAGCGGGGAAACTTCGCGCAGAACGGCCAGGACCGCGCGACTGGTCAACCGGTACGCGGCGAAACGCCCGCTGAGGAACGCCGCATGTGGGCAGCGCGACCGCGCCTCCGCCATCCGCATGGCCGAACGGACACCGAACGCGCGCGCTTCGTACGACGCCGTGGCGACGACTCCGCGCGGCCCCAAGCCACCGACGATCACGGGCTTTCCGCGCAGCGACGGCTTGTCGCGTTGCTCGACCGCGGCGAAGAACGCATCCAGGTCGAGGTGGAGGACGCTCGGCTCGGTGCGCACAGGCGTCATCCTCGCAACCTCGGGAGGCCGGTGACGTGAGTGGACGACCGGTTCGGCCGCCGCGGTACTCAGGTGGGCGTGGGACCCGGCGGCGCTTGGCCGGCCACATTTCATCCACAGGTACGTGATCGGCGGGTTCGTCCACAGGCCGGCGAACATGCCGGCTGCCCGACTCCCGCGCTGCCACGCTCGACCCATGAACACACCCACCCGTACCCACCGTCCCGGCCTCACCCTGCGCACCCCCGAGGACGTCCTCGCCAAGGTGCCCTACCTCGTGGGCTTCCACCCACACGAGAGCCTCGTCGTCCTGGCCATCCGACCGGACCAGGAGGTGCACTGCACGCTGCGGGCCGACTTGCCACCCGACGTCAGCTGGCCCGACCCGGAGAGGCGAGATGATGCCGGTGACGCCGCGGTCGCTGACCTTGTGGACCTCGATGTCGCCTACCCCGGCGTTGACCGCGGCGTTCACCCGGGCACGGAGACAGGCGTTGAGCAAAGCACACAGGCAGGCGTTGACCCGGGCACGGAGACAGGCACGGAGACAGGCACGGAGACAGGCATCGGCGGGCGGATCGACGAGAGCGAGATCCTCGACCTCGCCGTGCACCTCGCGGACGTTCTCTTCGGCCAGGAGACGACCCATGCCCTGCTGATCGCCTACACGTCGAACTCGTTCCGCGCGGGCCCGGTGCTGCGGATCGTCCACGCCGTTCTCGAGGCCGCCGGTATCACAGTGCTCGACCGGCTGATCGCAGATGGGCAGCGCTGGTGGTCTGACGCCTGCCTGGACGCGGGATGTTGTCCGCGGTCCGGCACTCCGTACGATCTCGCGCACCATCCGGTGACGGCCAGGTCGGTGTTCGCAGGCGAGGTCGCGCTCGCCGACGAGGAGGCCTTGCGCCGTTCGATCGCGCCCACCGACGGGGAGTCGGCGTCTGTCATGCGTGCACTCATCGCACGGGTGGGGGAGGAGGTCGCGGGCCGGTCGAGTGCCTGTGCCACCGGAGACGCCGTACGCACGACGGGCCAACGCATGGACGATGCATGCCACTATGTCGCCACCCTCGTCGAGACAGGTGCGGGTGTCTCCTCACCCCTGACCGACGAGCAGGTGGCAAGGGCCTGCGTCCTGGTCGCTGACCACAAGACGATGGCAGCGGTCGCAAAGCTCGTCACGCCGGAGACAGCGGGCGTCCACCAGGACCTGTGGACACGCGTGCTCCGCCGGACCGTGGCACCTCACGATGCGGGTCCCGCGACGTTGTTGGCGTTCGCGGCGTGGTCGGGCGGGCATGGGGCCCTTTCCCGCTGTGCGCTCGAACGCGCCCTCGCGAGTGATCCGGACTGTCCGATGGCCTACTTCGTTGCGGAGCTGTTGACCCACGGCGTTTCTCCGGGGCACGAGAGGGTGTGAGATGCCTTAAGCAGGGGTGGTCCGCCGTCCTCACCGATGCCGGATTCTGTTGTCCAGCTTCTTCGTTTTCTGATGAGATCTGAGGAATTCTGGTCAAGACAGTGCCTCGCGGCCCCTTGGCGAGAAGTGCATTCGATGCGACTCTCGCGGTGAGGGGTTCCTGGGGGAGGAGCGGCGGATGGGGCAGGAGATCGAGGCCCGGGCCTTCACCCGTGAGGACCGTGCCAGGTTCCGCAGCAAGCTACGTCGCTGCACCGAGGCGTGCACGCAGATGCTCGACGAGTCGTGGTTCGAGGGCGACTCGAGGTCGACCGGATTCGAGATCGAGCTGAACCTCGTCGACGAGCGCGGCGATCCCGCTCTCCGGAACGCCGAGATCCTCGAGGCGATCGACGATCCCGCCTTCCAGACCGAGCTGGCGCAGTACAACATCGAGGTCAACATGGCACCGCGCCGGCTGTACGGCAGTGCCCTGAAGGACTTCGAGGACGACCTGTGGGCGCGCCTCAACGCCGCTGACGCGAAGGCCCGTGAGCGCGGTGCACGGATCGCCATGGTCGGGATCCTGCCGACGGTGACGGCCGGCCACATGTCGGTCGACGTACTCTCTCCCAACACCAGGTACAAGCTCCTCAACGACCAGATCATCCTCGCCCGTGGCGAAGACATCCGGATCGTCATCGATGGGGTCGACGAGCTCGTGATGACGACCGACACCGTGGCGCCCGAGTCTGCGTGCACGAGTACCCAGCTCCACCTGCAGGTGAGCCCGGACGCCTTTGCTGCCTACTGGAACGCCGCCCAGGCCATCGCCGGCCCGCAGGTCGCCGTCTGCGCCAACTCCCCGTTCCTGTTCGGCAAGGAGCTGTGGAGAGAGACCCGGATCAAACTGTTCGAGCAGGCGATCGACACCCGCAGCGACGAACTCGTGGAGCAGGGCGTCCGGCCCCGGGTGTGGTTCGGCGAACGCTGGCTCGGTTCGGTGAGCGAACTGTTCGACGAGAACGTCCGGTACTTCTCTCCGTTGTTGCCGGTATGTGACGACGAGGATCCGCTGGAGTCGCTGGGCAGTGGGCGCACCCCTGACCTGTCGGAGCTTCGCCTGCACAACGGCACGATCTACCGCTGGAACCGACCGGTCTACGACGTCGTCGACAACCAGCCCCACCTGCGGATCGAGAACCGTGTCCTGCCGGCCGGGCCGACCGTCGTCGACGTCCTCGCCAACGCCGCGTTCTACTTCGGTCTGGTTCGCCAGCTCGCAGAAGCCGACCGTCCGCTCTGGTCGCAGATGTCCTTCGACGCGGCGGCGGAGAACTTCGTACGCGGTGCGCGCCACGGCATCGGTGCCGAGCAGTACTGGCCAGGTTCCGGATGGCTGCAGGCCGCCGAACTCGTGCTCCGCAAGCTCCTGCCGCTCGCCCACGAAGGGCTCGCCAGCTGGGGCGTCGACCGTGCCCAGCGCGAGCGCCTGCTCGGCGTGATCGAGCAGCGCTGCCTGTCCGGGCAGAACGGCGCCGCTTGGCAGGTGGCCACGTTCCACCGCATCTACGACCGGGGTCGTATCTCGCGCCTCGACGCGTTGCGCGAGATGGTGCGCCGCTATCTCGAGTACATGTCGACCAACGCGCCGGTGCACACCTGGCCTGTCGACCAGTCCTAGCCGGACCTGCGAACCCCGGGTCCCGGCTGGAGCGATCCCCGGGTCCCGGCCGGACCAGTTGACCCGGCGCGCACACCCCAGCCTCCGGACATACCTCGCTGGGAACTCGGACCGGGAGGCAACCGTCATCCGGGGAAAAGCGTCTGAAGGCCCGAGAGGAGGTCGATCATGCCCAACCAGCGTCGTGTCGGCCGGGGTGGCCGCCATCCCGTCCTGCGCGGGTCGTCCTGGACCTGGCAGGAGCATGCAGCCTGCCGGAGCGAACCTGCCGACATCTTCTTCGGCCCGGAGGGCGAGAAGCCGGCAGAACGCAATGAGCGCGAGCAGCGTGCGGTCGAGATCTGTGCGGGATGTCCGGTCCGCCAGCAATGCCAGGGACACGCGGTTCGGCTGCCCGAGACCTACGGCGTCTGGGGTGGGACGACCGAGGCCGGGCGGCAGACGTCCCGACGCGGCCGACTGGCCTCTCCCGCCGCGTAGGGCCGGCCGTCTCCTCCTCTGATCGGGCATCAACCACCCGAGCCCCGAGCGCTGCGGCTAGCGACTGCCCACCGTCCGGCGCACGCGAGGCACGACCACAGGTTCGGTGCCGGTGACGTCCAGCCAGCCCAGCCGGGTCGCGGCATAGATCGGCGCCGGTTCCACGCCCACGATGTCGCAGGCGACGAGCCAGGAACGCCACCAGTCACGATCGTGTTCGAGGAACTCGAGCGGCCCCGGGCGAACGACGATCATGGTGGCGCGCACAGGTGAGGCCGCTCCGCCGGTCACTGGCTCGCCGGCGGCGTCTCCTGGTGACACCAGGCTTTCCAGTGTCCTGACGGCCAGGTCGACCCGCAATGCATGGTCGAGCGGGGCATGAACCGCGCCGGCAAGGAGGTCGCCAGACGGGTCTCCGGCAGGTGCACCGTCGCGGGCGAGCAGGTGGACCTCGGCGCTTGAGGTGAAGATCCGGCGGCGCGTCCGGCAGCGGAGCCTCCACACGGCGCCGGTCAGGAGGCTCACCAATGCCGGGTGTGGACTGCAGGGACCGTCCGGTCCCGATGTCACGGGCATGCCCGCACTCTGCCGCAACCCTCCGACCGTCGGCGGAGGTCATCCACAGGCAGCGTGCCCGTGTAGTAGCGTCCGGGCGCAGGCCCCCTGGGCCTCTCGTCCGTACGACGTGCAGTCTGTGGGAGGTGCGCCCGATGGCGGCGATCGTCGTGGGCTATGTCGACAAGCCCGAGGGGCGCGCCGCCCTGCAGCGTGCCGCCGCCGAGGCGAAGCTCCGCCGGGCGCGGCTCGTGGTGGTCAATTCCCAGAGCGTCGCTGATCCGACCACGGACGAGGCCCTGGCGGCCGTGCGGGCAGAGCTCACCGAGGACGGTCTCGCCCACGAGGTCCGTGAACCCGCCCCCGGGCTCGAACCGGCGGAGGACCTCATCGCGGTGGCAGGGGAAGTGGCCGCCGACTTCATCGTGATAGGGCTCCGCCGCAGGTCACCGGTCGGCAAGCTGATCCTCGGCAGCAACGCCCAGCGGGTTCTGCTCGACGCTTCGTGCCCGGTCCTTGCGGTGAAGGCGGATTCGGGCCACGGCTAGTCCGGGCGGTGTCGGGACCGACGATCACGCACCTGCCCCTGGAGACAACGACAACGATGTGAGGAACGCGTTCATGGCCATCTCGATCACCGGCGATCCCGCGGCTGACGCCGAGCTCGACAACCCGTTCTCGCTACTCTCCGGCATGCTCCTGGACCAGCAGGTCACCATGGAGAAGGCGTTCTCCGGCCCGCGGGTGCTGGTGGAACGACTCGGTGGTTCGCTGGACCCGCAGGTCGTCGCCACCTACGACCCGGAGGCCTTCGTCGAGGTCTGCGCCCGCCCGCCGGCAGTCCACCGTTACCCCCGGTCGATGGCAGCGCGGCTCCAGACGCTGGCCCGCCTCGTTGTCGAGACGTACGACGGAAAGGAGGAACGGATCTGGACCGACGTCGCGACCGCGAAGGAGCTCCACGCCCGGCTGAAGAGCCTGCCCGGCTTCGGACCGGCCAAGGCGACGATCTTCGTCGCGCTCCTGGGCAAACAGGTCGGTGTCCGCCCGGAAGGCTGGCGGGAGGTCACCGGGAACCTGGGCGAGGAAGGCACTTTCCGCTCGGTCGCGGATGTGGTCGATGCGGATTCGCGGGCCAAGGTGCGGGCATACAAGCAGGAGCAGAAGCGTGCTGCCAAGGCTGGGCGCTGAGACCGGGCGTCACTTGGTGGCCGACGTATGCTGGAACATCGAGCATCCGGGCCGACCGCGTGAGGGATCGTGCCGCGAAGTCATCGTGATCTGCCTCTAGCGGGTGCCGCGCGGGTAGCCCCGTCGGCACGTGCCAGAATGCTCCCTTGCACTTGGCCCGGTGTCCCGGTCACTCTCACCACGAGTACGACGAGAGGAAGTTCGTGTCGTCCCGCACGTCCCGGTTTGCACCACTCCTTGAAAGCCCCGAAGTCCAGCAACTGGTCGCGCATGGCCGGGAACGCGGGCATGTCACCGCTGAGGAGGTGCGCGGCGCGTGCGAAGAAGTCGGGATCGACAAGACTCAGTGGGCGAACCTGCTGCGATACCTCGGCGAGGAAGGAGTGACCGTGTCGGTTGACTCCACCACCCAGACCACCCGCAAACGGGTCGCGGCGGCCGCTTCGCGGCGCGCGGCCGCGGTAACGCAGAACGCCGCGACACCGGCGAAGCGGGCGAATTCGGCACCGAAGTCCCGCGACGCGAAGGGGTCCGGCCCGTCCGCGCCCGGCCGCCCGGGCGGCCGCTCCACAGACGCCCCCAGGCTCGCCACGGACGCCGCGGTGGAGCTCCGGGCCGGCGAGGAGGCCCCGGCCGCCGAGCAGGCCAGAGCGCTCACGAGCGTCCCTGACGAGCCGGTCCGGGCAAGTGCCGACCCCGCCGACCCGGCACCGTCCGGGAAGGAGGGCGCGGGAGCCACCAAGTCGGCGGAGGCCAAGACGGGCCCGAAGTCGCGGGCGAAGGCGGCTGGCACCAAGTCCAAGAAGGGTGCGTCTGCTCCCGCGAAGCAGAAGAAGGCCGGCGACGCCGACAGCGAGGTCGCTCTCGAGATCGAAGGTGCGCTCGAGGAAGAGGGCTTCGTTCTGTCCGAGGACGATGACACCGACGAGCCGGAGCAGCAGGTGGTGGTCGCCGGTGCGACCGCCGACCCGGTGAAGGACTACCTCAAGCAGATCGGCAAGGTTCCCCTGCTGAACGCCGAGCAGGAGGTGGAGCTGGCCAAGCGGATCGAGGCGGGGCTGTTCGCCGAGGAGAAGCTCGCGCCCGAGGAAGGCACGCCGCCGCCCGCAGAGGCCACCACCGAGCTCGAGTGGATCGCCGAAGACGGTCACCGTGCCAAGAACCATCTGCTGGAGGCGAACCTCCGCCTCGTGGTGTCGTTGGCGAAGCGCTACACCGGCCGGGGCATGCTCTTCCTCGACCTGATCCAGGAGGGGAACCTCGGGCTGATCAGGGCGGTGGAGAAGTTCGACTACACCAAGGGCTACAAGTTCTCGACGTACGCCACGTGGTGGATCCGCCAGGCGATCACCCGGGCGATGGCCGACCAGGCGCGCACGATCCGGATCCCCGTCCACATGGTCGAGGTGATCAACAAGCTCGCCCGCGTCCAGCGGCAGATGCTGCAGGACCTGGGCCGGGAACCTACTCCGGAGGAGCTGGCCAAGGAGCTGGACATGACTCCGGAGAAGGTCATCGAAGTCCAGAAGTACGGCCGCGAGCCGATCTCCCTGCACACGCCTCTGGGTGAGGAGGGCGACTCCGAGTTCGGGGACCTGATCGAGGACTCCGAGGCCATCGTCCCCGCGGACGCCGTGTCGTTCACCTTGTTGCAGGAGCAGTTGCATGCGGTGCTCGACACCCTGTCCGAGCGCGAGGCCGGCGTCGTGTCGATGCGGTTCGGGCTGACCGACGGCCAGCCGAAGACGTTGGACGAGATCGGCAAGGTCTACGGTGTGACCCGCGAGCGGATCCGCCAGATCGAGTCCAAGACGATGAGCAAGCTCCGCCATCCCAGCCGGTCCCAGGTGCTCCGCGACTACCTCGACTGACCAGGGTTCGGCGGTGGCGGCGAGCCGCGCCACCACCGCCGAGTTGGCGGTCGACCGCGAGGTGAGATAGTGATAGTTCCGTGACACACGCCACCATGCCCCGTACTCCCGTCCTGGCGTACGGGGCTCTTTGGTTTGTCCAAGAAGCACCGAGGGTTGTCCAAGCACCGTGGGTTGCCGAAGCACATGCTGCTCGTTGGTGTCAGCACGGGGCGGCTCATGATCCGGCGCATCGACCTGTCCGTTTGCTGCTGTCCCGCCCCCGGGACGACGGCAGGAGTTGAAAGGGAAGCGCGTGAGCATCGAAGGCATCGAGCAGACGCCGGCGCAGAAAAGCCGAAAGCGGGTCCGCAAGACGGCGCGCAAGTCGGCCAAGGCGCCTGCGGCAGCGGCGGTGACCGCGGTCGCGGATCCGAAGAGCGACTCGGCCGAGCCGCCTGCCAACGGCGAGGTCGTCGGCGACGTCGACCTCGAGGCCGACGGTGAAGGTTTCGTTCTGTCCGAGGGTGATGACACCGACGAGCCGGAGCAGCAGGTGGTGGTCGCCGGTGCGACCGCCGACCCGGTGAAGGACTACCTCAAGCAGATCGGCAAGGTTCCCCTGCTGAACGCCGAGCAGGAGGTGGAACTGGCCAAGCGGATCGAGGCGGGGCTGTTCGCGGAGGAGAAGCTCGCGATGGCCGCTGACCCCTCGGTCGTGGAGGCGGGCAGTGAGCTGGACTGGATCGCAGAGGACGGCCACAAGGCGAAGAACCATCTGCTGGAGGCGAACCTGCGGTTGGTGGTGTCGTTGGCGAAGCGTTACACCGGCCGGGGCATGGGTTTCCTGGATCTGATCCAGGAGGGCAACCTGGGTCTGATTCGGGCGGTGGAGAAGTTCGACTACACCAAGGGCTACAAGTTCTCGACGTACGCCACGTGGTGGATCCGGCAGGCGATCACCCGGGCGATGGCCGACCAGGCGCGCACGATCCGGATCCCCGTGCACATGGTCGAGGTGATCAACAAGCTGGCTCGGCTGCAGCGGCAGATGCTGCAGGACCTGGGTCGGGAACCTACTCCGGAGGAGCTGGCCAAGGAGCTGGACATGACTCCGGAGAAGGTCATCGAGGTACGCAAGTACGGCCGCGAGCCGATCTCCCTGCACACGCCTCTGGGTGAGGACGGCGACTCCGAGTTCGGTGATTTGATCGAGGACTCCGAGGCCATCGTGCCCACCGACGTGGTGACCTTCGCGCTGTTCCGCGAGCAGCTGCTCTCGGTCCTCGACACGCTGAGCGAGCGCGAGGCCGGCGTGATCTCCCTCCGCTTCGGGCTGACCGACGGCCAGCCGAAGACGTTGGACGAGATCGGCAAGGTCTACGGTGTGACCCGCGAGCGGATCCGCCAGATCGAGTCCAAGACGATGAGCAAGCTCCGCCATCCCAGCCGGTCCCAGGTGCTCCGCGACTTCCTCGACTGACCGGGTTGGTTCACCTGTGCCGGTCGGCCAGTTGGGCTTCGTACAGTGAGGCCGGCACGAGACCGGGTTGGTTCGCACCCTCGATGTGGCCCGTCGGCTGCTCGAACGGTCCGTCGCCGGTGACCTCGCCCGCACATCCGATCGCGTAGTTCTGCGCGGTGGGTGGTCTCTGGACGACGAGTCGACGCCCGGCCATGTCGGCGTTCCACGCCACCGAGTGCGCCGACGCCCAGCCGTGGCCGGTGCCGTAGTCGCCGCGGTTGTAGATACCGAGGGTGATGCCGGTGGCTGGCGCGACCTCGCGGTGGTTGTCCCAGAGCAGCGCCTGGCTCCACCGCCGGTGACCCTCGCTGGAGGCGAGGCTGCCTTCGGAGACTCCACGCAGGAAGACCACGCCTGAGGCGGTGGAGGTGCCATTGGAGATGTACGCATGGCGGGCCCTGCTGGCGTAACAGTCGGCGAAGAGGACCTGCTGGGAGTACTTCTCGGTGTTGAAGTTGTAGCGCAGCCCACCGGTGACCACAGAAGCCGGATCAAGTGCGCGGCTTTTCACGATCGTGGCCCGGGTGCACTCGTCGGTTTCCACGCCCGCCTTCGCGAAATGCAGCATCGTGCAGCCACTGACCCACACGTCCTCGACCTGGCGGAGCTTGATGGCGACCCAGGCGTGATCCTCGTCCTGGTCGGGATCCCCGGCGAACTCGATGTCGATCCGGAGATCCTCCACGCCGACCTCTGCCACCACGCCGGTCCGGTCCCACGCATAGACGTACGACGGCGACAGGTCACGGCGTAGGTGGTTGAAGAGGGGTACGTCGACGGTGACCCGGTTTCCGCGGATCTCGGTGATCCGCCGGTTGTAGACGATCGGCTGACTGTCCACGGTCCACGGTTCGTCCCTTCCCGTGGCGCCGTGGTCGATCGCTGCGAGCCACTCGGCCGTGCAGGGATGGACGAGGATCAGGCCGTCGCCAGGGGAGAGCGCCGAGGCGTCGGCGACGTTGAACGAGCGCGCACCCACCTCGACGACGTCGGAGGTGACGGTGGTCCGGGTGCCGGGGACCTCACCACGCCACTGCGTACTCGCACCGCCGCCGACAACGAGGACGTCGCGGTGCTCGGGCACGTTTCCGACCGCACGGATGACCGTGTTGGACGCCGGATCCACCTCGTCGCCGACACCACGCAGGACCACGCCGTCGTGGTTCAGGCGTACGGTCCCGGCGACGGGATAGATGCCGGCCTCCAGCAGGACAGCGCCGCGCAGACCGTCCGGGTCCTTCGGGAGCTGGCCCACTGCGTCGATGGCGGCCTGGATGTGGCCGGTGTTGTCACCCTCGACGGGTCCGATCCGGCGGACGGTAGGCACCTCGGGGATCGGCTGGTCGGCGTTCCGGTAGCCCGCGTGGCTGAAATCGGGGATCCGGTTCTGTTCGGCGTCCTGGTGGTAGCGGAGGCGGCCGTCGGCGTCGTAGTGGACGAGCCGCGACTGCCAGCCGGTCTCGGTCGCACCAGCCCCAGATCCCGTCGCCCCGGCCGGGAGCCGCCCCGCAAGCTGACCGAGCACCAGGCCTCCACTCATCGTGAGAAGCGACCGCCGGTTCACCGCGTCGAACGACGCCATGGTGACACCCACCTTCGACATCTGCGACGAGAGCCACGGACCGGCCTCATCAGACGGTGAGTACGTGATCGACGCTGAGTATGGTCGGCCGGGCGGATCGGTGGAACCGGGCGGCCGGGACAGCCGTGGCGATAACCGGACGAGGTCTCCCGAGGACGCTCAGTACGGTCGGTTCCGGCGGTTGCGGCTCAGGGTCCGCCGGCTCGGTGGAGTAGCGCCCAGGTCCGCACGCCTGGCCGGGGCCGGGTGACCGCGCCTGGGGCGCCTGCGTGGGGTCCTGGACGCGAACGTGCCGGCCACCACGTGGATGGCCGGCACGGACGTGCGTGGCGTCGAGGGCGGCACCGCGGGGGCGCCGCCGTAGGTCAGTTGGGGGTGTCCGTTTCCACACCGAGTCGGTTGGTCTCGTCCTGGATGTCGGTCGCGACCTCGCGCAGCTTCGCAGAGTGCTCGCGACCGTGATGTGCGCAGAACAACAGCTCGCCGCCAGACCCCAGGGACACCCGGACGTACGCCTGGGCGCCGCAGCGGTCGCAGCGGTCCGCGGCCGAAAGTGGCGTGGCAACTGCAGCAGTCACGTGATCTTCTCTCCGTTGTCGAGGACTCCAACTCCGTCAACATCCAACCAGGTGCCAGCTCTTCCCGCCCAGCTGCCGGAACCTGTGGTGCCGTTAGGGCAAGCTTGACCCCGCCAGGCGGACCGCGCCACTCCGAAGGGCCCGAATACGTTCCGCGCTCCGCGCAAAAAGGGACCCTTGGCGGCCGGATGTGGTCGTATGGCGCTTGCCGATGTGGCCAACGTCACTCCCTCCTTCCGGCTCGGCGTGGGAGTCCTGGCCTGTCCCCGCAGGTCGGTAGCCTGAGAGCGCTCAACAGCCCAGGAACGGTCTCCCAGACGACAAATATCTACGAAACGTAGTGATGAGACCACGGAGAGGAGCGGTCCTTGTCCACTCGGCCGGCGGACCTCGATCACTCTGGCTACACCGCGCGCCACCTCACGGTGCTCGAGGGCCTGGAGGCCGTACGCAAACGGCCAGGCATGTACATCGGTTCCACCGACACCCGGGGGCTCATGCAGTGCCTGTGGGAGCCGATCGACAACGCGGTGGATGAGGCGCTCGCGGGCGCGTGCAGTCGGATCGAGGTCATCCTGCACCCCGACGGCTCGGCAGAGGTTCGTGACAACGGGCGCGGCATCCCCGTCGACATCGAGCCGCGGACAAAGCTCTCCGGCGTCGAGGTGGTCTTCACCCGGTTGCACGCCGGCGGCAAGTTCGGCGGCATCTCCTACACCGCCTCCGGCGGCCTGCACGGTGTCGGCGCCTCGGTGATCAACGCCCTGTCCGAACGCCTCGACGTCGAGGTCGACCGGGCGCCCGCGACCTGGGCGATGAGCTTCCGCCGCGGCGTGCCGGGGTCCTTCTCCGCCGAGGGACCCAAGACGTCGTTCAGCAAGGGATCGGGACTCTCCAAGGTCGGCAGGGTCAAGAAGGGCACGACCGGAACCCGGGTGCGGTTCTGGCCGGACCGGCAGATCTTCACCAAGGATGCGGTGTTCGCCTTCGACGAGTTGGTGACCCGCGCGCGTCAGACCTCGTTCCTGGTTCCCGGGCTCGAGGTGGTCGTCCGCGACGAGCGGGTCGGCGCTGACGACGGCGGTCCGCGGGAAGAGAGCTTCCGCCATGACGGCGGCATCGCCGAGTACACGGAGTTCCTCGCCCCTGACGAGGCCGTCACCGGTGTCATCCGGCTACAGGGCGAAGGCCACTTCACCGAGACGGTGCAGGTGCTCGACGACAAGGGCCACCTCAGCCCTCAGGAGGTGGAGCGCGACCTCGGGGTCGACGTGGCCGTCCGCTGGGGGGCCGGCTACGAGACCGAGATCCGTTCGTTCGTCAACGTCATCGCCACCACCAAGGGCGGTACGCACCTGCAGGGCTTCGAGCGGGCGCTGACCCGCACCGTCAACGACGTGTTGCGCGGTTCGCGGCTCCTGCGTACCAACGAACCCGACGTCACCAAGGACGACATACTCGAAGGCCTCACGGCCGTCGTGGCCGTACGTCTGGCCGAGCCGCAGTTCGAGGGCCAGACCAAGGAGATCCTCGGCACCCCGGCGGCCACGCGGATCGTGTCCAATGTCGTCAAGAAGGAACTCGACGCGTTCCTGACCTCCAGCAAGCGGGGCCAGAAGGCACAGGCCCGCGCCGCACTGGAGAAGGTCGTCGCGGCGGCCCGTGCGCGCGTCGCGGCGCGCCAGCACCGTGACGCACAACGGCGCAAGAACGCCCTGGAGTCCTCTGCCCTGCCGGCGAAGCTCGCCGACTGTCGGTCCTCCGACGTCGACCGCAGCGAGCTGTTCATCGTCGAGGGAGACTCTGCGCTCGGCACAGCCAAGCTCGCCCGCAACTCCGAGTTCCAGGCGTTGCTGCCGATCCGCGGCAAGATCCTCAATGTCCAGAAGGCTTCGGTCTCCGACATGCTGAAGAACGTCGAGTGCGCGGCGATCATCCAGGTGGTCGGAGCAGGTTCGGGTCGTACGTTCGACATCGACAGCGCGCGCTACGGCAAGATCGTCTTCATGGCCGACGCGGACTCCGACGGCGCCCACATCCGCTGCCTGCTGGCGACATTGTTCTGGCGCTACATGCGGCCGCTCGTCGAGGCCGGGCGCGTCTTCACCGCCGTACCGCCCCTGCACCGGATCGAGCTGGTCAATCCCAAGAAGGGCCAGGACAAGTACCTCTACACCTACTCCGACGCGGAGTACCACCGCACCCGGGTCCAGCTCGACAAGCGTGGTGTCAGGCACAAGGAGCCGCCGCAGCGTTACAAGGGCCTCGGTGAGATGGATGCCGGCCAGCTGGCCGAGACCACGATGGATCCGCGCCGGCGCACACTCAGGCGACTCACGGCCGCGGGGGCGGAGGAGGCCGAGCGGGTCTTCGAACTCCTCATGGGTAACGACGTGGCGCCCCGCCGGGAGTTCCTCGTTGCCAGTGCGCGCGACCTCGACGAGGCGCGGATCGACACCTGATCCTTCCCCGACGCAATCCCTCCGCGTCGTTGAGCGACCACACCTGAGCCGGTACGGTGCTTGAGCGGATGATCTCGATCACGATTCACCGGCGCTAAGGGGGAAATGGCGGGTGTCTGAGTCCACCGGGACGGCGGCGACCGAACCAAACGCGCAGCCTGAGCTTCGCCGGGTCATCGGTCCCAAACTGCTGCTCTTCTTCGTCATCGGCGACATTCTCGGCACCGGCATCTACGCGCTGACGGGCACTGTCGCCGGCGAGGTCGGCGGCGCCGCGTGGATGTCGTTCGGGCTGTCGTTCATCGTCGCGATGTTCACCGCGACGTCCTATGTCGAGCTGGTCGGCAAATACCCCAAGGCTGCCGGCGCCGCGCTCTACACCCAACGTGCGTTCGGGATCCACTTCCTCACCTTCATGGTGGCATTTGCCGTCATGTGCTCGGGGCTCACCTCGGCGGGTGCGGCGTCACGGGCGTTCGGTGGCGACTACCTGCAGGAGTTCTGGTCGGTGCCGACGCTTCCCGTGGCGATCGGGTTCCTCATCGTCCTTGCGCTGATCAACTTCCGCGGTGTCTCGGAGTCGGTGAAGTTCAACGTCTTCCTCACCTGCGTCGAGCTGTCCGGGCTCATCCTCATCATCGTGATCGGTACGCTCGCGCTGACTCGCGGCGTCGGTGATGCCGGTAACGCGCTGGAGTTCAACTCCGAGGGCACGGCGTTCGGGCTCGTGGTCAGTGGTGCCGCGCTGGCATTCTTCGCCTTGGTGGGTTTCGAGGACTCGGTCAACATGGCCGAGGAGACCACCGACCCACAGCGGACCTTCCCTCGCGCGCTGTTCCTGGGCATCACCTTCACGGGGATCGTCTACATGCTGGTCGCGTTCTTCGCCACCGCGCTGGTCCCGCTCGGCGTGCTGGGCGAGTCGACCGGCCCACTGCTCGAAGTCGTCCGGGCGGGTGCAACCTGGTTCCCGCTGTGGCTGTTCTCGCTGATCGCACTCTTCGCCGTGACCAACTCCGCACTGATCAACATGATGATGGCGTCGCGACTGGTCTACGGGATGTCCCGGGAGCAGATCGTGCCGTCGGTCTTGGGCACTGTGCACCCGTTCCGGCGTACTCCGTGGGTCGCGATCTTCTTCACGTCGGTGCTCGCCATCGGCCTGGCCAGCTGGGGTGGCGTCAGCGACCTCGGCGGTACGACGGCGCTGCTGTTGCTGTGCGTCTTCACCCTCGTCAACGCCGCCGTGCTCGTCCTGCGCAAGGACCGGGTGGAGCACGAGCACTACCGCGCCCCGACCGTCTTTCCGGTTCTGGGCATCATCAGTTGCTTCTATCTGGCCACGCCATGGTCCGGTCGCGACCCTCAGCAGTACCTGATCGCCGGCGTCCTGCTCGTCATCGGACTCGTGTTGTGGGTGGTCAACTGGCTGGTGCAGCGGGCCATGGCTTCGCGGGCGAGTGGTGAGGAGCCCCGCGCCTGAGGCCGGTGCGCCGCAGGGTGAGGATCGCGACCACGCCCGCGATCGCCGCACAGGAGGCGGCTCCGGCGAAGATCGTGTGGAGCTGGACGAGTGCCGCTTCGCGGAGCGCGTCGGCGTACGCGGGACACTGAGCGGGAGTGTCCGGGCACAGCGCTTCTGGCGAAGGGATCCGCGTCTGCTCGGCGAAGAACCGCCGCAAGCCCACGGCCGTGAGCGCGGACAGCCCCACCAGCATGCCGACCATCCGCGCGACGACCAGCAGGGCGCTCGCGACCCCGTGGGTCTCGGCTCGGGTCGCGGCGAGCAAGGCGGCGTTGACGGGCGCGATCGCGAGTCCGAAACCGAGCCCGCCCACGACAAGGGCGACGTCGCTCCATGCGCTGTCGAGAGCGTCCTGCCGCCACATGGCCATCGCGACGAACGCGCCTGCGCTCATCGCCATGCCGGCGGCGGTGAGCAGGGCCGGCGGGAGCCGGCTCGTGAGCCAGCCACCGACGAGGGCCCCGACCGGCAGGGCGACGAGGAAGCGCAGCAGCACGAGCGCGGCACCGAACTGCGAGTCCGGATAGTGGGTGGCCCGGGCGAAGATCGGCACGTCGACGAGTGCGGCGATGAGCGCCGCGCCAGTGAAGAAGCTGACGACCAGTGCACCCCACGCGGCAGGTGCGGCGAGAGTGTCGCGAGGCACGATCGGGTTCGTGGCGCGACGCTGACGCCAGGTGAACGCCAGCGCACACAGCGCCGCCGCTCCGAGCAACCACGGTCCGGCCGGGGAGAGGACCTCCGTCGCCGGATCCGCGACCGCGAACGCGAGGACCACCCCACCCAGCGCAAGGCCCAGCAGGAGCGCCCCCGGGAAGTCGGCGGCCGCGACGACCGCGGGAAGCCGCCGAAGGCTCAGCAGCGGACGGTCGGCCGTGGCCTGACGGGCGAGGAAGAGGCCGGACAGCACGAGGGTCGCGATCCCGATGGGCGTGGCGAGTCTTGACTCGCCGGCGAGCGGGAGGAACGCCAGCCCGAGCGTCACGTCCGTGACCAGGCGCCCTGGTGCGGTGAGGGTGAGCGTGAGCGCGCTCAGTGCGAGCAGCCCGAGCAGGATGCCCGGCAGGTCACGAGGCGGGCGCGCCGGCGCCGTGGTGGTCGTGCGCCGGAATCCCAGCGCCAGGAACAGCCCGCAGCCGAGGTTGATCCAGAAGATCATCCGCCAGTCGGCGACGAGCAGGATCACGGCGCCGTAGAGCGGGCCGATGACGCTTCCGAGCTCCTGCACCGCCCCGACGACACCGAGAGGGAGGCCGCGGCGTTCGGGAGGCCAGAGGTCGGCGACCAGGGCGAGTGTCGCAGGCACGAGCCCGCCGCCGCCCACCCCTTGCAGGAACCGCCCGGTGACGACGATGCCGAGGTCGTACGACGCCGCGGTGAGCAGTGACCCCATGGCGAAGAGCAGCACCGCCGCGACCAGCACAGGCGTACGGCCGAACAGGTCGGAGAGTCGGCCGATCAGCGGCAGCATCGCCACATAACCGAGGAGGAAGCCGGAGATGACGGGTGTGGCCCGTTGCAGCTCGTCGACGTCGAGGCCGACCCCTACCATGATGTCCGGCAACGCGAGGACGACGACGTAGGTGTCGGCGGCGGCAAGGAGGACCGCGACGCAGCCGAGGGCCAGGTGCGAGCGGGACCCCATGCGGCCCGGAACCCTCCCGTGGGTGTCAGGTGTGCCAGGCACTCGTCAGGCGCCCTTGTGGGGCTTGGTGATGGTCGCCGGCTCGCCGTAGCGGTCGAGTACGACGGTGTAGGTGGTCGTGCTCTTCTTGTCGTAGAACGGCCCGCGGAACGTCGCCTTGCGCAGCTGCCCGGTGTCCTCGGCGACGAAGAAGTTCGTCTCGAACGTCGCCCGCGGATCGGCCACGACCAGCAACCGGCCGACGACCTTCGCGGGGAGGCGGGCGCTGACCTGGGTGACGACCTCGCGCCCGGAACGGGCTCGTCCGACATGCCTGACTCGTTGCGCATCGGTCAGGAACGACGACAAACCCTGTCCCGGATCGAGCATCAGCGCAGGGTCGGCGATGCCGAGGCGGTCCGGGTCGGTGGCGGCGAAGCGTTCGGTGAACGGGATCTGGGTGTACAGCGTGCCGTCGAGCGAGACGACCTTGAGGGTGAGCGCGACACCGCCCGTGGCCACTCGGAAGCGACCGGAGAACGCGGCCGGTCGCTTGGCGATGCCGTCGCCGCCGACGAGCACGGCGCCAGCCTCGGGGAGGCCGGCACTTGTCACCCGGAAATGCACCGTCCTGGTCGCGTCGAGTTCGCGCTTCGCCTCGACGAGAGTGGACCGCGGGTTCGCCGGGGGATCCTCGGCGCAGCCGACCAGGACGGTGGACGCCGTCCACGCAACGAGGGCGAGGAGGATGCCGACACGTCGACGCACCCGCATAGCCTGCCATGGCCGCGGGTCGGCTCCGCAAATGACCACGCTGCCTTTGTCTGTGGCATCCGGTCCAGGCGCCGGTACCTGTTTTGGTTGCAGACACCTGCTCAGCGTGGTCATTTGCGGCGTAGGCCAAGAGCAGAGCACTTCACCCGCAGGGCATGGGCAGTGACCGTTCCCGCAGGACATTGGGGCGGTACGCCGCCCCGACACGTCTAGCTGAGAGGGCCGGCGACGGCGGCGATCGGCTGGCTGGCCGCGACCCCCGAACCGTCCCGCTTGCCTGTCGCCTCCGGCAGGTCGATGACCGCACCACTCGCCGCCGCCGCCCGGGCCGGGCCGACGCCTGCCCACGCGAGCAACAGCGCGTCTTCGCCCTTGAGTAGTCGGTGGCAGCGGACGCCACCGGTGGCTCGGCCCTTCGCGGGATACTCGGAGTACGGCGTGACCTTCACCGTGCCCGCATCCGTGCCGGGCAGGGCCGACAGCGAGCCGGCGACGGTGACCACCACCGCATCCCGGACCGCGGCCTTGCCGGACGGTAGGGCGCCGAAGAAGACCACCCGCGCCTTCGCTCCGAGCCGGATCCCTGCCATCCCGCCGGCCGTCCGTCCCTGCGGGCGTACGACGGATGCAGAGAACCGCAGCAGCTGCGTATCGCTGGTGACGAAGACCAGGTCCTCGTCGCCGGTACCGAGCTCAGTCGCCCCGACGATCTCGTCGCCGTCCTTGAGCGCGATGATCTCCCAACTGTCCCGGTTGGTGAGGTGGTCGGGCTGGACGCGTTTGACCACACCGTCCTTCGTTCCCAGGGCGAGGCCGGCAGAGTCGGGATCGAACGTCGTCAGGCACAGTGGCCGTTCGCCGGACTCCAGGGAGACGAACTCACTGAGCGGCGCACCCCCCTGGAGGTTGGGCGAGTTGGCCGTCGGCGGGAGCGCCGGCATGTCGAGGACGCCGAGCCGGATCAGCCGGCCGCGACTGGTGACGAGCCCGACCTGGCCGCGCGCGGTGGCGCGTACGGCCGAGATCACCACGTCGTGCTTTGCCCGTGGGCCGTCGGTCGGCAGCGGGTCGGGACCCGCCGCCCGGGCCAGCAGCCCGGTGGACGAGAGCAGTGCCCAGCACGGGTCGTCGGCCACCTCGAGTGGGACCGTGCTGGTGACCGTCTGGCCGGACGACTCGAGCAGGACGGTACGCCGCTCCGTTCCATACGCCTTCGCCACGTCGGCCAGCTCGCCGGACACGAGCCGCTTGAGCAGGCGTTCGTCTTCGAGGATCGCGGTGAGCTCGCCGATCTCCTTCTCCAGATCCGACTTCTCCTTCTCCAACTCGATCCGGGAGAACTTCGTGAGCCGCCGCAACTGCATGTCGAGGATGTACTGCGCCTGCGCGTCGGACAGGTCGAACACCGCGATCAGGCGTTCCTTCGCGGCCGCCGCGTCGTCACTGCCCCGAACGATCTGGATGACCTCGTCGATGTCGATGATCGCGATCAACAGACCCTCGACGAGGTGCAGGCGGTCCGAGGCCTTCGTGAGCCGGAACTGCGTGCGTCGGCGGGTCACGTCGTAGCGGTGGTGGAGGTAGACCTCCAGCAGCTCCTTCAACCCCAGCGTGCGTGGCTGCCCCTCGACCAGCGCGACGTTGTTGATGTTGAACGAATCCTCCATCGGCGTGAGCTTGTAGAGCTGCTCGAGGATCGCCTCGGGATGGAAGCCGTTCTTGATCTCGATGACGAGTTGCAGGCCGTGCTGGCGGTCGGTGAGGTCCTTGAGGTCGGCGATGCCCTGGAGCTTCTTGCTCTGCACGAGGGCCTTGATGCGTTCCATGATGCGTTCGACGCCGACGTTGTAGGGGAGTTCGGTGACGACGATTCCCTTACGCCGTGGAGTGACGCTCTCGACCCGGGCGGTGGCGCGCATCTTGAACGCACCGCGTCCGGTTTCGTACGCGTCCCGGATCCCGGCCAGGCCGACGATCTTGCCGCCGGTCGGCAGGTCGGGTCCGGGGATGAACCGCATCAGATCGTCGAGGCTGGCGTTCGGCTTCTTGATGAGGTGCCGAAGCGCCTGGACGACCTCGATGAGGTTGTGCGGCGCCATGTTGGTGGCCATACCGACGGCGATCCCGGTGGCGCCGTTGACGAGCAGGTTGGGCAGCGCAGCCGGCAACACGCCGGGTTGGGTCTCGCGGCTGTCGTAGTTGGGCACCCAGTCGACGACGTCCTCGTCGAGGGACTCCGTCATGGCAAGAGCCGGCCGCGCCATCCGACACTCCGTGTAGCGCATCGCTGCCGGACCGTCGTCCAAAGATCCAAAATTGCCGTGCCCATCGACCAGCGGGACCCGGAACGCCCAGCTCTGGGCCATCCGGACGAGTGCGTCGTATATGGCCAGGTCACCATGCGGGTGCAGTTTTCCCATGACCTCGCCGACGACGCGGGCGCTCTTCACGTGCGCGCGGTCAGGACGCAGCCCCATGTCGGACATGGTGTAGAGAATCCGGCGCTGTACGGGCTTGAGTCCGTCGCGGGCGTCGGGCAACGCCCGGAGGTAGATCACCGAGTAGGCGTACTCGAGGAAGCTCTTGCGCATCTCGTCGCCGACGTCGATGTCGGCGATCTGCTCCTCGAAGTCGTCCGGCTGCACCATCGAACTCTTGCGGCGGGCCATAGCGGTTGTGCACTCCTCGGGTCCGGGTGAGAAGAACCAGTAGGGCTCCTACGAATAGTGGCATCCTCCGCCCACAGCCCGGCTGAGCGACGCGCGGTGGTGCCTCAGCTGGATGCCGGCCGGACAGGGCGAGCAGCGAAGGCCGTCCGCGCCAGCGTGCTCCACGCGGTGCTGACCAGCAGGTAGACGCCGGCCGCGAGTGGGACGAAGGCGGCGACGACCAGCGTGGCGTACGGCAGCAGGGGAGCGAGCCTGGCCGCCAGCGCCGGAGTCTCATCGGGGAGGGTACGCCGAGTGAGCCGGGACGACCACCACGCGACCCCCGCGAGCAACGCGAAGGAGCGCGCAGTAGACGAGCACAGTCGGGTCATCGAGGGCGGGAGCGAGGACGGACGTGAGAAAGGTGACGATCTGGCGGTACGCCTGAGCCGGCGCGACCCGATCACCAGGGCACCGGCAGGAGCGCCAGGGCCGCCGGGCCGAGGCCGACGTCGGTGAAAGTTGCCGTAGGCAAGGATGAGCCGGACGAACTCGCCGTGCCTGCCGGGCCCTTCCGAGGCGCCCCGAGGAGAGCCGGCGGCTGGTGGAAGGCGGACGCGATGCTGGTGACGTCTCGATCGGCGGCGGAGTACGCCGCGATGTTCGACCTGGCCTCGGAAGAGCTCGCACACGCGACGATCCTCGGCTGTTGCGCGGGTGGATCGAGCTTCGTCGCGGAGACCGGGACCTTCGTGGTCGCCGCCGATCCCGCCTACGCCCAGGACCGCCACGTGTTGGTGGCCGACGCGACGGCAGGACGACTCGACGGCGACCGGATCATCGAGGCGCATGCCGACCGCTTCGAGTGGGGTTGGTACGGCGATCGCGCACATCGTGAACCGGTGGCGTTCCTCCCGGTCCTCCGCGAGCAGTTGCACGCTGGTGGTCACCGGACCGAACTGCGACGGGTGCCCTACCAGTTCCAACGGGGCGCGGACCAGATGCTGGTCATCAGCGTCACGGGAACTGCGGACGACGCGCGCACAGAGGCTGGGCGATGAGCGGACACAGGGTCCGCACGCTGGCGCGGGTCTTCGCCGACGTGGAGGCGGGGAGGCTGCCGCCCGCGGATGGGTCCCTCCACGTCGTTCCTCCGCCGTCGTCACATACCAGCGCGGTCGTGGGGTTCACCGCGCACATCGTCGTGGCCGCCGACGTCGACCCCGACTGGGTGGACTCATTGGTCCCTGCCGGTGACCTGTCGGCGCCGCTCAACCCGCCGTTCCTCTCCGCTCTGTGCGCACGGCTCGACCGCAGGATCAACGCGATCGACATGGTGACCCTGGCGACCCCGCTCGGCGGTGAACCGCCGCTGCCGTTGGAGAGGCTCGATGACGCCGACCATCCGCGCGTACGAAGGGCCCACCGGTACCGCGACGACGTACGCGTGTGGAGCGTCGAGGGCGGTGTCCTCATCCTGGGGCGTGGCCTGGCCGGTCGCTGGGAGGCGGCGTTCGAGGTCGATCCGGCACACCGGGGCCGTGGACTCGGCCGCGCCCTGGCCATGTCGGCACGGCACCTGGTCGGAAGCGACGCCGTAGCCGTGTGGGCGCAGGTGACGCCCGGCAACGCCGCGTCCGTCCGTGCCCTACTGGCCGCGGGCTACCGACCGGTCGGCTCGGAGGCACTGCTGACTCCTGCGCGGTGACCGGGGGATTGGTGACCGGGGGATTGGTGACCGGGACTGGTGACCGGGGGATTGGTGACCGGGACTGGTGACCGGGGATTACGGTGAGTGCCGTGCTGGTCCAGGCCCGGCTCCGGGAGCCGATCGAACGCAGTGAGGTGACGCTGCTGTTCCGCCGCTGGCGGAGGTGCCAGGCAGTGGCCGGGCACCATTACCGTACGGCGGCCGGACGGCTTGCGGTGGACGCCGTCGACGAGGTGGCGGGGTCCGCGATCACCGACGGCGATGCCCGCCAGGCGGGCTATTCCGACGCCGCCGCGCTGGTCGCCGACCTGCGGGGCAGTGCCGACCTCCCGATCTACCGGCTTGCGGTGAGGGCGCTCGCCGGGCCCGATCCGCGAGACGTCCTGGCCGGCAAGTCCACCTTGACGGCGCAGGAACGCCGCGACCTCGACCAGCGACTGGCGAGGCTGGACCGGTTGTCGTCGCACGGACCCTGGACAGCCGCGACCCTGCGGCTGATCGCCGAACGGCCCGGCGTGCGGGCGCCAGACCTCGCGGTCGAGCTGGGTCGGGAGACCCTTCCGTTCAAGACAGACGTACGCAAGCTGAAGAGTCTCGGGCTGACACTCAGCCTGCCCGTCGGTTACCGCCTTTCACCGCGCGGCGAGGCCTACCGCGCTGACGAGTCGGCCTGGCGCTGACGAGTCGGCCTGGCGCTGACGAGTCGGGCTGGCGCTGACGAGTCCGGCAGCCGTGACCCGCTGCCGACGCGGCCGGCGGAGGGGCGCCATGATAGGTCCGACATCATGGAGCTCCGAACCCGGCAATCCGGGCGGCGGCGCGCCTCTCGGGCGCTTTCGTGACAGCGGGGTTGCGTGATGAGCTGTCTTGCGTTTCCCGCCGCTGGCTCCTCGCCGGCCCGGGTACTGTGGTCGCGAACTCCCAGGGAGGCTTGTGTCGATGTCTGGCTCGAGCAGGCGGACTTTCCTCGCGCGCTCGCTGGCGCTGGGGATAGGAGCGTCCTCGCTCGGCTCGTTGGCCGCCTCGTGTACCGATGCCGACGGCACCGGTTCGGAGCAGAAGCCCATCGTGCCCAAGTCGGCCGCCTCGACGAAGCGGTTCAAGGGCCGGATCGTCGTCGCCACCAAGCAGAACCCTTCCGCACAAGCGAGACAGGCGCTGACACGCGCCTATCGACGTCAGCAACCCGGTGTCGAGATCGTGTGGGATACCCGTGACTACACCGATTCCGCTGCCTACACCGCGTGGCTCGACTCGCAGCTGAGCAGCGGTCCGATCCGCCCCGACATCGTCTCCGGGTCGTACGCGCCGGCTTTTCGTCGCTATGTCAACCTCGACGAGTACCGCGCTCAGGTCAATCCGTACACCGGCCATCGCTGGGACGACGACTACGACTTCGAGACCTACCGCGACCTGAACGACCGTGGTGAGCGCACCGAGATCGGCACGGAGACGGCCCATCTGTACTGGTTCTACAACAAGGACCTTCTTGCCGGTGTGGATGCCGAGCCGCCGACCACGTGGGACGAGCTCGTCAGCGTCTGCGCCAAACTCCGAATGGCGGGGCAGCTCCCGATATCGACGAACTTCGCCTCGATCATGCCGGACTGGGTGTCCTCGACCTACTTCGACCAGTTCCACGACGAATGGATCAGTACCGTGCAAGCCCAACCGGGCGACTGGAACTGGGATCCGGAGCTCGACGCGAAGTTCCGCTACCGCAAAGACAACCCGCGCATCCACGCCACCTACACCTACAGCCCACAGCGGTTCTACCGCGGGCTCAAGGACAGGACGCTGCGGTTCGACACGCCTGCGATGGTGGATCTGGTCACGGGCCTCTCACGCGTCTTTCCGCGCTTCGCCTCGGCGGACTTCTTCACCGGCACCGACCACTACCGGCCTTTCCTGCAAGGGCAGGCGGCGATGATGGTGGACGGTTCGTGGTCGCTTCCCACGCTGCAGCGCGACCTCGAGGAACTCACGCCTGAGCGGCTCTCCGAACTCGGCATCGAGCAGGCGTCGGTGCAGCCGTTCGGGTGGGACGTCTTCGAGTTCCCGCCGATGGTGAGTCCGTTGGCACGTCGGAACGTACGACCGACCGAAGGTACCGGCGGCGCTTCGATCTGCGCGGTGGACAAGGATCCTGCGCACACCGAGATGGTGATGGACTTCCTGATGTTCTGGTTGTCCAAGCCGGGCTTCACCGCCTATACGCAGGCGCAGGTCGAGACCGAGGACTTTCGGCCCTCCGGGCCGACCCTGGTCGCTGGTGTGCCGTATCCGAAGGAGATCGAGGACCTGTTCGCCAGGGTGGAGCAGCGGGGGACCGTGGCTCCCGCCTACGGCGGGTTCTGGCTCAACGGTGCGGGGGGAAAGTCCGCCGAGGATCTCCGGAGCCTCTTCCTCGCCCTGCTCCAGGGCGACGTCGAAGGTGAGGCCTACGCCAAACGGGTGCAGCAGTACGTCCAGCGCAACTACTCGGCGCTGTTGCGGCTGGCGCATCTCACGGACGACGACGTGGCCAACCCGTCGCGCCGGCCCGTCGCCGTGTGACGCCGCTGACGCAGGGCCCTTGCTCAGCTCGAGCCTTGCCCCGGACCCGGCCGGCGGCCGCTGGTGACATCGACGAACTCGTCGCGTGGCTCCGGTGCGCACGCAGCGGCCGACCCGGCGTCGGGGCGGGGATTACTCGGTTCCCGCACGCCGCCCTCGGGCGGGCCTCCGGCATCCGGCGGGCCACCACCGTCGCCAGGGCGTGGACGTGAGGGTCGGCCTCGCCTGAGCCGGGACAGGAAGCCGAACCGGCCTCGGCGGGTGGCGCCTGAGTGACCTGAGCGGGGCGACCGCGGCCGCTGCGGCCCGCGGGCTGGGGACATGGACGGAAACTCCCTCCGGTGGCAGGACGCCGGAGAGGCGGTGCTCCTCGACGGTGGGAATCCCGCGGAGGCCGGTGTGCCACAGCTAGCGACGTCCCCGGCGGAGGAGGCCCTTTCGTCCGGCGTACTTCTTGTGTGCGGCCTGGCGGCTGACTCCGAGCGCAGCCGCGATGATCTCCCACGAGCAGCCCTGGTTGCGGGCCCGGCGCACCTGGATCGCCGTCTCGGCCTCGAGCGTCGCGTGTGTGGCGGCGATCTCGGCCAGGGCTTGGAGTGGATCCTGGGCCCTCAGGGTGGCGACGAGTGTCTCGGTCATGACGGAAAGGTAGGGCGGTCGGATCCCGGCTGTCAACTTGCATTGACAGCCGGGTCGGTTGTCAACCTACGTTGACGTGCCCGGACTTGTCAACCTATGTTGCTGCGGCTGTGCTCGGCCGTGTGCGTGCGGCCGCCGTCGCGGGCGTGTGTGCGCCCGCCGCCGTGCTCGGCCCGTGCTGAGGTGCCTTTCCCGGTACGCCGGGATGCCGTGGCCCGGGCTACATTCGTACGCGTGGATGCCACGGGCGGGTTGCCCTACCCGGCGAGCTGGGAGGCCGACGTCGTGCTCCGCGACGGGGGTACGGCGGCACTCCGCCCGATCCGGCCCGACGATGCCGAACGTCTGGTCGCGTTCTACGGGAGGGTCTCGGCCGAGTCGAAGTACTTCCGCTTCTTCGCGCCGTACCCCCGCCTGTCCAAGGCCGACGTCGACCGCTTCACCCACGTCGACCACCGCGACCGGGTGGCGCTCATCCTCACCGTTGCCGACGAGATGATCGCCGTCGCACGTTACGACCGGACCGGGGCCACGACGGCGGAGGCCGCCTTCCTGGTGCAGGACGCCGACCAGGGCCGCGGCGCCGGGAGCGTCCTGCTCGAGCACCTCGCCCAGGCGGCGCGGGAGAACGGCATCGAGAAGTTCACCGCCGAGGTGCTTCCCGACAATCGCCGCATGGCCGTGGTCTTCCGCGAGGCGGGGTATGAGACGGCGGGCGAGATCGAGGACGGCATCGCCGTGTTCGCACTCGAGATCGAGCCGACCGCGATGAGCCTGGAGGTGATGGCCGCGCGGGAACACCGGGCCGAGGCGCGGTCGGTCGAACGCCTGCTCACCCCACGCTCGGTGGCCGTCGTCGGTGCGAGCCGCTCGCGGGACAAGGTGGGCCAGACGTTGGTGCGCAACCTGGTCGTCGGCGGATTCACCGGCCCGGTGTACGCCGTCAACCCGGCGGCCCGCGCGGTGGCCGGTGTTCCGGCGTACGGCAGCGTCCTCGACATCCCGGGTGAGGTCGACCTCGCCGTGGTCGCCGTGCCCGCCGACGCCGTGCGCGACGTCGTGACGGACTGCGCGGCGAAGGGGATCCACGGCCTCATCGTGGTGTCCAGCGGCTTCGCCGAGACCGGACCGGAAGGACGCGACCGCCAGCGGGAGCTGACCCGGTTGGCCCGGGCGCACGGACTCCGGGTGATCGGGCCGAGCGCGCTCGGCATCATCAACTCCGACCCTGACCTCTCGCTCAACGCCACCCTCGCCGGCGTGGTCCCTGGCCGGGGTGGCATCGGGTTCTTCTGCCAGTCCGGCGAGCTGGGCACGGTGATCCTGCAGACTCTCGCCGAGCGTGGACTCGGGTTGTCGACGTTCGTGTCCGCGGGCAACCGCGCCGACGTGTCGGCCAACGACCTGTTGCAGTACTGGATCGACGACCCGTCGACCGACGTCGTACTCCTGTACCTCGAGTCGATCGGCAACCCGCGCAAGTTCGGCAGGATCGCTCGGCAGATGTCGCGAGCCAAGCCGGTCGTCGCCGTACGCTCGGGGCGCTTCACCCAGGGCGTCCCCGTCGGCCACCTCGTACCGCAGACGTCGGTACCCCAGGCCGCCGTCGACGCGATGTTCCGGCAGGCGGGTGTGGTGCTGGTCGACACGTTCGACGAGTTGCTCGACGTCGCACAGCTGCTGGCGTACCAACCGCTGCCCACGGGGCCCGACATCGCGGTGGTGGGCAACTCCGACGCGCTGGGCATGCTCGCGACCGACGCGGCCGCCGGGGCCGGCATGCATGTCGTCCGTCGACTGCCGGCCCTGCGCCCCGACGCGACCGCGGAGGACTTCGAGCAGGCGTTGACCGACGCGGTGGCAGACGACTCCGTCCACTCGGTTGTCGCCGTCTACGTGTCACCCATCGACGTGACCGGTGCCGACGTGGCCGCCGCGATCGGTCGCGTCGCGAGCGGGTGTACGAAGCCGATCGTCGTCACCTTCCTCGGCAGTCAGGGCGTGCCGGAGCCGCTGCGCCGGTACGACGAGCGAGGGAGGGCCGGGCGAGGTTCGGTGCCGTCGTACGCGACCCCGGAAGCCGCGGTGCGTGCGCTCGCCAAGGCCGCCGAGTACGCACGGTGGCGGGCGCGGCCCCAGGGCCGGATCCCGAGGCTCGACGGCATCGACGAGGACGGTGCTCGGCGTGTCGTCGAGAGGGTCCTCGCCGAGTACTCCACGGGTACCGACATCGAGGGAGCGACGCTCGGGGAGCTTCTGCGCTGCTACGGCATCGACCTTTGGCCGGCGTACGACGTAGACTCGGTGGACGCGGCCGTGACAGCCGCCGAGCGCCTCGGCTGGGACGTCGCCCTGAAGGCGACCGCACCGCACCTGCGCCAGCGTCCCGACCTCGCCGACGTGTGGCGCAACATCGACGTCGAGGCCGAGATGCGCGATGCCTGGGAGACGATGGTGGCGAGCTTCGGCGCCCCCGACTCCGCCGGCTTCGTGGTGCAGAAGATGGCGCCGCCCGGGGTGCCGGTGCTCGTCAAGTGTGTCGAGGACCGGCTCTTCGGGCCGATCGTGTCCTTCGGCCTGGCGGGAGTCGCGACCGACCTGCTCGACGACCTGGCGTACCGGATGCCGCCGCTCACCGACGTCGACGCCGCCGAGATGATCCGGGAGGTGCGGGCGGCGCCCCTGCTCTTCGGCCACCGCGGCGGTGAGCACGCCGACGTCGATGCGCTCGCCGACCTGATGCATCGCCTGGCGCGGCTGGCGTACGACATCCCCGAGGTGCTGGCTGCCGAGCTCGGACCGGTGATGGCGGGGGCGTCCGGCGTGGCCGTGCTCGGCGCACGGGTTCAGCTCGTGCCGGTGGAGCCGCAGGCCCGTAGCGACTGGTACGCCCGCCGCCTCACCCGCCCGTGAGGAGTTGACGGTCGTCGTGGACGGGCACGGTGATGGTTCTTGGCGGTGTTGCCTGGTCGGCCAGGCGTGTGGAACCCGGGCAGGCGTCGACGCCTTGCCCGGGTTCCACGAACCTGCCTGGCGTGGTCATATGCGCCAGGATGGTCCGTTCGGGGGCCTACAGGTCGGCGAGGGTGATGATCCGCTTCTCCCGCACGGAGGCGTACGCACCGAGGATCACCTTGAGGACGTGCACGCCCTCCACCTCGGTGTTGATGGGCCTCCGCCCCTCGGTGATGCAGCCGATGAAGTCGGCGATCTCCGCCGAGAACGCCGCGACATCGGGGAACTCGGTCGTCGTCTCCACTCCCTCGACCGTCCGGTGGTGCAGCGTCTTGCCGTCGCTCCAGAGGGTGCCCTTCTCCGCGACGACGGAGAACCGTTCGGTGTTGGACGACGGGATGTACGCCCAACTCGTCACGATCTCACCCACGCTGCCGTCGGCGAAGCGGACGAGTACCCGCGCGGAGTCCTCACCGTCCATCTCCAGCCGGTGCTTGCTCGTCATCGCGACGACCTCGGAGGGCTCCGACGTCGCGAGGTGGAGCAGCAGGTAGGTCGGGTGGTAGCCGGTGTCGATGAGTTCGCCACCGCCCGCCATCTCGAGGTGCCCGCGCCACCCCATGTCGGAGTTCAGGCCGCGGTTGAAGAAGCTGTCGGTGGTCCGCAGTTCGTAGACCTTGCCGAGCGCACCGCTCTGGATCAGCTCCCGCGCCTTGGCGACCGGCGGCATGAAGAGCTGGTTGTGCGCGCACATCAGCGTGATGCCGGTGTCCTGGACGACCTTGGTGATCTTGTCGGCTTCCTCGGTCGTGATACAGAGCGGCTTCTCGCAGAGGACGTGCTTGCCCGCCTCGGCCGCGGCGATGATCGCGTCGGCGTGCAGGTGGTGGGGGAGACAGATGTCGACCGCGTCGACACCGCCGTTCGCGATCAGGTCCTTGTAGTCGGAGAAGATCTTCGCGCCACCGACCTGCTCGGCGCGGGTGCGGGCGTTGTCCTCGGAGACGTCGGCGACCGCGGTCACCTTCGCCTGGTCGGGGATCTCCAGGTAGCCCCGGACATGCGGGTTGGAGATACCGCCGCAGCCGATGAGCCCGACGTTCACGGTCATATGGATGTTCCTCCTTGATGCGTACTGCAGGTGTGAACCAGCACAGGCGGGCGGCGCTGCTCGTGACTCCCGTGACGTGGAACGTGGTGGCGTCGGTGACTTCGTTCAGTCGCCGATGCTGTCGATGCGTACCGGTGCGTCGATGGCGACCGAGTGGTTGGCGGCTTCCATCAGGCGAGTGAGGTCGAGCCCGATCTCGACGTTCGCGGTCGGCTTGGAGCCGTTGCCGATGTGGGTGACCCACTGCTCGAACGCCGACGGCTGGCGCTCCGGGATCGGCAGCTCGACCCAGGACTTGCCGTCGTCGTGGCCCGGGCTGCGGACGAGGAGCTTGTCCTCGGGCGTGCCGTAGAGCAGGCTCCCGAGGGTGCCGTGGATCTCGATCGAGAACGGGGAGTACGTCGTGGCGAAGCCCGCCTCGACGACGGCCAGGGCACCGTCCGGATAGCGCAGCGTCGCGACGGCGTTGTCCTCCACGGCCCGGCCCGTGACGTGGCCGTAGCTGGCGCTGACCGACTCGGGCAGCCTGCCGAGGAAGAGGCGGGCGAGGTACATCGGGTGGCAGCCGAGGTCGATCAGCGCGCCGCCACCACACTGCTCGGGGTCGTAGAAGTGGGCGGGCAGCCAGCCATCGCCGACCGCGCCGCCGTGGGACAGTCGGGTACGGACGACGGCGAGATCGCCCAGGTGACCGGCCTCGAGCACCTCGGTGACCGCCTGCGTGTAGCCGTCGTAGAGCCGTGGCAGGGACAGCATCAGCGTCACGCCGGCCTTGTCGACCTCGGCCAGGATCTCGTTGCACTCCCGGACGGTCAGGGCGAGGACCTTCTCCGTGAAGATGTGCTTGCCGGCACGGGCCGCCGCGCCGATGACCTCGGGGTGGATGTTGGTCGGAGTGTCAATGATCACGCCGTCCACGTCGTCTCGCGCCAGGAGCTCGTGAAGATCGTCGTGGAAGGGGATGCCGAGCTTCTCGGCCTCGGCGCGGCCGCGGTCGGGCTCCTCGTCCCAGGCGGCGGTGAGGGTGGTGTCCGGGTGTTGCTGTGCCTGTCGGGCGTACCCGCCGGCATGGACGTGCCAGAAGCTCAGCATGGCAAGACGAAGCATCGATACCCATTCTGTGGTGGTACGGACCCCCCGGTCGTACGGAACGGATCCGGGGGATCCGGGCGTTCCGGGGAGCGGACTCGTTGTCCATTCTTTCCGGCGTACGGGCTGCTTCGTCCAACCCGGCAGCGTGGAGTCGGCCGGTTATGGCCGCATGTCGGTGGCATGGAGGACACTGGGCTCCCTGATCCAGGACGGCCGACCGGGAGGTTCGACACCCATGCACGGGGAGACGGTGTGGCCCGGCCCGATGCCACGCAAAGATCGTCCTTCGCCGGGACCGATTGTCGGTCGTGCGTTCACCGAGAGAGGCTTGTCGGTGGGCGCGGTTAGCATGTCCGAGCGTGTGGTCATCCCCTGCGGCCCCACCCCTCACCTGATCCTACGGAATCCTGCCTTTTACCGCCCTGACCAGCACAAACGCCAACGACCTCCTATCCACCAGCACCGCCAGCCGAGGACGGAACCGCCGACGTGGCCGACCAGCTCATCATTCGAGGCGCTCGCGAACACAACCTGAAGGACATCTCGCTCGAGCTGCCACGTGACGCGCTCATCGTGTTCACGGGGCTGTCGGGATCCGGCAAGTCGAGTCTCGCATTCGACACGATCTTCGCCGAAGGCCAGCGGCGCTACGTCGAGTCACTTTCGGCGTACGCCCGGCAGTTCCTGGGCCAGATGGACAAGCCCGACGTCGACTTCATCGAGGGCCTCTCGCCGGCGGTGTCGATCGACCAGAAGTCGACGTCGCGCAACCCTCGGTCGACTGTCGGCACGATCACGGAGGTCTACGACTACCTCCGCCTGCTCTATGCCCGGATCGGGCACCCGCACTGCCCGAAGTGCGGCCAGCCCATCGCCCGGCAGACGCCGCAACAGATCGTCGACCGGGTGCTCGAGCTCGAGGAGGGTTCGCGGTTCCAGGTGCTGGCACCGTTGGTGCGGGGGCGCAAGGGCGAGTACCTCGACCTGTTCAGGCAGCTCACCACGCAGGGCTACTCCCGCGCACGGGTCGACGGCACCGTCTATCCCCTTGCCGATGTGCCGAAGCTCGACAAGCAGAAGAAGCACACGGTCGAGGTGGTTGTCGACCGGCTCACCGTGAAGGGTTCGGCGAAACGCCGGCTCACCGACTCGATCGAGACGGCGCTCCACCTGGGCGGGGGACTGGTGACACTCGACTTCGTCGACCTCCCCGAAACCGACCCGCACCGGGAGCGGGTCTGGTCGGAGCACCTGTACTGCCCGGTGGACGACCTGTCGTTCGAGGAGCTCGAGCCACGCTCGTTCTCCTTCAACTCGCCGTACGGCGCCTGCCCGGAGTGCACCGGGCTCGGCACCAAGATGGAGGTCGACCCCGACCTGGTGGTGCCCGACCCGACGAAGTCCCTCGACGAGGGCGCCCTGGCCCCGTGGACCGGCGCGCACATGTCCGACTACTTCGGCCGGCTCGTCGAGGCGCTCGCGACGACGATCGGGTTCCGCACGGACATGGCGTTCGAACGCCTGCCGGCCAAGGCGCGCAAGGCCCTCCTGCACGGATACTCCGACCAGGTCCATGTCGGCTACAAGAACCGCTACGGGCGCGAGCGGTCCTACTACACCACGTACGAAGGCGTGATCCCGTACGTCTCCCGGCGCCATGCCGAGGCCGAGTCCGACTCCAGCCGTGAGCGGTTCGAGGGCTACATGCGCGAGGTGCCCTGCCCGGCCTGCCGGGGTTCCCGGCTCAAGCCGATGTCGCTGGCGGTGACGATCGCCGGCAAGTCGATCGCCGAGGTCTGTGCGCTGCCGATCGGCGACGTGGCGGAGTTCCAGCGGTCCATGGACCTCAGCCCGCGAGAGAAGCAGATCGCCGAACGCGTGGTCAAGGAGATCGGCGAGCGGCTGCGGTTCCTGCTCGACGTCGGGCTCGACTACCTCACCCTCGACCGCCCGTCGGGATCGCTGTCCGGTGGCGAGGCGCAGCGGATCCGGCTGGCCACCCAGATCGGGTCGGGTCTCGTCGGGGTGCTCTACGTCCTCGACGAGCCGTCGATCGGGCTGCACCAGCGCGACAACCACCGGCTGATCGAGACGCTCGTCCGGCTCCGCGACATCGGCAACACCCTCATCGTCGTCGAGCACGACGAGGACACCATCCGGACCGCCGACTGGGTCGTCGACATCGGTCCTGGTGCTGGCGAACACGGCGGACAGGTCGTGCACACCGGGCCGTTGAGCGGCCTACTCAAGCACCCGGACTCGCTGACCGGTGCCTACCTGTCGGGCCGCCGGGAGATCCCGTTGCCGGACATGCGGCGGCCTCGCACGCCCGGACGGACCCTCACCGTGCACAAGGCGTGGGAGCACAACCTGCGCGATGTCACCGTGTCCTTCCCGCTCGGCACCTTCATCGCCGTGACCGGCGTCTCGGGTTCCGGGAAGTCGACGCTGGTCAACGACATTCTCTACACCGCGCTCGCGAAGCAGATCTACGGCGCCCGCGAGGTGCCGGGCCGGCACCAGAAGATCACCGGAACCGAGCACGTCGACAAAGTGATCCACGTCGACCAGTCGCCGATCGGGCGTACCCCGCGGTCCAACGCGGCGACCTACACCGGGGTGTTCGACCACATCCGCCGGTTGTTCGCCGAGACGCCGGAAGCGAAGATCCGCGGCTACCAGCCGGGGCGCTTCTCGTTCAACGTCAAGGGCGGCCGGTGCGAGGCGTGCTCCGGTGACGGCACGATCAAGATCGAGATGAACTTCCTGCCGGACGTCTACGTCCCCTGCGAGGTGTGCCACGGCGCGCGGTACAACCGGGAGACGCTCGAAGTCCACTACAAGGGCAAGACCATCGCCGAGGTCCTCGACATGCCGATCGAGGAGGCATTGGAGTTCTTCGAGGCGATCCCGCCGATCGCGCGGCACCTGCGTACCCTCGTCGACGTCGGGCTGGGATACGTGCGCATGGGCCAGCCCGCGCCGACGCTCTCTGGTGGCGAGGCTCAGCGGGTCAAGCTGGCGTCGGAGCTGCAGAAGCGGTCGACCGGCCGCACGCTGTACGTCCTCGACGAGCCCACGACGGGTCTGCACTTCGAGGACATCCGCAAGCTGCTTGGCGTGCTGGGGCGTCTGGTCGATCAGGGCAACACCGTGATCGTCATCGAGCACAACCTCGATGTGATCAAGACGGCCGACTGGCTGATCGACCTCGGTCCCGAAGGCGGCAACCGCGGTGGCGAGGTGATCTCCGAAGGCGCACCGGAAGACGTCGCGGCCGACGAGGACAGCTACACCGGCCAGTTCCTGCGGCAGGTGCTCCCGGACTATGCGGAGCACTCGAGACGTGCGCTGGCCGCCGCCCGGGAGACCGGTGCCGGTCGGACCACCAAGGCGAAGGTCACCGACCCCAGGAAGGAGCGGCCCAACGCCGGCAAGAAGGCATCGACGCCGACCAGGGCAGCGGGGTCCAGGGCAGCGGGGAGCAAGGCAGCGGGAAGCAAGGGCAAGTCGGCCGGGGCCGGGACCAGGACAGCTACGTCGGAGAACACAGCGAAGAAGGCCCCGGCGAGGAGGACGGCCGCGCAGAAGAGTGCGAAGAAGGCTGCCGTGAACAACACCGCTGGAGGAGCGCCGAAGAAGGCAACCGCCGGCCGTTCGGCTGGTGGCCGCTCGGCGTCGGCACGGCGGAGCGGCCGGTAGGGTCTGCCGGCATGGGCGTGCCTTTCGACACCGCGACAACTGACCGGCTTCTCTCCACCACGCGGGCCGTACGCAAGCGCCTCGACCTTGACCGCCCGGTCGAGCGTGACGTGATCCTCGACTGCATCAGGTTGAGCCAGCAGGCGCCGACCGGCAGCAACAGCCAGGGCTGGCGCTGGGTCATCGTCACCGAGCAGGACAAACGGGCGAGGCTCGCCGAGCTGTACCGCTCCGGCGGAGCGGCCTACATGCGGGCCGCCGCATCGGACGAGGCCGTACCCGTCGACGAACAGCTGGCGCGGGTGCGGGAGTCCGCACGCCACCTGCTCGAGGTCATCGACCGCGTACCGGTCCTGGCGATCCCCTGCATCCATGGCCGGGTCACCGACGTGCGGTATGCCGCCTCGTTTTTCGGTTCCATCCACCCGGCGATCTGGAGCTTCCAACTCGCCCTCCGTTCACGCGGGCTCGGCTCGGTGTGGACCACGTTCCACCTCGCCCACGAGCAGGAGGCGGCGGACCTGCTCGGCATCCCAGCCGACGTCACCCAGGCCGCGATGCTCCCTGTTGCCTACACCCTCGGCACCGACTTCAAGCCGGCGAAGCGCCAGCCGGCCGAGGAGATCACCTTCTGGGAGACCTGGCAGGGCTGAGAAGTCCAGTCGCCGGACGGCGGCGTCGTCGTGGTCGCGTGTCGCGATCGGGTGAGGTGCGCGTTTCCCCCGGACCCGCGGGTCCTCCACGTAGGGTGAAGGCGCGGGACACCGAGTGACGCACGCTCCGACCCGGGCCGTTGCACGTCGGGCCGCGGAGAGTTCTACGCATGATCGAAACGGATCTGCTGATCATCGGCGCCGGGCCCGTGGGGCTGTTCGGCGCCTACTACGCCGGCTTTCGAGGCCTGTCCGTGGCGGTCATGGACTCCCTCCCGGAGCCGGGCGGCCAGGTCACCGCGATGTATCCCGAGAAGCTCATCTACGACGTCGCCGGTCTCCCCGCGGTCAAGGGCCAGGAACTGGTGGACCGACTGGTCGAGCAGGCCGGGCAGTTCGACCCGGCCTACCTCCTCGGGCAGCGTGCCGAGGTGCTCGACCACGGCCCCGAGATCGTCGAAGTGAGCACCGAGCAAGGGCTCGAGGTCGCCGCCAGAGCCGTGCTGATCACCGCCGGGATCGGGACGTTCAGCCCGAAGCGGTTGCCGGTCGGACAGGAGTACGAGGGCCGGGGGTTGCGCTACTTCGTGCCCAAGCTCGCCGAGCTGGCTGACCTGGACGTGCTCATCGTCGGCGGGGGAGACTCGGCGTTCGACTGGGCGATCAGCCTCGAACCGTTGGCCCGGTCGATCACCCTCATCCACCGGCGGACGAAGTTCCGCGCCCACGAACACACCGTCGAGCGGGTACGCACCTCACGCGTACGCCTCCTCACCCCCTGGGAGGTCCGCGACGTCGCCGGGGACGATCGGATCGAGGCCGTGGAGATCGTCAACAACGCCACCCAGGAAAGCGAGCGGATCGAGGTCCAGGCCGTCGTCGCCGCCCTGGGCTTTCTCGCCGACCTCGGGCCGATGAGCCGGTGGGGCCTTGACCAGCGGAAGCGCCACATCGTTGTCGACTCGGCGATGCGGACGAACCTCCCGCGGGTGTTCGCGGCCGGGGACATCGCGGACTACGACGGCAAGGTCAAGTTGATCGCGACGGGATTCGGCGAGGTCGCGACCGCGGTCAACAACGCCGTGCCGCTGATCCGGCCGGGCGCGAAGATCTTCCCCGGCCACTCCAGCGACGCCCACTGAGGCGTCGCTGGAGTGGACCTTGCGCGTGGCACGGGTCAGGAGAGCGTGACCAGCTCGACCTGCCCGGACACCACCGACCGGGCCGCCGCCTCCGAGATCGCGAGGCTCGCCAGGTTGCGGCGCCCCGAGCTCTCCGGCTCGTCCCCGGCGGCGATGGCCCGGGCGAACTCCGCCAGGGCACCGGCCCGGCCTACATACTCCACGCCTGCCAGAGCCACCGGATCAAGGACTTCCACCTGGTCACCGCCGATGACACCAGCGGCACGGGCGGCCCCGGGGAGATGGCGCACGGACAGCACGTCGGCCTCGGTCGCGCCGGCAGGGCCGTCCCGGCCGGTCCAGTAGATCTCGCCCTTCTCGCACTCGAGGTGCCAGTCGCCGGACCAGGTCGTCGGTTCGCCACTGCTCACCCAGCTGCCGCGGTAGCTCACGACCGTCCCACCATCGAAGGTGATCGTGAGCGTCGCCGCCGCCGGGTCGTTGAAGTTGCTCCACGGCGGGTCCGTCACCTGGGCGAACACCTTGACCGGTTCCTGGCCGGTCACCATCCGCATCAGGTCGAAATGATGGATCGCCATGTCATACAGCAGTGGGTGGACGAGCTGATAGTGGCGGTGTGCGCCGACCGGCGCCGCGTTCGCCCACTTCCGGAAGTCCACCCTGACCAGACCGAGTGGGCCGACGTACTCCTTGGCGACCAGCCCGGCGGCCGCGCGTGCGGCGGGATAGAAGCGGTAGTTCTGGCTCACCATCACCGTGCGACCCGCCTCGTCGGCGACGTCCACGATCTGACGGGCTTCCGCGACCGTCGGTGCGAAGGGCTTTTCCACGAGCACATGCTTTCCGGCCCGCAGTGCCTGCACCGCCAGCGGGACATGCGCCGCCACGCTTGCGGTGATCAGGACGGCATCGGCATCGGTGCGTTCGAACGCAGACCGGAGATCGGTGAAGCACCTGTCGGCGCCGAGTTGCAGCTTCGCCCGCGCCGTGGCGAGGTTGGTCTCGTCGGCGTCGACGATCGCCACCCGGTCGACCGTCGGTACCCGGGGTACGGCGTTGCGCGCCCAGTCGCCTCCCCAACCACCGAGTCCTATGTGGATCAGACGTAATGCCACGGGTCGTGTCTCCTCATCGTCGGAACGTCAGGTGCTTCTACGCGGTCGCATCCGCCGACTACGAGCCTCGGCGAGGTTCCGGACATGACGCGAGCGGATGCCCGATGGTGGCCACGATCGCCGGCAACCCCGCGGGCGGGATGGGTCCGCACATGGACCTGATCAGTGCTGCGACATGCGCGTTCATCTCGGTCCTTTTGATCGGGTCCTTCGGTGCGCGCGTTGTTACCCTCGGGTAACCGAAACCGGACAAACGGCCCGATTCTCGGCAGGTTGGTGCCGAATCGGTGACCTCTCACTGGACAACACAAGGGACGGGCCCATAGAAAGCAGGATCAGCCCGGCAGTCGGGGCGGGGACGACAGAACGCGGTGTCATCGCAGAACCTGCGCGGGCGACGTGCTTTGGACCATGACACCTCACCCCTTCTTCACCGGCGTCCATACGCAGGCACACGAGACGCAAAGGAGGGGCCCCCAGTGACGAAACTTGCATGGCGGCGACCAGTCGCCGTCGTCGGAGCCGCGCTGCTCGCTGTCGCAGGCCTCGCTAGCTCCGCAGTGGCCGCGCAACCGAATGAGAAGGGAGGGTCCGACCAGGCGCCGCTCATCGGCACCGAGCGGGCGACAGCCATCGACGGCCGCTACATCATCAAGCTGCGCGACGGAGTCACGTCCGCCGACGCCAAGTCGGCTCGTGTCGAGGCACGAGACGCGGGCGGCACGGTCCACGCGACGTACTCCAGAGTCCTGGACGGATTCTCGGCATCCCTGTCTCCGACGGCTCTGGAGCGGTTGCGGTCCAACCCCGAGGTCGAGTACGTCGAGGCAGATCAGCGGGTCCACACGACCGAGACCCAAGAGCCCGCGACGTGGGGGCTCGACCGGATCGACCAGCGGAGCCTTCCGCTCGACAACAGCTACACCTACAACGCCACGGGCGCCGGCGTCACGGCGTACATCATCGACACCGGCATCCGCATCAGTCACCAGGACTTCGGCGGCCGGGCGGTCAGTGGTTTCGACGCGGTCGATGGCGGTAGCGCCGATGACTGCAACGGGCACGGCACCCATGTGGCCGGCACGGTCGGTTCCGGGACCTACGGCGTGGCCAAGGGCGTCGAGCTCGTCGCCGTTCGGGTGCTCGACTGTGGCGGAAGCGGCACCATCGCGGGAGTCGTCGCCGGCATCGACTGGGTGACGTCGGACCACGAGGCCGGCGCTCCGGCCGTGGCCAACATGAGCCTCGGCGGTGGCGCATCGACCGCACTCGACGACGCGGTCGTCAACTCGATCAACGATGGCGTGACCTACGCTCTCGCCGCCGGAAACGACAGCGGTGGGGACGCCTGCGGAAGCTCGCCGGCGCGGGTCACGGACGGAATCACAGTCGGTGCGACCGAGGACTCCGACGCACGGTCGTCGTTCTCCAACATCGGCACCTGCGTCGACATCTTCGCGCCTGGTACGGACATCGAGTCGACGTGGAACACCAGCGACACCGCGACCAATGTCATCAGCGGTACGTCGATGGCGACGCCGCACGTGGCAGGTGCCGCGGCGTTGTACCTCGAGGGTGACCCGGCGGCCGCTCCCGCGGCAGTAGCCGATGCCCTTGTGGCGGGCGGAACCCCGGACGTCGTGAGCGACCCGGGTGCGGGTTCGCCGAACGTTCTGCTCTACACGGGTTCATAGCGCGTCTCACCGGGGTTGGGAATGATCACGCATGCGTGATCATTCCCAACCTCACGCCGTGGATTCGGAAACCGCAGCGTCGCTCGAGGCCGCGTCAGGCTACGTGCTCAGTGGCGCTGTCCTGCGCCGGCCGGCGCAGGAGCGAGGTCGCGGACATGCCCGCCAGGTCCCGGCAGTCGCGGGCGAGATGGGACTGGTCGGCATAGCCCGTCGTAGCCGCCAGGTCAGCCAGTGAGGCTGCGGGTGCGATCCGCGCGAGGTGCCGGATCCGCAGCATCCGGACCACGCGCACGAACAACGCCGGACCGTAGCCGACCCTGGCGGTGAAGCGCCTCCGGAGCTGCCGCTCGCTGAGGCCGACGTCGCCCAGCACCTCTCCGAGGCGGGCGTCGCCGGCCAGGAGTGTACGCACGGCATGATCGATCTCGCAGTCCACCTCCGGCGCCATCGCATGGTCCCGCCGCACCGTGACGAGAGGCGCGAAGCGGCGGGGGTCGGTGTTCACCTGATCCACGACCTGCCGAGCCGCCGCGGATCCCCACAGGTCCGCGAGGTCGACGCGCTGGTCGCGCAGGTCGGCGGCTGGCACCCCGAGGATCCGGGGCGCTCGGCCGGGTCGGAACCTGATGCCGTGGATCACCATGCCGACAGGGATCGATGACGTCCACGCCCGCGTGTCGGGTCCCGCGACCACAGCCCGGTCGGGCGTGACCATGATGTCGAGGCATCCGTCGGGGAGGATCGGCGAACGGTCGCCGAACGACGACCACCACAGACAGGCGACATCGTCGGCGAGATGTGGCGGCGGCGCCCACTCGTCGTAGGTCGCCGCGGCGTTGGTGTGATCGCCGCCCGGTCGCGCGGGCGCGGAGGCGCGCGGACGGATCTGGACTCCGTGCACTCTCGAACGCTAGCCCGGACCTCGGACAACCGCGCCCGACGGCACGGCGGGCGAGCCTGTCGCCCTCTCGCGCTCAGCGCAGGCGCAGCTCGGCAAGGTAGCCCGGCCCCTCCCGGTCGACGCCAGCGAGTCGCCACGGTGAGTGCTGGGTCAACCGCGCCAGCTCGTCGCGGGAGCAGAAGAGGTAGTCGAACCACGGATCGGCGAGCCGGCCGAACCGACTGCGGAGGCGCGTCTGTCCGCCCGCGCGGCCGTGTCGCCGGTTGTGGGAGTGATAGTCGAGATGGTCCGGATCGTCGGTGACGTACGGATCGCGGCATCCACCGAGGACCTGCGCGTTCGGTGTGGCCGACCGGGCGAGAGCGTCCAGAACGACGTCCGCATGCTCCGGCGTACCCAGGAGGGCGAGGTTGTTGCCCAGCAACAGGAAGGTGTCGAAGCGCTCGCCGAGTACGGGAAGCTCCTCCAGGCATATCTGATGGACCTTCCGGACTCCTCGTGCGCGGGCCACCTGGCAGGCGCCGGGGGAGGGGTCGATCGCGGTGACGTCGAGTCCGCGTTCCTGCAGGTAGAGACTGTGCCGCCCGGCACCACAGCCGGCGTCGAGCACGCGACCGGTGGAACGGTCGCAGGCAGCCCTCTCGAGGTCGGACCAGTCCGCCGACCCCGTGAAGTAGATCTCACCCGCGTGGGGCGCGAGCAGGCCGTCGTTGCGCTCGATGGCGCCGTACCCGCTGCGTCCGGCGTACGTGGCGAGCAGCAGCTCGCCGAAGGCGTCGCCGATCTTCGGGCCGTCCATGCCGGAAGACCTTAGCGATAGACGACACTGTGAGCATGTCCTTTCGCCGCTGGCTGACTGCGTTCGCAGCGCGCGGTCCCCGCCCTGACGTGCGCACCAGGGCCGAGGTCCTCGAGGCATTGGGTGGCGAGGGCTGCCCCGTCTGTCGGAGTACGGAGCAATCCGTCCGCCGGTGGTTCTTCGCGTACGAAAACGACACCCGGGTCGATCCGGACATGCGGGAACGGCTGGAACGCTCAGGCGGCTTCTGCGCTCCCCACACCCGACACCTGCTCGACATGGGTGCGTCGGTCTCGTGGCTCGCCCGCTGGGTGTTCGCGGACGTGGCGCGGGCGGGTGGGAACGCGCTGGCAGCTGAGCGTCCGCCGAGTGTCGGCGCGTGCCCCGCCTGCGAAGCGGCGGCGCGGGCGACGTCCGACGCCCTGGCAACGTTGGCCGTCGGGCTGGTTGATCCGGAGGCGCGCCAGCTGCTCGAGGCGGGAGACGGGCTCTGCCTCACCCACGGTCTCGCCGTCGCCGAGAGGGGCGCTCCGATGATCGGACGGGCGATCGTGGCGATGCTGGACGCCCGCCTCGCCAAGGACCCGGTCACCGCGAGAGACCAGTTGGTGAGCGCGGACCCGGACATCGCCCGCCGACGGCGCTACCGGGAGACCCGGCTGGTGGAGGTCCTGGACGCGGAGGAGGCGACGCGGGCGAGGCCAGCAGGTGACGTCGACCTGGTTCTCGACTGGCCGTGCTGCCCGCTGTGTGCGGCGGCCGGCCTGGTGGAATGGCGGTACCTTCGCTGGCTGTCCGGAACGGCGAGCGCTGAGGCGACCGAACCGCGCGGGGATGTCGCGCTGTGCGTCCGGCATGTGGCAGACCTGGCCGGCTTCCGGGATCACGGGGATCCTGCGCGTCTCACACTCACCGAGGACGGTCTCCTGGTCCCGGTGGCCGCGGCGATCGAGCATGTCGCCGGCCTCTGGCGGGTGGAGCTCCAGGCGTACCTTCGCCGGCTCGAGGCTGGGTCTCTGTCGCAGGTCAAGGCGCCCAGAATGCTCGGGCACGGACTCTCGTGCCAGTTGTGCGGCGCGCAGGAGGCCGCGGTCCGGCGGCAGCTGCGCCTGATGGGTTTGGTGGCCTCGGACCAGGAGTACGCCCCGCGGATGGCCAGGTCCCACGGGGTGTGCCTCCGGCACGGTCGCGCCGGCGGTGGATCGGCGGACTCGGGAGCGGACCCCACGAGCCTCGCCATGCCCTGGCGCCTGCTGCTCCAGACGCGGATCGGACTGCTGTCGTACGCACTGGACGAAGCCGAACGCAAGTCCAGCTGGGATGCCCGCTGGGAGGTGCGCGGAAGCGAGATGGTGGCCTGGCGCCGGGCACCGACGTTGCTCGACGGCGCGGTGCTCGGCCCCTTCGCCCCGGAGCCGTCGGTCTGAGGCGCACCACAGACCGCTGACCGGTCGTACGCACCAACCAGCGCGCGCCGAGCGACGGGTTCAGGCCCGGGGGTCGCCAGCGCTGGGAGCGTCGACCAGCACGGTGTCGACCAGCACAGCGTCGACCAGCACAGCGTCGATCCGGAGTCGGCGGTAGTCCGCCCACCAGGAGCCGTCACGGTGGAGTTTCGGGCGAAGCTGGGCGACGAGGCTCTCGACGAAGCCGACGCTCTCCGACACATCCGCCACGAGATGCTGGCCGAACATCCGGAGCCAGTTGGCAAGACCGTCGTCACCCACGAGTCTCGTCGGGCGGTCGAAGAGCCACGCCTGACGGACCTCGAAGCCGGACCGTTCGAGGACCGCGGCGTACTCTCCGATCGTCGGGAAGTACCACGGACAGCTGGAACGCCCGACGCCGTGGTCCACGCGCAGCTCCTCGGCTGCCTCGACGATCGTCGCGACGTTGCCCGCACCGCCGAACTCCGCGACGAACCGCCCGCGAGGGCGTAGCGCCCGGGCGATCGAGCGGGCGGCTTGATCTGCCTCCTGCACCCAGTGCAGCGTCGCGTTGCTCAGAACCGCGTCGAACGCGCGGTCGTACGGCAGGTCACGCGCGTCGGCGACGTCGACCGGCAGGCCGGGATGCTTTTCGCGGGCTCGCTCGATCATCGCCGGACTCGCATCGGCACCGACCGCGAGGACGCCGGCCTCGCGAAGTTGGGCGACATGGTCGCCGGTGCCGCAGCCGAGGTCGAGGACGTGCTCGCCTGGCCGTGCGGCGAGAAGGTCCACGACTTCAGCGCCGAGCGCTGTCACGAAACTGTGCTTGGCGTCGTAAAGGTCGGCGTTCCAGGCCATGCCGGCAGGCTAACGCGCACAGACCAACATGCGAGATATCAGTCTCGCTATTCGGTCGACGGGGAGGGCCGGGGCGCCGACGGTCGGACGGTGCCGGTGGTGCCGTCGACGGTGACCTGCTGGCCGGTGGTGAGACGCTCGGTGGCGTCATGGACACCGACCACCGCCGGGATGCCGTACTCGCGTGCGACGACCGCGCCGTGCGAGTTGGCTCCGCCCATCTCCATGACCAAGCCTCCCGCGGTGAGGAACAGCGGCGTCCAGCCGGGGTCGGTGGACGGCGCGACGAGGATCTCGCCCGGTTCCAGCCGTGCGCCGACCGGGTCGAGGATCACCCGCGCGGTGCCGGTGACGATGCCCGCCGAGGCCGGCGTGCCCACCAGCCGCCCGTCCGACCCAACGTCGGACTCTCCGCTCGGACCACCCTTCTGACCGTCGGCCTGCAGCTGCGCCTCGGGCTCGGTGCCGTCGGAGAGCATGACCCGTGGGATGCGCCGGCGGCGGAGTTCGTCGTCGTAGGCCTGACGTCGTTCCGTGACCACCTCGGCCAGGTCCGCACCGTCCAGCGCCGCGCGGGCCTCGGCCAGGTCGAGGAAGAACACGTCGTCAGGTTGGGCGATGCGGCCACTCGAGGTGAGCGCGGCTCCGACCAGCGCGAGCTGGTGTCGGGCGGTTGCGATGGCCTGGACGAGGTGGAACTTCGGCAGCTCCCGGACCCCGGCGAGCTGCCGTGCTCGGCCGAGCAGTGCCCGCACTGCTCGGCCCCGCAGTCGCCCGCGACGCGCGGCCCGATCGGCCAGGGTCCCGACCATCGCCTCCGCCTCCGCGACACCCCTGGCGAACAGCCGGTCCGGTGAGGCGGCCCCAGCGTCAGGCTCGGCCATCCGTAGGTAGTTGGTGAGGACGCCGAGGAGGTGGCGCGGGTCGTCGGACCATCGGGGCATGCCGAGGTCGATCTCCGCGACCGCGCGATGGCCGTAGCTCCGCAGGAAGTCCTCCAGACCCTGCTGTGCCGCGGGCGGCAACGAGCCGGCGTTGTAGCGCTCGGCCAACTCCTCCACCCCGGCCGTAAGGAACAGCCCGGTCGCGGCCGCGTCGGCACGCACGCGGGAGGCCACCTGCCACAGGTCGAGGTCCATCTCGGTGGTGACGTTGTGCGGAATGCCACGCAGGACCGTCGGGATGTCTCCGGGTCGCGCGTCGTCGCCGAGCAGCCTGCCGGCTAGGTGCAGGGCGGCGAAGCCGGCTCCGAACACCGGAAGGATCCGGGGCACGAGCGGGGCCACCTCGCCGAGGATGCGTACGGCTGCGTCGAGGCGCTGCGCAGGCGTCGCGTCGTCCGGCACGGCGAGCCGGCGGTCCACCTCGATGCCGATGCGGCTGAGCGCTGCTCGGGCCTTCGCCGGCCGGATCAGTGCGTACGCCAGCCGCGGCGGCACGTGGTGGCGCAGGGCGACCCGCCCTACCCGCCGCAGGAACGGCAGCCACGACGGGTGGGCCATCGTCAGGCGCGGATCTGCGAACAGGTGCCGCATGATCGCCGCGGACCTCGCCTCCATCACGCCCAGGATCCGAGGGAGGAGGGCGCGCCCCACCCGGCTGCGCACGGCCGTGGTGACGTCGATGAAGAGCCGTTGCCCGGCCGTGGTGAGGACCGTCGGACCGGCCAACGGGTCGGTCACCGGGGAGCCGAGCAGCCGCGACGCCCCGGACGCCATGACCCGGAAAGCGGCGATTCCCATCGGCGTGATCGGTCGGTACAGGCCCTGGGCGACGCTGAAGCAGAAGTACACGCGTGGCGCGGCAGCGGCGTCGCCCTCTCCGGGAGCGGATGCGCTCGACGGCAACGGGTACAGCGTCGTGACCGGGCGGGCCTGGGTGAGCCACATGGCACCGTGCTCGTCGACGGCCCACTCGATGTCCTGCGGCGCGCCGTAATGGTCCTCCACCCGGGTGCCGAGGCCGGCCAGTGCCACTACCTGGTCGTCGGTGAGGCACGCCCGTCCGCTGGCGTCGCCCGCGTGGAGCTCGACCTGTTTGGTGCCGCCGCCTGGTACCGACCGGATGACCAGCCGCTTGTCGCCGATTCGCCGGTCGAGGATCGTGCGGCGACGTACGTCCACGACGAAGTGGTCCGGGCTCACGGCCCCGGAGACCACGGCCTCACCGAGTCCGGGGCTCGCGTCGATGACCGCCTCGTGGCGTCGCCCGGTCACCGGGTTGGCGGTGAACAGTACGCCTGCGATCGCCGAGTCGACCATCCGTTGGACCACGACGGCGAGCCGAACGGTGCGATGGTCGATGCCGTTGCTCGCCCGGTACACCACGGCACGGTCGGTCCACAGCGAGGCCCAGCAGTGGCGTACGGCGTCGATGACCGAGGCCTCGCCGACGATATTGAGGTAGGTGTCCTGCTGTCCGGCGAAGCTGGCGAACGACAGATCCTCCGCCGTGGCCGACGAGCGCACCGCCACGGGCACGTCGTCACCGAGCCGGGTGTAGCCGGCGATGACCGCGTCGGCGACGTCGGCGGGAACCGGAGCGGCCAGCAGCGCCGAGCGTGCCCGCTCGGCCAGCAGACGCAGCGCCGGAACGTCGGTCGGCGGGGTGTCGGCCAACGCATGCTGCACCTCGTCCAGATCCGCGGATTCGGCCACCCGCCGGTACGCCTCGGTGCGTACGCACATGCCCGGCGGCACCGGGAAGCCCGCACGGGTCAGCTCGCCGAGGTTTCCGGCCTTGCCCCCGACCTCGGCGAGCATGCTGCCGTCGAGGTCGGCGATGTCCAGGACGAGGTCAGTGCGCCGCGTCTGCGTCACGCTCATCGAGGTGTCTCCTGGAAGCCTTGCCGAGCAGCGCCATGGCCTCGCTCACCACGCGCTGCTCGTCGTCGGTCAGGTAGGTCATCAGCTGGCGTTGCGCCTGCGCGCGTACCTGCTCGAACGCGCGGAGGTAGTCGCTTCCCGCCGTGGTGATCCGCAGTCGCTTCGCCCGCCGGTCGTCAGGGTCCTCGTCTCTGTCCACCCAGCCGCGGCGTACGAGAGGGTCGATCAGTCGGCTGGTCACCGACATGGACCGCCCGATCTGGGCGGCCAGGTCGCGGACGGTGGGGTCGGCGCCCGCGTCGAGGACGTACAACGTCGCCACCTGGAGGAGGTTGGGTTCGGTGTCGTCCATGCGTCGGAGCATGCCGAGCAGGAGGTCGGGGATGACCGCGCGCCGGAACTGCCGGATGTCGTCGGCGAGCTGGTCGTGACCGGCGGACACTGCGTCTCCAGTTGCTTGCGAACTCACAACTAATTCATGAACGCAAACTTAACAGTGGTTGTCCGGTGACACAACGCAGGAGACGCAGCAGATCGCAGCAGGGCTGAGAGGACTCAGCGGGCGGGTGTCCCTCGGCGGCCGCCGGTGAGCAGGCGACGTAGCGCCGGGAGCGCCCGGCCCACCTGCACATCACCGTCGAGCCCGTCGAGTCCGCGCCACGCGATGCCGGCGAGTACCTGATCGTGAGGGCTGAGCTCAGGGTCGTGGCCGAGAGCAGGTGACGCGCTCGGAGGTACGTCCACCAGGAAGCAGGTCTCGCGCACGACCGCCGCACAGACCCGCGATACCGTGCCCGCCACACCGCTCACCCCATCATCGGGGCCAGCGAACGACACAGACGACCACGTTGGCAACGGCCACAGGCGCGATGTAGGCCCGGTGTCGGACACCACGTCGGTCCTCCGGCCGATATCCCGGCACGTATCGGGAGCTAACGTGGCGCGGTGAGTGTTTCCAGGGAGTCGGCGGGGCCAGGTGGCACCCGGCCGGACGGGACGGGGCCAGGGGAGAACGGGCTGGCAGAGAACGGGCTGGCAGAGAACGGGGCGGCGGAAGGGGCCGCCGGTGAGCGGCTTCTCGGGCCCACCTACCGGTCATTGACGATCGGGATCGTCGCGCTGGTCCTGCTGGTCGCGTTCGAGGCGATGGCGGTCACGACGGTCATGCCGGTGGCGGTCCGCCAGCTGGACGGGTTGGCGTTCTACGCCTGGGCGTTCTCCGGCTTCATGACGGCCAGCATGTTCGCGACGATCGTCGCAGGCGAGGTGTGTGACCGGATCGGTCCGGTGGTGCCGTTCGTGGTCGGCGTCCTCCTCTTCACCGTCGGACTGGTCGTCGCCGGCGTGGCGGAGACCATGCTGGTCTTCCTGGTCGGCCGGATGATCCAGGGCCTCGGGGGAGGCGCACTCGTCGTCACGCTCTACGTCATTGTCGGGCGGGCGTTCCCTGGGTATCTCCGGCCGCGGGTGTTCGCGGCGATCTCCAGTGCCTGGGTGCTGCCGTCGATCGTGGGTCCGGTGATCGCCGGCTCGGTGACCGAACAGTGGAGCTGGCGACTGGTGTTCCTCGGACTCGTGCCGGTCGCGATCGCACCGGTCGCGCTGGTCCTGCCGCGTCTCCGCGGCCTCCCGGTCGTGCCGCCAGCGGCCCGCCGGCAGGGACGCAAGCGGCGTGCGCTGGCGGCGGCGGTCGGGATCGGCCTTCTGCAGTACGCAGGACAGCGGCTCGTATGGTGGAGCCTGCTCCTGCTCGCGGTCGGGCTCGCCCTGATGGTGATCAGCCTGCCGAGGCTCCTTCCTCCAGGAACGCTCCGGTTCGCTCGAGGGCTGCCATCCGTCGTCGGCATGCGCGGACTGTTCGCGGGCGCCTTCTTCGGGGCGCAGGCGTTCATCCCGCTGATGCTGGTGGAGCACCGCGGGTGGTCGACGACGGTCGCCGGCCTCACCCTGACCGTCGGCGCGCTCGGCTGGTCGACGGCCGCGTGGTGGCAGGGCCGGCCCAGCGTACGGACCTCCCGGCCGAACCTGATCAAGGCAGGTGCGACGTTCCTCACCTGCGGGCTCGTCCTGGTCCTGTGCTCGGCGTTCCCTGCGGTTCCGGGTTGGGTCGCCGCACCGGGCTGCGTCCTTTCCGGTCTGGGCATGGGGCTCGCCATGGCGAGCCTGTCGGTCCTGCTCCTGGAGTACGCGCCGACCCACGAGCACGGCGCGAGCGGTGCCGCCGCCCAGATGGCCGACTCGCTCGGCAACGTCTCCTTGGTCGGCGGCGCAGGGGTGATCTTCGCCCTGCTGCACGACCGGGCGGATCCGGTCGCCGTCTTCGTGGCCATCGACGCCGTCATGATCGCCGTCGCCGTCGCCACCGTGCTCCTGGCCCTCCGGGTCAGGCAGCCGGACCGTCTCGACCAGGCGCTGCGCACCACCCGGGTGACTTCCACCGGGTAGCGCCGGGTTCTGCCGGTCTGCCTGGATTCGCTCCGTGGCGTGGCGTGTCAAGGTTCCAGATCAACCGGTCGATGCCCGACCGTCCGTGTCATGGTGGGGTGGACGGACCGGGGGATTCGCCAATGAGGCTTTGGACGACCGTGCGGACCGCCGCGGTCGCCATGGCGACCGCGGTGTCCAGAGTGCGGTGGCACCCGCGTCCGAAGGGCCTGTCAGCAACGGCGTCAGCTACGCCGTCAGGGCGTCTGCGTACGGATGTCGTTGACGATCTTCTGCAGGGTCCGCTTCTGATCAGGGGTCCCTGCCAGCCGGACGGCGACGTGGGTGTCGGCGTGGCCGCGCCCTGCCTCCGCGAAAACATGACTCAGCGCGACCGACGTCCGCGCGGTCGCGCCGGAGCCGACGGTCCATTCCGCATACATCGTGGTGTCGTCGGTACGCCGCCAGTTGGCAGAGAGCTCCGGCAGTTGGTCACGGATCTTGCCCCACTGGGCGCCGTCGCAGCGTGGCCGGCAGCGTTGCACCTCGACGACGCCGCCCGGTGGGTCACCCGGGTGTCCGGAGAACGCGTAGCTCTCGTCCACGCAGATCCACCGGACCGCGTCGGGTCCGGCCTTGCTGCTGCGCAAACACCCCCACGACTTGGGAACTCGGAAGTCGAACGAAAACCCACGCAGATCCATGAGGTAGGTCGGCTCGTCCTTGCCGAAGGTGGGACCGGCAACTGGTCCGGCGGGCCCATCGGGTATGTGGGAGCGGGGAGACGACGACGGCGACAGCGGGTCCTGCGGGGAGGTGGAGTCGCCGTCCGGCGGGGATTCGCTCGGTGCCGGAAGCGGTTCGGTCTGACCGGCCTGGGGTGCCCGCGGACCGGCCACGTCGTCGCCGGAGTCTACGAGTGCGCGGGCGAGGAAGCCGCCACCGCCGATGACTGCGCACGCGGCGAGGATGCACGCGGCCACCACGAGGAGCGAGTGGGAGGACCCCGTCTGCTGGATGACCGGATTCGCCCCCCCTGGTGTACCCGACGGCGTGATCGTGGTCGCGGCAGGGGAGCCGGCCCAGTGGGGTGCGAAGTCGGGACCGACCGCGGTGCCGAGCCCTGCGGTGGTTGTCGACGCCTCGTCGCCGAGCCCGGCGGCACCGAGCAGGGCGAGACCGGCGGTCGGGTGCGTCCCCGGTGCGTACGCGGTCGCTATCCAGGGGACGGTCTCGTGTGGTGCACCGGCGACGATCGCCTCCGGGGACTGTGCGGCGAGGCGTTCGACCGCGCTGACGAGCCGATCGCGGGCGGCCGGGTCGGCGGCAGCCGCCGTGTGGAGGACGGTCAAGGCGACCGCACGTCCGGCGGGGTCATAGCCCACGAGGACCACGCCGGCATCTCGTGCGGCGAGCCGGCCGTGCACGCGAAACGGCCCGAGCAGCGTCGGATCGCCGGGACGCAACGGCTCGACCATGTGGACCCCCGGTGTGCTGATGCCCCTGGGACAGGTGGCGTGGCCTGGCTAATGGCACGCTTGGTTGCGTGGCCGACGATACGACGTGCAGGCCATTGGAGAGGAATCGCCACATGACGACGCCGGATCGCAGCGAGCTGGCCGCCGGCCGCCCGGAGGGGGTGAACCCGCAGGTGCGTGGTGCGCAGCCACCAGGTCCATCCCAGGGCCACCCATTTCCGCAGGAGTCGGGCCAGCGGGATGCCGCGAGTCCGGGCGGGGCGCCGCCGGCGATGTCCGACGGGCACGCGCCGGATGCGGGCGGAACCGCACCACCAGGAGTCGGCTCCGGCAAACCGGCGGACGGTGGTGGAATCGTCGCGGAGGGAATGGTCCTCGCAGACGCTCTGAACGAGGTGAAGCGGGTCATCGTCGGCCAGGACCACATGGTCGAACGCCTCATGGTCGCCCTGCTGGCCCGGGGGCACTGCCTGCTCGAAGGCGTTCCAGGCGTGGCGAAGACGCTCGCGGTCCGTACGTTCGCGAAGGTCGTCGGCGGCAACTTCGCCCGCCTGCAGTTCACGCCCGACCTGGTGCCGTCCGACATTGTCGGCACGCGGATCTACCGGCCGAGCAAGGAGGCGTTCGACGTCGAGCTCGGACCTGTCTTCGTCAACTTCGTCCTGGCCGACGAGGTCAACCGCGCGCCCGCGAAGGTGCAGTCGGCGATGTTGGAGCTGATGGCCGAAGGGCAGGTGTCGGTGGGCGGCAAGACGTTCCCGTTGCCGGCGCCGTTCATCGTCATCGCGACCCAGAACCCGCTCGAGTCCGAGGGTGTCTACCCGCTACCGGAAGCGCAGCGGGACCGGTTCCTCGTCAAGGTCGACGTCGACCTGCCCGACGCCGAGGAGGAGTTCCGCATCCTCGAGCGCATGAGTGTCAACCCGCCGTCAGCGCGCCAGATCCTTGCCCCTGAACGGATCCTGGCACTCCAGCACGCCGCCGACCGGGTGTTCGTCCACCGGCTGGTCGCGGATTACGTCGTACGTCTGGTCCTCGCGACCCGCCGTCCGGCCGACTACCACGTCCCGGATCTCGCCGGGGTCATCGAGGTGGGGGCGAGCCCGCGGGCGACCCTCGGGCTGGTGTCGTCGGCGCGGGCGCTGGCGTTGACGCGCGGCCGCGACTACGTACTCCCGCAGGATGTCCAGGACGTCGCGCGCGACGTCGTACCCCATCGGCTCGTTCTCGGTTTCGACGCGCTCGCGGACGGTGTGGGGGCCCGCTGGGTCGTCGAACGCATCCTTTCTGTCGTACCTCCACCACGGCCGGTCTGGCGGCAGGACATCGGCGGGAGTGGCCGGCCGGAGTTCCGGTGACCTGGCCACCGACACCCGGACCGGCGGGTACGCATGGACCCGCACCGGTTCCCGTCGAGGGCCGGCACCATGAGGGACGCCACAGTGAGCGGAGCATCGCCAGACTTGCGCCGGAGCGCGCGCTGCGGCGGCTCGAGCTCACCATCGTGCGGCGGCTGGAAGGCTTCCTGCACGGCGAGCATCTGGGACTCCTTCCGGGACCGGGCACGGAGCTTGCCGAGGCGCGCGTCTACCGCCCCGGCGAGGACGACGTACGCCGGATGGACTGGTCGGTGACCGCCCGCACGACGACACCGCACGTCCGCGACGTGATCGCCGATCGGGAGCTCGAGACGTGGGCACTGGTCGACATGTCGGCCTCCATGGACTTCGGCACGGCAGCACTGGAGAAGCGCGAGCTGGCGGTCGCCGCTGTCGGCACGGTCGGCTTCCTGACCCACCGGCTGGGCGACCGGTTCGGCGGGCTCGTCGTGCGCGGTGGTCGGGTCCGCCGCTGGCCGGCCCGGTCGGGCCGGCTGGCGCTCTACGGCTTGCTGCGTTCGCTGCTCGGCGAACCACGTACGCCGTCCGATGAACCGGCGGACGACTTCGCCACTGCCCTGGACACGCTTTCGCGCGGCCCGCAACGCCGGGGCCTGCGGTTGGTGGTGTCGGACTTCCTCGACGGATCCGCCGACGATCCCACGCTTCCACTGCCCTGGGAGCGGGGAATGAAGCGGCTGTCCGGTCGCCACCAGGTCCTTGTCGTCGAGGTCCTCGACCCCCGGGAGCTCGAGCTGCCACCGGTCGGCGTCGTCTGGCTCACCGATCCCGAGACTGGAGTCATGCAGGAGATCAACACGTCCGACCCGGGCCTGAGGGCGCGCTACGCGGCCGCCGCGCATGCCCACCGCGAACGGGTACGGGCGACGTTGCGCCGGGCGGGTGCGGCGCACCTGCTGCTGCGTACGGACCAGGACTGGGTGGCCGACACCGCCCGCTTCGTCCTGGGGCACCGGCGGGTCGCCAGGCGACTGCACGCCCCACCGACGAGAGGAGCCGGCGCGTGAGCTTCCTGGCACCGGAACGCCTGTGGCTGCTGCTCCTCGTACCTGCCCTCGTTGCCGGCTACCTCGTGGTGCAGTGGCGCCGGAAGAAGTACGCACTGCGGTTCACGAACCTCGCCCTGCTGTCCCGGGTGGCACCCCGCAACCCGGGCTGGCGCCGTCACCTCGCCGCCGCGCTGATGATCGTCACCGTGGGCCTGTTGGCGACGGCGTTCGCCCGCCCGCAGACCCAGGTGGACGTCCCCCGCGAACGCGCGACGATCATCGTCACCGTCGACGTGTCGATCTCCATGCGCGCCGACGACGTGGATCCCACCCGGCTGCGCGCCGCGCAGGACGCGGCGAAGGCGTTCGTCGACAGTCTCCCGCCGAAGTTCAACGTCGCGCTGGTGTCCTTCGCCGGGACGGCGAGCATCCTCGTACCGCCCACGACCGACCGGGCCGCTGTCGTCCGGGCCATCGATGGGCTCGAGTTGGCGGAGTCGACGGCGACCGGTGAGGCGATCTTCACGTCCTTGGACGCGTTGAAGCAGGTGCCCGCCGACCCGAGCCGACCCGCCGAGCCGGCTCCGGCGCGGATCGTCCTGCTCTCCGACGGCTACCGGAACATCGGGCGGAGCGTGCAGGACGGGGTGGCGGCTGCCCGGCGCGCGCAGGTGCCGATCTACACGATCGCGTTCGGTACGCCGTTCGGCTCCGTGGAGATCGAGGGGCAGCGGACACCGGTACCAGTTGACGAGGAGACGATGCGCCAGATCGCCGAAGCGACCGGGGCGAAGACCTACACGGCGGCCTCGAGTGAGGAGCTGGAGGAGGTCTACACCGACATCGGCTCCTCGGTCGGCTACACGACGGAAGAGCAGGAGATCACGTCGCAGTGGACGGGCTACGCCCTGCTCACCGCCGTCGTCACGGCCGCCGCGTCCCTGTTCCTCCTCGGCCGCCTGCCGTAACGCGGGCTCGTCCGCTGGGGCGGGAATGATCACGCATGCGTGATCATTCCCCACAGGCATGGCAGATTCGGAGTGCAACCTGGGGAATCGGCGTGCATCGTTTCGATGCGCAGGCCGCTTGACCGGGAAAGTCACTGGCATGGCGATTCTCGTGGGCACGTGCGGGTGGAGCTACCGGGACTGGCGAGGCCCGTTCTATCCGCCGAAACTGCCCCAGCGCTCTTGGCTCGACTTCTACGCCGAGCAGTTCGCGACGCTCGAGCTCGACAACGCGTTCTACCGGTTGCCGACGTACGACGTGTTCAAGGGGTGGCACGACCGGCTGCCCGCCGACGTCATCGTGGCGGTGAAGGCGAGTCGGTTCCTCACCCACATGAAGCGGCTCCGGGAGCCGGAGGAACCCGTGCGGCGGTTGCTCGACCATGCGGGTGGACTCGGCGACCGGCTCGGCCCGATCCTGCTACAGCTCCCGCCGAACCTGCGCGCGGATCTCGATCTGCTCGCCGGGTGCCTCGCCGCGTTCCCTGCCGGCGTGCGCGTCGCGGTGGAGCCTCGGCACGAGTCCTGGTGGACAGCCGAGGTACGCCGGCTCCTCGAAGACCATGGCGCCGCCCTCACCTGGGCCGATCGCCTGGGCCGGCCGGTCACCCCGTTGTGGCGTACGACCGACTGGGGTTATCTGCGGCTCCACGAGGGTCGTGCGCGACCGTGGCCCCGCTATGGTCGAGGGGCACTGAGTTCGTGGGTGACGCGGATCGCCGAAACCTTTGACGACAAGGCCGACGTCCATACGTACTTCAACAACGACCCAGGTGGCGCAGCCGTCGCGGACGCCGTGACGTTCGCGGAACTGGCGCGGCGCGCTGGTCGTTCGGTAACGCGCACACCGGAAGGAATCTGAGCGCTTCCGCGCGGCGACGGAACGAAATCCCGCACACATGCGGTGTCGCTTGGGCGTGTCGCGATGGGTTCGTGCACAATGATCGCGGTACCGGACTATCCCGTGCTGGGACGAGGACGCTGGGGAAGGCGCTCCCTCGACCAGAGAGGTGGTCTCGGTGACAACTCGAGGTGTGCTGTTCATCCATTCGGCGCCGTCGGCGGTTTGTCCCCACGTGGAGTGGGCCGTCGCCGGCGTTGTTGGTGCGCGGGTGAACTTCGACTGGATACCCCAGCCGGCATCTGTCGGCGCTTACCGCACCGAGCTCTCCTGGCAGGGCGAGCCGGGCACGTCGGCGACCCTCGCGTCCGCACTGCGTGGCTGGCAGCAGCTCCGGTACGAAGTTACCGAGGAACCCAGCCCCGGTGTCGAGGGCGCGCGGTACTGCTACACGCCGAGCTTGGGGATCTTCCACGCGGTGACCGGACCGCATGGCGACATCCTCATCCCCGAGGACCGGCTCCGGGCGGCGATGGTCCGAGCGAGCCTGGGTGAATCCGCGCTCGAGGATGAGGTTGATCGCCTGTTGGGCAAGCAGTGGGACGACGAGTTGGAATCGTTCCGGCACGCCGGTGACGGTGCGGCCGTGCGCTGGCTTCACCAGGTGGTGTGACAGGTGCCCGTGGTACGTGCATCCTCGACTCTTGCGGCAACCCGCCCCGAACTGGGCGGATGGGCTTTTTTCAAACGTCGTACAGACTCGGAAGGAAATTGTCTGAACTTACTGACCCGTCGGGTCTACCGCACCATCGTGCACATGGGTAGTGTCCTGGTGACGCAGGGCGCATTGCGGACTCACCCTCCGCGATAAGGGCAAGACCACACCAGACGTGGCCGCGCGGCACCGACAGGGGCGACCTCGGCAGCCGGGAACGCGGCCGCACCACGTGGGGCGTGGCCTTCGGGTCACGCCCTCGCCCTTTTAATCGTTATTCTTCCCGACCGCTTGCCGGTATCGTTCTGGCTGGTTCGGATGCGGCCGCCCAGGGTCTTGATCGACTTCCTGCGGGCTCGGCCATACCCCCAGGTGTATTCCGCTCGCCGCCCGGGTTGGGGCTGCGTGGCATACAGGCGCGGGTACGTCCACTCACCGATCGGTCCGACGGCATGGCTTGCCGAAGGCATGGCCGACTGAGCTGCTTGATTGGTCTGGGGTTTGATTGGTCTGGGGTTTGGACTCGCCATCGGCCCGGGTTTCCGAACCGATTCTCCGTACGGTGGGGACGTAGGAGACGAACGACATCCGGAGGAATGGACATGGAGTGGAGCTTGCTCTACGTCATCGCGACGCATGAGGAGACGAAGGCGGACGTCGAGCGGATCGCCAAGGCATACCCGCGGCTGAACGCCATCGGGGACGTGGTCGCGCGGCTTGCTCGCACGGCGACGGCGCCCAAAGGGCTTCACGCACGGCGACGTGCGCCCGCCGTACGCACATGAGGTCACCACGAGCTGAAGTCGACACGAAGAAACACCAAGGAGGAGTCGCAGCATCATGAACGGGAACAACTACCTGTTCATCAGCACCATCCACGAACAACGACTGGCCGACGTCGAGCGGATGGCGGGGGCTTACCCGCTGCCCCGGCTTGGCGGCCTGGGGAGCGCCCTCGTGCGCTTCGTCCGGGCCGTACGCCGGCTGACGGCACAGGGTCTGCGAGGGAGCGCGGCCCTGCTGGGCTGGCTCGCCAACCTGCTGGACGCCAGGCCGCATGCGTTGAGCTGAGCCAGCTCTCAGCCTGAGAGGCCGCGACCACGGATGGAGGCGTCGACGAGCTCGACCGGGTGCATGAGGGGCAACGCGTCCGCGCCCAGGTGCCGGCGGATCTGGAGCAGGCATCCTGGGTTGGCGGTGGCGATCGCATCAGGTTCCACGGTGCGTACGTTGTCGACCTTGCGCCGGCCGAGCTCTTCGGCGGCGTCCGGCTCCAGCAGGTTGAAGACACCGGCCGAGCCGCAACAGAGCTCGGCTTCGGGGATGTCCACCACGTCCAGGCGGGGGATCGCGTTCAGCACAGCACGCGGCTGCGCGCGAACCCCCTGGGCGTGCCCGAGGTGGCAGGCGTCGTGATACGCCACCCGGGCCTCGATCGGATGCCGCGGAGCCTGCGGCTCCAGGTCGGCGAGCACCTCGGTGACGTCGCGCACCTTGGCACTGAACGCGGCCGCGCGCTCGGCCCAGGCCGGGTCGTCGCGCAGGAGCGTGCCGTAGTCCTTCATCGTCGAACCGCAGCCGGCGACGTTGACGACGATGGTGTCGACGTCGTACGCCTCGAAGATGGCGATCGTGCGACGGGCCCGCTCGAGCGCCTCGGGCTCACGGCCGGTGTGCATGCTGAGCGCGCCGCAGCAGGCCTGGTCGCGGGGGATGAGGACCTCGCATCCCTCGGCGGCGAGGACGCGTACGGTCGCGGCGTTGACCCCGGAGAAGAACACCCGTTGGACGCAGCCGGTCAACACCGCCACCTTCAGCCGTGGCGTACCCACGGCGGCCACCCGCGCGGGCGGTCGCGTCGCCAGTTCGCGCAGTGTGACCGGTGGCAGGAGCGACTCGGCAGCACGCAGCCGCGCCGGCAGCCGGGCGAAGAGACTGCTCCGTCGTAGCAGGCTGGCAAGACCCGAGCGCTGGTAAAGGATCCCGCCCAGTGCCGCCACCCGCAGCCGGCGCGGGTACGGGAAGAGCGCGAAGATCGCCCGGCGGAAGGCCCGGTCACGCAAGCTACGCGGGTAGTGGCGTTCGATCTGCGGGCGCATCGACTCGAGCAGCTTGTCGTACTGCACGCCGGACGGGCAGGCCGTCACACAGGCCATGCAGCCGAGGCAGGTGTCGAAGTGGCCGACCAGTGTGTCGTCGATGCGCGCATCGCCCTGTCCCACCAGGTCCATCAGGTAGATGCGGCCGCGGGGGGAGTCCATCTCCTCGCCCCAGAGCGCGTACGTCGGACAGGTGGGGAGGCAGAACCCACAGTGGACGCAGTCGTCGATGAGCGCCTGCTCGGGTGGGTGGTGGGCGTCGAAGTTTCCGCGGGCGCCGGCGGGCGCGAGGTCCGTGACCGGGGCGCTGGTCGGAACGGCGGCGCCGTCCGGGCGTTCACCAGTGCCAGCGAAGATGTCGCCGGACTCGGGAACATTGTCGACGCTCATCGCGATCTTCCTTCTGCCGCTCGTGGCGACGACGTGGTACTCATCCGCTGCTCCCTGGGGCTCAGTACCACGGCGCGAAGCGGCCGGGGCCGAGCCTGTTGTCGCGGTCGAGCTGGGTCTTCAGCGCACGCAGGAGCGGCAACGTCGCCGGCGCCGGGCCCCAGCTGGGGACGAGGTCGTCGAGGCCGGCGATCCTGCGGTGGAGAGTGACACTGCCGCCGCGTTCCAGTACCGCACTTCGCCAGGCCGCGACAACGGCCGCGTGCGCTGCGGCCTCGTCGCCGCGGATGCGTACGGTGTGGACGCCGATGCCGACGCTCGACGTGAGCGTCGCGTCGATGTCGTGGTCGGTGGCGAGGGCGTCGAGTCGGGCGGCAAGGTCGGGCAGGTCGCTGGCCCGGCTGCCGACGCGCAGGACCGTGTCGCCAGGTGCTCCGCGTACGACGTCGGCGACCTCGTCCCAGGCGGCCGATTCGCCGGCACCGTCGAGGACGTCGGCGCCGCCGTGTGCCAGACCGGAGTCTTCGCGGACGAGGTCCGTGGCCTTGCCCAGGCGGGTGGTGACGCCTGCCCGCGTGCCCTCGAAGCGAACCAGCAGGCGTCCTGCGTACCACTCGACCGCGACAGGCTCGAGAGGCGATGCGAGGAGGCCGCTCGCGCACGTGAACGCCGTCGGGACGTCACATACCACCGCGAGCGTGCCGGTCGCCTCGGGCAGCGGATGGACGCGGAGGACCACCTCGACCACGAGTCCGAGGGTTCCGAGCGAGCCGGAGAGGACCTTGGCCAGGTCGTATCCGGCGACGTTCTTGATGACGTGTCCGCCGGAGCGGGCGACGGTGCCGTCGGCGAGGACGACGGTGACGCCGATCACCAGATCGCGCAGGGTGCCGTAGGTGGCGCGGAGTGGTCCGGCGTCACCGGTCGCGAGCAGCCCGCCGACCGTCGCGCCCTCCGGCACTCTCGCGGCGTCGTAAGCGACGCGTTGCCCGTCGAGCTTGGCCTGCAGGTCCCCGAGCGCGATACCCGCACCCACCGCGACGGTCATGTCAGCCGGGTTGTACGCAAGGATCTGGTCGAGCCCGGTGGTGTCGATGATGGCGGCCGCGTCGCGGACGGGCCCGCCCCACGACTGTGCGGTGCCGGCGCCACGAAGCAGGACGCGCTGACCGGCGCCAGCGGTATCAGCCACGGCGTCCCGCGCCTCGCGCAGGTCGACCGGCCGCGTCGCGGGAAGCTCCGGCGTGGACTCAGAGCCGCTCGATGACACCGGCAGCCTCCAGCGGATGTGGACGGTAGGGTCCCGGTCGCTCGCCGCACAGACGCGGTGTCGGCAGGACCTTGCCGGGATTGCAGACCCCGAGGGGATCGAACGCACGGCGCACACGGTCCATGGTCGCGAGGTCGTCCTCGCCGAACATCACCGGCATGGAGCACGCCTTGTCCGTACCGATTCCGTGCTCGCCCGACAGCGACCCGCCGAGTTCGACGCACAGTTCGGCGATCTCCTTTGAGAGCTTCTCGGCCCGCTCGTGCTCGCCCTGCTTCTCGTCGTAGAGCACCAGCGGGTGCAGGTTGCCGTCGCCGGCGTGGAAGACGTTGGCGACCCGCAGCCCGGCCTCGTCACCCATCGCGCCGATCCGGCGGAGGGCCTCGGACAGACGGGTACGGGGGACCACGCCGTCCTGGACGAAGTAGTCGGGGCTGATCCTGCCGACGGCGGCGAACGCGGCCTTGCGACCGGTCCAGATCCGGGCGCGTTCGGCGTCGTCGGCGGCGACCCGGATCTTCGTCGTACCGTTCGCCTCGCAGATCTTCTGCACCGCCTCGAAGAGGCCGGCGCACTCGTCGGCGGGCCCGTCCAGCTCCACCACCAGTGCCGCGGGGGTCTCGAGGGTGTAACCCGCTCCGACCGCGGCCTCCGACGCCACGATCGCGAGGTGGTCCATGATCTCCATCGCGGCCGGGACGATGCCGGCGCCGATGATGTCGGTCACCGTGTCGCCGGCCTGCTCGATGGACGGGAAGTCCGCCAGCAGGGTTCGGACCGACTCGGGCTTGCGGAGCAGGCGTACGACGATGCTCGTGACGATCCCGAGAGTGCCCTCCGAGCCGACGACCACTCCACGCAGGTCCGGACCGGCGACCTCGGGCGACGGGCCGCCGAGGGTGACGACGTCGCCGTCGGGGAGGACGACCTCCATGGCGAGGACGTGGTGGGTGGTGAAGCCGTACTTCAGGCAGTGTGCGCCGCCGGAGTTCTCGGCAACGTTGCCGCCGATCGTGCAGACCTGCTGGCTCGACGGGTCGGGTGCGTAGTAGAGGTCGTGTGGCGAGGCCGCCCGGCTGATCGCGAGGTTGGTCACCCCTGGCTCGACGGTCGCGGTGCGGTTGACCGGGTCGACCCCGATGATCGAACGCATCCGCTGGAGCGAGACCACGATCCCCTCGGCGACGGGGAGAGCGCCTCCGGACAGGCCCGTGCCCGCACCTCTCGCGACGAACGGCACCTTCGCCTGGTGGCAGGCTGCGACGACCGCCGCGACCTCCTTCCCCGACGTCGGGAGGACGACCAGTGCCGGCGTGACGCGGTAGCCGGTGAGCCCATCGCATTCGTAGGTACGAAGCTCGCTGGGCTCGGCGATCACGCCCCCTGGACCGACGACGTCCTGAAGCGAGGTGCGTAGGCGTTCGATGACCGTCATGACCCTCCGGCTCCTGCTGCGGCGCGCACCACCCACGCTAACGTGTGCCGATGCACGCGGGCGGCAGGCTCGATGCCTGGTGACGCTCTTGGCCACCGCTGCGCGCCCCCACGTACTCCCGCCGCGCCTGGCACACATTCCGCCCGCTCATCCCGTGATCATGATGGTGATCATGAAAGAAACCTGGGTCCATACGCCGAGAAACTTTCATGATCATGGAACAGGGGCAGTCGGGGGAGGGGCTGGGGTGCTGGGGCGTGGGCGCAGGAGGAGGGCCAGGAGCACGAGCGCCACGGCGACACCGGTCATGATCCAACCGATCCGGTGCAGGCCCGCGCTGCTCAGATCGTGCTCGAAGACCACGCCGAGCACGCTGGTCGCCGAGATCGCTCCGAGGTAGCGGAACGTCTGGAACAACCCGCCGGACGAGCCCATCCGGTCCCCGGGACTCGCTTCGTACAACGCACTCTGCAGGCCGAGGTTGTTGAATCCGCCCGGGATACCGAAGAGCAGGGCGACGGCGACGAGGACCACGATGGGTGTCGCGTCCGACAGGACCTGGACGAGGACCGTCGCGAGCAGGAGGACCAGCGACCCGAAGACCAGCGTCGCCCTGGATCCCCGCTGGCGGACGAGCCGGGCCGCGACGGGCGTCATGAGAACACCCATCGCCGCGATCGGCAGCACCAGCAGGCCGACCGTGTCCGCCCCGAAGCCCCGGACGGACCCCAGCCACAGCGGCAGCCCGAAGAAGACGCAGTAGAACACCAGGTTGAACCCGCCCTGCTGGCCGAGTACGGCCGAGAGTCCGCGGTTGGCCACCAGGCCGCGTATGTCGAGGAACGGCGTCGCCGTCGAGCGCTCCCGGAGCACCAACAGGACCGCCAACCCGGCGACGACCACCGCGAGCCACCACAGTGCCCCGCCCTCGATCGAGAGGACGAAGACGAGCAGCCCGGTGAGTGTGCCACTGAACAGGAGGATGCCCGGCAAATCGACCGTGGCGAGGAGGGATGTGTCGCCCGCATGCCTGGTGGGGACCTGAGGGAGGACCCGGAGGGCGAGGACGATGCCGGCCAGCGTGAGGGGCACGTTGACGAGGAACACCGCCTCCCACCCGGCGAACGCCACCAGGAAGCCGCCGAGGACGGGACCGAGGGCGGCGCTGGTGGAGGCCGCGATGCTGAGGAAGGCGAGGGCGGCGGCCGGCGGCCGAGGCTCCGCGGTCGTCGAGTCAGGGTTTCCCATCGCCGCGGCGCGGATGAGGACGAGCGCCGCGGGGAAGGCGGTGGACGTACCGGCCGCGAGGAGGACGCGGACTCCGACCAGCCACCAGAAGCCGGGAGCGAAGGGAGCGAGTACGCAGGAGGCGCACACGAGCGTCAGCCCACCGACGAACAGCCGACGCGCCCCGAAGAGGTCGACGAACCGTCCCATCAGCGGTTGGCCCACCGCGGCGGCGAGGTAGAACCCGCTCACCAACCAGGTGGCGGTCGCCACGCCGACGTCGAACTCGTGCTGCAGGGGTACGAGCGCGACCGCGATCATGGAGGAGTTGAGGGGATTGAGCAGCGTTCCGAGGACGACGGTGGCGAGCAGCCGGGTCGGCACTCCCCATCGGTCCTCTGACACGCCCTCCATCCTCCTAGAGAGTCGCAGCGAACGGTCGGCGGACTGTCGACCGGAGCTGCCGCGTTTGTGGCCGATGTGCTAGACGTTGCCAATAGCCGGGAGAGTAGTCCGGAAAGAAAGGTGCAGATCGTGGCCGACATCACGGTGGCAGGCCCCCGTGTCGAACGAGGCGAGGAGATCCTCACCAGCGAGGCGCTCGCATTCCTACGCGACCTGCAGGAGCGGTTCGGCGCGCGGCGCGACGAACTGCTGGCCAGGCGACGAGAGCGGCGTGCGGAGGCGGCGCGGACCGGCCGGCTGGACTTCCTACCGGAGACCCGTGAGGTGAGAGACGATCCGTCCTGGCGCGTTGCACCGGCACCCGCTGACCTCCAGGACCGTCGCGTGGAGATCACCGGACCGACCGAACGCAAGATGACGATCAACGCCCTCAACTCCGGCGCCAACGTGTGGCTCGCCGACCTCGAGGACGCCAACACACCACACTGGGCCAACGTCGTCGGCGGTCAGGTCAACCTCCACGACGCGATCCGGCGGCAGATCACCTTCAGCTCGCCGGACGGCACGACCCGCACGCTGCGCGACGACGCGCCGCTCGCGACGATCGTCGTACGCCCCCGCGGGTGGCATCTCGACGAGCGGCACCTGCACGTCAACGGCACACCGCTCGTGGGTGCGCTCGTCGACTTCGGGCTGCACTTCCTCCACAACGCCCGGGAGCTGCTCGACCGTGGCAGCGGACCGTACTTCTACCTGCCGAAGATGGAGAGCCACCTCGAGGCCAGGCTCTGGAACGATGTCTTCACCTATGCCGAGGAGCGGCTCGGCATCCCGGCCGGCACGGTCCGGGCGACGGTGCTCATCGAGACGATTCCGGCGGCGTTCGAGATGGAGGAGATCCTCTACGAGCTGCGCGAGCACGCCTCGGGGCTGAACGCCGGCCGCTGGGACTACCTCTTCAGCATCATCAAGACCTTCCGTGACGTGGGCCCGTCGTTCGTCCTGCCCGACCGCAACGCCGTCACGATGACGGCACCGTGCATGCGCGCCTACACCGAGCTCCTGGTGGCGACCTGCCACCGGCGGGGGGCGTTCGCGATGGGCGGCATGGCGGCGTTCATCCCGAGCCGGCGCGATCCCGAGGTCAACGAGCAGGCCCTCACGAAGGTCCGCGCCGACAAGGAACGCGAAGCGAACGACGGCTTCGACGGTTCCTGGGTCGCTCACCCCGACCTCGTACCCATCTGCAAGGAGGTCTTCGACGCCAAGCTCGGCGACCGGCCCAACCAGCTCGACCGGCAGCGCGACGACGTGCACGTGATCGCCGAGGACGTGCTGGATGTGAAGTCGACCCCCGGGTCGGTCACCGAGGCCGGCCTGCGCAACAACATCGCGGTGGCGTTGCACTACCTGGCGGCCTGGCTCGGCGGCAACGGCGCGGTCGCCATCTTCAACCTGATGGAGGACGCCGCGACGGCCGAGATCTCGCGTTCGCAGATCTGGCAGTGGATCAACAACGCGGTGACACTCGACAGCGGCGAGGTCGTCACGGCCGAGTTGGTGCACCGGATCGAGGACGAGGAGCTGGCGCACATTCGTTCCACCGTGGGCGACGAGGCGTACGAGTACGGCCAGTACGACGAGGCGCGGGACCTGTTCGAGCGCGTGGCGCTGTCCTCGGACTATGTGGACTTCCTCACGATTCCGGCGTACGACCTGATCGACTGACGTGGCGGCTGGCGGGGGAATGACCACGCTGAGCGGGTGAGTCGCCTCGCCTGATGGGTGGGTGCCTCGCTTGGTGGCGACTCGACCCGCTCGGTGGCGGCTCGCCTCGCCTGGTGGGTTAGTAGCCATGCCAGCGAGGCCAGAGGAATCTCGACGGGTGTCGACGCCTTGCTGAGGTCCCACTTGCCTGCTCAGCGTGGTCATTGCCGCCTGGGGACAGTGGGGCGGGTCGCGGTCAGAAGAGCGTGAAGCCGCCGTCGATCACCATGACGGACCCGGTCATGAAGCTCGACGCGTCGCTTGCGAGGAAGACGACGGCAGGTCCGAGCTCGTCAGGCAGGCCGTAGCGTTTCATCGCGGCGGGTTCGACGCACCACTTGTGGTACTCCGGCTGGTCCACCGGTGACATCTCGGTGAGGAAGTAGCCGGGCGCGAGGGCGTTGACCCGGATGCCGTGTGGTGCCCACTCGGCGGCGAGCGCCTTGGTGAGCTGGTGGACCGCAGCCTTCGACGCGAGGTACGACGGCTGCCACCGCGGCTGGTTGACGATCATCGCCGACATCGAGCCGACGTTGACGATCGTGCCGGTGCCGCGCTCGACCATGTGCCGGGCGACGGCGCGACTGCAGTACCAGAGTCCGTCGACGTTGGTCGCGAAAACCTCGTGCCACGCGGCATCAGGTGTCTCCAGTGCGCGGCCGGGCGCGCTGATCCCGGCGTTGTTGACGAGGATGTCGAGCGGTCCGAGGTCGTTCGTGACGGTCGCTACCATCTGCTCGACCTGGGCGGTGTCGGTGATGTCGGCCTGGACGGCGATCGCGCGGATCCCCTTCCGAGCCAGGTCATCGGCCGCCTGGCGTGCGGCGTCGATGCCGCGGGCCGCGAGCGCGACGGCGGCACCGGCCTCGCCCAACGCCTGCGCCATCGCCCGACCGAGCCCGCGGCTGCCGCCGGTGACGAGAGCGACCTTTCCCGCGAGCGAGAACTTCTCCAGCACTGTCATGGCAGACAGTTCAGCACTGTCATGAGAGTTCTGTCACGGCCGTCCGGTCACGGCAGGCTGCCGGACACCGGTGGCACGGGTAGGCCGAAACCTGGAGCTTCGGACAGGTGGAGCATCCCGTCGACCAACCGGTAGCTGTCGGCGCGGACTCCTTTCGTCCGCCCTGGTACGCCCTCGACCGCGACGACGTTGCCGAGCCCGGCGGCGAGATGCGCGGCGTACAACGTCTTCAGCGGTCGGCCCCATGCGTGCGGTGATGCCTGCGCGCCGGCTGCCCGCAGGCGAGGCATCACCTGGCGCCAGGCGGTGAATCCGAACGTCACGACGTCCATGAGCAGAACGTCCAGCAGTCCGTCGGCCGCCAACTGGAGAAGGAAGGGGACGTCAGGATCGCGTTCCCCGTCGGCGACGAGCGGGCGTGACTCGAGTTGGTCGAGATAGCGGCGCAGCCGGCGCAGATAGGCGCGGGTCTCCCGGAACGGCTCCTCCACCCAGAACAGCCCGCAGTCGGCGACCGCATCGAGGTAGGCGAGAAACTCGCCGGTCGTGTAGCCGTCGTTGGCGTCGACGAGGATCCGCGCATCGGGGTGGGCCGCCCGGACCGCGCGGGTCACCTCGATGTCGCGGCGGATCCCTTCGCTGGCCGGCATCCAGCGGTGGCCGCGTCCGATCTTGAGCTTGAACGCCCGATAGCCGAGTCGCCGGTCGGACGCGCAGTTGGCGAGGACCTTGTCGATACCGCGGGCCGGGTTCTTGACGGTGAGGTCGTCGAGGTAGATCGCCCCGTCGTAACACGGAACGGCCGTCTGTCCCGCATCTCCGAGGAGACGAAACACCGGCTTGCCGAGGATCTGGCCGGCCAGGTCGTGGAGCGCGAAGTCCAACGGGAGGGCACGGGGATCGGTCACGCCGACGTCCGGGTCGAACAGGTCGACCACCCGGCGCCCGACCAGGTGGTCGGCGGGCCCGACCTCGCCGGCGGCGATGCCCCAACCGATGGCTCCGGCGTTCGTCTTGACGACGGCGACCTGGAAGGTTCCGCCGGCACCGTGGGATCCGAGTCGGGCGTTGCGTCCGATGGTCCTCGGATAGCGGTCACGGAGGTTTCCGGTGATGACCCGAGCAATGCGGTGACCCGCGAGCGCGGACATCAGTGCCGGTTGCAGACGTACGGCATCACGGTCGGGAGGTTCCGGCGCGCGCCGCCAACCGCGACATCGCGACGCCAGTGCAGTTGGGGACTTCGCCCGCGATGACGGTCTCCGCGCAGGATGGTTCTACGGTGACTGGTTCCCTGCCGGGGCCGATGTCTCGCCGTCACCGCGCACACCTCTTATCTGCCGATTCTCTGCCGAGAGTTCACCGGATGCCGTCGACCGGGAACTACACCCGTGTCGGCCGGAATGTTAATAGCGCACTAGGCCTGAAGTGTCCAGAAAGTCCCGGTTCACCCGGGCTCAAGTGGCCGCTGCCGGCCGCAACCAGTCCGCTACCGGCGGCGTAGGGACGTCGAGGGCGCCTTTGCCGCCCGCCGTGCCTGCGCACGCATCACGGCGAGTTCGCCGCGCTCGTGCCAGGCGAGGCGACGCAGGAGCTTGACCGAGGTCCACGTCGCGCCGTTCGTGGTGCGTACGAGGTCGGCGGGCATGGTCTCGACCGCCTTGCGTACGTGCGCTGCGGACAGTTCAAGCTCGGCGAGAAGGTCTCCGGCCGGTTCGCGGTAGCCGAGCCCGGTCATCGGCAGGTAGTAGCGACTCTCGGTGTCGACGATGTGCCAGGCGACCTGCCGGACAGTCCGCCAGGAGGCGTACGAGGGAAGTGCCCGGTGCGGGTCGTCCCAGTCGAGCACCGCGTCCGGGCAGGCACGCACGAGCGCCATCACGTCCCGGCGACTGTCGGCGAGGACCGCCAGGGTGGCGCGCCGTTCCGCGTCCGTCGCCGGCCGATGGTCCCGATGGAACGCCCGTTCGTCACCCCGGACGCGTTCGGCGACCACCAGGTCGGCATCCTTGCCGAGCTGAGAGTTCAGGTCGCCGAGCGCCTTCGCCTCATCCGGACCCTGGCCACACCGGCCCCACACGTCGACCTCGAAGCTCCAGGCGGCCGACCCGTGGTCGAACGCCATGGCGACATCGTTCTCCACATACACCTGGACCCGCGTGCGCATGCGTCCAGGTCTACCTCGTCACGCGCACCTCGTGGGCGGTGGTGTCGGGCAGGTCGATCGTGGCATTGGCATTGCCAGCGGCCAGGTCGACCGGCACCGGCTCACCGTCCACGGTCACTCGCGGGTCCTCACCGAAGCCCGACACCGTGAACGTGGCCGAACCTGCCGCGTAGCCTCGGACCGACAGGTCCAGCGTGCGACCGGGGGAGTACGCCGTCACGTCGATGTCCACGTCACTGTGCGGCGCGACCGCCACGGGGAACGGTGTCAACTCTCCCTTGCCACCGCCCCTCACCTGGTAGAGCACGGGGAAGCGGAGCGAGTCGGCCTTGATCGCGAGCCGGTAGGCCTCGACGTACCGGTTCTTCGCCAGCGCCACCCTGGCGGCGGCGAGCAGCACCTTCGCCTGGGTGTCGCCGGGACCGAGGTCGTCCCCTACATTGTCGATGGTGTCGGCGGCGTCGCGACGCCACTGGATCACCAGGCTGCGGTCGCGTTCGGCCGTCATGTCGAGTCCGACGCGAAGCGCGAGCTCCCCGCCCGTCGTTCCGAACGCGTACGCCGGAGCCGATCCGCCACCGACCTGCTCGACCGTCACCGTGTACGCCCGTCCCTTGTCCAGCGACACCACGGGGACGTCGAAGGAGGTCCAGCCACTCGCCGGGATCTCCGCGCCCGACAGGTGCCGCATCGTCACCACCCGGCCGGTGTCGTCGGTGACCGTGAGCCGTAGCGGGGTTGGGGATCCGGTGCGTTCGGTCCGGACGTCCACCTTGCTCATCAGTCGCAGGTCTCCGGCCGTGAACGTCGTCGACACCGACCGGCGTCCGGTCAGCTCGCCGTCGGGTGGGGCATCGCGGACCACGTCCCACGGATGCAGGTCGTCGACGAACGGGTTCACCCAGGTCGCGACCGCGTCCGGCGAGTCGGCTCCCTGCCAGTTGTAGATGGACGTGTAGCGCGATCCGTTGACGTAGGTCTGCCGAAGCAGCATCGTCTTGTCGGGTGCGTAGCCGGAGACGGAGTTCTCGAGGTTCGGGTTGGCGATCCGGCCGAACTCCCGGCTCTTCTGCAGGTGCCAGAAGCCCCCCTTGGTGTAGTCGTCGAGCTCGATGTACTCCGAGCCGGGCCTTGCCCGATGGACGATGCCCTGCGCGATGCTGGGGTGTACGTCGTCCCAGTACGGCTCCTGCATGCGGGAGTACACCTCGGCGTGCACGTTGTGCCGGAGCCCGTCGGTCGGGAAGACAGCGCCGTCGGCGCCGGCGTCGATCCGTTGCCGCGGAAGGCCCGCGTAGAAGACGTCGGCGAACAGCTGCTGTGGGTAGGACTGGTTCCTGAAGAGCCAGCGCTTCTCCGCCTCCGACAGCCCGTCGGCCGGATCCAGCACGACCCCTTCCGCCTTGGCCGCCGCGACCGTGCTCGGGTTGTAGTCGGCATACAGGTCTCGCCGTTCGACGCCCCCGTTGTAGTCCGTGTACGCCTGGTCGGCCACACCCTTGCCGCCCCGCTTCGACCAGTACGTGCTCTCCATCGTCGTCGAGAAGTCCAGCACCCGATCCGCCTCGCCGCTGCGCTGCAGATCCCAGACCAGTGGTCGGATGACGTCGAGCGACTCGTCCGCCTTCTTCTCCAGGTAGGCGTTCAGGTCGGGGTTCCGCCACGTGAGCCACGGCGTGCTGCCCCAGATGTTGGGTACCGAGAGCCCGTAGCGTGGTTCGTACGCCTCACCGAGCAGGTCGTCGAGGCGCTGGTCGCGGAACACGTCCTTGTCGGGCCCGGTCTGGTCCTGCGGGCTCCACAACACCTGGTGGTACTCGAGGTCGCCGAACGTCCCGCCCTTGCCGTCGGGCACTCCACCGGGTGTGCCCTCCCAGTCGCTCGTGGACTCGATGCCGAAGGGCAGGCCGTACTCGCGGGAGAGCCGCAGCCACAGCTGGTAGTTGGCGCTCATCTGCGCGGCGCTGCGTACCGGGAAGTAGTCGAGGACCGCCATGCCGCGACCCACCTCGGGACTCTCGTGGATGGCGGACCTCACGTAGTCGAGCCGGCTGCGGAAGTACGCCTCGCCGCGGTGGTCCTGGCCCAGCACGAACACCATCCGGTCGGGCACCCGCATGTCCTGGGCGTTGACCATGCCCGGCAGGTCGGCGTACGCCCAGATCTCCCCGACGTACGCCGGCTCGGAGCTGCTCCCTTCGACAGTGACGACGACCTCACCGTCGCCGATGACGGCCGGGTCGGCGGAGTCGAGGAAGAACGAGGAGTACGGACCGCCTCCGGGATCACTGGTCGCGGGATCCCTGACGTAGAAGAGGGTTCCGTCGAGGAGCACCCGGAAGCCGAACGTCTCACCCCACGCGTCGTTCGGCCGGATCTCCCTGAACTGCAGGGTCAGCGGTTGCGTGCGGTCCACGTCGAGCCGCACGCTGAAGCGCCCACCATCGCGGACCGACCGGGCGGAGTACGCCTCGGTGAGCTGGCCGGCCTCGACCTCGCCGCGTGCGGACTTGGCAGGGCCGCTCGTGGAGAGGCGATGCGCCCTCTCGCTGACGGCGTCGCCGAGCCGAACCATGTCGGTGACGCCCACGGCCGCCGAGCCCGCAGTGCGCGCGGCGCTCGCTGGCGGGTCGGCGGCGACTGCTGCCGGCGTCCCACCGGTGGCGATGGCTGCGCAGCAGAGACCGAGAGCGAGGGCCGGGCCGAGCAGCCGGCGAGCACGCAGGGCGCGGGTTGGCATGCTTGCATACCTCCATGGCAGGAAGGACGCGGTGCCGGAATAGTCGACGCCCGGCAGGGCGCGGTCAACGCGCATGGCGCTGTCCGGACGCCTGCCGACCGCCACCGGTCACGACCCGACCTACGCTGAAGGGATGCAGACGTTTCTGCCGTACGACGACTTCGCGGCCAGCGCCCGGGTCCTCGACCGGCGCCGGCTGGGCAAGCAGCGAGTCGAGGCCCTGCAGGTGCTCCGCGGACTGACGAGAGCCGGCTACGGATGGCGCCACCACCCGGTCGTACGCATGTGGACCGGCTACGAGGAAGCGCTGGTGCGGTACGGCCTGGAGGTCTGCCGGGTGTGGGCGGAAGCTGGCCGAGGCGACACCTGCGCTGCCAGCCTACGGACCGAGTACCTCAGCCGCACCGGCCGCGACGTCGTACGTGTCCAGGAGGAGTTGGCGCGGGCGAACGAGCTGCCGCCCTGGCTCGGCGACCAGGCGTTCCACCACAGTCACCAGTCGGCGCTGGTTCGCAAGGACCCCGCCTACTACGGCGCACAGTTCCCCGACGTTCCCGACGACCTGCCCTACGTGTGGCCGGCGTCAGACCGCGGGACAGCGCAACGACGCGGTGCGTGACGCGGGTCAGTCCTCACAGCGGGATGTTGCCGTGCCGGCCCCTGGTCGCCTCCGCCTCGGCCAGCGCTGACGCCAGCCGGGTCCGGGTCTGTTTCGGGGAGACCACCTCGTCGATGACACCGAGCGAGACGGCCTTGTCGAGCCCGCCGACGAGCTTCTCGTGCTCGACCGCCAGCTCGGCCTCGACCTGCGGCCGGATCTCCGGCTCGACCTCGGCCAGCTTGCGCCTGTGCAGGATGCGGATCGCCGCGATCGAGCCCATCACCGCGATCTCCGCGGTCGGCCAGGCGAACGTCCTGGTCGCGCCGAGCGCCCGGGAGTTCATCGCGATGTACGCACCGCCGTAGGCCTTGCGCGTCACGAGCGTGACCCGTGGCACCACCGTCTCGGCGAACGCGTGCAGCAGCTTCGCCCCGCGCCGCACGACACCATCCCACTCCTGCCCCACGCCAGGGAGGTAGCCGGGCACGTCGACGACGACGATCAGGGGAACGCCGAACGCGTCACACATCCGGACGAACCTCGCAGCCTTCTCCGCCGAGGTGGAGTCGAGGCAGCCGCCCAGCCGGAGCGGGTTGTTGGCGATCACCCCGACGGTACGCCCACCGAAGCGGCCCAGGGTCGTCACGATGTTGGGCGCCCAGCGGGGATGGAGCTCGACGCCAGTGCCCTCGTCGAGTACGGCGTCGAGCAGCGGGTGGACGTCGTACGCCCGGCGGGCGGACTCCGGTAGCAGGTCGGACAGGTCGGTGTCGTCCACCGCCGAGATGTCGACCTCGCCCTGCGTGCCGAAGAGATCGGCCAGCCGGCGTCCCTCCTCGAGCGCTGCCTGTTCGGTCTCGGTGACGATGTGGACGACGCCGGAGCGGCGACCGTGCGGCTCCGGACCGCCGAGCCGCAACATGTCGACGTCCTCACCTGTGACCGAACGCACGACGTCGGGGCCCGTGACGAAGATGCGGCCCTCCGGACCGAGGATGACCACGTCCGTGAGTGCCGGACCGTACGCGGCCCCACCAGCCGCCGGCCCCAGCACCACAGAGATCTGGGGGATCTTGCCGGACGCGCGGGTCATCGCGTGGAAGATGCGGCCGACCGCGTGCAGCGACAGCACTCCCTCGGCGAGCCGCGCACCGCCGTTGTGCCACAGACCGATGACGGGTACGCCGTCGGCGAGGGCGCGATCATAGGCGGTGACCACGACCTCGCACCCTTCGTGGCCCATCGCCCCGCCCTGGATGGTGGGATCGGAGCAGAAGGCCACGACCGGTCGACCGTTCACGCGGCCGGTGACCGCGAGCATGCCGCTGGCGTCCTCGGGTGTGAGGAACTCGATGCTCTCCGGGTCGAGCAGGGCGGCGAGCCGGTTGCGCGGGTAGCGCGGGTCCTGCTCGCGTGGCGGCCTGGCCGGCTTGGCAGCGGAGCCGCCTGCCGCGGGATTGGCAGCGGTGCCGGCCTGGTTCTCGGTGACGGTCACGTTCCTTTCACTCCGGTCGCTAGGTCGAGGGTCTCGCCGGGTGGTCGACCCGCGCTGTCGCGCTCCGACCACTGTCTCACCCAGCGCCGGTCAGCGACACTCAGCGTCGACCGGAGTCTCCTCAGGGCGTACGGAACGCGATGACGAGGTTGTGACCACCGAACCCGAACGAGTTGTTGATCGCGGTGAGGGGGCCGTCCGGCAGCTTGCGCGGTTCGGTCGCGACGTCCAGGGCCACCTCGTCGTCGAGGTCGTCGAGGTTGGCCGTCGGCGGGACGACGCGGTGGTGGAGGGCGAGGACGGTCGCGATCGACTCGGCCACGCCCGCTGCGCCCAGCAGGTGCCCCAGCGACCCCTTCGGTGCCGTGACCAGGACGCCGTCGGCCGCCTTGCCCAGGACGGTACGGATACCGACCGCCTCGGCGATGTCGCCGGCCGGCGTCGAGGTCGCGTGCGCGTTGATGTGGCTGAGCTCTGCCGGTTGGATGCCGGCGTCGGCCAGCGCCTCACGCATCGCTGCGGCGTTGCCCTTGCCCTCGGGGTCGGGTTGGACGATGTGGTGACTGTCAGCAGACGCACCCGAACCCGCGACCTCGGCATAGATCCGGGCGCCACGCCGCAGGGCGTGCTCTTCGGACTCGAGCACCATGGCGGCGCCGCCCTCACCGAGGACGAAGCCGTCACGCGCCTTGTCGAACGGCCGGGACGCCCGCTCCGGCTCGTCATTGCGGCGGGAGAGCGCCATCATCGCGCCGAACGCCGCCACCGGCAGCCGGTGGATGGCCGCCTCGGCGCCCCCCACCATCGCGACGTCGGCCTTGCCCGAACGGATGATCTCGAGCCCGTGCCGGATCGCCTCGTTGCCCGACGCACAGGCCGCGACCGGCGTCTGGACCGCCGCGCGAGCGCCGATGTCGAGGCCCACCCAGGCAGCGCCACCGTTCGGCATGATCATCGGGATCGTGTATGGCGACACGTGCCGGGGGCCCTTGGCCTGCAGGACGTCGTAGATGTCGAGCATGCTGATGAGACCGCCGATGCCCGACGCGACCGAGACCGCGATGCGCTCACCCGGAACGTCGGCACCGTCCAGTCCCGCGTCCTTCCACGCCTCACGAGAGGCGACGAGCGCGAACTGTTCGTACCTGTCGAGCTTGCGCGCCTCCACCCGCGGGATGACCTCGGTGGGGTCGACCGCGGCGGGAGCGGCGACTCGGGCGGGCAGGTCGGCGAAACGCTCGTCGGTGAGGGTTCTCGCCCTGGAACGCCCTGCCAGCAGGCCCTCCCAGGTCGAGGCGACATCGCCGCCGAGCGGGGTCGTGGCACCTAGTCCTGTGATGACAACCTTGGTGCTCATCGGGATCTCCCCATTTCTTCGTACTGCAGAAACATCTGTGCTTTTCCCATCGCGTGGTGCGGACGCGGCCAGCGGGTGGGATGTTCCGGGTCATCACCCACCCGCCCGGCCGCGCCGTCGTCAGCCCTGTGACTGCTCGATGAACGCGACAGCGTCGCCGACGGTCTTGAGGTTCTTCACCTCGTCGTCGGGGATCTTGACGCTGAACTTCTCCTCGGCCGCGACGACCACTTCGACCATCGACAGCGAGTCGACGTCGAGGTCGTCGGTGAACGACTTGTCGAGCTGGATGTCCTCGGCCGGGATTCCCGCGACCTCGTTGACGATCTCCGCGAGCCCTACGCGAATCTCCTCGGTGGTGGCCATACGTTGATGCTCCTTCTTCTGTTTCGAGTGTGATGCCGCGCCCGGGGATCGAGGGCGAGGTCGGCTGGCGGTGTTATGGAATACGGATGACCTGAGCTGCATAGACCAGGCCGGCCCCGAAACCGATGATCAGTGCGGTGTCCCCGCTTTTCACCTCGCCGGCCGCGAGCATGCGCTCCATGGCCAGCGGGATGGACGCCGCCGAGGTGTTGCCCTGTTCGGCGATGTCGCGGGCGATGACGACATGGTCGGGCAGCTTCAGTGCCTTGGCCATGGCGTCGGTGATGCGCATGTTGGCCTGGTGCGGGATGAAGGCGTCGAGCTCGGCCGGGCTCACGCCCGCTGCGTCGAGCGCCTGCTGTGCGACCTTGGCCATGGCGTACGACGCCCACCGGAACACCTGGTTGCCCTGCATCATCAGGTGCGGGAACTCACCAGAGGCCAGGGCGTCGTCCCAGTTCTCCTGCTGGCGGATGACATCGGCCTGGTGGCCGTCAGAGCCCCAGACGACCGGCCCGATGCCCGGTTGGTCCGACGGTCCCACGAGCGCCGCCCCAGCGCCGTCGCCGAAGAGGAACGCGGTCGACCGGTCGGTGAGATCGGTGAGGTCGGACAGCCGCTCGACACCGATCACGAGCACGTAGGTCGCCGAGCCGGTACGCACCATCGACTGAGCCAGCTCGATGCCGTAGCAGAAGCCGGCGCATGCGGCTGAGATGTCGAACGCCGCGACGCCGCCGGTGCCGAGCTCGGCGGCGATCGTGGTGGAGATGGCCGGCGTCTGGGACAGGTGCGAGACCGTGGAGACGAGTACGCAGTCGACCTGATCGGCCTGGACGCCCGCGTCGGCGAGGGCCTTGCCGCCCGCGGCGACGGACATCGAGGCGACCGTTTCCTCAGGCGTGGCCCACCGGCGGCTCACGATGCCGGACCGGGTACGGATCCACTCGTCGGACGAGTCGATCCGTTCACAGATCTCGGCGTTCGACACGATCCGGGACGGTCGGTAGCCACCGACGCCCAGGATGCGCGCATGGGACACGCCGGTGGCTGACCGGATCGCACTTGTCACGTGGCACTCACCGCCGGGTGGAGCCGGACGATCGGTTGGCCGGGCGAGACGGGATCGCCGTCCTCGACCAGCCACTCGACCACGATGCCGCCATGTGGGGCGGCGACCGGTAGGTCGTCACGCAGGCTTTTGACACTGCCGACGACCGCTCCGGGCGTCAGGGAGGCGCCCGCCGGCTGATCGAGAGCGAGATCAGGTGCGAGGCTGAACACGCCCTTCATCGGCGCGACGAGGAGCCGCCAGGTGGGATTGCCCTCCAGCGGTCCACCTTCGCCGTGTTTCTCGACGAACGCACGCGCGTCGTCAAGCTGGTCGGGAGTCTTGAGGGCGAACGTCTCGATGCCCTTCAGTGCTCGCCGTGCGATGCCGGTAAGTGTGCCTGCCGGCGGCATCTCCAGCATCCCGGTGACCCCGAGATCCTGCATGGTCTGCATGCAGAGGTCCCAACGCACCGGTGAACTCACCTGGGTCACGATCCGGTCCAGGACCTCACGGCCGTCGTGGACGATGTGCCCGTCGCGGTTGGACAGCAGGCGGGTCCGCGGGTCATGCGTACTGATTGCCTTGGCATAGCCGCCGAGCAGGTCGACCGCGTGGGCGACGTACTCGGTGTGGAACGCGCCGGCGACCTGCAGCGGGACGAGGCGGGTCCGCGCGGGCGCCTTCTTGGAGAAGTTCTCGAGGTCCTCCAGGGTGCCTGCGGCGACGACCTGGCCGGGACCGTTGTTGTTGGCGGCGACGAGGTGGTTTTCGGCGATGGCGGCGAGCACTTCCTCAGAATCCCCACCCAGCACCGCCATCATGCCGGTCGGTGCCTTGGCGGCGGCGGCGGCCATCGCCTTGCCGCGCTCGCGGACGAACACCATCGCCTGTTCGGCACTGATGACGCCCACGCCAGCGGCCGCGGTGACCTCACCGACGCTGTGCCCGGCGGCGAGGTCGATCACGCGGAACGCGTCCGCCGGATGCGGGAACAGTGCGAGAGCGGCGACCAGGCCCGCGCCCACGAGGAGCGGCTGTGCGATCGCCGTGTCGCGGATCGTGTCCGCGTCGGCCTTGGTGCCGTAGTGCACGAGGTCGACGTCGCAGACGGCGGACAGCCAACGCAGCCGTTCGGCGAAGGTCGGGTCCTCCAGCCACGGCGTGAGGAAGCCAGGCGTTTGCGCGCCCTGGCCTGGCGCGACGATGACGAGCACGGTTCCCACGATGACGAATGAACGCCGCCAAGGGGCGACGTGGCGGGACGAAACTTGCCGGCGGTTCGCTGTAGGAACCCGACAAAGTCACGGCGTGTGAGGAGCCTCCGGTGGGTGCAGCCGGCCCAGTGTCAACGCAATCCTGAGCGTGTACGCATGTCGCGGATTGGACGGCGAATAGCCGGACAGCTCGGTGATTCGGCGCAATCTGTAGCGGACCGTGTTGGCGTGGACGAAGAGCATCCGCGCGGTGGCCTCGACCGACGCGCCGTTTTCGAAGAACGCCGCGAGGGTCTCGAGCAGGACCGGGCCGGCCTGGTCCAGCGGTGCGTAGACGTCGGTCACGAGCTGCCGGCGGGCGTTGCTGTCACCGGCCAGGGCGCGTTCGGGAAGCAGGTCCTCGGCGGCAACCGGTCGCGGGGCGTCGAGCCAGGCGGGGGCGGCGCGGAACCCCGCGATCGCGGCGCGCGCCGCCGCAGGCGCGGCCAACAGGTCGGGAACGACCGGACTCGCGACCACGGGTCCCGGCCCGAAGTGGGCGGCGACGGAGGCGGCGGCCTTCTGCGGGTCCTCGACTCCACCGAGGATGACGATCAGCCGATCCCGTTGGACGCCGGTGAGAACGTCGAGGTGGGCGTGCCGGGCGTCGCGCCGGATCAGCTCGACGGCCGCCTCGGCGCCGCCTTCCGGGGTGCGCCCGACAACCACGAGGATCGCCGTCGCGTCCGACCAGCCCAGCGCCGAGACCCGCGACCGTACCGCCTCGTCGGCCTCGCCGCGTAGCAGGTTGTCGACGATGAGCGCTTCGAGGCGGGCGTCCCACGCGCCGCGCATCTCGGCGGCGCGGGCGTAGACCTCGGCCGCGCCGAAGGCGATCTCCCGGGAGTAGAGCAGGACGGCCTCGCGGACACTCGGCACATCCTCGGCGGGAACGATCTCCTCGACGCGTTCCTCGACCACCTCGATGCCGATCCGGATCATCTCCACCGTCTGGTGCAGGGTCACCTTGCGGGTGAGCTCGCGTGGTGCCGTGCCCAGGACGTCGCCGGTGAAGACGGGTCCGTCGGTAGGGGTACGGAACCATGCCACGAAGGCGGCGAAGAAGGTCTGCGCGACGAGCCCGATCCACGACCGGTCCTGCGGCGCCATTCCGCGGAACCAGTCGAGGCGTTCGCGCATCCGCTCGATGGTGGCCGAGGCGAGCATGCCACTCGCGCGTTCGAGATGGGTTGCGGTGACCGCACGGTTGAGACTCGACACATGGGCAGTCTCCCACGCGAGTGCCGGGAAACGGTCACACGTGGTGATCGATTCGGCAATTCTGTCGTACTCTCTGTCAGACCCACCCGATAGGGGGCGAGATCGCCACAGGGTCTGCTGGGAATGATCACGCATGCGTGATCATTCCCCACGATGCGCGGCAAATTCGCCGCGCATCGTGGGGAGTTGCCGTGCATCGTAGGGATCGGTGCGGTCCCGGGGGGCCTGCCCGGCATCTGTCCTTCCTGTCCAGAACGCCGCCACCCGGAGCGGTGAGATCGAGTGGTGCGAGACGCTGTGACCGTGGAACCCATTGACCAGCTGAAGCGCATCGCCTTCCTGCTCGAACGCTCCCGCGCGCAGACCCACCGCGTCCGTGCGTTCCGGAAGGCGGCATGGGCCCTGGAGGAGCTGCCGTCCGAGGAGATCGCCCGCAGATCCACCAGGGGGACGCTCACCGAGCTCGCCGGCGTCGGACCCGTCTCGGCGAAGGTCGTGGCGGAGGCCCTCGCCGGTGAGACGTCCGGTTACCTCGCGAAGCTGGAGGCCGAGACCGACGCTCTCGTCGACGGCGGTGACGAGCTGCGTGCGGCGCTCAAGGGCGACCTGCACACCCACTCGGAATGGTCCGATGGTGGCAGCCCGATCCGTGAGATGGCCGAGGCGGCCCGCGGCCTCGGCCACGACTACCTCGCGCTCACCGACCACTCGCCACGGCTCACCGTTGCCCGGGGCCTGTCCGCCGAACGCCTTCGCCAGCAGGTGGACGTCGTACGCCGGTTGAACGACGAGCTGGCGCCGTTCCGCATCCTCACCGGCATCGAGGTGGACATCAACGAGGACGGCTCCCTCGACCAGGAGCCCGACCTCCTCGCTGAACTCGACATCGTGGTGGCGAGCGTCCACTCCAAGCTGCGGATGCCCGCGACGGAGATGACGCCTCGCATGGTGGCCGCCATCGCCAACCCGGCCGTCGACATCCTCGGGCACTGCACCGGCCGGCTGATCACGGGCAATCGGGGAACTCGACCGGAGTCGGTGTTCAACGTGGAGATCGTGTTCGAGGCGTGCCGGCGGTTCGGCGTCGCGGTGGAGATCAACTCCAGGCCGGAGCGCCTTGACCCACCGCGGCGACTGCTGCGCCAGGCGGTGGAGCAGGGCTGCGACTTCACCATCGACACCGACGCGCACGCACCAGGTCAGCTGGACTGGCAGCCGTACGGATGTGCACGGGCCGAGGAGTGCGGCGTACCCGCCGACCGGGTGCTCAACACTCTGCCCGTCGACGACCTGCTCGCCCGGACCCGACGCGACTGATGCGGCGCCGCGGCCTCAGCGGCGGCGGAGGCCGGCGCCGATCCGTTGCACGGTCTGGGTGACCCGGCGGGCGCGGGTCTCGGGGCGCGCCGCCTGGCCGATCCACTCGACGTACTCCCGCTGATGGGAGTAGGACAGCCGGCTCCAGTGGTCGAGTACGCCACCGGAACGCAATGCCGCGGCGAGATCATCGGGCAGCTCGACCACCCGCGGCTCATCGTCGGAGACCAGCGTGACCGTCACTGTGTCACCGACCTCGGCTCCCGCGGCCTCGCGGTGGGCCCGGTTGATCCCCACGTAGTACTCCCCGCCGTAGACGGCGACGGTTGTGCGGAAGGTGTGCGTACCGATGGTGACCCGGACCGCCGGCCGCGCACGGCCGAACGCCGCCCTGACATCGAGCGGTACCTTGACGAACGTCCCTGTCCCGGACTCCTCCGAGCGGTCGAGCGTCGCCTGGAAGGTGTGCGCGTCCATGGCTGGGATCATAGGAGCCTCGGCGGCAGAAGGGGTGCGGATGGTTGGCAAGCAGGGGAGGGTCACCGGCACGATCGGGCCCGGCCTCGTCGGCGAGGTCATGGTGGCGATCCGCGGCGGCGTGGAGGCGTTCTACGCCTACCCGAGCGTCCCGGGCGAGACGTTCGAGATCGGTACCCAGGTGATCGTCGTCGAGTACCACGCACCACGCACGGTCTACGTGGCTCACGCACTCGGCTGAAGCTCGTGGCCTGGACTCGCGCCCGCGATGGGCTCCCGCTGTACTACGAGTGCTTCGAACCCGCGAGCCGCCCCCGGGCCGCGGTCCTCCTCCTGATGGGCCTGGGCGCCAACGCGCGGATCTGGGCTCCCGTCGTCGCACCGCTGCGGGCGGCCGGCCACACGGTGGTGGCGATGGACAACCGTGGCTGCGGCAGGTCCGGTGTCCCGTGGCGACCGTGGTCGACGCGGACGATGGCCGCCGACGCCGTGGCCGTGCTGGACGCGCTCGGTGTCCGTCGTACGCACGTGATCGGTGCATCCATGGGCGGGATGGTGGCGCAGGAACTAGCCCTCGCGTTCCCCGAACGCGTCCACTCGCTGGTGCTGGGATGTACGTCGGGTGGCCTGCCGCGCGGTCCCGCGCTGGTGACGCGACGCGGCGTCCGGGAGGTGCTCGCGCTCGCGGTCCGCACCGTCAGACCGGTGCCGTTGGACGTCCAGGTCGAGCGGTTCCTGTGTGCGAACATCTCGGGCGACTTCGCGGCGACTGCGCCGCGCGACGGAGAATGTTGGCGGGCGGTCGAGGCGATGCTCGCCGAACCGACCTGCCTGCGCGGCCTGCTGCACCAGTCCCTCGCAACGGTGCGGCACTCCAGCTGGTCGCGCGTCGGCGGGTTGCGGCCAAGGGTCCTGGTGCAACACGGCACCGCCGACCCGGTGATCCCGGTGGCGGCCGGCCGGGAGCTCGCCCGACGGATCCCGTCGGCCGATTTCCAACAGCTCGACGGTGCCGGTCACGCGCTCGGACTCGAGCGTACGGAGGAGATCACCCAGCGGGCACTGGCGTTCATGCGAGCGGAGGAGTCCGGTAGCCGAGTCTGAGCCTCGCGACTGTCGGCCGCACACGGTTCCTGTCGACGTGTCCTGTCACGAAGGTGCCGCACCCGCCGCGAAATCCCAGTCGATCATGAAAAGTCGGCACCCGCGTCCTAGGCTTGGCCAGCCTCATGTGGAGGCGTAGGTCTTGGCTAAGGAGCTCTGACGTCACTCATGCCGTGGTACCTCTACGTGGCCATCGCGCTCGGCGCTGTGGTGGTCATCGTCCTGGCGTTCCGCGCCATCTGGAAGGTGGCCGAACCTAACGAAGCGCTCATCATCTCCGGGCTGGGTGCCCGGGGGGAGAACACCGACACCGCTGAGAGTCTCGGTTTCAAGATCGTCACCGGCAAGGGCAAGCTCGTGCTGCCGGGCTTCCAGACGGCCCGTCGGCTGCTCCTCGACTCCCGGTCAGCGACGCTGCAGGTCGGCTGCGTCACCAAGCAGGGGATCCCTGTCCACGTGCGCGGCGTGGTGATCTACAAGGTGGGCGACGACTTCGCCTCGATCGCCAACGCGGCCCGGCGTTTCCTCGACCAGCAGGCCACGATGGACAGCCAGATCCACGAGCTGTTCGCCGGGCACCTGCGTTCGATCATCGGCAACCTCACGGTCGAGGACCTCATCCTCAACCGCGAGCGCCTGGCTTCGGAGATCCGCGGTTCGTCGGCCGACGAGATGAGCAAGCTCGGCCTCGTCGTCGACTCGTTCCAGATCCAGGAGATCGACGATTCCACCGGCTACATCACCAACCTCGGCAAGCCGCATGCTGCGGCGGTGGCCGCGCAGGCGCGGATCGCCGAGGCGCAGCGTGACCAGGAGGCCACCACGGCCGAGCAGGACGCCGCGGCCGAGAAGGCAGGTGCGGTCCGGCAGAGCCAGATCAAGCAGGCTCAGTACCAGGCCGAGGTCGACCAGGCGGCCGCGAAGGCGCGGCAGTCCGGCCCTCTGGCCGAGGCGTCGGCCCGCCAGGACGTCATCAGGGCAGAGACAGAGGCGGCCGAGCTCGCCGCCCAGCTGGCCGAGCAGAAGCTGCAGTCGGACGTACGCAAGCCCGCCGATGCGCGTGCCTACGAGACCCGGACGATCGCCGACGCCGACCGCGACGCTCGCATCTCCGCCGCACAGGCTGAGGCCAAGGAAACCGAGCTGCGTGCGCAGGCAGAGGCGCAGGCGACCCGCACCACCGGTGAGGCGGACGCCGCCGCGGCACGGGCGCGGGGGCTCGCGCAGGCCGAGGCGGCCCAGGCTCAGGGCCTGGCCGAAGCCGAGGCGATCAAGGCGCGCGCGGCCGCGCTCGCGGAAAACCCGGACGCGGTCGTGGCGCAGCAGCTGGCCGAGAAGTGGCCGGAGATCGTGGGCGAGGGCGCGAAGGCGTTCGGCAACGTCGACCACATGGTCGTGCTCAACGGTGCCGACGGCGTCTCGGACCTGCTGGCCAAGGCGCTCACCATGGGTGGCACCGGCCTCGGCTTGGCTCGCACCCTGCTGAACGGGATGCAGGACAGCGCCAACGCACCGAAGGCGGAGGCCAACGGCACGGCGCCGGTCACCACGCTCCAAGACGGCGAGCAGACCGGCTGAGATCGCGCACCTGGGTGCGCCCGGCACCGACCGTCCCTGACAGCCGGTGCCGGTGCACCCGGATGGGTCGTTCGCCCGTCGAAGGCAAGGAGGGGGCTTGCGGCCGAGGGCCGGGACGTGATGGTACATGGCGCGTACACCGCGCAGCGGGCACTCGAGACCGGGGTGCTCGACGAGTTGCAGATCCACCAGATTCCGGTGCTGCTCGGCGCTGGTCGTCGGTTGTTCGAAGTGCTTCCGTCGCGCATCGAGTTGGAGATCGATCGGGTGATCGACACCTCGGATGCCACCCATATCCGTTACCGCGTCCGCCGCTGAGCTGGCCGCGCGTCTCACACGAGAGGGTCAGCCACCATGCCGCACATCGGACTCATCGGAGTGGGCGAGATCGGCCGAGCCGTCGTGATGGGTCTGTGCGGCGCTGAAGACGAGTCGCCAGCGGTCTTCCTCTCCCCGCGGGGAGCCCGCACCGCTGCGGAGTTGTCCGAGCGTTACGAGCGTGTACAGGTATGCGTCGACAACCAGGAAGTCGTGGACCGCTCCGAGATCGTGATCATGGCCGTACGCAGACGGAAGCAACGAACGGAGCCCTGAAACTGAGCCCGCCTGGTCACCCGGCCCGACACAAACAAGCGGGCGGTGGATCATAAGCCCGCGAGGCTGTCGATCCACCGCCCGCCAACTCAGAGGTTGTCGCCTTCTCAGGCGTCGCCGCCCTCCTGCGCGACGTCGCGTACGGCGGTGGGGTCGGCGATGGAGTAGCGGTCCGCGGCCTCACGTACCGTCGACGGCTTCACCTCCCCTCGCCGCGCCAGGGCGGCGAGCGTACCCACCACGATGGACGGCGCGTCGACGTTGAAGTACCGCCGGGCCGCCGGCCGGGTGTCGGCGAACCCGAACCCGTCCGTGCCCAGCGAGGTGTACTCGCCCGGTACCCATCGGGAGATCTGGTCAGGAACCGCTCGCATCCAGTCGCTGACCGCCACGAACGGCCCGGGGGCGTTCTCGAGTTTGCTCGAGAGGAACGGGATCCGCTGCGGGCTGTCGGGGTTGAGGAGGTTCCACCGCTCGCAGCCGACCGCCTCGCGACGCAGCTCGTTCCACGACGTCACCGACCAGACGTCGGTCGCGACGCCCCACTCCTCGGACAGCATCCACTGCGCCTCCAGCGCCCACGGCACCGCGACGCCGGACGCGAGCAGCTGCGCCCGCGGTGTACGCCGATCGGTCGGGCGGGGATAAGGCGCGCAGAGGTAAATGCCGCGGAGCAGGCCGTCGACGTCGAGGTTGGCCGGCTCGGCGGGCTGGACCTGCGGCTCGTTGTAGACGGTGAGGTAGTAGAAGACGTCCTCGCCGTGGGGGTGTTCGTCGGAGGAGCCGTACATCCTGCGCAAGGCGTCCTTGACGATGTAGGAGATCTCGAACGCGAACGCCGGATCGTAGGCGACACACGCCGGGTTGGTCGCTGCTAGCAGCTGGGAGTGACCGTCGGCATGCTGCAGACCCTCGCCGGTCAGTGTGGTCCGCCCGGCGGTCGCGCCGATGAGGAAGCCGCGGCCCATCTGGTCGCCCAACGCCCACATGAAGTCGCCCGTGCGCTGGAACCCGAACATCGAGTAGAAGATGTAGACCGGGATCATCGGCTCGCCGTGGGTGGCGTACGACGTGCCTGCCGCCGTCACCGAGCCCATCGCGCCAGCCTCGCTGATGCCTTCGTGCAGCAGCTGGCCCTGCTCGGACTGCTTGTACGAGAGCAGCAGCTTGCGGTCGACTCCTTCGTACGTCTGGCCGTGCGGATCGTAGATCTTCGCCGTGGGGAACATCGAGTCCATGCCGAAGGTCCGGAACTCGTCCGGCGCGATCGGCACGAACCGCGCGCCGATCTCCTTGTCCCTCATCAGGTCGCGCAGGAGCCGGACGAACGCCATCGTGGTGGCGATCTTCTGCTTCCCCGACCCCTTCCGGATATCGGCGTAGACGGGGTCGCCGGGCAGCTTCAGCGGCGTCGGGTGTGCCCGACGCTCGGGCACAGGCCCGCCGAGCGTACGCCGCCGCTCCAGCATGTACGCGATCTCCTCGTCCTCCGGCCCGGGGTGGTAATAGGGCGGGAGGTCGCTCTCGTCGATCGCCTTGTCGGAGATCGGGAGGTAGAGCCGGTCGCGGAACTTCTTTACGTCGTCCTTGGTGAGCTTCTTCATCTGGTGGGTCGCGTTGCGGCCCTCCAGCGCCTCGATCGTCCAGCCCTTGATCGTGTGGGCGAGGATGACCGTGGGCTGGCCGACGTGCTCGGTGGCGGACTTGAACGCCGCGTAGACCTTGCGGTAGTCGTGCCCGCCCCGGGACAGCTTGCGCAGGTCGTCGTCGGACATGCCGTCGACCATCGCCCGCAGTCGGGTGTCGCCGCCGAAGAAGTTCTCCCGGATGTACTCACCGGTCTCGACGGAGTAGGTCTGGAACTGCCCGTCGGGGGTGGTGTTCATCTTGTTGACGAGCACGCCGTCGGTGTCCTGGGCGAGCAGCGGGTCCCAGTCGCGTCCCCAGATCACCTTGATGACGTTCCACCCGGCGCCGCGGAAGAAGGACTCGAGCTCCTGGATGACCTTGCCGTTGCCGCGGACGGGTCCGTCGAGCTGCTGCAGGTTGCAGTTGATGACGAACGTGAGGTTGTCGAGCTCCTCGCGGGACGCGACCCCGATGGCGCCGAGCGACTCGACCTCGCTCATCTCCCCGTCGCCGAGGAACGCCCACACATGCTGGTCCGACGTGTCCTTGATGCCGCGGTGGGACAGGTAGCGGTTGAAACGTGCCTGGTAGATCGCGTTGACCGCGGTGAGGCCCATCGAGACGGTGGGGAACTCCCAGAAGTTCGGCATCAGCCGCGGGTGGGGGTAGCTCGACAGGCCGTTGCCGAAGCCGTGCGAGACCTCCTGGCGGAACGCGTCGAGGTGGCTCTCGCTCAGCCGGCCCTCGAGGAACGCCCGGGCGTAGATACCGGGGGAGGCGTGGCCCTGGATGAAGACCTGGTCCCCGCCGCCGGGGTGGTCCTTGCCCCGGAAGAAGTGGTTGAAGCCGACCTCGTAGAGACTCGCGGCCGACTGGTAGGTCGCGATGTGCCCGCCGACCTCCAGGCCCTTGCGGTTGGCCCGCGACACCATGATCGCGGCATTCCACCGGATATAGGCCCGGATCCGGCGCTCGACGTGCTCGTCGCCCGGGAACCACGGCTCCTTCTCGGGCGGGATGGTGTTGATGTAGTCGGTGCTGCGTACGCCTGGAACGCCCACCTGGCGCTCGCGGGAACGTTCGAGCAACCGCAGCATCAGGTAACGGGCACGCTCCTGCCCTCGTTCGTCCAGGACGGCGTCGAGGGACTCGATCCATTCACGGGTTTCGTCTGGATCGGTATCAGGGAGCTGGGTGGGAAGACCATCTGTGATGATGGGCCTACGCTCTGCTCCGGAAGCCACGGCGATCCCTTTCTCGGGAGGTGGGGGGTTCTCCCCACGAAGCCACTGCTGTCGTCCTTGACCTTCATAGTCTCTCGCGGCAGCGGTGCCGCAGTCGAAAGACCCTGGTGTGGCGTACGGTTTCGGACGTTCGCAATGCCGTCAGTTTTCATCCGACCGGTAACCGGGCAGTCTCTGTGAGGTCACAACCACGTCTGGTGGAGGTCGTCATGCACGCGCGGGTCGGTGATCGGCTTCACGTCTTCGGACGGCATGTCGGGAACCCCGAGAGGATGGGTCAGATCGTCGAGGTCCGCGGAGAAGACGGGAGCCCACCCTATGTCGTCCGGTTCGACGACGGCCACGAGGCGCTCGTCTTCCCGGGGCCGGATGCGGTCGTGGAGCAGAAGGGATCATCCCGTAGGACCTGATCGGCCCCAGGGCCCGGGAGGGGTACGCATGCGCAGCGAGGTCGTCGACGTCCAGACCGGTCCGGAGGAGAGCGTCTACGACCTGACCGGTGACTGCGAGCGGTTCCTCGCCAGTATTCCGGGGCGACCGGACGGGTTGCTCCACGTCTTCGTCCCGCATGCGACGGCCGGTCTCGCGACGATCGAGACCGGCTCCGGTAGTGACGACGACCTTCTCCAGGTGCTCCAGCGGGTCCTGCCGCCGGAGCTGGGGTGGCGCCACCGGCACGGGTCTCCTGGTCATGGGCGTGATCACCTCGTGCCGGCGTTCCTTCCTCCGTACGCCGTCCTGCCGGTGCTGTCGGGGGTACTGGAACTCGGCACCTGGCAGCGCCTCTGCCTGGTCGACACCAACCGCGACAATCCGCGCCGAAAGGTGCGCCTGTCCTTCGTCGATGGCTGATTCCTGGTTTGCAGCGCTGCAACCCGTTCCGCGCGGCTGGGACCCGCGGGCGATAGGTTCGTGCAAAACTCCCTCCACACTTGCGTACGACCGCACCGACACGCTGGACTACCGGCCAGCGTTCCGGGGGGTGTCTTGGGGGATCATGATCTGAAGGGGACCGACCGGACGGCGATCGCCGGAACAGCGAGCGTCGCCTGGTGGGTCGGGTAGTCGATCGAATTCCCTGATGCGACCATAAGCACTGATGACAGAACAGGAGGACGGCGTCGTGAGTGCGACCGCAGGCGAGGCCGAGGGCCAGTCTGGGCCGGCAGAGCGGCTGGGATTGCGGCCGGGCATGGTGGTGCAGGAACTCGGGTGGGACGATGACGCCGACGAGGACCTGCGCCAGGCGATCGAGAAGCACACCGGCAACGAGCTGGTCGACGACGAGTACGGCGACGTCGTCGACGCCGTGATCCTCTGGTGGCGTGATGACGACGGCGATCTGGTTGATGCGCTGGTCGACACCAAGACCGACCTCACCGACGGCGGGGTGATCTGGCTGCTGACGCCGAAGGTCGGTCGGGACGGCTACGTCGACGCGAGCGAGATCGCGGAGTCCGCGCCGACCGCCGGGCTCTCGACGACAACCAGCCTGTCCGTGGCACCCGACTGGCTGGGCACCAAGCTCGTCACGCCACGCGCCCGCCAGCGCTGACGGCGCCCACGAGGGGGACGCATGCCGATCGGGGTCGGCGAGGTGGCACCGGACTTCGCGTTGTCCGACCAGCACGGGGCCGACGTACGCCTCAGCGGCTTCCGGGCCGTCAGGAATGTCGTCCTGGTGTTCTACCCGTTCGCCTTCACCGGTATCTGTACCGGCGAACTGCGGGCGCTGCGTGACCACCTGCCCTTGCTGGAGGGTGCTGACACGGCGGTGCTGGGGGTCTCGTGCGACACGATGTTCGCCCTCCGGGTCTTCGCGGACCGTGAAGGGCTGACCTATCCGTTGCTCGCGGACTTCTGGCCGCACGGCGCGGTGGCACAGGCGTACGGCGTCTTCGACGAGGAGCGTGGGTGTGCGCTGCGTGGCACGTTCGTCATCGACCGGGCCGGCGTGGTCCGGTGGACCGTCGTCAACGCCATCCCGGATGCCCGGGAGGTCACGACGCTGGTGCGAGCCGTGGAGGAACTGCCTCGCTGACCGTCGATGACCGCACCGGGGTGGGCACCCGGTAACCTTTCGCCTCGACCGGGTGTTTCCGGTCACCATCTCCCGGGGCCGTAGCTCAGTGGTAGAGCGTCGCGTTTACACCGCGAGTGTCGGCGGTTCGATCCCGTCCGGCCCCACCGTCCTGGTCCGGTGACATGTCAGTGGAGGTCCGGGCGGCCGCAGCACTTCTTGTATTTCCGGCCCGCGCCGCACCAGCAGGGTGCGTTGCGGGCCGGTGGCCAGTCGATCACTCCGCCCTCGTCGGCGATCTCCTCCATGCACGCCTTTCGGGTCGCGTCGTCGGCGACGTCCTTGCCCGTGCGTTCTGCGTACTCCGTCAGCTTCGCCACGGTCAGAGGCACCATGACGATCCTGGTCCGGTTGGGGGCAACCGCGAGTTGGCGGTTGGCGAGCTCCCGTTCGCGGAGGAAGGTGTCGGCGTCACGGTGCTGCACGAGTTGTGGCCAGCGTTCGTGCGCCAGGGGAATCTCTGGGCGGGGCCAGAAGAGGACCCGGACCTGCACCGAACGCGACGCGTTGTCCGAGAGGGCGTCATCAAGGCCGGCTTGGTCGACGAACGGCGGGGCGGCACCAGGCTCAACCACCTTGTTGTCCAGGTTGTCAGCCGGAAGGCCCAGGGCCCTACGGACTCGTCGGCGACCCGCCAGAATCATTCCGGCGAACGACAGTGGTCCGGGATCTCGGTCCGGGCCCGGCAGGTCCTCCTCTGTGCAGCGGGACACCGCGATGTTGAACCATCGCAGCGCCTCGTCGTACTCCCGACGCTCCTCCAGCAGCTCTCCCACCAGGAAGTACGGCGTGATGGACGCTGGCCGGTCCCGGCGGAGGGCGTCGAGCTGGTCCTGTGCTTCGTCCCCGCGACCGAGGTCGAAGAGGACGTCGGCCAGGCTGCACCGCGCGAGGCCGCCATCTTCGCCACCCAACTCGACACACTCGGTGAGCAGCGCAATCGCCCGCCCGTGCTCACCGGCTCGGTGCCAGTGGTGTGCGGCCTCGAGGAGGATCTCGCCCCTCTCGTCTGGGTAGTCCGGGAGTTCCCGCTCGAGAGCTCGAGCGTGCCGTGCATCCGCAGAAGATCGCGTCACCATCCGAGATACGGTATCCGCGCCCCGGCCGACTGACCACGGGACGTTGCCCTGGCGGTTTGGCGGAGGCCGCGAGCCGATCGTGATCCGACAGATGCCCTAGGGAAGCGGTGCCGGTGTGACGGCCACCCAGGTGGCCGTCGACTCGTAGAACGCCCGGCAGGCGGCGAGGTTGTGCCAGGCGTCGTCGACGGTGGCCAGCGGGTCCGCTTCGCCACGGACTGTCGCGACAAGCCGCTCGAGAACGCTCCCGCGTCCAGAGGGCGGTGAGAGGTGGACCCACCCCTCGTGCGTCTCGCCCATGCCCGTGAGGGAGAGCCGTCCACTGAGGCTGTCGTACGCAACGGCGCCGTCGGTGCCGACCAGGCTCATGGTCTGGCGCCCGCCGCCGGGCGAGGCGAGCCAGGTGTCCTCGATCCGCGCGATCACGCCGTTGTCGAACGCCACCACCGCGAGGCCGTAGTCCTCGAGGCCGAGGTCGGGGTACTTCAGCGAGGCCGCGGTCCCGCGGACCGACCTCACCTCTGCACGGAGGAGCCACCGCAGCTGGTCGAGGTGGTAGATCGCGTGGTCGATCCAGCCACCGCCTGGTGCCCGCTCGGGGTCGGTGAACCATCCCGGGTCGGACACTCCGGCCCATCCCTGCGGGAGGGAGGACCACAACGAGTAGCTGGCGGTACGCACCTGGCCGAGGCGTCCCTCGTCCAGCCAGGTCCGGATCTGCTGGTTCATGGCCGTCGTCCGCAGCTGGGACTCGGCGGGGAAAAACGCCACACCCGCCGAGCGGACCGCCCGGACGACCTCGGCTGCCTCGTCGAGCGTCCGGGCGACCGGCTTGATCGAGAGCAGGTGCTTGCCGGCGCGGGCCGCTGCCAGGCAGATGGCAGGGTTGCGTTCGGTGCTCGTGAAGGACGCGATCAGATCGACGGACGGGTCGGCGAGAAGCTCCTCGGCGTCGGACGTGGCCCGGCCACGACCTGCCTTCGCGACCACTTCCTCGGCACGGTCACGATCGGGATCAGCGACGGCGACCAGCTCGGTGTCGGCCCGCGCGGCGACCTCCTGGGCGAGCGGGATCGCGGAGTACCAGTGGTCGACGCCGACCATCGCGATACGTGCGGGCGAGTCCATGCCTGCGATCGTTACTCATCCGTCTGCCTCACAGACAGGGACGGTGACGGAACCTGGCCGGCCGCATTAGGCAGTGCTGCGCACGACAGCACGTGGACGTGTCATGGTGGCGCCGACCGGCCACAATCGCCTGATCACCACCCGGAGGTCTGCCATGGCGACGCAGGACACGGCGCAGGACGGGCGCAAGTCGGGACCGCTGCGGCTCGGCGTACTCGGCACGGGCATGATCGCCACGACGTCGTACGGCGTCCTCCCCAATCTCGGCTGGATAGCGGACAAGGTGACCGTCGTCGCTGTCGCCGATCCAGAGGTGGATCGCGCACGGGAGGCGGCGAAGGAGTTCGAGATCCCGGAGGTCTACTCCAGCCTCGAGGCAATGCTCGACCAGTCCGACCTCGACGCGGTGGTCAACCTGACCCCGATCACGGTTCACGGAGAAACCTCGCGCAGGATCGTCCAGGCCGGCAAGCACCTCGCGACCGAGAAGCCGCTCGCGACGACGATGGAGGACGCCGACGCGATCGTCGAGACCGCGGCCGCCAATGGCCTGACAGTCGTGTGCTCGCCACCGGACGCGGTGTTTCCGGCGTACCAGGAGGCGCGGCGGCTGCTAGACGCGGACACGATCGGCAAGGTCGCGTTCGCGCGGGTGCGGAGCTCACATGCGGGACCGGCCGGCAGCACGTTCGGCTGGCCGATGGACCCGACGTGGTTCTACCAACAGGGTTCCGGACCGCTGCTGGACATGGGCGTCTACGGGATCCACGAGATCACCGCGCTGCTCGGCCCGGCCGAACGGGTCGTGGCCTTCTCCGGCATCACCGAGCCGACCCGGGTCGTGCGCGCAGGCCCGTTCGCCGGCAAGGTCATCGACGTCACCGCCGACGACAACTCGTTGTTCATGCTCGACTTCGGTGGCGCGACCTTCGCCGTCGTCGACGGTACGTACAACGTCCACGCGGCGAAGAGCCCCAAGATCGAGATCTTCGGCCGCAAGGGTGCGCTGAACATCCGGGACGGGAACGCCAGTGGCGAAGGACCGATCGAGGTCTACCGTGCCGATGCTCTGCCCGGCGTCGACGGTTGGGTCGAACCGCGCGGATGGGGGCAGCTCCGCGGCCGGCAAGGCTGGCTTGACAAGCTGCACCGGGCGGTACTGGTCGAGCATCTCGCCGACTGCGTACGCACGGGTGAGCGGCCGGTCCTGTCCGCCGAACACGGGCGGCACGCGCTGGAGATCATGCTGAAGGTCGCGGAGTCGTCCCGGAGCGGTCAGGCGCTGGACCTCACCACGACGTTCTGATCACGGCGTTGCCCGAGCCGGACGTGGGCGATCCGGTGTCAGGTCAGGCGGCGCCGCCCCGGCGGAGAAAGCGTGGACGGCCGAGCGTACGCCGCGCGTCAGGGCTACCCGCCTTGCCGGCGGTGAGGACGTAGATGAGGCCGGAGACGAGCGCGGCGGCAGCTGGTTGTACGGACGAGACGGGCAGCCGGTGCCTTCCCGCTGACTCCGCGTCCGTCAGTTCGTCCTCGAAGAGGCCGGCATCGTTCTTGGTCGCCCCGGCTTCGGTCAGCCTGGCTTCGGTCAGCCTGGCTTCGGTCACCCCTGCGTCGGTCAGCCTGGCTTCGGTCACCCCTGCGTACGGCGGCTTGGTGTACATGGGCGCCGTGTGGGTGGCCCCGGCGGCGAGCGGTCCGGCCGAGGGCGGGTCGGTCTCCGCCGGTTCGGTGTATCTGACGTGCCGGCCGGCCGGTCGGTACCCCGTTGGGCCTGTAGGCCGGTCGGTCCCGGGCAGGTCGACACCCCGCCCCTTGACCCTTCGTCCCTGCGCGGGAACTCGTTGGCCCTGCGCGGGAACTCGTTCCGGCCGGGCTCGGTGGAGATCGCCTTCGAGGGATGCCTGCGGGCGGTTCGCCTCCGGGGCAAAGTCGGGTGAAGAGATCATCGAACCGGCTCCCGGGTCTGTCGCGCGGAGCTGCGGAATCACCGGGGTCCGGGGGTAATGCCGGCAGGGGTCGATGAAGGAGTACCCATGCTCATGCCACTTATGCCGCCGGTGATCATGACCGTGACCACGCCGATGACCGGCGACCGATGACCGGCGACCGGTGACCGGTGACCAGTGACCGGCGACCGGCGACCGGTGATCATGACCGTGATCATGAATGGTTCGTGGGTCCAGAGCCCCAGAAAACCTTCACGATAACGATCATGATCACGGGACCAGGCCGCGACAGGTGGCCGCGACTGCCTCCACGAGGTCGTGGTCGTCCGCCAGCGGCGCGTCGAGCGCACGGAGCATCCGCCGGGCGGCCTCGGGAACTGGCCCCGACACTGCGTTCGTCAACTCCTCGCCTCTCGGATCACGGACCGCTGTTCCGTCGCGCAGGTGCGCCAGCCATCCGGCGAGGGCGTGGATGCCGCCTTCGGGGAGCCGCCCGTCGGCGCGTTCGCGGGTGAGCACCGGGAGTACCCGGATGGGGAGTTTCTGTGAACCGTCCATCGCGATCTGGGCCAGGTTGTGCCGGATCCGCGGGTTGGTGAACCGCTCCAGCAGGTCCTCGCGGTAGCGGGTGGTGTCGTCGGTGGGAAGCGGCAGGTGCCGCGCCGCCTCGGTCCACCATGTCTCGACCCAGCCACGGCACACCGGGTCGTTGATCGCCTCGGCGACGGTCGCGTGCCCGCGGGTCGGTCCGGCGTAGGCCAGCAAGGAGTGTGCGCCGTTGAGCAGCCACAGCTTGCGCTGCTCGAACACACTGACGTCGGGAACGAACCGCGCACCCCCGCGCTCCCACGCCGGCCGGCCTGCCGGAAACTCCCCGGCCAGGACCCACTCGCTGAACGGCTCCGTCACCACCGGCGCGGCGTCGGCGAACCCGGTCAGCTTGGCGACCACCTCGCGATCCTCCGGCGTGGTGGCCGGTGTGATCCGGTCGATCGTCGTGGAGACGAACGACACCTGACCGGCCAGCCACTCCGCCAGGCCGTCGTCGACCGCGGCGGCAAGGCCGTTGAGCACGCGGGCGAGGGTCGGACCGTTGTCGACCAGGTTGTCGCACGGCACGATCGCGAGCGGTCCGGCATCGGCTGCCTGCCGGGCGGCGAGTCCGCTGAGGATGCGTCCCGGCGCGGTGGTCACGTCGGTGTGGCCGGCCCGTAGGCGTTCGACGTCGGATGCCACCGCCGGGTTGTCGAGGTCCGGACCTCCGTCCGGTCCGCGGCGATAGCCCGCTTCCGTCACCGTGAGGGTGAGGGTCCCGACGAGCGGATCGGCGAGCGTCCGTCGCCAGGTCTCGGCGTCCGCCCCGTCGTACGCGGCCGAGATGCTCGCGATCAGCTCGGTCCGGTCACCACCGGCGTCGCGGACCAGCAGGTGGTAGAGCCCATCCTGCGCCCGCAGTGGCAGCGCGGCGTCCGGCCGGCGCCCGGTGAACGCGGCGATCCCGGACGGCTCGGCGTCGCCCCCGCTGTTGGCCACGTGCGTGTACCACGCCTGGTGCGCGCGGAAGAACGCGCCGAGCCCGAGATGGACGGTACGAATGGGTGCGGCAGGTCCGGCCCCGGGCGCGGACCGCCGGTTCAGCTCGTTCACGAGCCCTGCCCTCCTCATGTGAGCCGGAAAGTCGACGCCGGCAGCTGGTATGCAAGGTCGCGTGCGGTCTCCGCCGCCTCGTCCTCGGGAAGCCGATGCTCGGCGACGAGACGGGCGAGGAATCCGGCGTCGAGCCGTCGGGCCATGTCGTGGCGTACCGGGATCGAGCAGTACGCCCGCGTGTCGTCGACGAATCCGGCCGTCTTGTGGAACCCCACTGTGTCGGTCACGGCCGCCCTGAACCGCAGGATCGCGTCAGGAGTGTCGATGAACCACCACGGCGCCCCGACGAACACCGACGGGTAGAAGCCGGCCAGTGGCGCGATCTCGCGCGAGAACACGTCCTCGTCGGTGGTGAAGAGCACCATCCGGAAGTTGGGGTGCGTGCCGTACCGCTCCAGCAGCGGCCGCAGCGCCCGGGTGTACTCAGCGACCACCGGGATGTCGCATCCCACGTCGGCGCCGAACCGCTCGAACGTCGCCGAGTGGTGGTTGCGGAACACGCCGGGATGCAGCTGCATCACGAGACCGTCATCGCAGGCCATCCGCGCCATCTCGCTCAGCATGTGCCGACGGAACGCGGTCTGCTCGTCGGCCGTCGCCGCACCCGCCAGGCCGGCGGAGAAGATCCGGCTGGCGTCGGCGGGGTCCAGGGGCGCACTGCCCGCGTCGGCGTGACCGTGGTCGCTCGCGGTGGCGCCGTGCTGGGCGAAGTACGCCCGGCGCTGTTCCAGTGCGGCGATGTAGCCGTCGTACGTCTTCGTGTCGATCCCGGCCGCCTCGCCCAGCCTCGCCACCTGTTGGGCCCAGTCGGATCGCGACGGGTCGAGGTAGGCGTCCGGCCGGAACGTCGGGACGACGCGGCCCTTCCACGCCGGGTCCTCGGTCAGCCGCTGGTGGTCGGCGAGGTCGGACGCCGGGTCGTCGGTGGTGGCGAGGACCTCGAGCCCGAAGCGTTCGTACAGGGCCCGCGGCCGAAAGCCAGGGTCGGCGAGCCGCTCGGTGAGCTGGTCGAAGAGCTCGTCGGCGGTCTCGGCCGACGGTCGCAGGCTGACGCCGAAGACGTCCACCAGCTCCGACTCGAGCCAGTACCGCGACGGCGTGCCCCGGAACGCCCAGAAGTGCGCACAGAACGTCCGCCAGATCTCCCGGGCTGACGTGTCGCCGACCGGGTTGCCGGGCGGAACGCCCAGGTCGTCGAGTCGTACGCCGTGCGCGTGCAGCAGCCGGGTGACGTAGTGGTCGGGCACGACGAGGAGGTTGGCGGGGTCGCCGAACGGTTCGTCGTTGGCCAGGATCGCCGGGTCGACGTGCCCGTGGGGCGAGATGATCGGCAGCCCCGCTATCTCGTCGTACAGCCGGCGGGCGATCCCGCGCAGGTTCGGCTCGGTCGGCAGCAGCCGGTCGGGGTGCAGCTCGATCTGGCTCATCCGTTCCCTCTCCTGGGTCGCGTGTGTGCGTCGGGCTGGTGGTCTCAGGCGTTCGACGCGCGCTCGCGCAGGTCGTCGCGGTCGAGGAGAAGCACAGGTACGCCGTCCGGGTCGTGGACCTCGGCTACCCGCCCGTGCCCGTGGCCGGCAGGTGCGGGCTCGGCCGCGACAGGGACGCCGTGGGTACGCAGCCGGTCGGTCGCCGCCTCCACGTCGTCGACCCGTAACCCGACATGCCGGATCCGCGGAGCATCCGGCGCCGGCGTGGCCGGGTGGTGCAGTCCCACGGCGTCGTCGCGGAGGTGGAAGTACGCGTCCGTGCCGCCGGCGCCGTCGCTCAGCGTCGTGATTGGTCGCAGGCCGAGCTGTCCGCCGTAGAAGGCGACCGACGCGTCGAGGTCGTCCGCCGCGACAGAGTAGTGGTCCAGGCTCCGGACGAACCCCTCGAGCGGAGCGACCCGGAAGTCCTCCTCGCGCTGGAGCAGCTCCACCCTCACCTTGCTCGGGTCGGACACGAACGCCAGCCTGCCGCGGCCCGTTCCGGCGACCTTGGGGTCCAGCAGCGACGCGAACCCGGCCCCCACCAGGCGCTGGTGGTCACCGTCGAGGTCGTCGGTCATGAACGCGATGTGGTCGAGCCCGAACGTCGTGCCCGCCGGTGGGTCGGCCGGACGCAGCAACTCGACCATCCCGTCGGCGATCTGCAGGTAGACGCAGTCGGTCCGCGAGCTCGGGATGAACGCCTCGCTCACCACCTTCGCGCCGAGGATCCCGACCCAGAACGCGAGGCTCTCGTCCAGGTCCCTGATCCGGACACCCACGTGGTTGAGCTCGTAGATCATCGACTGTCTCCTGCGCTCTCGGTGGATACGGGAAGATTGATCCGGCGACCTGTCTCGGCCGACAGGTAGGCGGCGTAGATGACCTCGACGACGTCCCGGGCCAGGGTGGCGTCGGACAGTGGCTCGCGGTCGTACGCCACGCATTCGCAGAAGTCCTGCATCTCCTGCGGATACCCGCGTACCCAGTCCTCGTCGGGCGCCGGCGTACTCCATCCGGCCTTGGTCTCGAGCTTCTCGCTCAGGTACTCCGCGCCGAAGACCTCCGCGTGTGGGGCGTAGGCGAGCAACGCGTCGTTCGGTGTCATGTTGGCCCTGAGGACGGCGTTGGTGGTGGCGAGTTCGAGCGTGTTGCGGACACCGCCGAGCTGGCCGAACGACGCGTTGATCACCGCCTTCGTCCCGTCGGTGAAGGTGAGGATCGCGCTCGCCCAGGTCTCGACGTCGACCCAGTCGGAAACCAGCCAGCGGCGGGCGTGGTCGTCATAGGCCGGTGCGTCCCACAGCGGCGCCGTGTCGGCGACCACGGAGCGCACGCGGACCGGCTGGCCCGTCTTGCGCCGGCCCTCGACGGCCTTCAGGTGCAGCGCCGCGCCGATCGGGTGTGAGCCGAGCATCAGCAGCGCGCCGCCGCCGGCACGGGCGCGGTACTTCGACGCCTGCGCGTGCGAGCCGCTGTGGCTCTCCTCGGCGCGGATGTCGAGGATCGAGCCGCCGGCCGCTCCGAGGAGGCGCTTCGCCTTGGTGACGGCGGGTGCGTACACCCAGTTCTCGGCGTACATCAGTCGGCGCCCCGCGGCTGTCATCGCGTCGAGGACCGCGTCGGCGGAGGTGAGCGCCTCCTCCAGCGCCGTGCGGGCGAAGGCCGCGCCGTCGCCGTCGCCGTCGTCGCCGTCGTCCAGACCTGACGGTGCCGTGAACGCACCGGTGAGTGGCTTCTCGCAGATGACGTGCTTGCCCGCCTGAGCGGCCTCGATCGCGAGGGGTGCGTGCGCGGCATTCGGTACGCAGAGACACACGACGTCGACGTCATCGTCGGCCAGCAGATCGTAGGAATGGGCATGGGCGGTGGCGATCCCGTGCCGGGCCGCGAACTTCTTCGCCTTGTCGTGGTCACGGCCCGCGACGGCGGCGAGGGTGACGTCGAGCCCGTGAACCTGACGCAACGCCTCGGCATGCAACGCCGCTGAGAAACCGCTGCCGATGATCCCGACCCGTACGCGTTCCATCGAGAACGCCTACCGCGCCGCGACCTCGGCGAGCAACGGACGCATGTACGCCGCGTACTGCGGAATCGCGACCTCGGGCTCCTCGATCTCGGGGTGCCAGGCCTTCTCCCACTCGAAGCTGAGGTAACCGTCGTAGCCCTCCCGCTGGAGCAGGCCGGCGAACTCCCTGATCGGCATGGTGCCCGCACCGGTCAGCTCGAAGTTGAACTCGGTGGGGGAGTAGCGCGAGGAGTCCTTCAGGTGGACGTGCCTGATCCGGTCACCGAGCGCGCGCCAGGTGTCCTCGAGAGACTCGCCGGAGCGATAGGAGTGGAGGACGTCCCACAGGATCGCGAGGTCGTCGTTCGGTGCGTAGGACAGCAGCTCGGCGACCTGGGTCGAGGTGCAGAAGCTGTCGTGAGTCTCCAGGACCGCGGTGATTCCTTCGGCCTTGACCGCGGCCGCGGCCTCCGCGAGTCCTTCGGCGATGCGCTTGGTCGTCTCCTCGCGTTCAGGTGACGATTCGGGGACGGCTCCGCCGAAGACCCGGATATAGGACGTGCCGAGCTCGGCCGCCATCCGAGCGTAGGTCAGTGCCGCGTTCTGCTGCTTCGCGCGCTCGGCCGGGTCGGGCGAGGTGAAGCGGACACTCGTGTCCAGGCAGGCGACCGTGACCCCGGCCGCGTCCAGCGCCGCCTTCGTCTTCCTGATGCCGGACGGTGAGAACTCCTCGAGGTTCTCCAGCGCGACCTCACCCCGCAGGAACCGGATCTCGACGCCCTCGTAGCCGTTGTCCTTCGCGGTGGACACCACCTCGTCGAGGGTGTACTTCGGGCAGCCGAGGGTGCTGAAGCTCAGTTTCATCGCGATCATCTCCGCTCGTGGATGGTCCTGCGGTGTGCACAGGCGGTGCGGCGGTGGTGCGGCAGTACGGCGGTCAGTTCGAGGGGATGCATCGTCAGGTCGAGGGGATGCATGGTCAACTGGAGGGTTCGGCGGTCAGGGGGACAGGCCGGCTGGTGGTCGTCGGTGCCGTTCCGGTGGAGTCTCGGATCGTCAGTCGCGTGGGGAGTACGACGTCGCGGCCAGACCCCTGCCGGTCGGTGTCGAGGAGGCCGAGCAGCAGGTCGACGGCCGCCCGTCCCGCGGTCTCGATCGGTGCGGTGAGCGTGGTCAGCGGCGGGTGGCAGAAGTCGGCGCCGAAGATGTCGTCGCACCCGACGACGCTGATCTGGTCCGGCACTCCGATCCCGCGGGCACGCAGGCGGCGCAGCACCCCGATCGCGAGCAGGTCGTTGAACGTCACCGCGGCGGTGACGTCCTCGAGGACGATCGCGTCCGCGGCAGCGACGCCGGCGTCGACCGTCGGCGCCAGCGGACCGATGCGGACGGTGCTGAGGCCGCGCCGCCGCGCCACCGACTGCAGCGCCCGCCACCGCCGCTGGTCCGACCACGATGCGCGTGGCCCGGCGAGATAGGCGATCCGCTCGTGGCCGAGGGAGGCGAGGTGTTCGGCGGCGGCCCGTGTCCCGTGGGCGCTGTCGATGAGTACGCCCGGCAGCGGCGCCACCCGGCGGTTGACGACGACGAGCGGCGAGGTCGCGTATGCCTCCCGCAAACGGGCGTCTGACAGGCGGGAGGATGCGAGGACGTACCCGTCGACAGCCCGCGTCAGCCTCCTGACCGCCGTGAGCTCGGTCTCACTCGACTCGTCGGTATCGGCCAGCACCAGCGTGTAACCGGCCGCGGCCGCCGCCCGCTCGGCGCCCCGGATGAGGTCGAGGAAGAACGGGTTGGTGATGTCGGGTACCAGCAGGCCCAGCGTCCTGGTCCGGCCGGACGGCAGGGCCCTGGCGATGGGGTTCGGCCGGTAGCCCATCTCCTCGGCGGTGGCGAGAATCCGTTGCCTGGTGGCGAGATTGACCCGCTCGGGCCGGGAGAACGCCCGCGACACTGTGGAGGCGGCGACACCGCAGCGGGCCGCGACGTCGTGGATCGTCGGCGCGCGACCTGACGGGTTCACGGGTACCGAGTCGCGTGCGGACACCACAGTTCCACCTCCCAGGCGCCGTCAGCTCCCGGTGCGCGGGAGCCGTTGTCGGACGGCATAGTCTTGCCCCCCTTGACAACCTTTGGCAACCGGTTGCCATAGTTGCCATAACCGCCGGTGTGCCTCCTGCCCGGGGGGATGGCCGCGCCGACTTGCACGGCATGTCCCAACGATGCACGGCGACTTGGCCGCGCATCGTGGGGAATGATCACGCATTCCTGATCATTTCCACCGCACACCGCCTGACCATCGACCTGCATACGAGGAGCCGAACGCCAACGATGTGGACCCTCTCCGGATTCGCCGACGAGATCGACCCTGACCCGACCACCCAGTTCCGGACCTTGAACGAGCTGGGGATCAGGTACGTCGAGTTCCGCAGCGCATGGGGCGTCAACGTCCTCGACCTCTCCGACGACCAGATTGCCGAGCTGAAGAAGCTCATGTCCCAGCACGGCATTTCGATGTCGGCGGTCGGATCGCCCATCGGCAAGGTCGGCATACACGACGACTTCGACGAGCACCTCGCGCGATTCGACCGGGCGCTGTGGGTGGCTGATGAGTTCTCCGCACCGTACATCCGGATCTTCTCGTTCTGGATGCCGGACGGCGACGACCCGGGCAAGCACCGCGACGAGGTGCTTCGCCGGATGTCCGCGCTCGCGGCCCGGGCCGAGGGCCACGACGTGATCCTCGCCCACGAGAACGAACGCAAGATCTACGGCGACATCCCGTCCCGCTGCCTCGACCTCGTGGAGTCGGTCGGGTCGGACAAGCTGCAGCTGGTCTGGGATCCCGCGAACTTCGTCCTCTGTGACGTCGCGCCGTTCACCGACGGGTTCGCGAGCCTGCGGCCCTACATCGAGTACCTCCAGATCAAGGACGCCGTCCGGGCCGAGGGGCGGGTCGTCCCGGCGGGGGAGGGCGACGGCCAGATCCCCGAGACCATCCGTGCCCTTCGCGACGACAGCTTCGGCGCCGGCGGACACTCCCAGGACAGGTACTTCTCGATGGAGCCGCACCTGGCCTACATGGGGGAGTCCGGCGGCTTCTCCGGTCCTGAGCTGTTCGCGAAGGCGACGAAGGCATTCACAGGTCTGCTTGCCGCCGACGGTATCCCGTACAACTGAGTCCGTACCGCTGGGGTTCGGACACCTGGATCCGTACAACTGGGTCCGTACAACTGAATTCGTTCCTCCTCGGTCCGTCCGGCTGAGTCCGTACAACTGATCGACGGGGTCCTCCGACGCAGAAGGGGCTTTGCATGCGATTCGCGGTGATCGGCGCTGGAGTGATCGGTCGCACCCACGCACAGACGATTCAGGCGTTGGGCCCACGTGCCGAGCTCGCCGCCGTCGTGGACGTCGTCCCCGAGCGGGCACAGAAGCTTGCCGGTGAGCTCGGGGTCGACGCGTTGACCTCCGTCGACGAGGCGCTCGCGCGCTCGGACGTCGACGCGGTGACCATCGGGACGCCGAGCGGCCTGCACGCCGACGCGGCCGTCGCCGCGATCGACGCCGGCAAGCACGTCATCGTCGAGAAACCGATCGAGATTCGCCTCGACGCCGCCCGCCGGATCCAGGAGGCCGAGCAACGTTCGGACCGGACGGTGATGGTCGTGAGCCAGCACCGCCACGACCCGGCGAGCCTGATCGTCCACGAAGCCCTCGAGGCAGGGAAGTTCGGCACCCTCACCTCGGGCAACGCCGTCATGTCGTGGTGGCGCAGCCAGGGCTACTACGACTCCGGCGACTGGCGCGGTACCTGGGCCCTCGACGGCGGCGGCGCCCTGATGAACCAGGGCATCCACACGATCGACCTGTTCACCTGGTTCCTGGGGGAGCCCGTCGAGGTCTACGCCGTGGCCGGGTTGCTTGCCCACGAGCGGATCGAGGTGGAGGACACCGCGGTCGCGACAGTGCGGTTCGCGAACGGCGCACTCGGTGTCGTTCACGGCACCACAGCCGCCTACCCCGGCCTGAGCACCCATGTGCGGGTGCACGGCGACCGCGGCTCGGCCGTGATCGACCAGAACAAGCTCACCTACTACCACGCGGCCGACGAACAGAGCGACGCCTACGCCTACGGCGCTGGTGGCCGGGCCAACCAGGCCGAGGCCGTCCTTGCCGAGCACGGCTACGGCGCGGAGAAGTCCGACGACGACGAGCCGACCGTCGCCGGGCTCACCGCGACGTCGCACTCGACCCAGTTCGCGGACTTCCTCGATGCGGTCGAGCAGGGCCGGCGGCCGCTCGTGACTGTCGAGCAGGGAATCCGCACCCTCGCCCTCATCCGCGGTATCTACGAGTCCGCACGGACGCAGAGCCCGGTCAAGATCAAGGAGCTGACTTCATGAAGTTTGCCGTCTTCACCGCGAGCCTGCCCGAGTGGACGCCGGAGGAGGCCGTCACCAGGCTCGCGGCCCAGGGCTGGGACGGCGTCGAGTGGCGGGTCGTCGACCAGAAGCCCCCGGCGTCGGGCTCCGGCGGTGGATTCTGGTCGGGCAACAAGTGCACCTGGCCGCTGTCGTCGTTCGAGGAGGACGTCCCGCGGATCCGAGAGATCACCGAGAAGGCTGGGCTCGGCATGCCGTCGGTCGGTGCGTACGCCCGCTGCGACGAGATCGCCGACGTCGAACGCCTCATGCGCGGCGTGTCCGCTCTCGGGGTGAAGCAGATGCGGGTCACGGTCGGCAAGCCCGGACCCGAGGGCTACAACGCCGCGTTCACCCAGCGGCGCAAGGAGTACGCCAAGGTCGCCGAGCTGTCAGCACAGTACGGCGTCAAGGCCCTGGTCGAGCTCCACCACCAGTCCCTGACGTCCAGCGCGTCGGCGGCGAAGCGATTCGTCGAGGACTTCGATCCCGCCCACGTCGGGGTCATCCACGACATCGGCAACATGCTCCAGGAGGGGTACGAATACGACCTGTGGAGTCTGGAGATCCTGGGCGAGCACCTGGCGCACGTCCACGTGAAGAACGCCGCGCCGGTGGCGACGAAGGTCGACGGCGCCGACCGCACCGACTGGACGTGGGGTTGGGCGCCGATGCGACACGGGGTCGGCAACCTGCCGCGGCTGTTCCAGCACCTGAAGGAGTTCGGCTACGACGGCTGGGTGTCGGTCGAGGACTTCTCGACCGAGGTGCCGCTGGAGGAGAAGGTGCGCGACAATCTGGCGTACCTCAAGGAGATCTCCAGCTGACCCAGCCGGCGTGGCCGATCCTGGGAACAGCCCGGCACCAACGAGACGGAGCCATGTGAGCGCTGAGCTGATCGGAGGCCCGGGCCGCTCCGTGTCGGCCGAGGAGGCCCGACACTTCGTCAAAGAGCGCTTGCGTTCGGTCCCGCTCGACGGGCGGAGCCTGTGCGTGGTGATTCCGGATTCCACCCGGTCGTGCCCGCTGCCGCTGCTGCTGCGCGCGGTCCACGACGCCGTGGACGGGCGGGTGAGCCGGCTCACCGTTCTCATCGCACTGGGAACGCATCCACCGATGGACGAGGCGCAGTTGGCCGCGCACCTCGGGTACGCGGAGGGCCGGCTGGCCGAGACCTTTCCGCGTACGACGGTCGTCAACCACGAGTGGTGGATCCCCGAGGCGCTGGTCTCCGTCGGTGAGCTGCCGGCCCGCGAGGTGGCGGCGCTCGCCGAAGGGCGGTTCGAGGAGCCGGTGACGGTCACCGTCAACCGGCACGTCGTCGAGCACGATGTGGTGCTGGTCGTGGGGCCGGTCTTCCCGCACGAGGTGGTGGGCTTCTCCGGCGGCAACAAGTACTTCTTCCCAGGCGTCGCCGGCCGGGAGATCATCGACCTCACCCACTGGCTCGGCGCGTTGATCGGCAACACCGGGATCATCGGGATGCCTGGTGTGACGCCTGTGCGGGCGGTGATCGACCGGGCCGCCGCGATGATCCCTTCGGAGCGGCTGTGCCTCGCGGCGGTCGTCGCGTCCGGCACGAAGGATTTGCACTCGTTGGCGTTCGGCACGCCAGAGGACGCGTGGGCGGCGTCGGCGAAGGTGTCGGCGCAGACCCACGTCCGCTATCTGGAGAAGCCGGTCCGGCGGGTGCTGTCGCTCGTGTCGGAGCGCTACGACGAACTGTGGACCGCCAGCAAGGGGATGTACAAGGTCGAGCCGATCGTCGCCGACGGCGGCGAGGTCGTGGTCCACGCGCCGCACGTCCACGAGGTCAGCCGCACGCACGGTGCACTCATCGAGAAGATCGGCTACCACTGCCGCGACTACTTCACCGGTCAGTGGGAGAGGTTCGCCGACGTGTCGCGTTCGGTGCTCGCGCACTCCACCCACCTGCGAGGCGATGGTTCCTACGATCCGTCCCTCGGTGAGCGCTGCCGGGTCAGGGTGACGCTCGCGACCGGGCTCGACGAGGCCCGGACCCGCGCGCTCGGGCTCGACTACCGCGACCCGGCGACCATCGATCCGGCCGAGTGGGAGCGCGATCCCGACACCCTCGTGGTGCCCAACGCCGGCGAGATCCTGTTCCGGCTGAGGTCGTCCGAATGATGGTCGTCCGGATGAAGGTGGCGTCATGACGCGCGTCGCAGGTGGGTGGTTGAAGGTGCCCGAGGCAGAACTGTCGGTGCCGGGCGGGCTACCGGATCCCTTCGTCTGCCTGGACGGGTTCCGGGTGACGAGCGCGGCGGAGTGGTTCGAACGCCGCCGACCAGAGCTGATGGGCCTGTTCGCGCGCCAGATGTACGGCGTGACGCCGCAGGTGACGCTGCCCATGCGTACGCACGTGAGATCCGAGGACGCGACCGCACTGGACGGGCGGTCGACGCGGATCGAGGTTCGGCTTGCGTTCGGGTCGCCTGGCGACGCGCCGGTCGGCGCGGAGCCCACCCTCAACCTGCTGGTCCACCTCCCGAACGGCGCGGCCGGGCCGGTGCCGCTGTTCCTCGCGCTCAACTTCCGCGGCAACCACGAGGTGGAGGTCGGCGGGCAGGGCGAGCCGTGGCCCTTCGCGCACCTCGTCGAGCGCGGCTACGGCGTCGCGACCCTGTGCTACGAGGAGATCGAGCCGGACGTCGACGGACAGGCAACTGGCAAAGCCGACGCCGGGCACTGGTCGGGGCGCCTCGGCATCCTGCGCCATCCGGTGTTCCTCGCTGCCGACGCGGCCCGCCGGGCCGGCGAGCGCTGGGGATCGTTGGGCGCCTGGGCCTGGGGGCTCAGCCGGGCGATGGACTACCTCGTCGGCAATCCGCGCGTCGACGCCATGCGGGTGATCGTCGCCGGACACTCGCGGCTCGGCAAGGCAGCGCTGTGGGCCGCCGCGCAGGACCTGCGCTTCGCGATGGCCGTCTCCAACAACTCCGGCTGCGGCGGCGTCGCGCTGTCGCGGCGGCTGGTCGGAGAGACCGTCGACGCGATCACGTCGCGGTTCCCGCGCTGGTTCTGCGGCAACTTCGCGGGGTACGCCGGGCGGGAGGGGACACTGCCGTTCGACCAGCACCTGTTGGTGGCGCTCGTCGCGCCGCGTCCGGTCTACGTCGCGAGCGCCGAGGACGACACCTGGGCCGATCCGTACGGCGAGTTCCTCGGCGCTCGCTACGCCGATCCGATCTACCAGCTGCTCGGCGTCGAGGGGATCGGCGCGACGTCGATGCCGCCGGTCTCGTCGCCTGTGCCCAGCCGGATCGGCTACCACATCAGGCCCGGCGGCCACGCCATGACGGCGTACGACTGGGAACGCTTCGCCGACGCCGCCGACCGCCACCTCCCCGCCCGGGTCTGACTCGCCGCCGCCCGCGCTGAGCCGCAAATGACCACGCTGAGCCGCGAATGACCGCGCTGAGCCGCGAATGACCACGCTGAGCATGCCAGCGGAACCACGACCATGCGTCCATGCATGGTGGGGTTCCGCTGGCATGCTCAGCGTGGTCATTCGCGGGCGCGGCACGGGGGCGTACTAGCCTGGCCCGGTGCCGACCGAGAGCTCACCCGCACCGCCGACGCTGCGCCAGGTCGTGCAGGTGCTCGACGAGCTCTACGACCCGAGCTGGGCGGCCGACTGGGACGCGGTGGGCCTCGTCTGCGGAGATCCGGACGCCTCGATCGCGCGGGTGCTCTTCGCCGTCGACCCGGTGGGTGAGGTGGTCGAGGAGGCGATCGCATGGTCGGCCGACCTGATCGTCGCCCACCATCCGCTGTTCCTCCGGGGCGTCCACGGTGTGGCGGCGACGACACCCAAGGGCACGCTCGTACACCGGATGGTCACTCGGGGGATCGCGCTCCACGTGTGCCACACCAACGCCGACGCCGCCGCTCCGGGCGTGTCGGACGCCCTCGCCGCCGCGCTCGGGCTGACCAACCTGCGTCCGCTCGATCCGCGTCCCGACGCAGCGGCGCTCGGCACCGGACGGATCGGCTCCCTCCCACGCGCCGAACGCCTGGACACCTTCCGCGAGCGCGTGGCCACCGCGCTGCCCCCGACGGCGCACGGCGTCCGTGTGGCCGGCGATCCCAACCGGACCATTGCCACGGTGGCGGTCTGCGGTGGCGCGGGCGACTCCTACCTCGATCTCGTGCGGGCGGTCGGGGTCGATGCCTACGTCACCGCCGACCTGCGCCACCACCCGGCGTCGGAGGCCGGACAGTACCCCGGCGCGCCCGTCCTCGTCGACGTCGCGCACTGGGCCAGCGAGTGGCCATGGCTGGCCGACGCGGCCGGCCGGCTCGTGCGTGCACTCGCGCAGCGGGGCACTACGGTGGAGACCCGCGTCTCGACGACATGCACAGACCCGTGGACCCTCCACGTCCCCAGTGCGGTCCCCGCGGGCGGCCACCGCGATCAGGAAGGGAACATCCACTGAACGCCGACCCTCTCGTCCAGCTCCGGCTGCTCGACGTCCAGGTACTCGACTCGCGCCTCGACCAGCTGGCACATCGCCGGCGCACCGTCCCGCAGGCCGCTGAGGTCGAACGCCTGCACACCGAACGTCGGGAGCTCGAAACCGCGACCGTCGCCGCCGAGACCGAGGCCAGCGACCTCGCCCGCGAGCAGCGCAAGGCCGACGCCGATGTCGAACAGGTCCGCAGCCGCAAGGCGCGCGATGAGAAGCGGCTCCAGTCCGGACAGGTCGGTTCGCCGAAGGAGTTGGAGAGCCTCCAGCACGAGATCGAGTCCCTCACCAAGCGCCAGTCCGATCTCGAAGACGTCGAACTCGAGATCATGGAACGTCTCGAGTCCGCGACCGCCCGGCACGCCGAGCTGCAGGCCAGGCGTTCCGCCCTCGACACCACGATTGCCGAGACCGAACAGGCCCGTGACCAGGCGTACTCCGAGATCGACGCCGAAGCCGAACAGGCTCGCAAGGAACGCGCCGACGCGGCGGGCGGCATCACCGCAGAGCTCCTGGCGGCGTACGAGAAGAGTCGTACGCAGCGGGGCGGCGTCGGCGCGGCACCCCTGCGGCAGCGGCGCTGCGAGGGCTGCCGGATGGAGCTCGACGCGAGCTATCTCGCGAAGATCGCGGCGGCACCGCCCGAGCAGGTCATGCGCTGCGAGGAGTGTGGACGGATCCTGATCCGGACCCTCGACGCGAACGCCTGAGAGAGTCGGTCCGATGACTGCTCCAACGGCACCGACGGGCCGTCGCACACTCATCGTCGAGGCCGACGGTGGCTCGCGCGGCAACCCAGGTCCGGCCGCCTTCGGCGCACTGGTCCGCGATCCCGCGTCTCACGCCGTCCTCGCCGAGGCGGCCGACGCGATCGGGACGGCCACCAACAACGTCGCCGAGTACCGCGGCCTGATCGCCGGCCTCCAACTCGCCCGCGAGGTCGATCCGGAGGCGAGCGTCGAGGTACGGATGGACAGCAAGCTCGTCATCGAGCAGATGGCGGGCCGTTGGAGGATCAAGCACGCCGACATGCGCCAGCTCGCCATGGAGGCGCGGCGCCTGGTGCCGGCCCACGTCACGTGGACCCATGTGCCGAGGGAGCGGAACTCAGCCGCCGACGCCCTGCTCAACCGGGTGCTCGACGGTGGCGAGCCGATCTGGACCGTGCTCGGTGGCGACGCCACCACCACCACCGCTGTCGCGCCGCCCGACCACGGTGGGCAACCCACGGTCGTGCCGCAACCCGCGCCGGGGGACCGGTCGAGCGTGCCTGAAACCGGATGGGGCGAGACTTCCAGCCCGCCGACGACCCTGATTCTCGTCCGGCACGGTGAGACCTCCCGCTCGCTCGCCAAACGGTTCAGCGGATCCGGCGGCGAGGACGTGCCGCTGACCGACCGGGGGCGGCAGCAGGCCGAGGACGTCGCCGCCGCGCTCGTGGGTCGTGGCGTCGACGCGCTGGTGACCTCACCGCTGCGGCGCACGCGGGAGACCGCCGGCGTCATTGCCGGCGCGCTCGGGATTTCCGCGACCGTTGAGGACGGGCTGGCCGAGACGGCGTTCGGCGAGTGGGACGGCCTCACCTTCTCCGAGGTGCGGGCGCGCTGGCCCGCGGCGCTCGAGGACTGGCTGGCCTCGACAACGGTGGCGCCGCCGGGCGGGGAGTCCTTCGACTCGGTGAATCTACGTGTGCGGGCCGCGCTCGAGCGGCTGGTGAGCTCGTACGCCGGTCGGACGATCGCCGTCGTGACGCACGTGACGCCGATCAAACTGCTCGTCTGCCTCGCCCTGAACGTCCCGCTCCGCGCCGTCTTCCGGATGGAGCTGCCGCCGGGTTCGCGAAGCGAGGTCCGGTGGTACGCCGACGGGATGGCCTCTCTTCGTTCGTACGGCGTCGTCGATTCGGCACCCAGCTGACCACCCTCGGCCGCACGGGTTTCACGAGCGCCGGCGACCCGACGCTGCTGCAGCACCCACCGATTGAGGCGCGGGGCGCCGGCCGTGATCTCCCGCTCGGCAACCGGGTCGGCCTGCGGCTCGTTGATGGGGCCGTCGTCCGGCGTCGGCTGCATTTCGAGTTGGCGTGAACGGCGTGGCGACCGCGTGCCGCGTTTGGTGCGGAGTAGATGGTTGGCCTTCCGGCTCGGTTGACCGCTTCCCCGCATGGGATGCCGCATCGGCCACGGGGCCGTGCAGTAGGCGTCGGGAATCGTGGCGCTCGCCCGGCTCGCTACGCTTGGTGGAGGACGAGCCGGCCGGGCGGTCGCGTCGGGATGCGGGACCCATGCGGTCTGTGTCCCGCCGAGGAAAGTCCGGACTCCGTAGGGCAAGGTGGTGGGTAACACCCACCCGGGGCGACCCGCGGGACAGTGCCACAGAAAGCAAACCGCCAGCGGCCCCTGGTCGACGATGCTCGACCGGGGGTGCGGGTAAGGGTGAAACGGTGGTGTAAGAGACCACCAGCGTCCGGGGTGACCCGGACGGCTCGGTAAACCCCACCTGGAGCAAGGCCAAGAAGGGTACGGACGCTTCGGTGTCCGCGCCCGCGCAGGCGTTCGAGGGCTGCCCGCCCGAGCCTGCGGGTAGGCCGCTGGAGGTCACCGGCAACGGTGTCCCTAGAGGGATGGCCGCCGATCACAGAATCCGGCTTACAGGTCGGCTCGTCCTCTCACTTACGCGGTGGTGACGGCCGGTGCAGTCGCAGCATGCCCGGAACGCGTCCTACCGTCATGATCACGGGGAAGTGTGCCGGCGGGCGAGTGGAGGCCGCGGCGGAGCCGCGGTTCTTATCCGGCGCGTTCGGCCGTCGCGAGGTCGATGACGTTCTCCGGGTCGGCAAGGGCTCCGATCCGCCGGGCCGTCGGCCGGTTCTCCAGGTCGAGGTCATGGGCCTCGACGTCCGCCACCACGCAGGTGATGTTGTCCCGCCCACCCGCGGCGAGACCGGACGAAATGAGCCGCTCCACCGCGTTGTCCGGTGAGCCACCGACCTTCTTCGGTGACCCACCCGCCTCGTCGGGCGAGGTCGCGGCGGTGGGGGGCGACTCCGCGGCTCCGTCGGCTGGCATCCCTCCAAGGTCAGCACCGAGGCGCTCGTCGGAGATGAAGTCGGTGAGCCCGTCACTGCACAGCAGCAGCCGGTCGCCCTCCCGGAGATCGAGCATGGTGAGCTGCGGTTCGTGCCGGTCGGTGGCGTTGACGTAGCGGGTGACGACCGACCGGTGTGGATGGACCTTTGCTTCCTCCGGGGTGATCGATCCCTTGTCGAGGAGGACCTGGACGTAGGTGTGGTCGGTCGTCAGCTGCGTGAGCTCGCCAGCGCGCAGAAGGTACGCGCGGGAGTCCCCGACGTGCGCCAGGGCGAACCTCGTACCGTCGGTGAGGATCGCGGTCATTGTGGTCGCCATGCCGGCGCGTGCCTGGTCCGCGTCCACGCCGTCGCTGAGGGTATGGAGGGCGCGTTCGATCGTCTGGCGGAGGACGACGAGCAGGTCCACCGGATCCCCCGGTGAGGTGATGGCCCGCAGAGAGATCGTGCTCATCACGGACGCGACCGTGGCCGACGCGACTTCCCCGGCCGCCTGACCTCCCACGCCGTCGGCGACGACCAGCAGGTGTGGTGCGGCGAAGGCGGCGTCTTCGTTGTTGTCGCGCACATGACCGAGGTCGCTCTCTGCGGAGTACGCGAAACGCATGAGCATCCTCCAGTCACGTCACCTGCATCGGCCAGGGTCGGCGCAGCCGGAGCCCGCGGTGGAACCGGAGTGCCCGTCGCCTGGCCGGTAGTGCAGGTCATCGTGCCACGCGGCATCGCCGCCGCGTAAGCGTTTCCTCATCTGATGAGTACGCCTGAAGCGAGCTGTGCGTCGTTGCACCGGCCAGACGTGCGGTACAGATTACGGTGTGCCGGCGCGGGCGTTGAGTGCGGAGTAGTCGAGTCCGCCCTTTAGCGCGGCATAGGTCCCGGTTGAGAGCACCTCCTCGGCACTGCATGCCGTCAGCACCGGCCGCGAGGAAGGCCCCGGCGTGCTCCAGGTCTCGGCGGCCGGTTGCGGTGCTCAGCGGTAGGCGTCGGCCTGCAGGGTGTAGAGCTCGGCGTAGAGGCCGGCGCGCTTCATGAGCTCGTCGTGGCTGCCCCACTCGCTGACCCTGGCGTCGTCGACGACGAGAATCAGGTCCGCCGAGCGCACGGTCGAAAACCGGTGCGAGACGAGGACGGTGATCGCGCCGTGCGCCGTCCCGGCCTGGCTCGCCGCCGAGAACCGCCCGAACAGGGCGTGTTCGGTCGGTGCGTCCAGGCTCGCCGTCGGCTCGTCGAGGAACAGGACCAGGGGTTCGGAGCGCATCGACGACCGCCCCAGAGCAACTTTCTGCCACTGCCCGGTCGACAGGTCGGTTCCGCCGGGCCAGCTCGAGCCCAGCTGGGTGTCCGCTCCGTTGTCCAGGCGCTCGAGGACATCGCTCGCGCCGGCGCGTTCCAGGGCGTCGTGGACGGCCCCGGCATCGTCATAACGCGGGAGGTCACCCACACCGACAGCGTGACGTGCGAGCAGTTCGAAGCGGGCGAAGTCCTGGAACGCCGCGGACAGCCTGGCCCGCCACTGCGCGAGGTCGATCCGCGCGAGGTCCAGGCCCTCGACGAGAATCCTGCCCTCGGTGGGTTCGTACATCCGTGAGAGCAGCTTGACCAGCGTCGTCTTGCCGGCACCGTTCTCGCCGACCAGTGCCACCACACTGCCGGCCGGCAGGTGGATCGACACGTCCCGCAGGATCCAGGTGTCGGTGCCGGGATACCGGAAGGACACGTGCTCGAACCGGATTCCCTCGTCCAGCCGCGCCGGTGCGGGCAGTGTGCCGGTGCCACCTGCCATGACCTTCGCCGCGTAGTCCTGGAGCCACAGCAGTCGGCCTGCCGCACGGAGCACCCGGCCGAGCCCGGCCACGCTGTACGCCGGGCCGAGCACCTGGTTCTGCACGCGTTCGCAGACGATCACAGCGGTGATCACTTCACCGGGCCTTGCCGCGCCGCGGCTGGCCTGCCACAACACGAACCCGACCGCGAGGGCGAACCCGACCGCGAAGAGCAACGAACGGAGGCCGCCGGTGAAGGTCTCCTTCACCTGTGCCCGGTGGATGGGACGACGGGCGTCGGCCCACGCTGAGTTCATCCGTCCCAGCACTTCACGCTGCAGGCCGAACACCCGCAGCTCCGGCGCGGCGGCCTGGTCGACGGCGAGACCACGCAGGTGGCGGGCCAACCGCCCAGGTGTGGCCGACTCCGCCTCCGCCGCGGCATGCCAACGCTGCTGGAGGCTCGCGATCGGGAACGCCGGAAGCGCGAACAGCACCAGCAGCAGGATGAACGGGTGGAGCATCAGCAGCACCACGCCAGTCCCCAAGGCACCGACCAGCGCCGTCGTCGTGGTGACGAGGCTGTTCAGCGACTGGCCGAGTACGCCCTGGCTCTGGCGTAGCAGCTCGATCCGGTCCTGGTAGTCGCCGCGTTCGTGGTGCTCGATCCCTGGCAGCTCGCTCGAGAGCCGGCTGATCTCGCGGTCGAACGCGAAACCCACCCGCTCGGACAGCCGCACCCGGATGCCCGTCGCGACGTAGGAGGAGACATACCGCAGTCCGATGGTGACGAGCAGACCGATCGAGCCAGCCACCAGTTGGGCGCCGTCACGGTCGAGTACGCCGTCTGCGAGGACGCCGAGAAACCAACCGAACAAGGGGTACATCAACGCGCCGAGCGGTTCCAACGTCGTGCCCAGCGACCGCCACGGATCCGTACGGACGGCCGTACGCACCAGCAGGGAGATCTCCCGCCAACGCTCACGCATGTGCGGTCCCCTCCACGGCAGCTTCCCGGTCCTTCGGCTCATCGTCGAAGCGCTGGGCCTGCAGAGTGAACATCGTCGCGTAGGTCTCACCCGTCGCCATGAGCTCGTCGTGACTCCCGTCCTCGACAACCCTGCCGCCGTCGAGAACCACGATCCGGTCGACATGGCGCACGCTGGAGAGCCGGTGCGAGACCAGGATCGTCGTGGTGTCGCGGGTCAGGGCGAGGAACCGGTCGAAGAGCTCGGCCTCGGCGCGTACGTCGAGATTGGCCGTCGGCTCGTCGAGGATCAGCAGCCCGGCTCCGCCCCGGATGGCCGCGAGCGCCCTGGCCAGCGCGACCTTCTGCCACTGTCCACCGGACAGGTCCACGCCATCGGGGTAGCCACGGGCGAGAATCGTGTCCCATCCGGCCGGCAACTCCGCGAGCAGGTCGAGGCCACCCGCGTCGCGGAGAGCCGACTCCAGCTCGTGCGGCTTGTCGAGAAGGTCGAGACTGCCGAACCCGACGTTCTCGCGGAGCGACAGTTCGTACCGGATGAAGCTCTGGAAGATGACACCCAGACGGGTCCGGAGCTCGGCGGGATCGAACGTACGCAGATCCCTGCCGTCGACGCTGACGCGTCCAGCGTCTGGCGCGTACAGTCCGCAGATCAGCTTGGTCAGCGTGGTCTTGCCGGCACCGTTGAGGCCGACAATGGCGAGGGACTGACCCGCGGGGACGTGGAGGTCGAGACCTGCGAGCACCGGCCGGCTCCCGCCGCGGTAGCTGAAGCGGACCCCTTCGAGACGGATGTCAGCCGGCCCGCCTGCCGTGGACGGACGAAGTGGGGGATCGCCGTCCCGCCGCGGAGCGGGCCCGTCGACACCGGCCATGTCGTAGAAACTGGCCCTGTCGTAGAAACTGGCCCTGTCGTAGAAACTGGCCCTGTCGTAGAAACTGGCCCTGTCATCGACACCGAGGCGCTTCTCCAGATCGAGGAGTTGGCGGGCGAGTGCCGCCGCCCGCCTCACCCGCCACTGCGGCTCACCCAGAAATCCCAACTCGCCCATGCCGAGTGCCGCCAGGCCGTACACCGTCAGAGCGCCGACGCTCAGGTCGCCCTGGCTGGCCTGCCAGCCCAGTGCCGCGAACACGACGCCATACGCACCGACGACAGCGGTGGTACCGAGGGCGATGCCCCGCACGTTGGTACGTCGTGCCCGCCAGACCGCCGACATCGCCTCCAGCCAGGTCCTCGTGTATTCGGCGACGACCCACTCGGACAGCCCGAAGACGCGTACCTCCTTGGCGGCAGAGGGTCCCGTGGCCAGCCCGCGAAGGTACTCCGACCGTCGGAGCTGGCCACCACCCTCCGTTCTGGTGGCGGCGAAACCGCGTTCCATCCACCGGCTCGCGCCCCGGTTGGCGACGAACCAGCCGGCGATCAGGACGACGGGAGCCCACCAGGCGAAGGTGACGAGGATGGCAGCGGCCCCGATACCGGCGATGCGCATGGAGACGAGGATGCGGAGCGCCCAGGCGGTCTGGACGTAGAGGCCGGTGCGTTCGAAGTCGCGGATGGCGTCGAGATCTCCGGCCACCTCGGGGCTCTCGAGTTCGGCGATGTTCTTCGGCGCGAGGTACGCAGTTCCGGCGGTGTGGGACACCACCTGCATGAGCCTGGTGTTCATGACCTCGCAGAGCAGTCGCGCGAACGCGAGGCCGAGGCCACTGGCGAAGAAGCCGGCCGTCACCAGACCGAGGGCGACCAGGGCGTGGCGTCCGGCGGTGGAGGCGATTCCCTCGTCGACGGCCGCCGGAAGTGCGCCCACGAGCATGCCGGTCGCGAGGACGGTCGCGTTGGGCAGCAGGCCGAGCACGAGGGTGAGGATCGCCATCCAGACCATGAGAGACCGGTCTGCTCGCCAGAGAAGTAGGCCAAGTGCCTTGAGACCCCTGAACCAGGACAGCGGTGACACCTCCATTGGTAGCTGTACGGCCCCGCACTGTAGTAATCGGCGCGCTGTGTGGAAAGGTCGACAAGCCCGACGCAGGTCGTCGCGGACACGAACGCGAGGGCGGCGTCCTCGACGAGCTCCGAACCGACGGTGTAGATGTGGTGGTGGATGCCATGGCCTTGGTGGCGATCCAGCTGTGATGACATGTGAAGCCGAGGGAAAGAGGTGCGTTCGTGCCCGGACCGTTGTCGGACGTTCTTGTCATCGACCTGTCCCGGGCCCTCGCCGGTCCGCACGCCGCCATGATGCTCGGCGACCTCGGCGCGCGCGTGATCAAGGTCGAAAACCCAGACGGAGGTGACGATTCTCGCGGCTGGGGTCCACCGTTCGTCGGACCGGAGGCCGCACCCGAGGCAACATACTTCCTGTCCTGCAACCGGAACAAGGAGTCCATCACCCTCGACCTCAAGTCCGATGACGGCCGTCGGCAGCTGCGCCGCCTGCTACGCCAGGCCGACGTGCTCGTGGAGAACTTCCGGCCCGGCGTACTCACCCGACTCGGCTTTGCTGAGGACGAGCTGACGAGGCTCAACCCGCGGCTCGTCGTCCTTTCCATCACCGGGTTCGGCCATGACGGGCCGGAAGGTATGCGCGCCGGCTACGACCAGATCGCCCAGGGGGAGGGCGGGCTGATGTCCATCACCGGGCCGAGTCCGGAAGAGCCGATCCGGGTCGGGGTGCCGATCGCCGACCTGCTGGCGGGGATGTACGGCGCCTACGGTGTCGTCGCGGCCCTGCACGAACGGGCCCGCACCGGGCGCGGGCGGATCGTGCGTACGTCCCTGCTCGCCGCGATCGTCGGTGTGCACGCCTACCAGGGAACTCGCTACACCGTGGCGGGCGAGGTCGCCCACGCCCAGGGCAACCACCACCCGTCCATCTGTCCCTACGGGTTGTTCCACGCGGCCGACGGCATCGTCCAGATCTCCGTGGGCAGCGAAGGGTTGTGGCGACGGTTCGCGGCGGCGTTCGACCTCCCGGCGGACGCCGAGGGGTACGCATCCAACGCCGACCGCGTCGGCAACCGGGACGCGGTGATCGCCGCCGTCGAGGCCGCGTTCGCACAGTGGCCGACCGACCGCCTGCTGCCCAAGCTTGCGGAGGTCGGGGTGCCTGCCGGTGAGGTCAAGACGCTCGACCAGGTGTACGCATGGGATCAGACGCGCTCCCAGGGTCTGGTGGTCGACGTGGAGCACGCATCGCTGGGCCGGATCGCGATTCCCGGACCGGCGATCCGGCTGGACGACAACGCCTATGCCGGTGGGCAGGAAGCCAACCTCGCGCCGCCGACACTGGGCCAACACACGGACGCGGTCCTCGAATGGCTCGACGAGGTTGAGGCGGCGGAGGCTACCGCCGACCACGACCCGTTCTCAGCCGCCGACCCGGCCCGGGGCGCTGATCCGTCCACCTGATGCGCTGATCTGTCCTGATGCGCTGGTCTGTCCTGATGCGCTGGTCTGTCCTGATGCGCTGATCCGTACCGACGAGCCGACCCGTGAGGTGTGGCCCTGCAGTGGCGGGTCGGGAGGGGGTGGTCACCGGCGCCAGGCCGTGACGACGACCTCGGCCTCCGGGTCGTACGCCACCGTCGGCGCGCCGTCGACGATGAGGTCCGCCCGGCCCCTGGTCCGCTCCACGGTGAAATGTCGGCGTTCCGCCGCTGCCCAGGTGTCCCAGTAAGGCCCGAAGCCGCCGTCGTCGCGGACCGTGCCGCGGGCATACCTGGTCTCGGTCGGTGCCTCCACCCAGATCTTGCAGACGGCATGGCCGTCGACGACTCGCGCGGCGGAGCCAACGCCCTCGACGACCAGCGCCGGGCAGGCGGGGACGGCATGCCATTCGGCGAACGTGCCGGCGGTCCAGTCGTAGCGCCGGTAGCGCGCCGGCGCGCCGGTACGCAGCGGGCCGAGCAACCACGTCTCGAGCCGGGCCGCCACACCAGGCAGCCCGTCCCATCCTTCGTACAGGTCGTCCATGTGGACCACCGGGACGTCGCCGAGTACCTTCGCCAGCTTGCCGGCGAGGGTTGTCTTGCCGGAACAGGTCGGACCGTCGACGCAGACCAGCCGCACCGGACCGAGACGCGGCGCCTCGACCAGGATGTGTCGGGCCACCGCGGCAAGTGGATGCACCACGCCGGCGGAGGTCTCCGGTGACATACCTACCGCCGGGTCGGGGCTCGTGCGGTCGCGGGACTCAGCCACGGCCGGCAAGCGTAGATGACCGATACTCGCGATTCCTCGGACCGGCTATCGTCTCGCCCTAACGCACCAGTGTCGACGGCGCCGGCGTGGGCCTGGCGTTCGTCCGGCGGTTCTCGGCCGAAGCGTCGGCGCCCTACCGCTCGACCGGCGAGAAGGCGCGGACGAGCAGACGCTGAGAGCTTTGGTAGGCTTACAGCCGGCCGATCTGGCCAGGTGCGTTCCGCGTACCCGACCAGGTCCCAAAGCGGAGGTCATCTCCCACCCGCAGCGATCGGCAGTGATCGTCGGGTCCGGCCGGCCGCCCGGCGCTCCTCGCGAGTGCTACCAGGCGGCCCGTGCGGCACTCCGGTCTTCGGGCTGGTGCCCACCGCATGCACCGGGTGATGGCTTCCGTGACGAGAGCACGGGAGCCTTTTTCGTGTTCTCACCATTTGCGAGGTGTCCGGACCGGCGGCCGCCAGCCATCGTCTACCACCCAGGAGGGTCCTCATCGCCACAGAGCTTCGCGTCAATGAGCGGATCCGGGTTCCCGAGGTCCGACTCGTCGGACCTGCAGGGGAGCAGGTCGGCATCGTACGTATCGACGATGCGTTGCGCCTGGCGCAGGAGGCGGATCTCGACCTTGTCGAGGTCGCCCCGACGGCCAGGCCGCCGGTCTGCAAACTGATGGACTTCGGAAAGTTCAAGTACGAAACCGCTCAAAAGGCCCGGGAAGCTCGACGTAACCAGGCCCAGACGGTCATCAAGGAGATGAAGCTCCGCCCGAAGATCGACCCGCACGACTACGAGACCAAGAAGGGTCACGTGGTGCGGTTCCTTCGCCAGGGGGACAAGGTCAAGATCACGATCATGTTCCGTGGACGCGAGCAGAGCCGGCCCGAACTGGGCTTCCGGCTCCTGCAGCGACTGGCCGAAGACATCGACGATCTCGGGTATGTCGAATCCCAGCCCCGCCAGGACGGCCGGAACATGATCATGGTCGTCACGCCGCACAAGCGGAAGTCGGAGGCGCGGGCAGACATCGAGGCCGACAAGGCCCGCCGGGCCGCCGAACGCGAGGCGGACCGGGTGGCCGAACGCGCCGAGCGGACCGCACCGCAGGAGCGGGCCGAGCGCACGCCACAGACGGCGGACGTCGAGTAACACCACCACCGGGTCGCCCGGCCGGGGATCTGGTCCCTGACCGGCGGCCACGTACGACCAAGCATCACGTCGGGTGCGCATTGTGCCCTCGACGCCTCCAGCCAAGGGACGACCATGCCGAAGATGAAGACCCACAGCGGGGCCAAGAAGCGCTTCCGGGTGACCGCCAGCGGGAAGCTCATGCACAACCGGGCGAGCCGGAGCGCCAAGATGGAGAAGAAGGCGGCCAAGGTTTCGCGGCGACTCGCGCCGGCCGTCGAGGCGGCCTCCCCTGACAAGAAGAAGATCAAAAGGCTTCTCGCGCGCTGACGCGGCCGCACGGCCTCAGGCCCTTGACGGCGGTCGTACCACCACCGACTCCCAGGGCCGTCCCACCAGACCCGACCATGAACCACGCCGCGTTCCAGCTGTGCGCGGCACACCCGAGCAAGGAGTACGCCAGTGGCACGCGTGAAGCGGGCGGTCAACGCCCACAAGAAGCGTCGCGAAATCCTCGAGAGGGCCAAGGGGTACCGCGGCCAGCGCTCGCGCCTCTACCGCAAGGCAAAGGAGCAGGTCACCCACTCCCTCGTCTACTCCTACCGCGACCGCAGGGCGCGCAAGGGCGACTTCCGGCGGCTGTGGATCACCCGGATCAATGCCGCGGCCCGGCAGAACGGCATGACCTACAACCGGTTCGTCCAGGGTCTGAAGGCCGCCGGCGTCGAGGTGGACCGGAAGATCCTCGCTGATCTCGCCGTCACCGACGCCCCGGCGTTCGCCGCACTGGTCGAGGTGGCCAGGAAGGCACTGCCCGCCGAGACCGACGCCGCGGCCTGACGGCAGATTCGTACGACACCGACGATTCGCGACCGACGTTGATGTCCGTGGCCGGCCCGGAGCTCACCGACCTGCGCGCCAGCCGTGTGGTCGCTGCACGGCGCCTCGTGAAGCGGGCGTTCCGGTCGCGGGGCCGACAGTTCCTGGCTGAGGGCCCGCAGGCCGTCTGCGAGGCGCTCGCGGTTCCCGGCATAGTGCGGGAGCTCTTCGCGACGGCTCCGGCGACGCAGCGTTATCCCGAGTTGATCGCCGCCGCCGAGCGAGGCGACGTCCCCGTACGCCTGGTGTCCGGTGAGGTCTTCGACAGCCTCGCGCAGACGGTGACCCCGCAAGGTGTCCTGGCGGTGTGCTGCTTTGTCGACGTGGCCTATTCCGAGGTAGTAGACGCGGCGCCCTCGTTGGTCGCGGTCCTGGCGCAGGTTCGTGATCCGGGCAATGCGGGCACGGTCCTGCGGTGCGCGGACGCTGCGGGCGCTGACGGGGTCGTGTTCACGGACGCCTCGGTCGATGTCTACAACCCGAAATGTGTCCGCGCATCCGCGGGCAGCCTGTTCCACCTCCCGGTCGCGGTAGGCATGCCGGCGGCCGAGGGGGTCGCCTCGCTGCGGGCGGGAGGGGTGAGGGTGCTCGCCGCCGACGGCGCGGGCGAGATCGACCTGGAAGTCGCGGGTGAGCGGGGCCTGCTCGCCGGGCCGACGGCCTGGATCTTCGGCAACGAGGCCTGGGGCCTGCCGTCGGCGACACGTGGGTTGGTCGATGCCGTGGTCCGCGTGCCTGTCTACGGTCGCGCCGAGAGCCTCAACCTCGCTACTGCGGCCGCCGTCTGCCTCTACGCCTCTGCCCGGGCCCAGCGTGCGCCTGGCGGCTGCCGATCCGACCCGGGTGCCCCGGTGGTTCGCGGCAAATGACCACGCTGAGCAGGTATGCCGCATCGGACCAGGCGTCGATGCATGGCTCGGGTGCTGCAGACCTGCTCAGCGTGGTCATTTGCCGGCCTTGGCCGGCGCCGGGAGGGCTGGGCTGGCCACCGCCGGGCGTCTCCCTAGACTTTGCCAGGCGTACGACTTGATGAGGGGACCCTCCGACTGAACATGTCCGGCCCGAACACGAACTACGATCCGGTCGAGGTCACGCCACTGCACCCCGACGAGGTGGCGCGGATGCGCGACGAGGCGCTGGCCGCGATCGAGGCGGCGGAAGATCTCGACGCCCTCCGCGAGGCGCGCCTCGCCCACGCCGGCGACCGCAGCCCGCTCGCGCTCGCCAACCGCGAGATCGGTTCACTCCCACCGCAGGCCCGCAAGGACGCCGGTATGCGGATCGGCGCCGCCCGCAAGGCCGTCAACGAGGCCCTCGCGGCGTGCCAGGCCGCTCTCGAGCAGAAGCGCGAGGCCCGGATCCTCGTCGAGGAGGCCGTCGACGTCACCCAGCCGTGGGACGTCGAGCCTCGCGGCGCCCGGCATCCGCTGACCACGGTCTCCGAACGCATCGCCGACGTCTTCGTGGCGATGGGCTGGGAGGTCGCCGAAGGGCCCGAGGTCGAGGCCGAGTGGCTGAACTTCGACGCCCTCAACATCCCACCGGACCACCCGGCACGTACGACGATGGACACGTTCTTCGTCGACCCGGAGGAAGCCGGCGTCGTCCTGCGTACCCACACCTCACCCGCCCAGGCACGCACGATGCTGGCCCGCAAACCGCCCATCTACGTCGTGTGTCCGGGTCGGACCTACCGCACGGACGAGCTCGACGCGACCCACACGCCGGTCTTCCACCAGGTCGAGGGGCTCGTCGTCGACGAGGGCATCACGATGGCGCACCTCAAGGGAACCCTCGACCACTTCGCGCAGGCGATGTTCGGCGAGGGCATCAGGACCCGGCTGCGTCCGTACTACTTCCCGTTCACCGAGCCGAGTGCCGAGCTCGACCTGCAGTGCTTCGTGTGTCGCGGCGCCTCCGTCGGCAACCCGGACCGGCCGTGTCGCACGTGCGCGAGCGAGGGCTGGATCGAGTGGGGCGGCTGCGGAGTGGTCAACCCCCGCGTCCTCACCGCCTGCGGCATCGACACCGACCGCTACTCCGGTTTCGCGTTCGGGATGGGAATCGAACGCACCCTGATGTTCCGGCACGGCATCGCCGACATGCGCGACATGGTCGAGGGTGATGTGCGGTTCACCCAGGCGTTCGGATGGGAGAGCTGATGCGGGTCCCGATCTCGTGGCTGCGGGAGTACGTCGACCTGCCCCCCGACATCAGTGCCCGCGAGGTGGCCGATCGGCTGATCCGCTCCGGGCTCGAGGTCGAGGCGGTCGACGAGGTGGGTGCCGACGTCAGCGGCTCGCTGGTGGTCGGCAGGGTTCTGTCCTACGCCGAGGAGACGCACAAGAACGGCAAGACCATTCGCTGGTGCAGCGTCGACGTCGGCGAGGCCGAGCCACGCGGTGTCGTCTGTGGTGCCCGCAACTTCGCCGAGGACGATCTCGTCGTCGTGGCGCTGCCCGGCACGGTGCTGCCCGGTGGGTTCACCATCGGCGCCCGCAGGACCTACGGCCACGTGTCCGACGGCATGATCTGCTCGGCTCTGGAACTCGGCCTCGGTGACGACCACACCGGCATCATCGTGCTGGACCCCGGCGAGACGGTCGAGCCCGGCGCGGATGCCGTCGCGCTGCTGCGGTTGCGTGACGACGTGCTCGACATCGCCACCACGCCCGACCGCGGCTACACCATGTCGATACGTGGCGTGGCACGCGAGGCGGCGACGGCGTTCGGTCTGGCGTTCACCGATCCTGTCGAGGCTCCGCTGACATCTGGCAAGAGTGGCCTGATCGAGCCTTCCGATGCCGGCTATCCGGTGCGGGTCGACGACCCGGTGGGCTGCCCGTCGTTCGCGGCGGTCACCGTGGTCGGGTTCAACCCGGCCACGCCAAGCCCGCGGTGGTTGCAGCGGCGGATCCAGTTGGCCGGAATGCGGCCGATCTCACTCGGTGTCGACGTCACCAACTACGTCATGCTCGACCTGGGCCAGCCGATCCACGGCTGGGACCGTGCGCTACTGCGTGGCCCGATCGTGGTCCGTCGGGCCGAGCCCGGGGAGAAGCTGCAGACCCTCGACGGTGTGACCCGGGTGCTCGATCCCGAGGATCTCGTGGTCACCGACGACTCCGGCCCCGTCGGGCTCGGTGGGGTCATGGGCGGCGCGACCACGGAACTGTCGGAGCAGACGACCGACATCGTGGTCGAGGCGGCGTACTGGGATCCGGTCACGATCGCGCGTACGTCCCGGCGGCACAAACTGTCGAGTGAGGCGTCCAAGCGGTTCGAACGCGGCGTCGACTCCCAGCTTCAGGCGTTCGCGGCGCGGCGGGTGGCGGAACTGCTCGTCGAGATCGGCGGTGGGCGGATCGAGGAAGGTACGACGCTCGTCGGCGTGGTTCCGCCGCGGGAGCCGCTCACGATCCCGGCCGACCACCCGTCCCGGGTCGCCGGCTACGACATCGCCGCGGAGCCGACCGTACGCCGGCTGCAGGAGGTTGGCTGCGAGGTCACGGCTGCCGGCGGCGCGCTGACCGTCACCCCGCCGTCGTGGCGTCCCGACCTCACCGACCCCAACGACCTGGCCGAAGAGGTCATCCGCCTCGAAGGCTACGACGCCGTGCCCAGTGTGCTGCCGGTCGCACCACCCGGGCGCGGCCTCACGGCCGACCAGCGGCTGCGTCGCCTGATCGGCCAAACGTTGGCGGGTGCGGGTTATGTCGAGGTCCTGGCGTACCCCTTCGTCGGGGTGGCCGACTTCGACCGGCTCCAGCTTCCCGCCGACGACGTCCGCCGCCGGGCGCTCCGGCTCGCCAACCCGCTGTCGGAGGAGCAGCCGTTGCTGCGTACGACCCTGCTTCCTGGCCTGCTCGACACGGCTCGGCGCAACGTCGGACGCGGCATGACCGACCTGGCGCTCTTCGAGGTTGGCCTGGTCTTCCGACCGGAGTCAGACACGCCACCAGCGCCGCGGCTCCCGGTCGACGACCGCCCGACCGACGAGGAGATCGCGGCCCTCGATGCCGCCCTCCCGCGGCAGCCCCGCCGGGTGGGTGTCGTCCTGTGCGGCGAGCGGGAGCGGTCCGGCTGGTGGGGCGCCGGTCGGCAGGCGGGATGGGCCGACGCGATCCAGGCGGCCCGGTTGGTCGCGGGCGCGGCCGGCGTGGACCTGGAGGTACGCGCCGACGAGCATGCCCCGTGGCATCCTGGCCGGTGCGCGATCCTGCGCGTCGATGGGCGTCTCGTGGGCCATGCCGGTGAGCTGCACCCCAAGGTCGTCGAGGCGTACGGCCTGCCGGCGCGCGCGTGCGCGATGGAGCTGGACCTGTCGCTGCTGGGCGCGCGGACCGGGCCGGTGGCGGCGCCCACGGTCTCCCCGTATCCACCGGCCAAGGAGGACGTCGCGCTGACCGTCGACGCTGGTGTTCCGGTGGCCGACGTCGAGGCCGCTCTCCGCGAGGGCGCCGGCGAGCTGCTCGAGTCCGTACGCCTCTTCGACGTCTACACCGGCGCGCAGATCGCGGAAGGTACGAAGTCCCTGGCGTTCGCGCTGCGCTTCCGGGCGCCCGACCGGACACTGACCGATGCCGAGGTCGGCGCCGCGAAGCAGGCCGCGGTCGACGAAGCGGCCCGGCGTACCGGAGCGGTCCAGCGGGGCGCCTGAAACGGGTAACAACGCGGGGGAGGCGTAGGAAACCAATGGCGGACAACGCGAGCAAGGTCGCCCTGGTGACGGGTGCGAGCCGTGGCATCGGCCGGGAGATCGCGCTGACGCTTGCCCGGTCCGGTGTCGCCGTCGGTCTGACCGCCCGCGACTCCGACGCACTCGAGCGCGTACGCCGGGAATGCGAGGCCACCGGCGCGCGGGCAGCGACGGCGACGGCCGACGTCACCCGGTACGACGAGGTGCGGTCCGCAGTCGACACCGTGCGATCGGCCCTTGGTTCGGTCGACCTGCTGGTCAACAATGCCGGCCGGATCGAGACCAGTGAGGTCCCGTTGTGGGAGTCCGACCCTGACGAGTGGTGGGCGGTCGTCGAAACGGACCTTCGCGGGCCGTATCTCTTCTGCCGGGCAATGCTGCCGGCGATGGTCGACCGGAGGGCCGGTCGGATCGTCAACATCACCAGCGGGGCAGCGCTCAAGGACAGCGCGATCTACAGCGCCTACGGCGTCGCGAAGACGGCCTTGCTCCGGCTGACCGGTTCGATCGTCGCCGGAGCCGGTCCTGCCGGCGTTCGGGCGTTCGACGTCGCACCCGGCGTCGTCCGGACGGACATGACCGGCGCGATGCCGACCCACCGGGAACGCACGGCGTGGACTCCGGTGGAAGCCGTGACCAGCATGATCGAGGCGATCGCGTCGGGCCGTCTGGACCCACTGTCGGGCCGCTATCTGCGGGCGGGAACCGACGAGGTGTCAGACCTGCTGGAGCGCGCCGACGCGATCGCGCGAGACGATGCCCGCACACTGCGGCTTCGCCCCTACGGCGGCGACGACCCACTGGCCTGACAAACACATTTGCACTGACCTCTCCACACTTTTCGCCCGCGCATTGGAGTTGTCGCAAACTCCGGTTGCCCGCGCCCTCGACGAGTTGAATGTGAACGTACTCGGCCGCCTGAAGAGAGGTGCCGGGAATGTCGTGCCGGATTCAATTCATCAGGCGTAGAGAAAGTTTGATTGCGACATGCGGGTAACGTCGATCGGTCATGCCGGTTTCTTTATCGAGACAGCCGCCGGAACCATACTGTGTGACCCGTGGGTCAATCCCGCGTATTTCGCGTCATGGTTCCCGTTCCCGGACAACAGCAAGCTGGACTGGGACGCGTATCGAGATCCCGACTATCTGTATGTGTCGCACCTGCATCACGATCATTTCGACCCTGAGTTCCTGCGTACGGGCGTGTCGCACACCACCACGGTCCTCCTGCCCGACTATCAGACACCGGAGCTGGAGAATTCCCTGCGAGAGTTGGGTTTCACCAACTTCATCACCGTACCGAACTCGGAGCCGGTCACGCTCGACGGCGGGCTGCGCATCATGATCGTTGCGCTTGTCTCGCCCAGCGACGGGCCCATCGGTGATTCCGCACTCGCGATCGACGACGGGACCGCCCGTCTTCTCAACCAGAACGACGCGAAACCGATCGATCTCGACGTCGTGCGTTCGTTCGGTGATTACGACGTGCATTTCCTGCAGTTCTCCGGCGCCAACTGGTGGCCACTTGTCTATGACCTTCCCGAGTCGGCGAAGGTTGCGTTCGGCCGGAGTAAGCGGGAGAACGGCCTGGCGCGGGCGTACCGCTATGTCGAGGAGATCAACGCCCGTTATGTGGTTCCCTCGGCTGGGCCGGCGGCGTTTCTCGATGATGACCTGATGCAGTACAACGATATCGACAACTCCCCATCGAACCCGTTTCCCGACCACCCGGTCTTTCTCGACTATCTGCGGGAGAAGGAACGGAACAACGGTTTGCTCATGGTGCCTGGCAGCGTGTTGGCCATCACCACCGGAAACGCGGCTGAGGTAACCCACCCGGACGATCACCCGATGGCGCCCTACCAGGACAAGGCGCTCTACCTCCAGTCCTACGCCGAACGTGTGCGCCAGCGGCTGGAAAAGGAGAAGGCGGCGTGGCCCGCCCCGCAGGTCAACATCCTGCCCGAGATCAAGAAGCGGTTCGAACCGTTGCTGAAGATCGCCGACCACATCAGCACCGGAGTAGGCGCCCAACTGCTCATGGAGATCGGCGATACTGACCAGATCGTCGTCGACTTCATCGACCGCGAGGTGCGCCCGTGGAACGGCGAGAAGTGCAGGTACCGCTTCCGGTTCGACCGCACCCTCATCGAGCGGCTGATCGCCGACGACGAGGGAGACTGGGTCAACAGCCTCTTCCTGAGCCTGCGGTTCGGCGCCTCGCGGATCGGTCCGTACAACGAGTTCGTCTACACCTTCTTCAAGTGCCTCTCACCGGAACGCATGACCTACGCCGAGCGCTGGTACGCCCAGCAGGAGGACGAGGTGGAGGAGATCCAGCTCGGTGACTGGATGGTCCAACGCAAGTGCCCACATCGGCAGGCCGACCTGAGCTACTTCGGCGAGGTCACGGGCGACCGGTTGCGGTGCTCCATGCACGGGTACGAGTTCGACCTGTCGACGGGGCGTTGCCTCAACGCGAGCGACCGGCCGATCAAGGCCCGCAAGGTCACGGCGGCGGACTCCGTGCCCGTTCCCACCCACGAGGTGCCCGAGGACTGACGCCCTCACGCGCGGGCGGCCCGGCGGATGAGCGCGGGAAGCCCGTCGGGGTAGCGCTCCCCGCTGGCGGCGAGTTCGTCGGCGTACCACCAGCGGTACGAGACGGTCGTGGCCCTCTCCAGGGCATCCAACCCGTCGAACGAGACCGCGACCTCGCCGACCCGCACGGCGAAGAACGCCTGGGACTGGACGACGAAGTACCCACCCCAGGAGAACTCGACCATGTACGACGCCAGCGGCTCCCCGAAGACGGACGCGTCGACGACGATCCCGGTCTCCTCGCGCAGCTCCCGGCGCGCTGCCTCGCGCGGTGTCTCGCCGCGGTCGATGGCGCCACCGACCGTGAACCAGAAGGGCTCCTCCGGGCGCACGGGGTCGAATCCGTACAACAGGAGCATCCTGCCAGCGGTGTCGACGGGGAGCACCCGGCTGGTCGCTCGCTCGATGTACGCGCGGACACCAGTCCACGAGCGGGACCGGGCGGCGGTCTTCGATGCGGTCGGCTCGCTCACGCCGACGACCGTAAGCATTGACCGGGGGAAAGTGCAGTAGTTTTGCCCGATGTCCTCCCTTGACGAACTGTGGAAGGACGTGACCGGTGTTCAGCAGGAGTCGCCTGCCATCGAGGTCCTCCTGTGCAGCCTGCCGGCACTCGCGGCCGTCATGCTCGGGAACCTCTGGCGCTGGGCGCGCAACGTCGTCACGATCGCGCACGAAGGCGGCCATGCGCTGGTCGCGTTACTGGTGGGGCGGCGGCTGAGCGGCATCCGGCTGCACTCCGACACCTCCGGCGTCACGATCTCGCGTGGCCGACCGACCGGCCCCGGCATGGTGGCGACCGCACTCGCCGGCTACGTCGCTCCGTCGCTGCTCGGACTGGGCTTCGCGGCGATGCTCACGGTGGGCCGGATCACGGCACTGTTGTGGCTCAGCATCGCCGCCCTCGCCGCCATGCTCCTGCTGGTCCGCAACGCCTACGGCATCCTTTCCATCCTCACCACCGGGTTGGCCATCTTCGCCGTCTCGTGGTTCGCGCCCGAGCGGGCTCAGGCCGCACTCGCGTACTCCTTCACGTGGTTTCTGCTCTTCGCGGGAGTCCGGCCGATCGGCGAACTCCAGCAGAAGCGAGCCCGCCGGGCGGCGCGCGATTCCGACGCCGACCAGCTGGCCAGGTTGACCGGCGTGCCGGGGCTGGTGTGGGTGACGTTCTTCGGACTGGTCGCCGTTGGCGCGCTGGTGATGGGTGCCAGCCTGCTCGTCAGCTGGACCGACCTCGCCCCGACGCTCGACCCGGCAGCCGGCTAGGTGCAGCCAGATCACCAGGGTCTAGACGCGATCCAACGCTTCCAGTACGGAACGTGCTGTCATCGAGCCGTCACGGAGTGACTGCGCGCTGTTGCCGGGGCGGGAACGTTTCGTTACGTGGTCGTCGTCGGCCCAGACGATGGAGGAATGATCGGCGTCCGGGACCTCGGTGAGCGTCACGTCCCATCCACCGTTCCTGAGTACGCCGGCCACACTTCGGGACTGCTCGATGTCGACGACCGGATCGGACGTGCCGTGCACCAGGGTGACGGGCAGGGGAGCCGCGGTGGAGGATCGTGCGTCCTCGAGGGGAATCGATCCGGTGGTGGGCGCGTCGGAGTTCTGCCCGTGCGGGCGCGGACCATAGCCACCGGCGATCCCGACGAACGCACCCGGTCGCCAGCCGTTCACGACCTCCGGGCGCAGGACGAGTCCCATTCCGGCACGAGCACCACGGGACCACCCGGCGAGCACGAACCGTGAAGAGTCGCCACCGTACGCATCCATTCGGGTACGTGCGAACTCCAACGAGGCAAGCAGATGCGCGCGCCCACGGTCCGCCGCCGAGGAACGCCAGTCGGGTACGACCACAAGAGAGCCGCCACGGGCGACCGCGCGCGCGAGTGGTGCGAGAACGCCGCGTTCGGCAACGCCGACGCCGTGCCACAGAAGGACGACGGGAAGGCGCTCGGTCGAGTCCGGGGAGATGCCAGGTCGATAGATGTCGAGGCACTCGCCCAGCCCGTAGTCGACCTGCCGGTTGCTGACGGCCGCTGCTCCCATGAGGACCTTCCATGCCTCGGACAGGAAAGCCATCGTAGATCGGGCAGGAAGGTGCCGCCTCCGGTGCGGCAGACGAGGCGGTGAGATGAAAGGGGGCGTGCGAGATCGCGGAGCATCCGTGTGAGAGAACCCCGGACGCCCCACGATCATCGCGACGCCCGACCCATTCCCCTGCTCAGGTTAGGTTCCCCTGGCCTCGGTGTCCATCCGCGTACCGCTGGTGAAACGCCACGGTCCGCGGAGATGCATTACCCAGCACTCAGGATCCTCGGGCCCCTCTGAGTTCGAAACGTTTCGCGCTGTCACCTGTGAATGTCCGGTTACGGACCTGTGAAGGGATGGGGGCGTCTGGGCTGTTGTCCGGGCATGGCTCGGGCCTTATCGTCACGTCAACCAATCACGATGACGGGGGCGGGAGCGGGTCCGGGGAACCGCTCCGTGGACGTGGTCGGTGACGTGTGTCCGACTACTGACGCGCTGACCTGTTTTTGACAATGGGAGAGCGCTTACCACGTGTCCGAAAGCTACGACGGAGCCCCGACGGAAGGGGTCGCACGATGACCACATCGCACGACAACCACGTGCGCGTGACGCGACGAGACCTGTTGCTCTGGGGCGGGGGCGCCCTCGCGGCCGCATCGCTCACGAGTTGTTCATTTCTCTCGACTGATCCTTCGGGGAAGGGCGGCGGGCCCGCTGCCGCCAAGAAGGGCAAGGAGGCTCCGAGCCTCGCGAAGCTCGTCAAGAGCGGGGAGCTGCCGAAAGTTGCCGAGCGGCTCCCGAAGAATCCGCTCGTCGTGCAGCCCGTCGACAAGGTGGGCGCATACGGCGGGAAGATCCAGACGGTGCTGCTCAACGCCACCGACACGCCTTGGCTCGGCCGCATCGTGGGCCACGAGCCCCTTGCCCGGTGGAACACCGACGCCACCGCGGTGGAGCCGAACGTCGCCGAGTCGATCGAACCCTCCAGCGACGCGATGGAGTACACCATCACGCTGCGGGAGGGCATGAAGTGGTCCGACGGTGAGCCCTTCACCGCCGACGACCTGGTGTTCGCGTTCGATGAGGTCATCCTCAACGAGGAGCTCACCCCGGTGATTCCCGAGGTCCTCACGAGCGACGGCAAGCCGGCGAAGCTCGAGAAGATCGACGACGTCACCGTCAAGATCGTCTTCCCGGCGCCGAACGGTCTCTTCTACAAGAAGCTCGGCAACCAGGGGCAGCTGATCGCCTGGCCGAAGCACTACATGGAGCAGTTCCACAAGAAGTTCAACCCCGACGTCGAGGCGCTCGCCGAGCAGGAGGACATGGCGGCCTGGACCGACCTCTTCTTCGCGAAGGCCGACGTGTGGGCAAACCCCGACGTGCCACGGCTGCACGCCTGGAAGGTCCTCAACCCGTTGGGTAAGGGAACCCGGGTCACCCTGGAACGCAACCCCTACTACTGGAAGACCGACCCCGACGGCAGCCAGCTGCCCTACATCGACGAGGTCGTCTACGACCTCAACACCGACGCCCAGGTGATCCTGCTCAAGGCGACCAACGGTGAGCTGTCGATGAGCACGCGGCACATCAACACGCTGCCGAACAAACCGGTGCTCGCCAAGGGCCGCACGGAGGGCGACTACCGCTTCCTACGCCTCGAGAACACCGTCATCAACGACATGGTGATCTCGCTGAACCTGACCCACAAGGATCCGGTCAAGCGCAAGATCTTCCAGAACAAGGACTTCCGCATCGGTCTCTCCCACGCCATCAACCGGCCGGAGATGATCACGGCGACCTGGCAGCGTCAGGGTGAGCCCTTCCAGGCGGCGCCGGACCCCCGCTCGGAGTTCTACGACGAGGAGTTCGGGAAGCAGTACACCGAGTACGACGTCGCCCTCGCCAACGAGTCCCTGGACAAGGCCGGCCTCACCGAGAAGGACGGCGACGGTTTCCGGCTGCGTCCGGACGGCAAGCGGCTGTTCATCCAGATCGAGGTCGCGAGCCCGGCGCTCGTTCCGTTCTGGGTCGACGGTGCGACGCAGGTCGCGCAGTTCTGGAAGGCGGTCGGCGTCGACACGGCGGTCAAGAACGAGGACCGTTCGCTGTTCTACGAACGCAAGGACGCCAACGAGGCGGACTGCACGGTGTGGACCGGCGACGGCGGCCTCAAGTGCGAGATGATCGAGTGCCGGTGGTGGTTCCCCTTCACCAACGAGTCCAACTACGCCCCGATGTGGCAGCTGTACTTCAACTCCCGCGGCGCCGACGGTGAGAAGCCGCCGCCGGAGACGTTGAAGCAGATGGAGCTGTACTGGGAGATGGTGCAGACTCCCGACGAGGCCGGTCAGAAAGACCTGTTCCGGCAGATTCTCCAAATTGCCAAGGAGCAGTTCTACGCTATCGGGACAGTGCGGATCCCTGAGGCGTACGGCATCGCGAAGAACAACCTGCACAACCTCCCCGAGATCTTCCCGGAGTCACACATCTGGGCCTGCCCGGCCAACACCAACCCGGAGCAGTGGTACTTCTCCTAGGGGCATGTCCGCAAGGCTTCGCTGCGTAGCAGGAAGGCGGCAGTTGTGTTGACCTATATTGGGCGCCGGGTCCTGTTGATGGTGCCCGTGTTGTTCGCCATCTCGGTCGTGGCGTTCGTGATCATCCAGCTGCCGCCTGGCGACTACCTGACGACGCTGGTGTCGCAGTTGCAGGCGCAGGGCGACACGGTGGACCAGGCCCAGCTGGCGCAGCTGTCGGCGCGGTACGGGCTCGACGATCCGGTGTTCGTTCAGTACCTCAAGTGGATCACGAACATCCTGTTCCATGGTGACTTCGGTACGTCGTTCGCGTGGAACAAGCCGGTGTCGTCGCTCCTGGCCGAGCGGCTTCCGTTGACGATCGTTCTGGCCGTGACGACCCTGCTGTTCACCTGGGTCGTCGCGTTCCCGATCGGCGTCTACTCCGCCGTCCGGCAGTACTCCGCCGGTGACTACGCGGCGACCACGCTCGGCTTCCTCGGGCTCGCGATCCCGGAGTTCCTGATCGCGCTCGTGCTCATGTGGATCGGGCTGAACTACTTCGGCCAGAGTGTCGGTGGGTTGTTCTCACCGGAGTGGCAGGACGAGCCGTGGAACCTCGGCAAGCTGATCGACCTGTTGAGTCACCTGTGGGTCCCGGTGGTGGTGTTGGGCATGGCGGGTACGGCGGGCCTGATCAGGGTCCTGCGGGCCAACCTGCTGGATGAGTTGCACAAGCCGTACGTCATCGCCGCCCGGGCACGTGGGATGCCCGAGCGGCGACTGACGGTGAAGTATCCGCTTCGGGTGGCACTGAACCCGTTCGTCTCGACGGTCGGTTGGGTGTTGCCGGGACTGGTGTCCGGTGAGGTCATCGTGGCGCAGGTGCTGTCCCTGCCGACGACCGGGCCGTTGCTGCTGGACTCGCTGAAGAGCCAGGACATGTACCTCGCGGGCTCGGTGATCCTGATCGTGAGTGTGCTGACCGTGATCGGCACGCTGATCTCCGACATCGCCCTGGCCTGGCTGGATCCGCGGGTTCGGTTGAGGTACCGGTGAGAGTTGACGTGGTGGCGACGGGCGACCCGACTGGTGGGAGCAGACCATGACGCAGATAGTGGCACCTGGGCAACAACTGGACCCGCAGTCATCCGGTGCCGTCACGACCGCTGACGAGGCCGCGGTCGCGGTTGCGCCACAGTGGAAGCTCGTGTGGTGGGGCTTCAAGCGGCACCGCCTGGCCATGGTGGGCATGGTCGTCACCGCGGTGATCTACCTGTTGGCGATCTTCGCGGAGTTCCTGGCGCCGTATTCCAGCAGCCACTACAACCCTGACTATGCGTACGCGCCGCCGCAGAAGCTGCACGTGCTCGACGGGGGCGACGTCGGGTTGTACGTCTACGGCTACAAGTCCTCCCAGGATCCGGAGACGCTCGAGCTGACCTGGACGACGGATGAGTCGAAGAAGATCCCGGTGAGCTTCTTCGCCAAGGGCGAGGAGTACAAGCTCTTCGGGCTGATCCCCGGCGACCGGCATCTCATCGGACCGTCGGTCGAGACCAAGAACACGCCGATGTACCTGTTGGGCGCGGACCGTAACGGCCACGATCTGCTGTCGCGGATCATCCACGGGGCGCGGGTCTCGATGTCGATCGGCCTGGTCGGCGTCGGTGTGGCGTTCGTCCTGGGCATCGTGCTGGGCGGCGTGTCGGGGTTCTTCGGCGGCGTCGTCGACACGGTCATCCAGCGCGGGGTGGAGTTCTTCATGTCGATCCCGACGCTGCCGTTGTGGCTCGGTCTGGCGGCCGCGGTACCACCTGGGTGGGGGCCGTTGAAGAGATACTTCGCCGTCACCGTGATCCTTTCGATGATCGCGTGGACGCACCTCGCACGGGTGGTGCGAAGCCGGTTCCTCTCGCTGCGGGAGGAGGACTTCGTGACAGCTGCCCAGGTCGACGGCGCGAGCCAGCCGCGGATCATCTTCCGTCACATGCTTCCCTCGTTCTCCAGCTACCTGATCGCCTCCCTCACCCTGTCGATCCCCGGGATGATCCTGGCGGAGACCTCACTGTCGTTCCTCGGTCTGGGTCTGCAGGAGCCGGTCGTGAGCTGGGGCGTCCTGCTCCAGCAGGCTCAGAACATCCGCGCAGTGGCGACCGCGCCGTGGCTGTTGTTGCCCGGTTGCCTCGTCGTGGTCACGGTCCTTGCGTTGAACTTCCTGGGTGACGGACTCCGCGATGCGGCCGACCCGTACAAGCACTAGCGGCACCGCCGCAAGCCCGAGCGCCAACCCGCGGCCGATGCAGTTTGGGCCGGCCAGAGCCTCAGCCGCACGCGAGGAGACGTGATGAGCCAGACCCGCGAGACCCGGGAGATCGTCGAAGGCGGGAGCCCCACACCCGCCGCCACCGGGACGATTGCCACCTCACCGGGTGCCTCGACCGGCAACGGCGAGGAGCCGCTGCTCCAGATCACGGATCTGAAGACGCACTTCCACACGAGCGAAGGTGTCGTACGCGCCGTCGACGGGGTGGACCTGGCGGTCCCGCGGGGCAAGACGCTCTGCGTGGTCGGCGAGTCCGGGTGCGGCAAGTCGGTGACGGCCCGGTCGATCCTGCAGTTGGTCGAGCGCCCGGGCCAGATCGTCAACGGCACCATCAACTGGCGTCCGGACGTCACCGCGGAGTGGTCCGATCTGGCGGCGCTGGACACCCGCGGCGAGGACATCAGGCGGGTCCGCGGCGCCGAGATCGGGATGGTCTTCCAGGAGCCGATGGCGTCCCTGTCGCCGATGTACACGGTCGGCGACCAGCTCATCGAGGCGATCCTGCTGCACGAGGACCTGCCGAAGGCCGAGGCACGTGAGCGGGCGATCAGCCAGCTGCGCCGGGTGGGTATCCCGCAGCCGGAGCGGCGGGTGGACGCCTTCCCGTTCCAGCTCTCCGGCGGTATGTGCCAGCGGGTGATGATCGCGGTTGCGTTGTCGTGCGACCCGGCCCTGCTGATCGCGGACGAACCCACCACGGCGCTGGACGTGACGACGCAGGCTCGGATCCTCGACCTGCTGGGTGATCTGCAGGACCAGACCGGCATGGCGATGGTGTTCATCACCCACGACCTGGGAGTGGTCGCCGAGATCGCCGACGAGGTGACGGTGATGTACCTCGGCAAGGTCGCCGAGCACGGTACCGTGACGGAGATCTTCGAGGCGCCCAAGCATCCGTACACCCAGGCGTTGCTGCGGTCGATCCCGACGATGCGGGGCACGTCGGACCGGCAGCGGCTCGCCACCATCCGTGGGATGGTCCCGCACCCGCAGAACCGTCCGTCCGGGTGCCCGTTCCACACCCGGTGCGAGCACGCGATCGCGGGGCTGTGCGACACGACCGATCCGCCGTTGATCCGGTTCGACTCCGGCCAGATCGCGCAGTGCCACCTGTACGAACCGGACGGCCAGCTCAAGGACTCAGAGGCGCCGAAGGTCGCCGCTGCCAAGACGGCCGCCCACGGTGGTGACGGCGGCGGGGGCGCCCACGCCGCGTCGTCGACCACCACCCGGTCGCGGCGGCTGGCTGAGGCGGCAAGTGCCCAGACCAAGGCGCTGGTCGACATTCGCGACCTGGCCATGCACTTCCCGATCAAGCGCGGGATGTTCGGCCGTTCTGCCGGGGCGATCCGCGCGGTCGACGGCGTCGACCTCACCATCCAGCCGGGCGAAACCCTCGGTCTGGTGGGGGAGTCCGGCTGCGGCAAGACGACCGTGGGGCGTTGCCTGGCACGGGTTCTCACGCCGACCGGCGGGCAGATCAACTACCAGACATCCTCGGGTCAGACGGTGGACCTGGCCGGGCTGGGCACGCGGGAGCTCAAGGCGTACCGCCGGGAGATCCGGGTCGTCTTCCAGGACCCCTTCTCCTCGCTCAACCCGCGGATGACGCTGCTCCAGCTTGTCGGTGAGCCGTTGAAGACGAACGAACTGGCCACGGGTTCGGCGATCCAGGACCGAGTGGCGGAGATGCTGCGCCGGGTGGGCCTGCGGCCGGAGTACATGCACCGCTACCCGCACGCGTTCTCCGGGGGTGAGCGGCAGCGGATCAACATCGCCCGTGCCCTGATCACCGAGCCCCGGCTGGTGATCTGCGACGAGGCGGTCTCGGCGCTCGACGTGTCCGTACGCGCGCAGATTCTCAACCTGCTCGCGGACCTGCAGGACGAGTTCAACCTGACCTATCTGTTCATCTCCCACGACCTGTCGGTCATCGAGCACCTCTGCGACCGGGTGACGGTGATGTACCTCGGCAAGATCGTCGAGACCGCGGAGACGTCGGCGCTGTACTCCAAGCCGGACCACCCCTACACCGAAGCGCTCCTCAACGCCGTACCCCTGCCTGACCCGCAGAAGCGGCGGGGCCGGCACGAGCACGCCCTTCCCGACGACCTTCCCGACCCGTCGAACCCACCCCCGGGGTGCCTGTTCCACACCCGCTGCCCGCACGTCCAAGCCGAACGCTGCAACTCCGAGATCCCCGAGCTGCGGACAACAGGCGACGGCCACGTCGCCGCCTGCCACTACTCCGAGAACCTCACCCTCGCGGGGGCCGCGGGCACCCGGCGCTGACTCCGACCCCGCCCCAACGGGCCGGTTGCATGAGATTGCGCTGTACGGCATACTCATGCACTGGTCGTGGTGGAGCGGAATCGAGGAGTCGAGCGCATGGGTTTCACGGTGGCGGTCGCCGGCGCGAGCGGGTATGCCGGTGGCGAGGTCTTACGCCTCCTCCTCGGACATCCCGAGATCGAGATCGGGGCGCTGACGGCGGCCGCGAGTGCCGGCACCCGCCTCGGCCAGCATCATCCCCACCTGGTGGGGCTCGCCGATGAGGTGCTCGGCGAGACCACGACGGAGCAGCTTGCAGGACATGACGTCGTGTTCCTGGCGTTGCCGCACGGGGAGTCCGGCGCGGTGGCGGCGAGCCTTCCCGACGACACGCTGGTGATCGACTGCGGCGCCGACTTCCGGCTGGCCGACGCGGCCGACTGGGAGCGGTGGTACGGCGGGAAGCACGCGGGGACCTGGCCCTACGGCCTGCCCGAGTTGCCCGGCCAGCGCGAGAAGCTGCGTACGGCACGGCGGATCGCGGTCCCGGGGTGCTATCCGACCGTGTCGAGCCTCGCGTTGTACCCGGCGGTGGCTGCCGGACTCGTCCGACCGGAGGACGTGGTGATCGTGGCGGCGTCGGGCACGTCCGGTGCCGGTCGTACGCCGAAGCCGCACCTGCTCGGGAGCGAGGTCATGGGTTCCACCTCGGCGTACTCCGTTGGCGGCACGCACCGGCACACGCCCGAGATCGAGCAGAACCTGCGCCCGGCGGCGGGACCTGACCAGAAGGTCTCGGTGTCGTTCACGCCGGTCCTGGTGCCCATGCCGCGCGGGATCCTCGCGACGTGCACGGCCCAGGTGCAAGGCGAGGTTGACACCGCCCGGGCGCGGGAGGCGTACGCCGAAGCGTGGACAGGCGAGCCGTTCCTCCACCTGCTGCCGGAGGGGTCCTGGCCCACGACGGCGGCGACCCTCGGCGCCAATGCCGTGCATGCGCAGGTCACCGTCGACGAACGTGCCGGCCGGCTCGTCGCGGTCGCCGCGATCGACAACCTGACCAAGGGCACCGCCGGTGGTGGCGTCCAGTGCATGAACCTCGCTCTCGGCCTGCCGGAGACGACAGGCCTCACCACGATCGGACTGGCACCATGAGCGTCACCACGCCCCAGGGATTCCGCGCCACCGGCGTGACGGCCGGACTGAAGCCGAGCGGCAAGCCCGACATCGCCCTCGTCGTCAACGACGGGCCAAGCTTCGCCGCCGCGGCGGTCTTCACGGCCAACCGCTGTAAGGCGAATCCCGTGTTGTGGAGCGAGCAGGCCTGCAAGGACGGGCAGGTCCGTGCCGTCGTCATCAACTCCGGCGGCGCCAACTGCTACACCGGCACCGAGGGTTTCCAGAACACCCATGCGTCGGCGGAGCTCGTCGCCGCCAAGCTGGGCATCGGCGCGATCGATGTCGCCGTCTGCTCGACGGGCCTCATCGGCGAGCAGTTGCAGCGGGAGAAGCTGCTCGCCGGCATCGCCGACGCCGCCGCGCAACTTGCGGTTGACGGTGGTGATGACGCCGCCACGGCGATCATGACGACCGACACGCGATCGAAGCAGGCGGTGTATGCGGGGACCGGCTGGAGCGTGGGCGGCATGGCGAAGGGTGCGGGCATGCTGGCACCGTCGCTCGCCACGATGCTTGTGGTGCTCACCACCGATGCCGACGTCGAGGCGGCGACTGTCAACCGCGCCCTGCGCGAGGCGACGGCCGCGACCTTCGACCGGCTCGACTCCGACGGCTGCATGTCGACCAACGACACTGTCCTGTTGATGGCGAGCGGCGCCGCCGAAGTCGCGCCCGCGTACGACGAGTTCGCCACCGCGGTGCGCGAGGTCTGCCACGACCTCGCCCAACAGCTCATCAGTGACGCGGAGGGCGCCGAGCACGACATCGCGATCGAGGTGGTGAACGCCGCCAGTGAGGCCGATGCGCTCGAGGTCGGCCGGTCGATCGCGCGGAACAACCTGTTCAAGTGCGCGGTCTTCGGCAAGGACGCCAACTGGGGCAGGATTCTGGCCGCTGTGGGTACGACGGACGCGGCGTTCGACCCGGCGACCCTCGACGTGGCGTTCAATGGCGTGTGGGTCTGCCGCGACGGCGGCATCGGCGAGTCCCGCGACCTGGTGGACCTGTCGGCCCGTCAGGTGAAGGTGAGCGTCGATCTCAAGGCAGGCAGCGAGTCCGCCACCATCTGGACCAACGATCTGACTCATGCGTACGTCCACGAGAACTCGGCGTACTCCACCTGAACACCACCTGGACACCACCTGAGAACGGGCGGCCGGACGAGATCATGAACCTCTTGAAGAGCCTATGAGCACGGTGAAGAAGCGCGACCAGACCGAGGCGCAGACGAAGGCCGGAACACTGATCGAGGCGTTGCCCTGGTTGGAGGAGTTCCACGGCTCGATCGTCGTCATCAAGTACGGCGGCAACGCGATGACCGACGACACGCTCAAGCGAGCTTTCGCCGAGGACATCGTGTTCCTGCGTTATGCCGGTCTGCGTCCCGTCGTCGTCCACGGCGGCGGTCCGCAGATCAGCGAGATGCTCGGCCGGCTCGACATCACCAGCGAGTTCCGCGGCGGGCTGCGGGTCACCACGCCGGAGGCGATGGAGGTCGTCCGGATGGTGCTCGTCGGCCAGGTGGGCCGTGAGCTCGTCGGACTGGTCAACTCGCACGGCCCGTTCGCGGTGGGGCTGTCGGGGGAGGACGCGGGTCTCTTCACCGCCGAACGACGGATGGCGACCGTCGACGGCGAGGAGGTCGACATCGGTCTGGTCGGTGACGTCGTCTCGGTGCGGCCCGAGGCGGTGCGGGATCTGATCGACGCGGGCCGTATTCCCGTGGTCTCGAGCGTGGCGCCCGACATCGATGGCCTGGTCCACAACGTCAACGCCGACACGGCCGCCGGCGCTCTCGCGGTCGCGTTGGGCGCCCGGAAGCTCGTCGTCCTCACCGACGTCGACGGTCTCTACCGCGACTGGTCGGCCGGCGGTACGAACGGCGAGGTGATCAGCGAGCTCGACGCCGACGAGCTGACCGATCTCCTGCCCACCCTGGCGTCGGGCATGGTCCCGAAGATGGAGGCGTGCCTCCGGGCGGTTCAGGGTGGCGTGCCCCAGGCGCACGTGATCGACGGCAGGGTGGCGCATTCGCTGCTGTTGGAAGTGTTCACCAACGAGGGGATCGGCACGATGGTCGTGCCGACGACGAAGGAGGAGACGTGAGTCTCGCGCCGCAGTACGACGCATGGGCCGACCGGTTCGAAGGGGCCCTGATGCCGACCTACGGTCGTCCCCCGGTGGCGCTGGCGCGCGGCGAGGGGTGCGCGGTGTGGGACGTCGACGGCAAGCGATACTTCGACTTCATCGCCGGCATCGCCGTGTCGTCACTGGGACACGCCCACCCTGCCCTCGTCGAGGCTGTGTCGCGGCAGGTGGCGACTATCGCGCACACGTCCAACCTCTTCCTGCACCAGCCGGAGGTCCTGCTTGCCGAGAAGCTGCTCGCACTGCTGGGGCACGAGGGGCGCGTCTTCTTCACCAACAGCGGGACCGAAGCCAACGAAGCGGCGTTCAAGCTCGTCCGCCGGCACGCCGCCGGCACCGGTCGAGGGTTCGTCGTCGCCGCGCTGGACGGCTTCCACGGCAGGACGATGGGCGCACTCGCACTCACCGGCAAGGCGGCCATCCGCGAGCCTTTCGCACCGTTCGGTGTCGATGTGCGGTTCGTGCCGTACGGCGACGCCGCGGCGCTGAAGGAGGCCGTCACCGACGAGTGCGCGGGGCTGTTCCTGGAACCGGCGTTGGGGGAGGGCGGGGTGGTCCCGGCGCCGGACGGGTACCTCGCGGCGGCCCGGGAGATCTGTGACGCGACGGGTGCGGTGTTCGTCCTCGACGAGATCCAGAGCGGCATCGGGCGTACCGGCTGGTGGTTCGCCCATGCACGCGACGGCGTGCGGCCCGACGTCCTTACGCTCGCCAAGGGTCTCGGCGGCGGGCTGCCGATCGGGGCGTGCATTGGCGTGGGTGAGTTCGGCACGACCTTCGACAAGAGCGAGCACGGCTCGACGTTCGGCGGTAACCCGGTCGCGTGTGCGGCCGCGCTCGCGGTCCTCGAGACGATCGAGCGGGACGACCTGCTCGGGAACGCCGCGACGACCGGGGGAGAGCTCGCTGACGGCATCGCCGCGCTGAGCCATCCCCTGCTGGGAGGCGTCCGCGGTCGTGGTCTGTGGCTCGCCGCCGTCCTCACCCGGCCGAGGGCCGCCGCGGTGCAGGCGGCCGCGCAGGACGCGGGATTCCTGGTCAACGCCGTCCAGCCGGACGCCGTACGCCTGGCCCCGCCGCTCGTCGTCACCACCACCGAGGTGCAAGCTCTCCTTGACGCGTTCCCGGCGATCCTCGACGCCGGCCTGGAGAGGGAGGCGTAGATGGTGCGGCACTTCCTGCGCGACGACGACCTGTCTCCCGAAGAACAGACCCGGGTCCTCGATCTCGCCGACGCGATGAAGAAGGACCGGTTCGCCGCGCGTCCGCTGGCGGGACCGCAGGCGGTGGCGATCCTCTTCGACAAGCCGACCCTGCGTACTCAGACGTCGTTCACGGTAGGTGTCGCCGAACTCGGCGGCCATCCGATGGTCGTCGACGCCCGCCTGGCACAGGTGGGCGTACGCGAGTCGATCGCCGACACCGCGCGCGTGCTCGGTCGGCAGGTCGCGGCGGTCGTGTGGCGGACGTACGGCCAGGACCGGATCGAGGAGATGGCGGCCCATGCCGGCGTGCCCGTGGTCAATGCGCTCACCGACGACTTCCACCCGTGCCAGGTGCTCGCCGACCTGCAGACGATCCGTGAGCAGAAGGGCCGGCTGGCGGGCCTTCGCCTGACCTACCTCGGCGACGGTGCGAACAACATGGCGCACTCGTACCTCCTGGGCGGTGCGGTCGCGGGCATGCACGTCCGTATCGGCACCCCGGACGCCTACCAACCCCATCCCGGCATCCTCGATCGGGCGGCGGCGATCGCCCGCGAGACCGGCGGTTCGGTCGCGGTCCTGCACGACCCGCGCAAGGCGCTGGAGGGCACCGACGTCGTGGCGACCGACACGTGGGTCTCGATGGGCCGGGAGGACGAGGCGGACGACCGCAGCGCGCCGTTCGTCCCGTACGCCGTCACCGAGGACGCGATGGCCCACGCGGCACCGGACGCGATCGTGCTGCACTGTCTGCCGGCGTACCGGGGCAAGGAGATCGCCGCCAGCGTGATCGACGGCCCGCGGAGCGTGGTCTGGGACGAGGCGGAGAACCGCCTGCACGCACAGAAGGCCCTGCTGACGTTCCTGCTGGATCCGTCGGGAGGGCGACGACGATGACCCGGGAGCAGCAGCTGACGCCGAAGTGGCCGGCGACGAAGACGGCCCGCCAGCAGTACATCGTCGAGGTCCTGTCCCGCTCAGCCGTGCGTTCGCAGTCCGAACTCGTCGACCGGCTTGCCGAGGCGGGGATCGCGGTGACGCAGGCCACCCTGTCCCGAGACCTCGACGACCTCGGCGCGGTCCGCGTCCGCAGCCCCGCCGGCGCCCTCGTCTACGCCCTGCCGGGTGAAGGCGGCGACCGGACCCCGCGGGCGGCCCCGGACGCGCCGGCGGCAGCGGAGAGCCGGCTCGCCCGGGTCTGTGGTGAGCTGCTGGTGTCGGCAGTGGCGTCGGCCAACCTGGTGGTGCTGCGGACGCCGCCGGGTGCCGCGCAGTTCTTCGCGTCCGCGCTCGACCACGCGGAGATCGCCGACATCCTCGGCACGATCGCCGGCGACGACACCGTGCTCGTCGTCGCGCGAGATCCGGCGGGCGGTGACGCCATTGCCGACCAGCTGCTCGTGCTGGCCCGCCAGCACCGCCCCGGCGGGCGACCGCCGACCCCTACTGGACCTGAGAAAGCTTCGAAGGAGTAACACCATGACCGAGCGGGTAGTTCTCGCCTACTCCGGGGGCCTCGACACCTCCGTGGCGATCGGATGGATCGCCGACCAGACCGGCGCCGAGGTGGTCGCATGCGCGATCGACGTCGGCCAGGGCGGCGAAGATCTCGAGACCGTACGCAAGCGGGCGCTGGAATGCGGAGCGGTCGAGGCGGTCGTCGTCGACGCGAAGGACGAGTACGCCGAGGAGTTCTGCATGCCGGCGTTGGCGGCCAACGCCCTCTACATGGATCGCTACCCGCTGGTGTCGGCCCTGTCACGTCCCCTCATCGTGCGGCACCTCGTCGCTGCCGCGAAGGACCACGGCGCATCCGTCGTCGCACACGGCTGCACCGGCAAGGGCAACGACCAGGTGCGGTTCGAGGTGGGCGTGGGCGCGCTGGCGCCGGACCTGAAGGTGCTCGCCCCGGTCCGCGATTTCGCGTGGACGCGCGAGCAGGCGATCTCCTACGCCGAGCAGCACGGCCTGCCGATCGACGTCTCGAAGAAGTCGCCGTTCTCCATCGACCAGAACGTCTGGGGTCGCGCGGTCGAGACGGGCTTCCTCGAGGACCTGTGGAACGCGCCCACCGAGGAGGTCTACGACTACACCCAGGACCCGTCGGTGGCACGGGAGCCGGACGAGGTCGTGGTGTCGTTCGTGGCGGGTCGGCCGGTGGCGATCGACGGCATACCGGTGACACCGCTCCAGGCGATCCAGCAGCTCAACGCCCGGGCAGGTGCCCAGGGGGTCGGCCGGCTCGACATGGTGGAGGACCGGCTGGTCGGGATCAAGAGCCGGGAGGTGTACGAAGCGCCCGGCGCGATCGCACTCATCGCCGCACACCAGGAACTGGAGAACGTCACCGTCGAGCGGGATCTCGCCCGGTTCAAGCGGCAGGTCGAGCAGCGCTGGACCGAGCTGGTCTACGACGGTCTGTGGTTCTCGCCGCTCAAGCAGGCGCTGGATGCCTTTGTCGTCGACTCGCAGACGTACGTCTCAGGCGAGGTCCGGATGGTGCTGCACGGCGGCCGCGCGGTGGTCAACGGCCGGCGTTCGGACTCCTCGCTCTACGACTTCAACCTCGCGACCTACGACGAGGGCGACGCGTTCGACCAGTCGCTCGCGCGGGGCTTCGTCGAGCTGTGGGGACTCCCGAGCAAGATCGCCGCCAAGCGCGACCAGGCCCACCCCTGACGGAACGACCGACAGAATCGGAGGGGGCCTTTCCCCCGCGCGGCGCTGACGACGGCGGTCCGCGGGAGGAGACCCCTCCGGTGATCATGATCGTGATCATGAGGGTTTTCGGGGTCCATACGCCCCTTTCCCTTCATGATCATGGAGGACTGGCGATTTCAGGTCCGGGAGCTACTTTCAGGTCCGGGAGCTAAGGGACGAGTGTGAGCAACGAACAGCCACCGGGTCAGCCGGTATCCGACGCCCAGGCCACGAGACTGTGGGGCGGCCGCTTCACCGGCGGGCCCGCTGAGGCGCTGGCCGCCCTGTCGAGGTCGGTGCAGTTCGACTGGCGACTCGCGCCGTACGACATCCGCCAGACCGGAGCACACGCCCGCGTACTGCACCGCGCGGGCCTGCTCACCGCCGACGAGCTCGACAGGGTGACCGTCGCCCTCGACGAGCTCGACACCGCCGTACGCCAGGGTGATCTCCTGCCCCAGCCCGACGACGAGGACGTCCACACGGCGGTCGAACGCGAGCTCGTCGCCCGGCTCGGCCCTCTCGGCGGCAAGCTCCGCGCCGGCCGCAGCCGCAACGACCAGGTGGCGACCGACTTCCGGCTCTACCTCCGCGACCAGGCACGTCACCTCGCGGCCGCGATCGGCGACCTCCAGCGGGCCCTGCTCGACCAGGCCGAGCACCATGCGGCCACCCCCGCGCCCGGGTTCACCCACCTCCAGCACGCCCAGCCGGTGTCGTTCGGTCACGAGCTCGCCAAGCACGTCCATGCCCTCGCCCGCGACGTCGACCGTCTCCGCGACTGGGACACCCGCGCCGCGGTCTCACCGCTCGGCTCCGGTGCGCTCGCCGGGTCCTCTCTGCCGCTGGATCCCGAGGCGGTGGCCGCCGAGCTGGGCTTCACCCGCGCCGCCGAGAACTCCCTCGACGCCGTGTCCGACCGGGACTTCGTGGCCGAGTTCCTCTTCTGTACGGCGATGCTGGGCGTGCACCTGTCCCGGCTCGGAGAGGAGTACTGCCTGTGGGCGTCGACGGAGTTCGCCTGGGTCCGGCTCGACGACGCGTTCGCCACCGGGTCGTCGATCATGCCGCAGAAGAAGAACCCCGACATCGCCGAGCTCGTCCGGGGCAAGTCGGGCCGCCTCATCGGCCACCTCACGGGCCTGCTCGCGACCCTCAAGGGCCTGCCGTTCGCGTACAACCGGGACCTGCAGGAGGACAAGGAGCCGGTCTTCGACGCGGTCGAGCAGCTCCTCCTCGTGCTGCCGGCAATGACTGGCATGGTGGCGACCTCGAGATTCGACGCCGAACGCATGGCCGCCGCCGCACCCCTCGGGTTCGCGCTCGCCACGGACATTGCCGAGTGGCTGGTACGACAGGGCGTCGCGTTCCGGGACGCGCACGAGATCGCCGGTGCGTGCGTTCAGGAGTGTGAGAAGCGCGGCATCGACCTCACCGACCTCGGCGACGAGGACCTGGCCGGTATCTCGCGCCATCTCACCCCTGAGGTGCGTACCGTCCTGAGCGTCCAAGGCAGCCTGGACGCCCGGTCAGCCACCGGTGGCACGGCGCCTGCCCGGGTCCGAGAGCAGCTCGCCGACCTGAGGGAGCGGGTGGCGGCGGACGTGGGCTGGGCCGGACAGTCGCCGGCATGACCGACGATCTGCGTGTCCTCTTCGACCGGCCCGTGCTCCAGGCAGCTCCCATGCTGCTCAACCAGATCGTCGAGCACGAGACCGACGAGGGCTTGGTCGCGGTCCGTCTCACCGAGGTCGAGGCGTACGACGGTCACAACGACCCCGGATCGCACGCCTATCGCGGCCAGACCGCGCGCAACACCGTGATGTTCGGCCCGCCTGGACACGTCTACGTCTACTTCACCTACGGCATGCACTGGTGCATGAACCTCGTCTGCGGTCCGGATGGCAGCCCGTCCGCGGTGCTTCTTCGCGCCGGAGAGGTGGTCGACGGGCAGGACCTCGCCTTGAGCCGGCGAGCCGCGGCGCGGTCGGCGCGCGATCTCGCCCGCGGGCCGGCGCGGCTTGCCCAGGCACTCGGCGTCGACAAGGCCTGCAACGGCCTGGACGTCTGTGACCCCACATCCCCGCTGCGGATCCAGCAGGCGCCACGGGTCCCCCGGTCGCGCATCCGCCGTGGGCCGCGGGTCGGCCTCGCCGGGGCCGCCGAGCGTCCCTGGCGGTTCCACACGGTGGGGGAGCCGACCGTCTCGGTCTACCGGCCACACACCCCCAAACGCCGTCGTACCGGCGAATCGGTTTCACAAGCGCCCGACCCCTCGGGCACTCTTGGAGGCGGACCTTCCGGCCAACCGGCCGGACGCTCACGGAAATCACGGAAGGAACAACGGTGACCGAAGACATTCTCGACGAGTTGCACTGGCGTGGCCTGGTCGCTGAGTCGACCGACGAAGCCGCGCTCCGGGAGGCACTCCAGTCGGGACCGGTCACCTATTACTGCGGTTTCGACCCGACCGCGCCCAGCCTGCACCACGGTCACCTCGTGCAGCTCATCACGATGCGCCGCCTGCAGCTCGCAGGCCACGACCCGCTGGCGCTGGTCGGTGGCTGCACCGGCCTGATCGGCGATCCGAAGCCGGACGCCGAGCGGACGCTGCATCCGCCCGAGGTGGTCGCGAGTTGGGTCGAGGAGATCAAGCGTCAGATCGAGCCGATCCTGGCCTTCGAAGGCCCCCACGCCGCCCGGCTGGTCAACAACCTCGACTGGACGGCGGAGCTGAGGGCGATCGACTTCCTTCGCGACGTCGGCAAGCACTTCCGAATCAACCGGATGCTGGCCAAGGAGGCGGTCAGGGCCCGGATGGAACGCGATATCGGGATCAGTTACACCGAGTTCAGCTACCAGATCCTGCAGGCTCTGGACTACCGCGAGCTGTTCCTGCGGTACGGCTGCACGCTGCAGTACGGCGGCAGCGACCAGTGGGGCAACATCACCGCGGGTGTCGACCTGCTCCGGCGCTCCGAAGGGGCGACTGTCCACGCCCTCGCGACGCCGCTGCTCACAAAGGCAGACGGAACGAAGTACGGCAAGTCCGAAGGCAACGCGATCTGGTTGTCGCCGTCGATGATGTCGCCGTACGCCTTCTACCAGTTCTGGATCAACATCGAGGACGCTGATGTCAGCAGTCACCTGAGGTTCATGAGCTTCAGGTCGCGTGAGGAGATCGAGGAACTGGAGAAGGCGACCGCTGAGCGGCCCGCCGCGCGGGAAGGGCAACGCGCACTGGCCGAGGAACTGACAACGCTCGTGCACGGCGCGGACGAGTGCGCCCGAGTGGTCGCCGCTTCCCGGGCACTCTTCGGCCGTGGCGAACTCGCGGACGTCGACGAACGCACCCTCGACGCGGCACTGCGGGAAGCACCAAACATCCGTGTCGAAACGGGCGAGACGCTCCCGGCTGTGGTCGATCTGCTGGCCGAGTCCGGCCTGGCGCAGAGCCGCGGTGCGGCGCGCCGCACGATCAGCGAGGGTGGCGCCTACCTCAACAACGTCCGGATCGAGGACGTCGACGTGGTGCCGACCGGCACGGATCTCCTTCACGGGCGGTGGCTGGTGCTTCGTCGCGGACGACGCAACGTTGCCGGCGTCGAGGTGATCCGGACCACATGATCCGGCAGGAGTAGGCGAAGCGCCAGGCCCGTTAGTGGCAGCAATCGGCAGCCGTGGGACCGGGGTCCCGTGGCTCAGGGAGACCTGGGGCGTGACCTGCTCCGATCCTTCCTGGTCCACGGGACGACCTGGACTTGACTCTGGATCGCTGCGTACGTAAGGTTCCTATTCGCCTCGCAGGGAAGTGCGGGACGCCCATCGGGCGGCCGAACCCGCGAGGAATCCTTCGAAACCTACTCAGACCGGCGCGTTCTGCGCGCCCTGGTCTGGTCGGCGGACAGGAGCCGGATCCAAGGGCCTCCCGATTTGACCGGGTTGCCAGGGAAACGGTAGCTTCAAGGTCCTCGCCGAGGAGCGGGACGCTGAAAGGCGGCCGGCCAAGCGAGGATCCCACCAGATGCGATCTGCAGGGTGCTTCGTGCGCCCTACGGATGGCGACGGTGGGGATCGGGTTCCAGCGCATCGACTCGTCGGTGAGATGGAGTCCACAAACCCTAGTCACCACCCAGGCGGCGAACCCGAGGGTTCTGCGGCTTGGAGTGCCTGATCTTTGAGAACTCAACAGCGTGCCGATAGTCGATGGTTTTGTGTTGTTTTGGCTCATGGCGCATTTTTGTGTGTTGTGGGTTTGTGTTTTTTTGGGGCCTGTTTTGGGCTTTCTGTTGGTT
>NZ_JBEFTW010000005.1:0-267682 GCF_040196095.1 Actinopolymorpha sp. B17G11
CAGAAGCCAGATCAGCCCGCAACGTCTTCACCGCAACCGTCCGACCAAGACGCCGATCAATACCGATACGCACCTCGGCCATACCCCCGTGACCGAGCACCTCGCCAAGGTCATACCGACCGCCGAGGAATCGTGGCTCAGTCATGCGTCACCCTTCTGTGCGGACTGCGCGGAGCTCACTCGATCACCGCTTCCATGACGTCCTTCGCGATGGGAGCTGCCAGCCTGCCGCCGGAGATCTCGCTGCGGCCGACGTCAGCCTTCTCGATGACAACGGCGACGGCGACCGATGGGTTATCGGCGGGAGCGAACGAAACGAACCACGCGAACGGCGGCCGGTCCGGCGTGGTCTGCGCCGTACCTGTCTTGCCGGCGACGGGGACACCCATCTTCACCGGCGACCCGGTGCCGTTCTCGACCACGCCGACCATCATCTGCTTGAGCTGCTCGGCGACCTGCGGTGACACCGCCTCTGACAAGACCTCCGGATCGGTCTCATCGAGCGAGTTCAGGTCGGGACCGCTGAGCTCGGAGACGACGTAGGGCTTCATCACCGTGCCGCCGTTGGCGATGCCGGCAGTCACCATGGCCATCTGGAGCGGCGTCGCCGCGACGTCGTACTGACCGATCGCGCTCAACGCTGTTTGCGGCTTGTCGACCTCCTCGGGGAACACGCTGGAAACCCCGCGCAGGTCCGAAAGGTGCGCGGCGCCGAAACCGAACTTCTCCGCCTGCTCCCGCAGCGCCTCGTCGCCGAGCTTGAGCGCGAGGTCGGCGTAGGCGGTGTTGCAGGAGGTCTCGAGCGCACGCTGGAGGCTGATCTCGTCCCCCGAGTCGCACAACCCGTCCTGCCAGTTGGTCATGTTCTTCGTGGTCTGCGGCAGGTCGAGCTCGGCCGGCGCCGGGACATTGGTCTCCGGTGTGTAGCTACCCGAGGACAGTGCCGCCGCCGACGTCACCAGCTTGAACGTCGAACCCGGCGGGTAGCGCCGCTGCGTGGCCCGGTTCTCCAGCGGATCGGTTTGGTCGTCGTTGAGCTCGGCCCACGCGTCGCTGATCTTCCCGGCGTCGTGGGAGGAAAGCCGGTTCGGGTCGTAGCCGGGCCGGCTCACCATGGCGAGGATCTTGCCGGTCGCCGGTTCGATCGCGACGACGGAGCCGGTCTTGCCCTCGAGCCCGTCGAATGCGGCCTGCTGCGCCCGTGGGTCGATGCTGAGCTTGACGCTGCCGCCCTTGGGTTGGCGGTTGGTGACCAGGTCGACGACCCGCCGGACGAAGAACCCGTCGTCCGTGCCGGCGAGGATCGAGTTGTACGCCGACTCGATCGCGTTCGGGCCCAACGTGTAGGAGTAGTAGCCGGTGATGTGGCCGTAGAGCGCGGGTTTGGCGTACTTCCGGAGGTAGACCAGGTCGTCGGTGGTCTCGACGGACCGCGCGACCTCGATCTGGTCCGGCGGCTGGCCGACCAGGATCGGTCCACGCTGCCGGGCGTACTCGTCGAGCAGCACCCGGGTGTTGTCGGTGTTGTCGTTGTAGTCCGGCGCCTGGAACACCTGGATGTAGTTGGCGTTGGCGAGCAGCGCGAAGAAGAGCACCATGAACGCGACGGCGAGCCGCCTGATCGGACGATTCATCGGATCACGACCGTCCCTGCGGCTGCGATCTTCGGGGTCATCGCTGCCACCACCGTCTCCGTCTCCACGGCCGTGATCGTTGGGGGCATCGCTTCCATCACCGGCGACTCACCACCTGTGTCATCGCATCATCGGTCTGCACCGCCACCGGAGCTGGCGGGCGGCGTGCGTAGTCGCTGATGCGCAGCATCAGGGCGACGAGGGCCCAGTTGGCCACCAGGGACGAACCGCCGTAGGACAGGAACGGCGTCGTCAGACCGGTCAGGGGGATCAGCTTGGTCACGCCGCCGATCACGACGAAGACCTGGAGGGCGAAGACGGCCGCGAACCCGGTGGCGAGCAGCTTGCCGAACTGGTCCCGGCACAGCAGGGCCGTCCGCAGGCCGCGTTCGACGATGATGCCGTAGAGGACGAGGACCGCCATCAGCCCGGTGAGCCCGAGTTCCTCGCCGATGACGGCGATGATGAAGTCGCTCTTGGCGAGCGGGACGAGGGTGGGATGGCCGTCACCGAGCCCTCGGCCGAGGATGCCGCCGTAGGCGAGTCCGTACAACGACTGGATGATCTGGTACGCACCGTCCCGGTCCGCGAACGGGTCGAGCCAGGAGTCGACCCGGTTGGCGATGTGGGAGAACTGAGAGATGTTGAGTGTGGTCGCGGCGAAGTAGGCGAACCACGCGCCGCCGACGAACAACGACCCGCCGAGGAACACCCAGCCGGGGCGTTCGGTGGAGACGTACAACAAGACGACGAACGCACCGAAGAACAGCAGGGCGGTGCCGAGGTCGCGCTGGAACACCAGGATGGCGAGGCTGATCATCCACGCCGCCAGGATCGGCCCGAGGTCGCGGCCACGTGGCAGGTCGATGCCGAGGAACCTGCGCCCGGCGAGGGCGAGTGCGTCCTTCTTCACGACGAGATAACCGGCGAAGAACACGATCAGGCAGACCTTGGCGATCTCGCCCGGCTGGAACGACAGCCCGGCGAAGCGGATCCAGATCTGCGCCCCCTGGAAGCGCACCCCCAGGCCCGGGACCAACGGGAGCAGGAGCAGCCCCACGCCGGCGAACAACGCGGTGTAGGTGGCCCGCTGGAGTCGCCGGTGGTCGCGGATGAGCAGCAGGACCAGGATGAACCCCGCGACGCCGACGGCGGTCCACGTGAGCTGCAGAGGCGCGTCGGCGCGTGGCAGCGACTCCCCGTCGAGGCGGGCGTTCTCGATCTTGGTGAGGTCGAGCCGATGGATCAGGGCGAGTCCGATGCCGTTGAGCAACACGACGCACGGCAGCAGGATCGGGTCGGCATAGGGCGTACGGATCCGGATGATGACGTGGGCGATCCCGACCAGCAGGGTTAGGCCTGCTCCGTAGGAGAAGACCTGGGACGAGAGTTCGCCGGTCAGCGTGATGCCGACGACCGCGTAGGCGCCGACGGCGACTGCCAGGGCGAGCAGTGTCAGCACAAGCTCCGCGGTGCGGCGCTTGCGGACCTCGACGGCGGGTGCCTGGGTCTCGCTCACTTCGAGCCAGACGTGGGTGAGGGGGTGGAGTCCGCGGGATCGCACTCCTGCGGCGCACGGGCGTCGCCTGCGCGGGGAGTCGTCGACGGGCTGGCTGCCCCTTCCGCGGGCTTGGTCGGCTTCGACGTCGCTGTCGGCTTCTTCCCGGCGGTCGGACTGGAGTCGGGCGTCTTGGAGGGGGTGGGCGTCGGGCTCTGGGTCGGCGCGGGAGCGCACTGCTGGGCGAGATTGCGTAGCTTGCCGACGATCTCCCGCGCATGGCTGAGACTGTCGGCGGGGATCGTGTCGGCGACCTGCTGGCGTTGGTACGACGGAAGCTTGCTCAGCGCGAAGGACTGCATCTCGTAGACGTGGGAGAGGGGCACGCCGGGGATCTGCTGGGAGATGCCGCGAAAGATCGCCACCCGGGCCCTGCTGGTGTTCGCCTGCGCGTCGGTGGGGAATGGGCCGACGTAGTACTGGTCCTGCGTCCATCCGTAGGCCCATCGTCCGCCCGTGCCCAGGAGGCCGAGGACGACGACCGCGACGACGATGCGGCTCAGCCAGCGGAATCGGCGCGGAGGCCGCGGTGCGTAGCGAAGCTCCTCCTCCAGGTCCGACTCGCCATGGGGAAGACCGTCGCCCGAGAGGCCGTGCGCCTGCCGGGAAGCGGGATGGACGATGGCGCCGGGACTCAAGGCCGCCGTGTGTTCGAAGGCGGAGTCGTCGAGGACCTGGTTGTCGGGTTCGGCGGCCGCGCCCACCACAGCCGGTGCCGCCACCGCGGTGCCGATGAGCGTCGGCGCGTCTGCAGCGCCCTGGCTGACATCGACGACGTCAGCGACGACGCAGGTCACGTTGTCCGGGCTGCCCTGGTCGAGGGCCAGGGCGATGAGGGCGTCCGCGGCCTCCTGCGGTCCGGCGAACCGGCCCAGCACGTCCGCGATCGCGTCGTCCTTCACAGCGGCGTTGTCGAGACCGTCGCTGCACACGAGCAGCCGATCGCCGGGCTCGAGTTCGAGCCGGTCGAGGTCGGGGCGGGCGTCCTGCCGGCCTTCGAGCGCGCGCATGATGAGTGACCGGTGCGGGTGGTGCTCGGCCTCCTCGAGCGTGATCCGGCCCTCGTCGATCAGGCTCTGGACGAACGTGTGGTCGCGGGTGATCATCCGCAGCCGGCCGGCACGGAAGTGGTAGGCCCGGGAGTCTCCGATGTGCGCGACGTTGGCAAGACCGTCCTGGACGAGGATGGCGGTGAGCGTCGTGCCCATCCCCTCGAGGTGCGGGTCGGTGTCGATCCGGGCGGCTATCCGGGAGTTGGCCTCGACCGCGGCCTGGCCGAGTGCGCGCAACGGTTCGTTGTGGCCGGCCTTGTCCAGGGCACGCACGGTCGTGATCGTGATGGCGCTGGCGACGTCGCCACCCACCGTGCCCCCCATGCCGTCAGCGATGGCGAGCAGGTGTGGACCGGCGTAGCCGGAGTCCTCGTTCCGTGTCTTCGGACCGAGGCCGACGTCGGTGTGTGCGGCGTATCGGAGGGCGAGCGTCATCCTGCCTTCTCTTGGCCAGAAACCTCGGAGGTCATCGTTTTGCGCGCCTATTTGTACAGCTCGATGATCGTCTTGCCGATCCGGACCGGGACCCCCGACCCGACCGCTGTGGGGCCGTGGATACGGGACTCACCGACGAACGTGCCGTTGGTGGAACCGAGGTCCTCGACGTACCACGTCGTCCCCTGGGGACGTAGGACCGCATGCCTGGTGGATACGTACTCGTCCTCGATCTGGATCTCACACTCCGATCCACGGCCGATGGCGAGCGGTGAATCACCCAACGGCACCTGCAGGCCCGAGCTCGTGCCCTGGACCACCACGGCGACCGAGGGTTCACCTCGCTTACGCCGCGGTGGCCGGGATGGTTTGGCCGGCTTGGGCTGCCGCTGACTCCTGTTGCTGCCGCTGACTCTGGAGCCGAAAATGTCGGAACGAATCACCGACACCGTCGACAACACAAAGAGCCAGAGCACCGCCAGGAACCCCAGCTTGATGATCGTGAGAGTGAGCTCGGACACTAACGCACACCACCGGGGCGACGTAGGACGAGCAGCGTATTGCCCAGGAGAATCTGGCTGCCGTCATGGAGTGCGGCGTAGTCGACGCGTTGGCCGTTGACCACGATGCCGTTGGTCGAGCCGAGGTCATGGACCGTGACGGTGTAGGAGCCACCGTCCTTGACGACCCGGATCTCGGCGTGCCGGCGGGAGACGCCGGGGTCGGTGATCCGCAGGTCGGCCTCGGTACCGCGGCCGAGGACCACGCCCGGTGGGTCGAGCGGGTGCCGCTGACCGTTGACCTCGAGGTAGGGCACCTGTGGACCCGCGGGCGGGGCCTCTGGTTCCGGACCGCCCGAATCCTGGCTCGGGAGTGGGCCTTGTCCGAGGCTGTGCCCCGGTCCCTGGCCGGGTCCCTGCGGGTGCGGTCCTGGTCCGCCGGGGTAGCCACCGCCCTGGCCCGGGCCGTGCGGAGGGCCGGCGGGTCCACCCGGTCCTTGACCGGGTGGCGGCCAGGACTGTGGGTTCTGGCCGGGTCCCCGACCTTGGCCGGGTCCTGGACCGCCGGGACCGCCCGGGCCTGCCGGACCTCCTGGTGGCGGACCGTAGCCAGGTTGCTGACCAGGGTAAGGACCCGGGCCAGGTCCTGGCGGGTAGCCGGGGCCCTGGTGTGGCTGGCGCGCGTCAGGATAGCCGGGACGGCCACCCCTCGGCATGACCGCCGCGACCGCGCTCCCCCGGACGCGGAAGCGGCCCGTGGACAGGTCGTCACGGCGTTCGAACCCCACCGTGACCGGGCCGGTAAAGGAGTAGTGCTGTGCGTGCGCGTGCCGATTTACAACGTCGGCGAGTTCCCTGCTGAGCGTCTGGGCGTAGGGGCCGAGGCGTTCGTGGTCGCTGGGTGCCAACTCGATGGTGAAGTCGTTGGGCACCAGACTCGAGTCGCGAGACACCACCTGTGCGGAGTTGTCGAGCTCGCGCTGGAGGGCCGAGGCGATCTCCACCGGCTGGACGGCCGAGCGGAACACGCGCGCAAAAGGCCCGGTGACGAGACCCTCCAGACCTCGTTCAAAGCGACGAAAGACTCCCACGGGTACCTCCCTTCCCGCGCAGGGTGTGCCATGTTCCGGTCGATCGTAACTGCCAAGCCCTGGAGTGGCCGCCTCCTACCACCCCTTGCCGTGGCGCGACCGGGAAGTGACCCGGAGTTGTCCTGGCGCGGTCCGGATCCTGACGGCCGATCATGCCGCGCTCATGCCGTGCTGGCGCCGCCGGGAGCGAACTGCGCGCGCGGCACGCCTGGCTGGACCGTCGGGTCCGGCCGCGGTCATGGTGATCATGAAAATGGCTCCAATGGCTCCTGCTCGCTGTGGCCCGCCTGTCCTGCATGATCACGTCCGGGGTGGCCGGTCGGTTGCGGTGCCGGTGCCGTGGCACCGGACAGCCAAATGCGAGGAGTCGAGTATCGGACGTCCAGGACGAGAGTCGACCATGAGTGGCCGGTGCTGCCGGTCGAGTGCCGCCGCCGGCCGGGCACGGAAGCCGCCGAGTGTCACGCACCCCGCCCGGGAACGCCCCCACGCCGGGGACTGTTAGCATCTAGGCGCTTCCGGTCGTCCCGGACGCAACGTCTCGCGCGCGAGTGGCGGAATAGGCAGACGCGCAGGATTCAGGTTCCTGTGCCCGCAAGGGCGTGGGGGTTCAACTCCCCCCTCGCGCACCACAGTGACTGGCCCTGGGTCTTCGGATCCGGGGCCTCGTCCACTTCGGGAGCGCGTAGGTGCGATGGCTCGGGCCTCCCCATATTCGCTTGTCGCCGTTGCCGCGGCCACCACATGAAGTAGTAGGCCAGCAGTTGGCGGCGTCCTTCGAACGCTTCGATGAGGCTGGTGGGGCCGTCGGGGCCAAGCAGCTCCGAGCCGCCGTCCACCTCGACCATCGGCAGCCGTCGACGGGCCGCGGCGATCGCGTCGGCTTCACGAGTGTGCGCCTTCTCCCGCTGGCGCAGCCGCTCGATCTCCAGCTCGTAGACTGCCTGGTCGACCACGGGCGGGAGAGCGGCGTCCTCGAGGGCCGTTGAGCGCGGCCTCATCACAGGCCCTCTGCGATCTTCTTGATGTCCGCGAGGCGTTGCTCCCAAGCGGTGCCGATGGCGTCGAGCCGTCGGGCGGTAGCGCTGAGTTCCAAGCCCAGCACCTGGTACCGCACCTCACGACCGACCGGTACCGGCTCGACCAGCCCGACCCGATGAAGGATCTCGAGGTGCTTGGCGATCGCCTGGCGGCTGATGGGCAGCCTGGCGGCCAGTGCCGACGCGGACGCCGGGGCCTCGCCCAGTGCGGTCAGGATGCTCCAGCGGGTCTCGTCACCCAGCGCGGCGAACACAGGAACCAGAATCTCCGTCATCACCGTGCCTCCAGCATCGCGACCAGCCGGTCCAGCTGCTGGTCCCAGCCCTGACGGTGGCTCTCGATGTTCCGGGCCGGGTCGAGTGTCGTCTCGAATCCCGTCTCGACCACCGTGAGCTGGGTGCCGTCGCGCAACGGCTCAAGAGTGAAGGTGAACACCGTCGAGTGTGCGGCGTCGAGCTCGCTCGGAACGGACTCGACCGCCTCGTCGTTGCACCAGCGGTAGGAGATCATCCTCGGCCGGTCGACCGCCTCGACGCGGATCGGGATGGCGTACTCGTCCGGCCAGGCCACGGTGCCGGGGGCTCCGACGCCGGTCCCTTGGAGCACCGTGCGCCCGAACCAGCGGGAGATGTGCTCAGGCTCGGTGACGGCGCTCCACACCTTCTCCACCGGGGCGGCGATGTGGATCGTGCGGCGCACGGTGAACGTGTCGTGCTCGGCGACTGTCTGCGGGTTGTCTGTCATGTCGTTCGTTCCTTCCTTTCCCGATCGGCGCTCAGGCCCCGATCAGCTCAGCGCTCGGCGGGGTGACCTCGGTCGTCGGGGTGACCTCGGCGGCGGGTGCCGTGGGGCGGAGGCGGCTGGTGGCGACGGCGACGGCGACGGCGACGGCGGTGACCACGGCCCCGGCGAGGACAGCGGCGGCCAGACCGGCATGGCTGATCGCGACTCCCCCGAGGAGCGCGCCGACGGAGTCCCCGGCATTGGCGGCGGACGCCGGCAGCGAGGCCGCGAGGGCCGCGCCGGGTCCGGCGAGGCTCATCACCCGGCTCTGCAGGGCCGGCGCCATCCCCATGGCGAACAGTCCCATGCCGACGATGGTGAGGACAGCCACCACCGCGTGCCCGCCGAAGAGGTACATGGTCACGAGCACGGCCGTCAGGCCGACAGTCCCGCCCACCAGGGCGCGCGCGGCGTGGGCATCGGCGAACCGGGCGCCGGCCGCGGATCCAACGGTGGTCGCCACGCCGAAGGCGAACAGCACGCCCACCACCGTCGTGCCCGAGATCCTGGTGACGTCGCCAAGGTACGGCACTAGGTAGGTGAGGGCCGACTGGACGCCCGCGAAGACCAGGCAGCACAGCGCCAAAGCGGCGAGCACGCGCGGTGCGAACGCGAGGCGGAGCTGAGCGCCGGCCGTCCGGCTCGCGCGCGTCGGGACCGAAGGGAGCACCCGGACGCCAGCGATGAGGACCCCGAGCGCGATGCCCACGAGGGCGGCGAACGACGCGCGCCAGCCGAGGACCTGTCCTGCCAGCGTCCCGAGGGGCAGCCCGAGTGCGCTCGAGGTGGCGAATCCGGTGATCACCAGGCCCATCGCGCGGCCGGACCGGTCCTTCGGCACGATGCCCTCCACCGCGGTGAGCGCGGCCGCGATGAACAGGCCTTCGACCGCTCCGGCCCCGGCGCGCGCCAGGAGGAAGAACGTGTAGTCGGCCACCAGCACCGGAACCACGTTGAGCAGCGCGAAAGCCGCCACGGCACCGAGCAGGACGATCCTGCGGTCCAGGTGCGCCGTCAGGAGTGCGAGCACCGGCCCACCGATCGCCATGCTCAGCGCGAAGGCGGTCACCAGTGCGCCGGCCTGCGGGACCGAGACGGCCAGGTCGGCCGAGATCAGGTCGAGCATCCCCACGACGAGCATGTCCGCGCTGCCCATCGCGAACGCCCCGAGAAAGAGCACCACGAGGATCGAGCGGGTCTCGCCTTCGTTGGGCCTTGTGACCGTGTCCATGAAAACCTCCATTGAGTGCAATCAAACGGTTGCACAAGATTCCGCAGAGCGCAACCGTCGGGTTGCAGATAGGCGGCCTCTGCGCGACGCCCTGCGCGACGCTGCCCTCTCGCGATGGTCGGTGGGAGATCAGCTCAGGAAGGCGACGGCGACAGATCCGTCGCGGCGTTGCCGGAACCGGAGGTAACGAGACGCCGGTTTCACGCTCAGGACGGCGGTTTGGGCGTGATCGAGCGTGCTGGTTCTACGGCTCAACTCCCCCCTCGCGCACCCAACACGCTCTCTTCCCCCGGGCCTCAACAGGCCCCTGTTCTCCCTGGCGTGTTTCATCCGGGCGACCAGGACATCTGTCCTTGTTTGTCCGGCATGTCGCTCATACAATCCGTTTCACATCGATGGAAAGCGCTCTCCCACACTGTCTCTGCGGGTTCACCGCGGCAGGTTCGGCGGATGGACGTACGCAGAAGAGATGAGGCGTCGTGACCAGCCGCGCGTGGCTCCACAACGAAGTGACACGACGGAACCTGCTCCGTACCAGCGGGGCGGCACTTCTCGTCACGGCATCAGCGGCATCGGTGGCATCGGCGACCGGCTGCTCGTTCCTCTCGACCGACCCCGGATCAGAGCGCAACGGCAACGGCGACCAGGGCAGCGGCCCGGGAACGAAGGGAAAGGAGGCGCCGATGTTGGCGGCGCTGGTCAAGGACGGGAAGTTGCCTCCCGTCGCTGAACGGCTTCCCGACGAACCCCTGGTCGTCGAGCCGAACGACCGCATCGGGGTGTACGGCGGCGAGTGGAACAGCGGCACGCTCGGCCCGTCCGACGGCGCTTGGCTCGGCCGTACTGTCGGCTACGAGACGTTCATGCGGTGGGATCCGCAGTTCCAGAAGGTGATCCCCAACGTCGCCAAGGACATCACGGTCGAGGACGGCGGCCGGGCGTACGTCGTCACTCTTCGCAAGGGGATGAAGTGGTCGGACGGCAAGCCGTTCACCGCCGACGACCTGGTCTTCGCCTACGACGACGTGCTGCTCAACACCGACCTCTTTCCCGTGCCGCCGCCGATGTACCTTTCCGGTGACGAGCCCGGCGAGATCGAGAAGGTCGACGAGGTCACCGTACGGTTCACGTTCGCGCAACCGAACAGCCTGTTCATCCAGAGCAACGCGACGCCGTACGCCCTGGACATCCTCGAGTTCCCCAAGCACTACATGCAGCAGTTCCACAAGAAGTACAACCCCGACGCCGACCAGCTCGCCGAGGACGAGGATCAGGCAAGCTGGGTCGAGCTGCTGCTTCTCAAGGCCGACACCTGGGCGAACAAGGACGTGCCGCGGCTGCACGGCTGGCTGGCGAGGACGGTGTTCGGCGAGGGCACCCGCTACATCTACGACCGCAATCCGTACTACTGGAAGACCGATCCCGAAGGCAGCCAGCTCCCCTACATCGACCGGCTCGTGTACCGGCACATCGCCGACCCGCAGGTCATGGTTCTGGCCGCCAGCAACGGCGAGATCGACATGCAGGACCGCACCATCAACACCCTGCAGAACAAGCCGGTCCTCGCGCGCGGGCGGGCCAAGGGCAACTACACGTTTTTCGACGAAGTGCCATCGGACTCCAACGCCTGTGTCGTCGCGCTGAACCTCAACCATCCCGATCCGGCGAAGCGGGAGGTCTTCAACAACAAGGACTTCCGGATCGGCCTGTCCTACGCCATCAACCGCCAGGAGATCATCGACTCCGTCTACCAGCGGCAGGGTGAACCCTTCCAGGTGGCGCCGCGTGACAGCTCGCCGTACTACGACGAGGAGATGGCCAAGCAGTACACCGACTACGACGTGGACCTGGCCAACGAACACCTCGACAGGTCCGGGTTCACCGAACGCGACGGCGACGGGTTCCGGCTCGGGCCCGACGGCAAGCGGATCTCGTTCGGTGTCGAGGTGCCGACCGCGTTCCGCGCGGAGTGGCCGGACACGATGCAGCTCGTCCGTTCGCACTGGCGGGAGGTCGGCGTCGACATCCAGGTCAAGAACGAGGACCGCGCGCTGTTCGACGAACGCACCGACGCCGGACAGCACGACGCTGCGGTCTGGCAGGCCGAGGGCGGCGGTTGGATCGAGCCGTTGATGCGGACGGACTGGTACTTCCCGTCGGCCAACGAGTCGACGAACTACGCACCGCAGTGGATGCTGTGGTACCAGACCGGCGGGAAGGACGGCGAGCGACCGCCGGCCCCGGTACGCCGGCAGATGGAGCTCTACCAGCAGGTACGCCAGACGATGGACGAGGCCGAGCGCGACCGGTTGTTGAAGGAGTTGCTCACGATCTCGAAGGAGTTCTTCTACCACATCGGGACGATCCTGATGCCCCAGTCGTACGGCATCGTGAAGAACAACTTCCACAACGTGCCGAAGAGCGTGCCGCAGTCGTTCCTGTATCCCACGCCGGGTCCCACGAACCCGGAGCAGTACTTCATCACCGACGAGTGAGGCGTCGGCCTGTCGGATCGCCTGGGCAGAGCAGGCGGCGCCGGTCAGGTCGTCTTGCGGTAGACGAGCAGGTAGCGCCAGAAGAGCAGGCGGTGGATCGTACAGCCGGGAAGTTCCTCGGCGGCGGCGGTACGAATCTGCGCAAGAGTCATGCTCGGCGGCATGGTCGGGGCGCTGACCTGCCGCTGGACGTGGTTCTCCCAGGTGGGTTGCAGCTTGTCGGAGATGGCCATCGTCAGCCTCGCCGCCGCGTTCACCGGGACGGCGGCGAGGCTGAGGAGCCAGTCGCTCGCGGTCTCCTCGTTGTAGAGGCCGAGAATCGCGAGGACGCCGTCATGGGTGAGCGCGTCCCGCAACCTGCCGACGGTCTCGAACGGTACGTGGTGGATGCTCGCCAGGCAGCTGATGAAGTCGTAGTGCTTGTCCGGCAGGTCGACCGTCGTGATGTCGGCCTGCTGCCAGTGGATCGTGCCGGCCGCCCAGATCTGTGCCGTCAAGGCGCGCGCTGTCGCAAGCGTCTCCGCCGACTGGTCGATCGCGTCGACGTCGTAGCCGCGTCGGGCCAACCGCCGCGCGAACCTGCCCGTGCCGCAGCCGACGTCGAGTGCCGTACGACCACCAGCGGGCAGCTGACGGATCAGACGTCGTTGGTAGTAGTCGTTGTGGACGAAAGGCACCCCGCAATGTTGCACACCTACCTGGGCGACCGGAATCCGCGTCCCAGCAAGGCGTTCTGGCACCTCGGGCGAATCAGGAGGATGCCGACGGGACGGATGATAACGGCTTTTCGGCAGTTCTACGTATTTCGGAAAACGGCGGGGACCGGCGCGCCGCTTGTGGGAGCCGACCCCGGCCCGGCTGGGAACGCGTCGCCGGGGTGCCCGTGGTTGTGGTCGTTCAGTCGAAGACGGGCCGTAGCCGGTCGCGGGATCCGGTGAGGTGGGCGCGCATGGCCGCCTCGGCAGCCTTGGCACTGCCCCGCTGGATCGCCTCGAGGATGCACCGGTGCTCGTCGACCGCCTGCGCGCCGATGCCCTTGCCGTAGTAGAGCCGGAAGATGTGCAGATGCGGGTGAAGTCGCTGGAACGTCGGGGCGAGCAGGGTGTTGCCCGAGAGTTCGTGGATCAGCGCGTGGAACCGTTCGTCATGGGCGGTGAGGGCGCGGTAGGCGTCGTAGCTTCCTTCGGCCGGCACGTCGGTCACCAGGGCGAACGTCGCCTCCAGGGCGGCGTGGTCGGCTGGGGTCGCGCGTCTCGCGGCCTGACTGGCAGCCCAGGGTTCGAGGAGGAAGCGGAGCCCGAAGAGGTGCTCGAACTGGTCCTTGTCGAGCAGGGGCGCCACCGTGTAGCCGCGCAAGGGCTGCTTGACAGTGAGGCCGTCGGACTCGAGCCGCGCCAGTGCTTCCCGGACGGGGGTCTGCGAGACCTCGAGGTCGCGGGCGAGTGCGTCGATGTTGAGATGCGCCCCGGGGGCGAGGGCGTGGTCCATCACCAACGCCTTGACGGTTTCGTAGACGTCGTCGGTGAGTATGCGGCGTTGCGGAAGACGACGGGCCGCCAGTGAAGCCTTCACCATGCCTTGCGCACTCGCCACCCACGTCTCCCCACGCTCGGGTCATACCACGTGGTAAGACCGCCGAACATCCTATAGAGGCGCTCCGACATCTGCCCGTCAGTTTCGGGGTGGGTGGTGACGCCGTGCCGCACGGACAGTCGCGGCTGGTGCGCGGTTCCATGATCATGACGACTGGGCGGCGCGTGGTGTGGCACGGTGGACGGCATGCGTGGGACAACGGCAGACGCGCGCACGTTGCTGGCCGAGTGGGCAGCCGTACGACGCGGTGACCTCGACCTGGTGAGCTTGGCCGACGAGATCTGCACCCGGATCGAGTCCGTCGACGCGGATCTCCAGGCGTTCGTCGCCGAACCCGACCGCCGGCAGCGGGTGCGCACGGAGGTCAGCGAGCTGGTACGTCGTTGGCCGGATCCGCGCGAGCGCCCGCCGCTGTTCGGCGTACCTCTGGGGGTGAAGGACGTCGTCCACGTCGACGGCCTGCCGACGGGTGCCGGTGCACGGCTCCCGATCGAGGTGCTCGCCGCGTCCGACGCGGTCGAAGCACCCGCGGTGGCGCGCCTGCGTGACGCCGGCGCGCTGGTGGTGGGCAAGACGGTGACGGCGGAGTTCGCGTTCATGGCGCCAGGCCCGACCCGCAACCCGCACGACCTGAGGCACACTCCGGGCGGGTCGAGCAGCGGTTCGGCCGCCGCGGTGGCGGCGGGGCTGGTGGCACTCGCGATCGGTACGCAGACGGTGGGATCGGTGATCCGGCCCGCGGCGTTCTGCGGAGTCGTCGGGTTCAAGCCCACCTACGGCCGCATCCGGACGGCAGGCGTGATCGCGAACGCGCCGTCGTTCGACACGGTCGGTCTACTCAGCCACGACGTGGCGACGGCGACGACCGCGGCGGCCGTCGTCTGCGACGGCTGGCGGGCGCGGACGGAGGTGGGGCCGATGCGGCGCCCCGTGCTCGGTGTACCGGAGGGGCCTTACCTCGACCAGGCAACTGCCGAGGCGCGGCAGGCGTTCGCCGACCAGGTCGGGCACCTGGAGGACGCCGGCTTCGCCGTACGCCGGATCTCCACGCTCACCGACCTCGGCGACGTCATCCAGCGCAACGATCTGATCAACCTGGTGGAACTCGCGCGGACCCACGAGACGTGGTTCCGGACGTACGAAGACCGCTACCGCGAGCAGTCGGCCACCGCGATCCGTGAGGGCCGGCGGATTTCGGTGCAGGCGTACGAACGGGCCCTGACCGAACGCAAGGAGTACGCAGCGGCATTGGTCGCGCAGATGGATGCCGAGGGGATCGACATGTGGATCGCCCCCGCCGCGACAGGTCCCGCACCCGAAGGGCTCCACACCACCGGCAGCCCGCTGATGAACCTGCCCTGGACCCAGGCCCGCCTGCCGGTGGTCGGGGTGCCCGCCGGCGCGGCCGCCAACGGCCTTCCGCTCGGTGTGCAGTTCGCCGCGCGCCCGAACGCCGACGAGGACCTGTTGAACTGGGCGGTGGAGCTGGAAGGCGCGCTGGCCACGTCGGCCTGAGGCGGGTGCGTCGGCGCGGCGGGGTGTCCAAGTCCCGCTCGAACCGGAGGGAGCGCTGGCGTGAACGTTTGCTGAGGGAGGAACTGGCGAGATCCTCCCACGCGTCCGGGTAGGTACTGGCGACCGGGCGGGTACCTTCTCGCCGGGAGATCGATGACAGTGGAAGCGTCACCGACGTCGTACACAAGGGAGCGCGCAGTGACGGGATCGCGGGTCGTGGCACTCGGGCATTACCAGCCGGCAAAGGTTCTCACCAACGACGATCTCGCGAAGATCGTCGACACGAATGACGAATGGATCCGCACCCGGGTCGGCATCCGTACCAGGCACGTCGCCGAGACGGAGTCCGTGGACGAGATGGCGGCGTACGCGGCGGAGAAGGCGTTGTCGGCCGGTGGTCTCGGCGCCGAGGACATCGACCTCGTCGTGGTCGCGACCTGCACGGCGAGAGACAGGTCACCCAACATGGCCGGGCGGGTGGCGGCGCGGTTGGGTGTGCGGGCCCCCGCGGCGTACGACATCAACACCGCCTGCTCGGGCTTCTGCTACGGCCTCGCGACTGCCGACCATGCGATCCAGGCCGGCGCCGCACGGAACGCCCTCGTCATCGCGTCGGAGAAGCTGACCGAGTTCACCGACTGGACCGACCGTACGACGTGCGTGTTGGTCGGCGACGGCGCCGGAGCGGCGGTGGTGCGTGCCGCCGAGGAGCCTGGCATCGGGCCGGTCGTGTGGGGCTGCGTACCCGAGATGTCCAACGCGGTACGCATCGAGGGTGTACCGGGCGTCTTCTCGCAGGAAGGACTGGCGGTCTTCCGCTGGGCGACGACCGCTGTGGCCGGTCTCGCGCGGCAGGCCTGCGATCGGGCCGGGATCGCGCCGGAGGAGCTTGCGGCGTTCGTCCCCCATCAGGCCAACCTGCGCATCATCGAGCCGATCGCCCGCCAACTCGGGGTGACGGACGCGGTGGTCGCCCGCGACGTCGTGGAGTCGGGCAACACGTCGGCGGCGAGCGTTCCGCTTGCCCTGTCCAAGCTCGTCGAACGCGGCGAGATCCCGTCGGGTGCGCCGGTGCTGCTGTTCGGTTTCGGCGGGGGACTCTCCTACGCCGGCCAGGTGATCCGCTGCCCGTAGCGTCGACGGGCGCTGGCGGACGGGGATGGATCAGCGGCTGAGGTTGCGGCGGATCAGGTCGAGCGCCTCGATCAGCGTCGTGCGTTGCTCGTCGGAGAGCGTCGCGAGGGCGCGGTCGGAGAGGGCGCGCATCTCCTTGTCCAGGACGTGTTGCAGGTCTCGTCCGCGCTCGGTGAGGTGGATCCGGACCAGGCGGCGGTCGGAGAGGTCAGGGGTGCGGGTGACGAGTCCCGCGGCCTCCATCCGGATGGCGGCCCGGGTGACCGTCGGCGTCGCGAGCCCCAGCCGCCGGGCGAGCTCACCTGGCGGCAGGCCGTCCTCCTTCCACAGTGCCATCAGGAGGAACTGCTGCCCGTCGCGTACGCCGTGACGCCGGTACGCCACATCGGCGGCCTCGGCGAGGGCACGCTTGGTCGCCCAGAACACGGCCTGGAACTCGTCGTTCGGCCAACTGGTCGGAGTCTCGCCCATCGCGCCATTCTCCTCGGTCCGCGTCCATCGAGGTCGTCGCCCGGCCGCCGGGTCGGAGCGGCCCGCCTTGGGTGAGGGGCGCCCTCATGGATCGGCGGTTTGTACGAGGGGCGCCCTCATCCAAGCGCCGACCGTCACCGGCCGGCCGGCGTGCGGACGGAAGCATCCGGGCGTACCGCAGCGACCGCGGCGGCGAGCAGGCTCACCGCGGGGTCGACGGCGCCGTCGGGCAGGTTGCCGTAGCCGAGGACGAGGGCGGGTGCGGACGGGTCGGGCCGAACCCGGTACGCGTCGAGGTCGGCGACCCGGACACCGCTGGCGGCCGCACGGGCAACCACCTCCGCGGTCGGGGTCCCCGGCTCGAGTCGGAGGACGAGGTGGAGACCCGCCGCGACACCGGACAGCGTGCACCTGGGCAGGCGCGCGTCGATGGCGGCGACCAGGGCGTCGCGGCGGTGGCGGTATCGCTGGCGGGCGGCCCGGAGGTGCCGGTCGTACCCACCGGACTCGACGAACTCCCCGAACGCCAGTTGGTCGAGTGCCGACGGCATCGACATGCCGCCCTCCCCGGCGCGGAGTTCGGCCGTCCAGCGGGCGGGTGTGACCATCCAGCCGATCCCGATCGCCGGCGACAACGTCTTGGACAACGAACCGAACAGCGCGACGTGCTCCGGATCCGCACCCTGCAGGGTCCCGACCGGTCGCCGGTCGTAACGGAACTCCGCGTCGTAGTCGTCCTCGAGGATCAGCCCGTCGACGTCACGCGCCCAGTCGAGCAGCACTGCGCGGCGTCCCGGCGTGAGGACGACTCCGGTCGGGAACTGGTGGGCCGGCGTGACCAGGACCGCCCGGACGTCCCGGCGTTTCGCGAGTTCGTCAGCGCGGAGTCCGTCGGCGTCGACGGGGATGCCGACGGTACGCAGACCGACGCGTTCGATGGTCTGCCGGAGCCTGGTCCAGCCGGGGTCCTCGACCGCGATCCGCTCGATGCCGGCCGTACGCAGGCATGTCGCGAGTCGGGCCACCCCGTCCGAGACGCTCGAGCAGCAGGTGACATCGCCGGCGTCGGTGAGGGCGCCCCGGACGCGGCGGAGGTAGTCGGCCATCACCGCACGCAGGTGCGGCGCGCCGCCGGGCGTGGGATAGCCGAGATCGTCGTACGGCATGGTGGCCAGCTGCGATCGCACCGCCTCCACCCAACGCCGACGCGGGAACGCCCGCAGGTCCGGGAGTCCGGGCGCGAGGTCGTACCGGGTCGAAAACTGGCCCGATCCCGCCGAGCCAGGATGTGAGGGGGTACGGCCCGGTGCGCTGGTGGCGGAGGGGACCCCCGTGCCAGCCGTCGTGGCGCCGCCGCCCGGACGGTTGGGTGCGGCCCCCCGGTCCTCGGTCGGACCGGTCGCGCGCACGGTGGTCGCCGAGCCGGTGCGCGCGGTGAGATAGCCCTCAGCGACCAGTTGTTCGTACGCCTGCGTCACGACCCAGCGCGAGCAGCCGAGGTCGGTCGCGAGTGCGCGGCTGGGCGGAAGCGCGCTGCTCGGCGGAAGCCGGCCGTCGCGGATCGCCTGCCGGAGCGACCGGGTCAAGCGTTCGTGTAGGGGTCCCGGCCCAGCCGCCTCGACGTCGACGAGGGTGTCCCAGGCGAGTTTGGCACGTGTGGTGGCCACGAGACTGGATGGTACGCCCAGACCAATTCTTCTGGAACGCCCGCCGGCCACCGACCGGAATGGCCTGCCGGCCCGGCGGTCGAGAACCCCGTCCGGAACCCGGTCCGGAACCCCTGCCCTAGACCGTCGCCGGGCAGCCTGACGGTACCCGGATCCACCGAACGGTGGATCTGGGTACTCCGCTCGGTGGAGGTGTCGGCTCAGCCCGAACCACGCAGGAGTGTGGCCGACCAGACGATCCGCGAGTGGCCCCTCCTGGGCGAGGCTCGATCTCGTCACCTGAGCGGAGGAGGACGGGCCGTGCCAGTCATCGAGGTCAACCAGCTCCACAAGCGCTACGGCGCCAAGACCGCCGTCGACGACGTGTCGTTCACGGTCGAACGAGGCGAGATCTTCGGCATCCTCGGACCCAACGGTGCGGGCAAGACCACGACCGTGGAGTGCCTCGCGGGACTGCGTACGCCTGACAGCGGCACCGCCAGCGTGCTCGGACTCCACCCTCGACGCGACCGTGCAGAGCTGCGGCAGCGCCTCGGTGTGCAGCTGCAGGAGAGCGAGGTGCCCGAGCAGCTCAGGGTCTGGGAGGCCCTCGCCCTCTTCAGCTCCTTCTACAGCAACCCCGCCGACAGCGACCAGCTGATCCGGGATCTCGGTCTCGACGAGAAGCGCACCACGGCGTTCAAGCGTCTCTCCGGCGGCCAGAAGCAGCGGCTCTCGGTGGCCCTCGCCCTCGTTGGCAATCCCGAGATCGCGATCCTCGACGAGCTCACCACGGGGCTCGACCCGCAGGCCCGTCGCGACACGTGGAGCCTGATCGAAGGCGTCCGCGACCGGGGGGTCACGATCGTCCTGGTCACTCACTTCATGGAGGAGGCCGAACGCCTCTGCGACCGGCTCGCGGTCATCGACGCCGGCCGGTTGGTCGCGCTCGACACCCCCGCCGGTCTCGTGTCGCGGGTCAACGACGAGCAGCGGATCAGGTTCAGGCCGTCAGCGGCTCTCGACGACGCGGTGCTGGCCGACCTGCCAGAGGTGACCTCGGTGACCCGTTCGGGCCGACAGGTCGTGGTGACGGGGACCGGCAACGTGTTGCATGCCGTCACCTCGGTCCTCGCCCGTCAGCAGATCGTCGCTCACGAACTCCGGGTGGAGCAGGCCAGCCTCGACGACGCGTTCGTCGAGCTCACCGGCCGTTCTCTGGACATCTCAACCGACAACTCAACCGGTAACTGAAACGGCCAACCGAACCGCAGCCGCGCCCGCCCGGCACTCGCATGTCCGCGCCCGTCTGCCCCGCCATCTGCCCCGCCGTCTGCCCCGCCGTCTGCCCCTCCGGCCGGCGCCTGACCATGTAGGAGATTCCCGTGCGCTCACTCGGCAGAGTCACCGCCATCGAGACCAAACTGTTCCTCCGCGACCTGGCCACACCACTGCTCGCCCTGGCCCTGCCGACGACGATCATGGTGGTCATCGGCCTCATCCCGGCCACCCGCGAGCCCTCGGAAACGTTTGGCGGGATGGCGTTCATCGACGTCTTCGCGCCGTCTCTCGTCGTGATCACCCTGGCGACGCTCGGGGTCAACACGCTGCCGATCCGCCTCGCCACCTATCGCGAGAAGGGCGTTCTGCGTCGACTGGCGACCACACCCGTCCACCCGGCGAACCTGCTGATCGCCCAGCTGGTGGTCAACTTCGTGGCGGCCCTCGCGGGCATCGCGCTGCTCGTCCTGGTAGGGCATCTCGCGTTCGACGTACCACTTCCCCAGCATCCCGGCGGCTTCGTGGCGGCTTGTCTGTTCGGTGGGGGCGCCCTGTTCGCGCTGGGGCTCCTCGCGGCCGCCACCGCCAAGACCGCTCGGATGGCCACGGCGATCGCGTTGCCGATCTTCTTCCTGTCGATGTTCTTCGGCGGGGTCTACCTGCCGAGGTTCATGCTGCCCGATCTCGTGGTGCAGCTGGGTGCGTACCTGCCGCCCGGGGTCCAGGCCCTCCAGGACGCCTGGACGGGCACCGGGCCGGAGCCGTTGCACCTGGTCATAATGGCGATGGTCGCGGCGGCGGCGGCTGCCATCGCGGCGAAGCTCTTCCGTTGGGAGTGACCGACGCCCGGAAGGAGGGGTAGACCGTGAAGGTGATCGAGCCGGCAAGCGCGCTGGAGATCTGGGAACGCCGCGAGATGCCGATCTATCGCGGCCTCCCGTACGTCCTGCTGGGGCTCTCGCTGATCGTGACGCTCTTCCACGAGCAGTCCCAGGGACGGACCAACGCCATCCTCGCCGTGACGGCGCTCGCCGTCGCCTGGGTGTACTGCTTCGTGACCCGTCGGCCCACGACCTTCGACCGGCAGCCTCTGAGCACGGTCTACTTCGTCGGCCTGCTGATCCTCGCCGGCATCCTCGTGGCGCTGGCACCCTGGTACGGCATCTTCGCGTGGGTGGGGTACCTCCACTCGATGATCATTCTTCCCGGGCGTTGGCGTTTCGTCGGGATCGCCGGGACGGCGGCCGTCTCCGCTCTGTCGCAGACCGGCGGGATGCAGGAGCCGTCTCCCGCGATGATCGCGAGCTACGTCGCCCTCTTCGCCGTCAACACCGTCATCGCGGGCACGATGTGCTTCTTCGCCGTCATCGCCGGCCGGCAGCACGAGAACCGCAAGGCGACACTCGCCGAACTCGCCGAGGCCAACGCCAAGCTCACCGCGATGATGGAGGAGAACGCCGGGCTCCACACACAGCTGCTGACCCAGGCGCGCGAGGCGGGTGTCCTCGACGAGCGCCAGCGCATGGCACGCGAGATCCACGACACCTTGGCGCAGGGGCTCACCGGCATCATCACGCAGCTTCAGGCGGCCGACCAGGCGAAGGACAACCCGGCCGAATGGCAACGTCACCTTGACACCGCGGCGGTCCTCGCCCGCGAGAGCCTGTCCGAGGCACGACGTTCGGTTCATGCCGTCCGCCCCGAAGCGCTCGAGGTCGCGCGGCTTCCCGAGGCACTCGAGGACGTTGTCGAACGCTGGTCGGCCGTCAACGACGTCCCCGCGAGTGTCACCACCACGGGCACGGCTCGCCCCTTGCATCCCGAGGTCGAGGTCACCTTGCTCCGGACGGCCCAGGAGGGCCTCGCCAACGTCGCCAAGCACGCGAACGCCACGAGGGTGGGCCTCACGTTGTCCTACATGGAGGACGTCGTGACGCTGGACGTCCGTGACGACGGTGCCGGGTTCGAGATCGGCAACGTGCCCGAGGCCGCGGGTCAGCAGGGTGGGTTCGGCCTGACAGCGATGCGGCAGCGGGTACGCCGACTGGCCGGCCGGCTCGAGGTCGAGTCCGAGTCGGGAGTCGGAACGGCCATCTCGGCCAGTGTTCCGGCAATCGCGGCGGGGGCGGCCGAGTGAGTGGCGGGGGCGGCCGAGTGAGTGGCGGGGGCGGCCGTGTGAGTAGCGAGGGCGAGGCTGGTCGCCGGAGTGCGCGCGGAGCTGGCCGCGAGGAGCGGGGTGATGAGGTGAACCCCGAGGGTGCCAACCACGCCAATCCGATCGGGCTCCTGATCGTCGACGACCATCCGGTGGTCCGTGACGGATTGCGCGGAATGTTCAGCGGTGACACCCGCTTCGAGGTCGTCGGCGAGGCGGCCGACGGAGCGGAGGCGGTCCGCCAGGGACTGGCGCTGCGCCCGGACGTCGTCCTCATGGATCTCCGCATGCCCGGCGTCGACGGAGTCTCGGCGATCGGCCAGCTCGCCGAACGCGGGAGTGCGGCGCGGGTGCTCGTGTTGACGACGTACGACACCGACTCCGACGTCGTCGCCGCGATCGAGGCCGGCGCGACGGGCTACCTGCTCAAGGATGCGCCCCGCGAGGAGCTCTTCCGCGCCGTCGTCGCCGCCGCACGGGGCGAGGCCGTGCTCGCGCCGACCGTGGCGTCGCGGCTGATGGGACAGGTACGCGAGGTACGTCAGGTACGCCAGCCGGCGCGGGAACCGCTGAGCCAGCGGGAGCTGGAGGTGCTTGGCCTGATCGCCAAGGGGTCGACCAACCGGGAGGCGGCGGCGAAGCTGTTCATCAGCGAGGCAACCGTGAAGACGCACGTACTCCACATCTACGCCAAGCTCGGCGTCAACGATCGTGCCGCCGCGGTGGCGACCGCGTTCGACCGTGGGTTGTTCACCCCCGGCGGCGGCACGCCGTGAACCGTCCGCCGGGCTTCATTGGGAGTGATCACGTTTACGTGATCACTCCCAATGAAGCGCGGCACATTCACCGCGTGTCGTCGGGAGTTGCCATGCATCGTCTCGGGTCGCAGGACGTGCCCTGTCCGCAAGCTACTGGCGGACTGCCGGGTGGTGCGCGGCGAGGACCGCGGGTCCTGGCGCACCGGCTGCGAGGTGAGCGGCTTGGCGGGCGCTCGCCAGGGTGACCTCGGAGAGCAGGCCGGGCGCCGCCACCTGGTCGCCGACCAGATAGACACCGTGGCCGCGGTCGATCGCCGGCCGGTCGCGCCAGCTGGTGCCGGGCAGGTCGAGTGCTCCGGTACGCCCGGCCGCCACGGCTTCGCGCCGCCACGTCGTACGCTCCCGCCATCCCGGTAGCGCGAGGTCCACGAGACCCTCCAGCCGCGCGAGCCCCGAGGCCTTGGATTCACCGACCCGCAACGGCATCTGCGCCTGCACGAGTGAGTGGTCGCGCGGCGCCAGTGTGGGGTCCGGTCCGGTGAAGCGTTCGAAGAATCCTGCCTCGTCGAGGTCGAAGACGACCAACGCGTCACCCTTGTGCCGTCGTACGCCGAGATCGAGCATCGCCGTCCGTCCGCTCTCCCACCGCAGCGTGTCGTCGCCCAGCAGGTGGCGGGCCGCGTCGAGCGAGGTCGCCACGATCACCGGGGTGGATGTCGGCAGGACGTCGACCCGGGCTCCGGTCTCGATGCGTACGCCGAGTTCGCGCGCCCGCGCGGCGAGCCGGTCGACGGCGGCCCGCCAACCACCGACGACGTAGCGCGGGGAGGGATAGCCGGGCCGCGTGACCCGCAGGAACCGCTCCCAGACGAACGCCGCCGACAGCCGGCCAGGGTCACGGTCGAACGTCGCGACGCCCATCATGTTCGCCGTCATCCGCGCGCTCCCGGCGCCGAACCGGGAGGTCGCCCAGCTGCGAAAGTCCTGGTCGAACGGCGCCTCGAGGCGCCGGCGGCTCGCGGGTCGCAGGACGCCGGCCGGGGGCATGGCGCGGCGGCGGCCCTGGTGGCGGAAGCGCAGCCAGCGGCCCTCACGGAGCGGGATCCTCGCCGCGGGCGTGACGATGCGACGCTCGACGAGCCACGGCCAGTGCGGGCCGTCGCTGTAGAAGACGTGCGGACCATCGTTCGCGATGTACGCGCCCTCGGTCGAGCGCGCCCGCCCGCCCAGCGTCTGGTGTGACTCGAAAAGCTCGACTCTCGCGCCGGCTTCGGCAGCTGCGATCGCGGCGACGAGGCCGCCCAGCCCGCCGCCGATCACGGTCACCTGCTTCATGCGGGAACTCCTACCCGTGTACGCAGTCCGCGGGCGGCCGCCGTGGTTCGGGGCCATCGGCCGCGGTCCGTCCACCCACTCGGACGACGGGAAGGAACCGGACGTGACATGGTCCGTTCGGTCGGCTGCGCGGTGAGTTTCAGGCCGTCCTGCCCGTGATCATGATCGTGATCATGAAGACTTTTCGGTGGATAGCTGACTTTTCCTTCACGATCACGATCATGGTCACCGGACGACGGGGGTGCACCCGGCCTGGAATCGCCGCCGCGCGGAATGCTGGGTGTCCAGACCGACGAGCACCCGGCCGTTCCGCGTGCGGCACCAGGTTCCCGGCTCGGCCCCGCAGGTGGGGCAGGGGCGGCACAGCAACCGGGCCAGGATGCCCAGATCGCCCTGCGTGTAGCCGAAGTCCGCGGCCACCGACCCTTCGAACACCCTGTCCACCACGCCGGAGTCGATCGGGTCGGCCATCTCCGCATCCGCGCTCACCGGCCGAACCCCGCCGCCCACACCAGGCCGATAAGGACGAACGCCGCGAACGTCGCCACCTTCCACCGCACAGTCGCCTCCTTCGCTTGACCCCCCGAGCGACGGAAACTGTAACCCTAGCCCGATCTAGACGTCTACATCCAAGTGCAGCTGATGATGACCCGGCGCGGCTATGATTGCCCGCCCTAGCCTGCCCAGCCATGGACTACGGACCTGACGAGCAGGTGCGACACAACGCCCCGGAGCCGCCCTACCGGCAGCTCGCAGGCATCCTTGCCGCCCGGATCGCACGCGGCGACTGGGAGCCCGGCTGGCCGATTCCGTCCGAGTCTCAGCTGATGGGCGAGTACGGACTGGCGCGCGCGACGGTGCGAAGGGCAGTGCGCCTAGTCGTCGAGGAAGGGCTTGCTTTCACCGTCACGGGACGCGGCACCTATGTGAGCGAGGACGAGTCCAAGCACTGACGGGCGTGATCACCAGCTACTGACTGCACGTCCGTACGGCCGACGTGGTTCTGCGATCCTTCGCGGCGCAAGCACACACGGGTCCGGCCGGTCAGCCGAGCGGGATGGGCGTTCCGACTCGTTCGATGTCCCGCAGGCCGCGGAGTTTGTCCGGATTGGCGATCAGCCGCACGGTCGTCACCCTGCCGTCCGCCACCTCGAGCGCGAGAACCGAGTGCGGTACGCCGCGCGAGGTGACGACGAGCGCGACCTGGCCGTTGACCGTGGCGAGGAAGGCCCGCGGCTCCGGTGGTGCGTTGGTGGCCATGCCGAGCAGGAAGCGACCCACCTTGTCGGCGGTGGAGATGACGCGGAGCGGCCCTTTGGCCACGCCGCCGCCATCGCCGTGCAGCGTGACGTCCGGCGCGAGGACCCGCATGAGGGAAGCGAGATCGCCGGACATACTGGCCGCGAGGAACTGCTCCGTCACCCTCCGCTGGGTCGCGTGGTCGGTGTCGAACCTCGGCCGGCGTTCGCGTACGTGGTCGCGCGCGCGGCGGGCGAGCTGGCGAACGGCCTCCTCGGTCCGGTCCAGCACCTCCCCGATCTCGGCGTAGGACAGGGCGAACGCCTCCCGTAGCACGAACACCGCGCGTTCCAGCGGAGACAGGGTTTCGAGGACCACCAGCAGGGCGAACGACACCGTCTCGGCGCGCGCCACCTCGTCCGCGACGTCCGGACTGGTGAGGCCTCCGCCCGTGAGACTGCTGCCGGCGACGCTGGAGCCCGCGACGTTCGTGGCGTGAGGGCCGGAGCCGGGAAGGCCGGCGCGAGTGTGGCCAGTACCGGTGAGGATGGGCTCCGGCAACCAGGGGCCGACGTAGGTCTCACGCCTGCGCTGGGCGCTGCGCAGCCGGTCGATGGCGAGTCTGGTGGTGACCTTCACGAGGTACGCACGGACGTCCACGACGCGCGCGTGGTCGACGTCCCGCCAGCGCAGCCAGGCGTCCTGGACGACATCCTCGGCGTCAACCGCACGGCCGAGTACGCGGTAGGCGACGCCGAAGAGCAGCTCGCGATGCGGGTTGAACGCCGCAACGCCGTCGGGCCCGGCGTCCTGATCGTCACCGCTGTGCACACTGCAGTCCTACCAGTGCGCGGGAACGGCGGTGGCGCGGGTCCGCTCAGGGCTGCCGCGCGGATGGCATGGGTATTGTCGACGGCGCGTCCCACGCTCAAGGGTGCCGAGAGTTGTCTCGCCGCCCGAACTCCGGAAGGACCACCGTGAGCATTCACGACATCCCACTGCGTACCCTCGCCGGCGACTCCGGTTCACTTGGCGACCTCGCCGGCTCGGCTCTGCTGGTCGTCAACGTCGCCTCCAAATGTGGCCTCACGCCGCAGTACTCCGGCCTGGAACGTCTTCACCAGCGCTTTGCCGACCGTGGCTTCTCGGTCGTCGGCTTCCCGTGCAACCAGTTCGGTGGGCAGGAGCCGGGTACGCACGAGGAGATCCAGGAGTTCTGCTCCACGACGTACGGCGTGACGTTCCCGATGTTCGAGAAGCTCGACGTCAACGGTGCCGACCGGCACCCGGTCTATGTCGAGCTCACCTCCACGGCCGACGCCGACGGCGAGGCGGGAGACGTGCAGTGGAACTTCGAGAAGTTCCTCGTCGACCCGCAGGGCGCTGTCGTCGGCCGGTTCCGGCCGCGCACGGATCCTGAGGACGCGGCCCTCGTCGCCGCAGTGGAGGCGCAGCTCCCCCGCTGAGGACCGTTCGTCCGCCCGTCGGAGGACTGGGTCGGTTTGCCGACGACGTTCGGCGGATGTGGCGTTCCGGCACAGGCTGTCCGCACTGGCCCGTACCTGCGCGGTTTGCCAAGCATGAAACGCGTTCGCCACACTCGTCACGGCGGGACAGGCCGGGCATCTGGCACCGATCCGCGGAGTCGCGGACGCCGTCCCCACCCCCGGGTTACGTTGGCATGGCCCACGTCCACAGCAGTGTGCGGCCGGCACCGGTACCCAGGGGGAGACAGCGATGGACCTTCCGGGCACACGACCGACGCGTCCACGCCGCCGAACCGCGGTGGCGGTTCTGGTGGCACTCCTTCTCTTCTTCAGTGCCGTGAGCGTCGTGAGCCTCAATCCTCAGTCCAGGCTGTGGTCTGGGCAGTGGTCGGGCCTCACCTGGCCCGCGGGCCGATCGATGCCTGGCGATCCCGTATCGATGACGACCGGCCTCTACGTCGACCCGCGGTCGCAACCTGCCAAGTGGGTGCAGACCAACCCCGGTGACCCGCGTCAGGAGGCGATCAAGACCGGGATCGCCGAGATGCCGATCAGCCGGTGGTTCCTGGGCAACGACAACGATCGCACGGAAGCCAGCATGTACGTACGCGGAGCCGAGGCGGCCGACAAACTGCCGGTGCTGGTGGCGTACAACATCCCGGGCCGTGACTGCGGCCAGTTCAGTGCTGGTGGCGCGGACGGCTCGGTGGCGTACCGGAAGTGGGTCGACGGCCTCGCCAGTGCGGTCGGCCAGCGACCGGCGGTGGTGATCCTCGAGCCGGATGCCCTTGCACAGTTGGACTGCCGCCCCGACACGCAGCGGAACGAGGCGCTCGCGCTGATCTCGTACGCCGTGGACCAGTTCGCCAACCGCGCACCCAACACGTGGGTCTACATCGACGCGGGGCACTCCAACTGGGTCGACTCCGCGACCATGGCCGAGCGCCTCCGCCGGGCCCATGTCGGCAACGCGCGCGGCTTCTCGCTCAACGTCTCCAACTACCAGCCGACCGAGGCCAACGTGGCGTACGGCCAGGAGGTCGTCGAACGGATGGAACCGGACGGTATCCATCCCACGTTCGTCATCGACACCAGCCGCAACGGTCGCCCACCGGCGGGATCGGAGTGGTGCAACCCGGCTGGTCAGCAGGTCGGGGACCGCCCGCGACCCGGTGGTGCGTACGGGCTCGACCTGCAGCTGTGGGTGAAGCCGCCCGGTGAGTACGACGGTGCCTGCGGTGTCGCACCCGAGGGCAACGCGGGTGACTTCCAGCCGTCCGCCGCGTTGGGGCTGCTCACCGGGTCCGACGGCGGACAGTGGCTGCTGGGGTTGCGGAAGAGTACGGGCGTGGTGAGCCGTGACCAGGATCCGTGGCAACGGGACCTGGGACTCAGCCGTGCCGATCCCACCGGCGACTGAGAGTGCACGTCAACCCAGGCGGCACTGGATGAGGGGCGTCCTGCTCCCAAAGGTTCGGCTCAAGGTGCCCCTCATCCCAGGCGGCTCTGCGTGAGGGGCGCCCTGGTCCCCATAGCTTCGCCTCAGCGGTGGTCGGGCGGGGCTACTCCGTCCGATGCGGCAGACCTGCCGCTCGCCAGTCCACGAATCCGCCGTCGACGTCGGTCGCCCGGTGCAGCCCCAACTCCTGCAGGGTCGCGGCCGCCAGGCTGGAGGCATAACCCTGCGAGCACAGGACGATGACCGCCACGTCGTAGCCGGTCGCTTCGGGGACGCGAGCGACGGATGCCGGGTCGAGCCGCCATTCGAGGACGTTGCGTTCGATGACGAGCACATTCGGGACGGCGCCTTCGACGTGGCCCTCACGTCGCCGTTGCTCGCTCGGGCGGATGTCGACGAGCAGCGCGCCGGCCTTCACCTGTTCGTACGCCTCAGCCGGACTCACGCGGTCGAGGTGGCTGCGGGCGCGGGCGAGCAGGTCGTCGATGCCCTGTGGGGGCTGAGGGGATTGCGGGGTCTGAGGGGACTGCGGGGTCTGAGGGGACTGCGGGGTCTGAGGGGATTGCGGGGTCTGAGGGGACTGAGGGGACTGCGGGGTCTGCTGGCCATGGAGGGTCTGCGTCGTGCTGGTCACCAGTCCACTCCCGCGCGCTCCGACGAGACGACGCGAAGTCGTTGGCCTTCGAGGACGTACTGCGTCATGGCGGTGAGCTCCGGTGCGTAGGCGTGCAGACTGATGGCGGGGACGGTACCCAGGTTGGCGACGTCGTGGATGTGCTCATACCCGAAGCCACGAACCGAACCCGCCGCGAACGCACGACGGGCGGTACGAACCGGGCCGCCGACCTGGCTCGCCGGCTGGACGGTTGCCTCGGACAGCGTGCCCTCGATCACGATGAACGCGCCCAGAGCCTCACCATGGTCGTGGAGTCCGGTGTTCTGTCCTGGCAGCCAGCTGATCAGCCAGATCTCGTGACCCGGGTCCCGGTCGAGCCGGGAGTACCAGCGGTCGTCGCCGCTGCCGAACTCGACGCCCTGGCGCCACCTGGCCGGCTCGCCCGCGATCCGGCGGACCAGGGCGGCGGCGGAGGCCACTCCGGCATTCGGGCGGGGCGGGCGAGCACCAGATACACCAGCAACTAGACCTGATTTATAGGAATTGAGATCCCGAAACGGAAGTGAGGTTGCGGACACAGCGTTCCTCCAGCGGAAGTCTTCACCGGGAAGTCGTGACGAACGTCGATCGACCTAGGGCCACACGCCTCCCCGGGTGTGGAGGAGGTCAGTGCGGACCAGCGGGGCGAGGACACCATTCGTCGAAGTGGTCGCAGCGCCGGCCGATCCAGAACGTCTCGAGCAGCGGCGTGGTCAGGGACGGACTCATGGGATCACCGCCGCTTCCGGCTGGGCCCACGACGGACGGGGCCGCGGGTCCGGCGTCGGGGCCCACGCACCGCTGCTGTCGGAGTACGACCAGCAGGTTCCCGACGAGACCAGCGCGCTCACGGCATCGGCGAGTCGGTCGACGTCGGCCACCGTGCTCCCGACGCCGAAGCTCGCCCGCAGCGCACCCTCCGGCGCACCCAGCCGGGACACCAGCGGGTGAGCGCAGAACCGTCCATGCCGGATGCCGATGCCGTGCTCGGCCGAGACGTACGCCGCGACGAGACCCGGATGCAGGTCGTCCACCGAGAACGCCACCACCCCGATCGAGCTCGGGCTGTCCCGCCAGATCCTGTGCAGGCGTACGCCGGGAATGCTGGCCAGCCGCTCGGTCAGGCGTTCCCGAAGGGTCTCCTCGTGGGTTTCGAGCGCACCGTCGGGGAGGCCGGCCAGGGTGTCGCACGCAAAGCCGAGCGCCACCGCGCCGAGCACGTTGGGCGTACCACCCTCGTGCCGGGCGGGCGCGGGTGCCCAATCGGTGTGGGTGAGGCCGACCTCGCGCGCCGCGCCGCCACCGGGAAGGTAGGCCGGGGCAGCGTCGAGCCAGTCGCGACGTCCGACGAGGACACCCGCTCCGAACGGTGCGTAGAGCTTGTGACCCGACAGCGCGAGGTAGTCCACGCCGCTGGCCGCCAGGTCGATCCGGCGGTGCGGGGCGAGTTGGGCGGCGTCCACGACGACCCGCGCCCCGGCAGCGTGCGCGATGTCCACGATGTCGGCGATCGGCAGCAGCTCGCCGGTGACGTTGGACGCGCCGGTGACCGCGACCAGTGCGGCCGGGCGGGCGGCGAGTTCGGCGCGCAGGCTGATGAGGGTGGCGCGCTGGGTGGTGCCGGCGAGGACGCAGCGGGTCTTCCCACTCGCGCGATGCCGCCACGGGAGCAGATTGGCGTGATGTTCGATGTCGAGGTGGACGACCGCTTCGCCGGTGGGTACGCAGTGTGCGAGCAGGGTGAGCGCATCTGTCGTGTTGCGGGTGAAGACCACCACGTCGTCCGGGCGGGCACCCACGAACGCGGCGACCTTGGCCCGCGCGGTCTCGTAGAGCGTCGTACTCACCTGCGAGGCGTATCCCGCCCCTCGGTGCACGCTCGCGTAGAACGGGAGAACGCCGTTCAGGTGGGCCGCGACGGCGGACAGGCAGGGCGCGCTTGCTGCATAGTCGAGTTGGGCGTACGGCACCTGCTGGCCGCTGACGACCGGCACCTGCAGGTCGGCACCGACCACCGGGAGGAGCGGCTGGAGGCCGGCTTCTGAGCCACGTGGAACGGCGTTCGGCGAGGGTGGAGCGGCGTTAGGCGGCGGCGAGGTGGCGGTGAACGACAGTGGGGTGGGGCTCAGCGGCAGTGTGGTGGCGCTGGGGGCGAACGGCGCACAGGGCGCAGGCGCGGTGTCGACTGGTGTCATGCGTACCTCACAAGGTCTCGGGGACCCTGTGGGCCGCGGGTCCCGCGCTTGTGGTGCCGGGCGGCACCACCTGGTCCTCACCCGGGGCACCCCACCGCGGTTGGAGGGTTGCCGGCCAGCAAGCCGGGGCTCTCAGGGCTTGGCGCCCTTGCTGGCACTCATGACCGCGACACACGTTAACCGGTGGCAGGAGCAACTCGCCTCGATGTATCAAATAATGGACGCGCGTACCAATATGCGGGCAGCCTGCAGCTCGACCTCCGGCAGCCCATAGTCGTACGTCCTCTTTGCCGAAGGTCGTGACCAGCCGTCGGAGGCCCACATCCGCAGCCTGGCGATCGACCGATCGGGGTCGTCGAACTGACCGCCGCGGGCTCGCTCGGGCGGGTCCGCATCCTGACCGTCCGGTGAACCGACCGGGCGTACCCACGGCTTCGGGGTTCCGCCCATCGACGCGGCCCGGCTACCGTGACCGGCATGCCTGCACCGACGAAGATTGTTCTCGACGAGTCCGAGCTGCCACGAGCCTGGTACAACGTGCTCGCTGACCTGCCGAGCCCACCGCCGCCGGTCCTGCACCCGGGCACCCACCAGCCGGTTGGCCCGGACGACCTCGCCCCGCTCTTCCCGATGGACCTCATCCTGCAGGAGGTGACGACCGAGCGGTACGTCGAGATTCCCGAGGAGGTCCTCGACGTCTACCGGCTGTGGCGGCCGTCGCCGCTCTACCGCGCCCATCGCCTGGAGAAGGCGCTCGGCACGCCGGCCAAGATCTTCTACAAGTACGAAGGCGGCTCACCCGCCGGGTCCCACAAGCCGAACACCGCCGTGCCCCAGGCGTACTACAACGCCAAGGCGGGCGTACGCAGGTTGACGACCGAGACAGGCGCGGGCCAGTGGGGCACGGCGCTGGCGTTCGCCTGCTCGCAGTACGACCTGGCCTGCGAGGTCTGGCAGGTGCGCGCGTCGTACGACCAGAAGCCGTACCGCAAGATCATGATCGAGACGTTCGGCGGCACCATCCACCCGTCGCCGTCGGACCTGACCGCGGCCGGGCGCGCCGTGCTGGAGAAGGATCCCGACTCGCCCGGGTCGCTCGGCATCGCGATCTCGGAGGCGGTCGAGGTCGCGGCGACGAACGCCGACACCAACTACTCCCTCGGCAGCGTCCTCAACCACGTGCTGCTGCACCAGACGATCATCGGCGAGGAGGTGGTCGCGCAGTTCGGCAAGGTGGGGTTGACACCGGACGTCCTCATCGGCTGCACCGGCGGCGGCTCGAACTTCGGCGGGCTCGCGTTCCCCTTCCTCCGCGAGAAGCTGGCGGGTCGGCTCGACGTCACGATCCGCGCCGTGGAGCCGGCGAGCTGCCCGTCGCTGACGAAGGGGGTCTATGCGTACGACTTCGGTGACACGGCAGGCATGACGCCCTTGATGAAGATGCACACGCTGGGCCACGACTTCATCCCCGACCCGATCCACGCCGGTGGGCTGCGCTACCACGGCATGTCGCCGCTGCTCTCCCATATCTACGAGCTGGGTTTGATCGAGGCGGTGGCGAAGACGCAGCGGGAGTGCTTCGAGGCGGGTGTGCAGTTCGCGCGTACGGAAGGGATCGTGCCGGCGCCGGAGCCCACCCACGCCCTCGCCGCGTGCATCGACGAAGCCCTGCGCTGCAAGGAGTCTGGCGAGGAGAAGGTCATCCTCACCGCACTGTGCGGGCACGGTCACCTGGATCTCGCGGCCTACGGTACGTATCTCGCCGGTGAGCTTGTCGACCACGAACTCGCCTCGGACCAGGTGGCAGCCGCTGTCGCGGGCCTGCCCACCGTCCCCGCATAGCGCCGGTTCTTTCGGACAGGGCGACGGTTCTTCCCGCATGGCGCAGGCGTTCCGCGCGGCGGCAAATGACCACGCTGAGCAGGCGTACGGACGCCCAGCCAGGCATCGACACCGGTCCAGGTCACACCTGCATGCTCAACGTGGTCATTTGCCAGCGGCCCCGCCCAGTCGATAGACCTTCGTACGACGGGAGTTCGGGCGGGACGAATCCTTGGGAGACAGGACATGGGTGAGGCGGGTCGGCGATTCGTCATCTACGGTGCCGGGGCGATCGGCGGCGTGTTGGGAGCTCGACTGCACAGAGCGGGCCACGAGGTCGTACTGATCGCGCGTGGAGCGCACCTCGACGCGATCCGGGACGACGGGCTGCGGGTGGAGTCGCCGTACGACACGGAGACGCTGCAGCTGCCCGCGGTGGGGGACCCGAGCGAGATCGAGTGGCGGCGCGGCGACATCGTGCTGCTGACGATGAAGAGTACGGACACGGCGGACGCGGTCCGGGCCCTCGCTGGAGCGGCCGACGCGCAGACGCCGGTCTTCTGCGTGCAGAACGGCGTCGCGAACGAGCCTATGGTCCTGCGGCAGTTCGCCAACGTCTACGGCGTCCACGTGATGTTCCCCGCGACGTACCTCACGCCGGGGGTCGTCCAGGCACCGTCCACGCCGGTCACCGGGATCCTCGACCTCGGCAGGTACCCGAGCGGTGTCGACGACACCGCCCGTGAGGTCGCGGAGGCGTTCCGGTCCGCGACGTTCGCCTCCGAACCGCGTCCCGACATCATGCGGCGGAAGTACACCAAGCTGCTCGGCAACCTCGGCAACGCCGTCGACGCCGTGTGCACGCGAGGCGACGGCCGCGACGAGGTGATCGACCGACTGCGCGCGGAGGGTCTCGCGGCGCTGGACGCGGCCGGCATCGAGTACCAGTCGTTCGAGGAGGACCGGGCCCGCCGCGGCGACCTGCTGCAGGTCAAACCGGTCAACGGCCAGGACCGCACCGGCAGCTCCTCGTGGCAGAGCCTCGCAAGGGGCACCCGCACGATCGAGGCCGACTATCTCAACGGCGAGATCGTCCTTCTCGGACGGCTCCACGGCGTACCCACCCCCGCCAACGAACTCGCCCGCCAGCTCGCCAACCAGGCCGCCCGCGCGGGCAGTCCGCCAGGGCTGATGTCACCCGAGGTGTTCCTCGCCCGCCTCGACGCGGCGCCCGACGCCAGCGGCCAGGGGCCGGCGCCCACCGGCCGCGACGCAGGACACTCCGACCGGGACGGGTCAGACGGTACGAACGATGCCGTTGCCGAAGGCGTACTCCCCACGCGGTAGGAACGGCTGCGGTGGACCGGCATCGCCGGCGCCGTCGGCGTCCCGCTGGTCATCGCCTGGCCCTGATCGCAGGGGGACCTTCGGCGCGGCCCACAACCAGCCCGAACAGCGTCCGATCGACGTCCTGGCGATCCTCCTGCTGCTCGCTGGACCGGCGGCCCTTCGAGCGGGTGCGGTCAGATCGGGTACGCGACGTCGCACACGTGGTCGGTCGGCGCTGCCGCGGCGATGTCGACGCCGGGAAGGTAGACCTCGCGTGGCGACCCGGCGCAGGTCCGCTTCCGCGCGGTCATCGAGCGCTCAACGGCGTCGTAGGCGGACAGGATCTGCGGCATGTCGAACTGCGCCTTGGTCACCCGGACGTACGCCTCGCGGTGGGCCGGCTCCTCCCGCGCGGTAGGACCATCAGCGGGTAACGCTCCGTCACGTCCGAGGGTCCCCCGCACGGGTACGCAGACCTCGACCGGTCCGTCGCTGTCGTCGTTGACCGCGCCGTGGAAGATGACGAAGAGCGGCCCGGTCATCCCGCCGTTGTCCTGGGCGACCGCCGACAGCCGGACCTTCGTCGCGGTAAGCCAGGACTCGAGCTCCTCCAGGCGTAGGTGCCGGCACTCGGTGAGCACCAGCTGTTCGGGGACCTCCCGCTCGCGCACGTCGTACCCGTCGAACCGGGCGTCCCCGCCGAGCAGGCTGGTGCGGAGAAGTGCGGCCAGTTCCCGTTGACCGGCGAGCCGGCGTTCGATGGCCTCCCAGTACGCGGTGAGGACGTCGGCCCCCGTTGCGCCGGGCGCCGCGAGGATGTCCCGCACCGTCGACAGCGGCATGTCGAGCTGCCGCAACAGCACGATCAGCCGGGCCGCGAACAGCTGGCTCTCCCGGTACCGCCGGTATCCGTTGCCCGGATCGACATCGGCAGGGGTGAGCAGGCCGAGCCGGTCGTAGAGCCGGAGTGCCTTCAGCGACAGCCGCGACCGCCGGGCGAACACGCCGATGCTCAGCAACTGGTCCGTCGCCTCCGCGGCGTCTCCGGCCTGGATGTCGGTGGTGCTTGGGGGCGTGGGGTCGGTGGTGCTTGGGGGCGTGGGGTCGGCGATGTCTGCGGGCGCCGCGTCGACGGTACGTCCGCCCAGGGTGTCAGCGGTGGACGCGGCGGGGGCCTCAACGGTGGACGTGGGCCGGGTGCCTGTGGCGGGGGTCGCAGCGGTCCCTCTGCCCGGACCGTCGGCAGCCGACGTCCCCGAGGCGTCGGCGTTGCGTCGGGCAGGGGCGGGGGTGGTGCCTTCGGTGAGGCCCTCGGTTGGGGTCACGCCGGCAGCGTACGACGTGGGTGGTGACCCGACAGATGAAGCCCGAGAGCGGCCGTCTGGCCCGTGATCATGAAGAGAAAGTCGGCCATAGCCCCTCGAAACGTTCATGATCACGATCATGATCACTGGAGGAGCGGACGCGAGTCGAGGTCCGCGGGGGACGAGGAGAGGGCCCGGGAGGACCGGTGCCGGACCTCCCGGGCGATGATCAGTCGGAGAGCTTGAAGACGAGGTCGGTCTCCCACTTGTTCATGTCGGGCTCCTCGTCCGGATCGGTTTGGTACAACTCCAGGCGGGCGGCCCACCGCTCACCATCCGGTGTATCCGATACGTCCCAGGTGAGAGTCTCACCGTCGGCCCACTTGAGCAGAGCGGCGGTGGCGTCGATCAGCTCGTCGGGATGGCCCACGTGGTGGAGCGTGGCGTAGCGGCCCGCGGGCAGGACGCCCCCCTGTACGCGGTCGTCACCGGTGACCTCGCTGGCCACGGGTACGCCGACCTCGACCTCGAGCTCGCCCTCCATGTCGATGATGTTGTACTTCCAGAACGGCGAGCCGGCCGGGGCGATGTCGTGCGCTCCGAGCCAGCCGAACACCTCGCCGATCAGCGGCGGAAGGTTGCTGCCGAGTTGGTTCATCGGGACGGACGACGTGATCGCGACGTAGGGCTGCGCCGCCCGGTCGATGATCGTGGGTTGGCTGATGTTCATGGGTGGAGCACCTCCGAGCGTGCGGTACCTGTTCAGCGTGGCGGCCGCGCCCCGGCGGCCATGGTCCACGGTCGGGTCTACCCCAAGGGCAGGGTCAAGCCCGGCTCCACGGCTCCTCGGCCCGGTCGGCCGCATCCGAGGAGTCAAGCCGATCACGCCGCGCAGACGGAGTGGACGCCGACGGCTCGGACTCGGACGGCTCGGACCCGGACAGCTCGGACTCGGACTCGGACGGCTCGGACCCGGATAGATCGGACTGGAATAGATCGGACGCGGATGGATCGAACTCGGACGGCTCGACAAGCGGGTCGTACGGCGTGGCGGACACCCGATGTCGGACCGGAACCCATCCAGGTGCTCTCGTTCGGGCCGACGTGCGTCGCTCCGTCTGCTCCGCCCCAGGGCCCTCAGCCGGCGCATCCCGGTGCGGTCGTACGCCGGCGACAACAAGCCGGGCGACGTCCGTCACTGCGGCGAGGACTGCGTGGGATACCTGGTCGAGCCGGCTGAGCCCGTACGCCCGGATGGCCGGGTCGTACGGGACCGGCACGACCGCCGCCACCCCGCGCTGGTCGGCCCCGCCGAGGCCCGCGATCCCCGTACGCACGTGGCGCGGCACGTCCGGCCCGGCAACATCGACGACAGCGAGGACGATCCGTGCAGGGGACAGTCCGTCGCGGTCGAGCAGAGCCAGCAGGCGTCGCGTGGCCCGGAGGCCGTCACCGCTGGACGGCAGCACCACCACCGGCACGGCGTCGGTCCTCCGCCACCACAGGTCGAGCACCGACGCGTGCCCGGCGTTCCGGGCCTGGACATGGGCTGCCGGCACTGGCGCGCGGAGGTCGAGCACGCCAGCGAACCAACTGCCGGACTCCAGCACGTCGACGTACCACCTCGGGTCCTCAGGAACCACGACGGGCGGAGCGGTGAGCGGACGGCAGTCGGTGAGTACGTCGTAGCCGGGACCGCCGGGTCCTCCCGGGCCGACATCGAGAGGGTCCTCCCGACCCCGGCCCGGACCCCTGCCTTGCCCACCGAGCGGCACCGGCCGACCGACGACCGACGCCAGCCCGGCGACGGGTCCGTGGCTGAGGACGGCCGGGAGCCCGGGATGCGGCCGCTCGCCGGCATCGATGCCGAGCCAGCCCGGCCATGGTGAGGACGACGGCGGTGCCGAATCGACGACGAGGGTGCGTGTGGTGGGCGCGAGCACTTGGGCGAGCAGTCCGGACACGGTCGACCGTCCGGCGCCCCCGATCGGCGCGAACACCGGAACCAACGCCCGCACGCCATGCGGCAGGAGCAGGGCCGGAGCCGGACGCTTCTTCCGCATGCTCGCAGAGTAACCGCAAGGTGAGGGCACCCGAGGAGACGCGCAAATGACCACGCTGAGCACGCAGGCTCGTCACGTGAGCTGCAAATGACCACGCTGAGCACGCAGGCTCGTCAGGTGAGCCGCAAATGACCACGCTGAGCAGGCAACTGCCCGGACGCCAGGCGTCGATGCCTGGCTCAGGTCCGAAGCGCGTGCTCAGCGTGGTCATTTACCGCCGCCGGCCGGCTGGCTGGCTGGCTGGCTGGCTGGGCCCAACCACCCGGCCAGGCAGCGGCCTACTGCTTGAGCGCTCCCGCCGCGAGGTCGGACAGGAACTGCCGGGCGCCGAGGAAGAACACGATGATCAACGGGATCACTGCGAGCAGCGCGCCGGCCATCACCATGCTGTAGTCGGTCTGGTAGAGCCCGAACAGCTGCGACAGCGCCACCTGCAGCGTGATCTTCTCCGGGTCGATCAGCACGATCAACGGCCAGAAGTAGTCGTTCCACGCGTTGATGAACGTGAAGATCCCGAGGAAGGCCATCGCCGGCCGCAGCAGGGGCACCGCCACATGCCAGTACTGACGGAGGAAACTGCACCCGTCGATCCGTGCCGCGTCGAGCAGATCGGACGGAATGGCGCCCTGCGCATACTGCCGCAACAAGAAGATGCCGAACGCGTTCACCGCCCCTGGCACGATCAACGCCTGCAGTGTCCCGACCCAGCCGAGGTTCGCCATGATGACGAACGACGGCACCGTCGACAGCTGCGACGGGATCATGAACGTCGCCAGCAGGAAGACGAACAGCACGTTCTTGGCCGGAAACTCGAACTTCGCGAAGGCGAACGCCGCGAGCGAGTCGAAGAACAACACCAGGATCGTCGTCGCCACCGCGACGATGAGGGTGTTGAGCGTTGACCCCCAGATGTCGATGCTGTCGAGCAGGTTGCGGATGTTCTCCAGCAGGTTTCCGCCGGGCAGGAGCTTCGGCGGATAGCTGAAGATCTCCGTCGTCGTCCGGCTCGCCATCACGAACATCCAGTAGAACGGGAAGATCGAGATGGCGACGCCCAGGATCAGCAGCACATGCGTGACGACGGACTTGAACCATTGCGAGGTCTGCGCGTTCATGCGCGTGCCCCTCTCCGCAGGCTGCGGGTGCCGGCACCCTGGACGAGCCGCCAGTTGATGAGCGAGAAGATGATCATGATGACGAACAACGCCCACCCGATCGCTGCGCCGTAGCCGAACTGGTTGAGGATGAACGCCTGCTGGTACAGGTAGAGCACCATCGTCTGGCCCTCGTTACCGACGCCACCCTCGTTGCCGACCAGCACCTGCGGTTCGGTGAAGAGCTGCATACCGCCGATGGTCGAGGTGATGACGGTGAAGAGGATGATCGGCCGCAGCAGCGGGATGGTGATCCGGAAGAACACCTGGAACCAGCTGGCGCCGTCGACCCGTGCGGCTTCGTACAACTCGGTCGGAATCGCCTGCAGGCCGGCGAGATAGATGATCGCGTTGTAACCGGTCCAGCGCCAGATCACCATCGCGGCGATGGCGAACTTGATGCCCCACGGGGTGTTCAGCCACTCGACGGTGCCGAGACCGACACTCTGCAGGAACGCGTTGATGAGGCCGAACTCGTTGGAGAAGATCGACCCGAAGATGATGGCGATGGCGACGATCGACGTGACGTTCGGAATGAAGTACGCGATGCGGTAGCCGCTACGCCCGCGGATCTGCTGGTTCAGCATGAAGGCGATGACCAACGCCAACGCCAGCATCGGAATCGTCGAGATGATCCAGATCTGGAACGTGTTGACGATCGACTTCCAGAAGATCGGGTCCGACAGCATGAACTCGTACTGCGCGAGCCCGACGAAGCGCATGTCACCGATGCCGTCCCAGTTCTGGAACGACAGGTAGAACGAGAAGATGATCGGGAAGAGTCCGAAGATCGCGAAGAGGATGTAGAACGGCGAGATCGCGAGATACAGCGAGAGGTATTCGCTGCGCTTGCGGCCGGCTGCCGCTCGGAGGGCGGATCCTGGCGCCGACTCCGGCGGTGCGGCAAGAGGTGTCGTCGTCATGTCAGATCAACCCCAGGTGCGAAAGTTGCCGGTCGACCTCGTTGAGTGCGTCCCGCCACGCCCGGTCGGGGTCCTTGCCCGCGCTCCAGACAAGCGCGAGCTCGTCGGTGAACGCCGGGTTGATGACGTTGTCGTACGGGCTGAGGTAGACCGGTTTGACTTCCTTGGCCGCGGTGGCGAAGACGTCATTGATGATCTGCCCGCCGTAGAACTCGTCCTTCTGCTGGGCCCGCTCGTCCTCGAGCGCGGACGCCGCGGCCGGATACAGCTGCATCTCGTTGAGGCCGTAGACCAGTTGGTTCTCCGGTGACTGGAGCCAGGAGATGACCTCCCACGCGGCCTCGGGATCGCGGCACGAACTCGTGATGCCCAGGAAGGACCCGCCGTGGTTGCCAGCACCGCCGGGCGCGCGGCAGACCCGCCACTTGCCTGACGTGTCGCCGGCCGAGTCCTTGAGGACCTGGGCCATCCACACGGCGCCGACGAACGTCGCGATCCGGCCGGTGGTCATGCCGGCGTTCCAGTCCGGCGTCCAGTCGTCGGCGTTGGCCGCGAGCTTCCGTTGGTAGGCGTCGACGGCGAGGTCCCAGGGGCCCTTGATCTGGGGGCCGTCTCCGATGAAGTTGTTCTTCTCGTCGAGGTAGCGGGTTGCCTGCTGGGCCACGGCCTGGAAGTAGACCCGGTCGACGATGTTCGGAACCATCTTGGTCTTCGGCAGAGCCTCGGTCAGTGTCGTACCGGCCTCGAGGTAGGCCTCCCACGTGTCGAGCTCCGCCGCCACGTCGTCAGGCTCGGTGGGCAGGCCCGCCTGTTCGAAGATGTCGGGTCGGTAGAAGAGGGCCGTCGGGCCGGTGTCCATCGGGAAGCCGATCAGCCTGCCGTCCGGCGTCACACCGCGCTGCCACTTCCAGTCGAGGTACTGCGACTCGACGTCCTTGGCGCCGAGTTCGTACAGGTCGATGAACTGGTCGGCGTCCGGGAAGTACGTCGCAACGTCCTCGTTGAGCCCGGTGATGTCGGGGATGTACGCCTGGCCGGCGAGGCTGGTGAGCAGCTTCGCCTTGAAGTCGCCGCCGATCTTCTGCTGGGTGAGCGGGACCCCGGTCTCGTCGGGCGCCATGTCGAGCAGCTTGTCGCTGATCGACCGGTCCCAGTACCACAGACTCAGCGTGCCCTCAGGCGTCAGATAGTTGCCTCGACCGCAACCGGAGGTGCCGAGCAGGGCGGTGCCGACGAGTCCAGAGGCCGCCGCAAGGAACGCGCGCCGGCTGTGCGTCATGGGTTCACCTCGTTTCAGTCGCGCTTCGAGTGGTTGAAGAAGCAGTGGGAGCCGGCACGGGGGCACGAACGGGCCTCAGCGCACACGGCTGTCCCGCCTCGCAGACCGGATTGCGGTCATCGAAGCGTTTCCGCAGCGTAGAGCGTGCGTCAGAGACGCGGAAGAATGCTTGCCACTTCCGGACTCGTCCATGGAGCCGGAAGGTCGCGGTCGTGGCTCAGGACATCGACGGTGTCACGCACCGTGCGCCATTCGGGGCGCCGGCTGGCTGGAATGGCTGTCAGTGGGATGCGGTAGGGCGTTCTCCGGAACGCCGCGGAGGCAGTTCGCGCTGTGCATAACGGCCGACACGGTACGTCGCAACCCCGTCGACGACCGCGCCCACGCCCCCGCCGACGAGCGGGACCCGACGGGTCACGCTGAGCCCGAGGCGTTTGCCGCCGATCTGCGCTGTGAGAGCCGTACCCAGTTCCGCGGCCACCCGGGCATCAAGCCCGGGATCGGGGACCGGCGCCGTGGCGATACCCAATGGAGTCGTCGGCAGGGTGCCCTTGCGGAGAAGCTCCTCCGCCGCTTCCTCGCCGAGCATGCAGGCGATGACGGCGGTGCGTACACGGGAATCGGACAGGTCATAGCCCCGCACGTGGGCGATCGCGGCGACCATGCGGGCCTGCAGGATGGCGAGGCCGGTGATGTTGGCGGGAAGCGTGAGCGCCATGACGACGAAGCCGCCGAGGCTCGTCACGAAGCCCTGCGCGCCGGCGAGGCGTACGTGCTGTTCGACGATTGCGTTGGCCGCGCGCGTGGCGTCGCCGTCAGCCTTGCTCAGCTGGCGGTCGCCGACCGCGACCGCACCGGGGAATCCGCTTCGTCCGTCGATCGCGGCGTCCAGGATCGTACGAAAGAAGCCGGTGGCCGCACGCGGGGTCATCTGCCGGGCGACGGGCGCGAGGCTCCGGGCAACCATCTTGCTGACGCTCATGGTGTGCCTGCGTTCATGGTCCACCTGTCCCATCCCGTGGCCGCTGCGGTCGTGCCGGCCGGGCCGGTGGCGCAGAGCCGCGAACCCGCATCTGATGCGGGGATCTGTCGCGAACTCTACGTCCTCCCGCCCCGATCCGGGCCCCCTCGCTCCCGTGATCATGAGTGTGATCATGAAGCTTCTTCGGCGAATACGGCCCCATTTCCTTCAGGATCATGGCGGCCCTGGAGCGCACTGGCCGGCTCCTGGACTGAGAGATTGCCAGGCCGATGGTTCGTAGGTACATTACTCAAGTAATGAACCCCTGAACCTCTGATAGTGAGAGGCGGAGACGGTGCCGGAGGTGAATGTGCTCGACGAGGGAAGCCCGCTGTTCGTGCAGATCGCCGAGCAGATCGCCGACGACATCGCCGAGGGAAACCTGGCTGAGGGGGAACGTGTGCCATCGACCAACGAGCTTGCGGCCTACTACCGGATCAACCCCGCCACCGCGGCCAAGGGCATCAACGTCCTGATCGACGACGGGCTGCTGGAGAAGCGCCGCGGCATCGGAATGTTCGTCGCCCCCGGCGCCCGTGAGCGGCTCGTCACCGAGCGCCGGAAGAGGTTCGCCGAGCTGTACATCGACCGGATGCTCATCGAAGCCAGGCGCCTCGGCATCGACGACGACACCCTGGTCTCGATGGTCCGGGACGCGAGCAACAGCCGCGGCGCCAGCACGAGCACCGGCGCCAGCACGACCACGGGCGCCAGCACGACCACGGGCGCCAGCAGTAGCCACAGCGCCAGCAGCAGCGACAGCGCCAGCCACACCACCGGAGGCGGCACAGCATGACACCGACGATCTCCGCGGTTGGCCTGACCCGCAGGTACCGCGACCAGACCGCGCTCGACGATGTCACCGTCGATGTCGAAGCGGGCGCGATCACCGGACTACTCGGTCGCAACGGCGCCGGCAAGAGCACGTTCATGCGCCTCGTCACCGGCCAGGAGTTCGCCACCGGTGGATCCGTGCGCGTCTTCGGCGAGGATCCGATGGAGAACGACCGGGTGCTGCGCCGGATGGTCTTCGTCCGCGAGGACCAGGTGTTCCCCGACCTCAAGGTGCGCCAGGCCGTCCAGGCAGCTTCGTGGTTCTACCCGAACTGGGACGCCGAGTTCGCCGAGACGCTGCTGCGCGACTTCGACCTGCCTCCCAACCGGGGGGTCTGCAAGCTCTCCCGCGGCATGCGTTCGGCTCTGTCCATCGTGATCGGGCTCGCCGCGCGCGCGGAGCTGACCCTTCTCGACGAGCCGTACGCCGGACTCGACGCGGTGGCACGCCAGCTGTTCTACGACCGTCTACTCGCCGATTACGCGCAACATCCCCGGACGATCCTGCTGTCCACCCACCTGATCGACGAGGTGGCGGACCTCCTGGAGCACGTCGTCATGATCGACAAGGGCCGGATCGTGCTGGCCGCCGCAACCGACGACGTACGCGGCAGCGCGGTCACGGTCAGTGGCCCAGGCACCGCCGTCGAGCACTTCGTCGCCGGCAGGCGCGTCCTGCACCGCAGGGGCATCGGGTCGCGGGTCTCGGTCACGGTCGCCGATCCACTCGACGCGGCCGACCGGGCGCGGGCGAGCACCCTGCACCTGAAGCTGGAACCGCTCTCACTGCAACAGCTGATGGTGCACACGACAGGCGACGAGTCGGCTGAGGAGCCAAGAAAGAGGGCAACGGCATGAGCACGCTGACCAAGGTCGCCCGCTACCACCTGATGGACCGGCTGCAGTACGTCATCCTGCCTTGTGGTGTGACCGCATTCGCATTCCTGGTGAACCTCGTCATCTTCACGATGGTCCCGACGCCTGCAGGCGGTGCGTTCACCGGCGGACTGTCGACCCTGCTGGCCCTGCTGTTCTTTCCCGGTGCGCGGAGTGTCACGCGGCTGCTGCCGTTCGGCTTCGCGTTGGGGCTGAGCCGCCGCTCCTACTATCTGGGCACCCTTGCGTTCTTCGGGGCGCTCGCCGCCGTCTACGCGCTGGGTGTCACGGTCCTGCAGGGGGTCGAAGGCGCCACCGGAGGCTGGGGTGTGTCCATGCACTTCTTCCGGATCCCGTGGATTCTCGACGGACCGTGGTACCTGACCTGGCTGACGTCGTACGTCGTGCTGACGCTGGTGTTCGTCTACGGCATGTGGTTCGGGCTGATCTACCGGCGCTGGAACCAGGCCGGCGTGGTGATCTTCACCGCTGCGCAGGTTGCCGTGCTGGTTGTCGCCGCGCTTGCCATCACGTGGCTTGATGGCTGGTCCGGAGTCGGCGGCTTCTTCGCGACCTCGAGTGCCCTCGGTCTGACGGGAGTGCTGGTCCTCGCCACGGCTGCACTTGCGTTCGGCGGGTTCACCACCATGCGGCGGGTCACGGTCTGAGGCCAGCGCGCCGCGCATCCAGCACCATCGCATCCCAGCACCATGCGGCGGGTCACGGTCTGACGCCGCCGCCGCGCACGTCCACCACCAACAGGAAGCATCACCACCACCCCAAGCCGCCACTGGTGGCTGCCCTGGGCGGAATCCGGGCCGAGGAGAGGAACGTAGGACATCTGATGGCGGGCGCGGTTCTCATCCAGCTGCTCGTCGTGGGTAGCGGTGCCTTCCTGCCGGTCCCTCTGCTCGTCGTCTCCGCGCTGATCGCCTGGGGACGGTGGAGCAGTACGCGTCAGCTGTGGGCGCTGGTCACCTCCCGGTGATCATGATCCTGATCATGAGGGTTTTCGGGGCGTATAGACCGATTTTCCTTCATGATCACCGCCCGGCGCACCGAGCGCCGATGGGTGGAACAACTGACGTCGGGCCGCCATCCTCCGGGCGGGAGGTGGCGGCAGGATGGTCCCGTGCCGACCGAGCTACCGCCCACCCGCTGGGAGTTTCCGTCGCCTGAGGTCGCGGGCACCGGGGACCTCATCGGTCAGGGCGCCGACCTCGAGCCTGCGACCATCCTCGCTGCGTACCGCCAGGGCATCTTCCCGATGCCGGTCCGGCGGTCTGGTGCGATGACCTGGTGGTCGCCGGCGCAGCGGGGGATCCTTCCGCTGGACGGTCTTGCGGTGTCGCGGTCGCTGCGGCGTTCGTGCCGGCGGTACGTGATCCGGATCAACACAGTCTTCGACGAGGTGGTCGCGGCGTGCGCGGATCCGGGCCGGCCCGGCGGGTGGATCTCGCCGGAGATCATCCGGGCGTACGAACGACTGCACCAGCTCGGCTGGGCTCATTCCGTGGAGGCGTGGACGCCGGAGGGGCAGCTGGCGGGCGGACTGTACGGGCTCGCGATCGGCGGCTTCTTCGGCGGGGAGTCGATGTTCCACCGGCAGACGGACGCGTCGAAGGTCGCCCTCGTGGGCCTGGTGGAGCTCCTGGCCGCGGGCGGGGATGCAGAACGGCGGCTGCTCGACCTGCAGTGGCGTACGCCCCACCTCGCGTCCTTGGGGGCCGTCGAGGTACCCAGGGCGACCTACCTCGAGTTGCTCGACCAGTCGCTCAAGCTTCCCCCGCCGCCGGCGTTCGGCGGGCCAAGCGACCGTGATCATGACCGTGATCATGAGGGTTTTCGGGGCGTGTAGGGGCCTTGGCCGTGATCAAGTACGGGAAACCGGTCGTCTCACCCCGGCCAGATCCCCGGTTTCCCACGCATGATCACGAGACGTCGGCCCCGACGACTGCAAGCAGGCCATTTCGCCGCGTACGTCGGGTCGGTCTTCGTCAGCACCGAGGAGCCGGGCGGGGCGGCCGGTCGCGTCCGTCCTACGCGTTGTCCGCCGACCCGGCCTGCTCCGGCACCTGAGGGCGCGCCGCCGAGGAGGGAAACAGGTCCGAGGCCCTGGCGAGAGCCTCGATCAGGATCGGCACCTCGCGACCCTCGAGCCGGAACGAGACCACGCATATCGCCTCGCGCCAGATCGACAGTACGACGGTGCCGTCATGGCTGGACTGCTCGTACCAGCTGACCCGCAGCGAGCGTTCGTCACCCCTGGCATCGAGGAAGACCTCGCCGTTGACCGGCGGTGCGGTGACGTCGGACATGCTTCGATCCTCCCTCGCGGGCAAGGGAGTTGCGGCGGCGTACGACCGGCTATGCGCGGCCTGTCCGGATATCGCCGGACCTCTGCGTGGGTCGGGTCAGGACTTCTGAGCGAGCGCCCCATCCCCCAGGGACGGGGTCGCTTCGAGCGCCGGAGTAGGACTGCGCCGCGCCTGGACAGGTACGGGCCGCGTATTTGCTGACCTGGAGCCCCTCCGGGCCGGCCGCGGCGGAGGAAGGAGTGGTCGGTCAGCGCCCAGGTCGCCCAGGGGCGTCGCATCTCGACCCGCGAATACCGCGAATACCGCGAATACCTCCCGCAATACCTACCGCGAATACCGACAAAACGGGATCACCGCATCTGTTCCGCCGCCCGGGTCGGCAACCGCTCCATCCACGAGGTGTCGGAGACCCGCGCCCGCGCGACATGCGTACGAACGGACTCGTTCATCCAGACCACTTGTGCGACAGGGGAAGATGGGCACATGCCTGAGCTGCCAGAGGTGGAGGCGCTCGCCGAATTCCTCCGCGAGGAGGCGGTCGGCCGAGCCGTGACGCGCGTGGACGTCGTGGCGATCAGCGCGCTCAAGACGTTCCAGCCGCCGATCGACGCGCTTGTCGGGCGGACGATCGCGAGCGTGGGTCGGCACGGGAAGTTCCTCGACCTGACGATGCGCCAGGACGGCGCCGAGGACATGCACTTCGTCACGCACCTGGCTCGCGCGGGCTGGCTGCGGTGGAGCACATCGTTGTCGGAGATGCCCGTCCGGCCGCGTGGGCGTAACAACCCGCTCGCACTGCGGGTGCATCTGGGCGACGGCGTGGGCTTCACCCTCACCGAGGCCGGTACGCAGAAGCGCCTCGCCTGCTACGTCGTCGCGAGGTCCGCCGACGTTCCCGGCGTCGCCAAGCTCGGACCCGATCCGCTCGGCGACGACTTCACCCCTGAGCGGCTCGGCGAGATCCTGGCCGCCGCGGGTCGATCGCAGCTCAAGGGCGTCCTCACCGAACAGGGCCGGATCGCGGGGATCGGCAACGCCTACTCCGACGAGATCCTGCACGCGGCGCGGTTCTCGCCGTTCAAGCCGGCGAGTGGGTTGACCGACGCCGAACGCAGGACGCTGTACGACGCGATCCAGTCGGTGCTCACCGACGCCGCCGAACGCTCCCGTGGCCTCGCCGCGAAGGAGCTCAAGTCGGAGAAGAAGACCAACCTCGCCGTGCACGGGCGCACCGGCGAGGCGTGCCCCGTGTGCGGCGACACCGTACGCGAGGTGTCGTTCGCGGACTCGAGCCTGCAGTACTGCCCCACGTGCCAGACCGGCGGCAAACCACTCGCCGACCGTCGCCTCTCCCGCCTGCTCAAGTAGCGCCGCAAACCCCCGGGCACCCGCGTGCCAATGACCACGTTGAGCATGCCTGCGGAAGCCCGACGAGGCACCGACGCATGGCCGGGGTACCACAGGCATGCTTAGCGTGGTCGTTTACGGCAAGCCCTCACAATGTGTCAGGAGAGCCTCATTCCCACGCGCGGCACCTCGCGGAGGAGCGCCGGGCGAACAGCGACTAAAGGGTCGCTCGGCTCGGCGATGGTCGCGCTCACAGCCGCCCGCCTGCTGTCAGTCGCCGCGGTGTTCCTCGCCGGGGTGGTCGCGGCCCGACTGCTCGACCCGTCCGCGCTCGGTGTCGCCGGCGTCGGCCTGACGGTCGGGTGGGCGGTCGCGATCGTCGCCAACGGTGGTCTCAACATCGCGGCCATCTACTTCCTCGGGCGGCGGCCGGACTCACGCGGAGCGGTGGTGGCGTACGTCCTCGCGCTCACGTTGGGCGCCGTGCTCGCCGCGGTGCTGCTGACGGGGGCCGCGGCACCCGTCGTGGGCGCGGTCGTCCTGGAGCGGCAGGCACCGCTGCTGTTCGTCGCGGCCGCACTCCTGGCGGTGGCCACCCTCGGGTACGAAGTCGCGGGCGCCTTGCTGCTCGGGCTCGAACGCCGCCGGTCCTACGTCTTCGCGGATGCCCTCCGCAGCGCCGCGACGCTCGGCATCACGGTCCTGCTGCTGGTCCTGTTCGTGCGTACCGCCGAGGGTTACCTTCTCGCGACCGTGCTCGGTGCGGCGGTGGCGGCGGCGGTCGCGTTGTGGGGCGTACGCCGGGCGGTGGGTTCGCTGCGGCCCCGGTTCGACGCGGCGTTCTCCCGGGAGGCGATGCGGCTGGGACTGGCGGGCCAGCTGGGCAATGTGTTGACGTTCCTCAACCTGCGCCTTGACCTGCTGCTCGTGCCCGCACTGCTGCGGCTCGATCTGGCCGGCATCTACTTCGTGGCCACGCGGGTCGCCGATGTGGTCGGCCAGGCGTCCACGGCCGCCGCCTCGATGCTCTTCCCCCACGTCGCCGGCCAGCCGGACCGGCGCGCCACCGCGGTCACCGAACGGACGAGCCGGTTGACGTTGCTGGCGACGGTCGCCGCTGCGCTCGTCCTGGCGGGTGGGGCGTCGCTGCTGCTCGGGTGGGTATTCGGTCCGGCGTACCGGCAAGGAACCTCCGCGCTGCTCATCCTGCTGGTCGGCATGGTGCCGCTGGCCATGGCGCGGGTGCTCGCGGCGGACCTGAAGGGACGCGGCCGGCCGGGCCTGGTGTCGGTCGGCAGCGGTGTGGGGGCGGCGTTGACAGTCATCACGGACCTGCTGCTGATCCCGGTGTGGGGGATCGAGGGAGCAGCCGTCGCGTCGGTCGTGGCGTACGGCGGAACCGCTGTCGTCCTGCTCGCCTGCTACCGGAGAGTGACAGGTGGGCGGCTGCTGATGCTGGTACCTCGGCCGGGTGATCTCGGCGACCTGGTGCGACTGCTGCGACTGGTGCGCGCACGGGTGCCGCATCGCCGGGTCGGCGGCGCAGGAGCGACGCGATGAGGGCGCGGTTTGCGCTCGCGTGCCTGCTCGCCGTCGCGCTGGCCGTACCGGCGCTCGTGGTCCGGGTAGCGGCCGAACAGCGGTCCGGCAGCGTGGCGATCGCCGTCACCGACTCGACCGTGGCGGGCGCGGGAACGGCAGAGTCGGTCGTACGACGGTTGCGAAGCGCGGGCATCAGCCACGTCGTCGTCGGGATGCGGCCGTTGCGCGACTACCGGGGGGACGGGTCCGTCATCCCCGTCGCACGGGGTGCCTCTTCGATCCCGGTGCGCCTCGCCGGCGACGGTCCCGCGGTGGTGTTTCGCGGTCGTGTGGGCGATCCGGACGGTGCCTTCGGACGGGTCGTCACCGCGCTGCGTGCACAGTTCGGCTCCCGGGTCACGACAGCCGAAGCCACCCCCAGTCCAGGGCGGTCGGGCAATGGCGGGCCGGGCAATGGCGGGCCGGGCACTGGCGAGTCCGGTACTGGCGGGTCAAGCGTTGACGGGGCGGCGAACGAGGAGGGCTCGCCGAGCGAGGGTGCCGCGGTGCCGTTCGTACGTATCGACGGCGTAGCGAAGCTGGCGGACCTCGACGAGGTACCGGTGGGTTACGACCTTGCCCGCGTCCGGGCTCTGGACGCGGCCGGGATCGGGATCGTGCTCGCTCTCCCTGCCCGGATCGCGCGCGGTCGCGGCTGGCTGGAACGCGAGATCGACCGCGCCCGGACGGTGGCGGACATCGAGCCGGATGAGGCGACCGACACCTGGACGGCGCTGGTGCTCAGCTCGCCGCCGTTCCCGTCGTTGGCTGGTGAGCGGGCGGCGTTCAGCAGGTTCCTCGCCGGGCGCGGGTTCACGCTGGCGTTCCCCGACTTCGGGGAGTTGCCTGGCGCGCCGTCGTACGCGGGGCAGCTGTCCGGACGGATCGTCCGCGGCCACGTCGTCGATGTGCGGCCAGGAGACGATCCCCGTGCCCTGGTGGCGCGTGGGAGTCGTGCGGTGAAGGAGCGGACGGTACGCCTGCTCGTGCTGCGCTCGGCTCTCGCCGAGCCTGACGCTGGAAGGCGGACGGATGCGGTGACCGCACTCGCGGCGAACCTCCGCCGGGACCTGCCGGATTGGACTCGGCCGAGTTCGACGTCGTCGGGTTCGGTGCCGTCGGGTTCGATTCCGTCGGGTTCGGTGCCGTCGGGTTCGGTGCCGTCGGGACCGCCGACCGCAATGCCGGCGGTCGATCCCGGTCCTGTGGTCTCCGTGGCGTCCCTGCTGGCCGCACTGGTGATCCTGGCGGCAGCGGGCGGATGGATCGTCCGTACGCCGATGCGTTTGCCGGCGGGGCGTCTCGGGCAGCGGGTGCGGCGCGGCGTGGAGGGAGGCTGGCCGGTCACCGCCGTCGGAGTCGGCCTGGCCGGCGGGGTGGGAGTGGCGGCGTTGATCGTGGACTCCCTGCCGCTGTGGCAGCTGGTGACGCTGGCGGTAGCAATCGCCGGAGCATCGCTCGCGGTCCTCGTTGTCGTGGGATCGCCGGTCGCGGAGCTTGTGGGATCGCCGGTCGCGGAACCCGCGCGGGAATCATCGAGCGGCCTGATCGTCCGGTCGTACCTGCTCGGGGTGGGGATCGCACTCGCGACCGGTCTGGTGGTGGCCGCGCTCGGGAGCCGCACGGAGTTCCTGACCGGCATCGTCCCCTTCCTGGGTGTCAAGGCTCTGCTGATCGCCCCGCCCGTCGTCGTCGGGCTGGTCACCTTCGCGTCGACCTGGACTCCGGGAAGCCTTGGGTGGAGGCGGTGGGTGGGTGGGGTGCGGCCGCTGCAGCTCGTCGGCGGCGCGGTGGTCCTCGTCGGTGTGGCCTACTACCTCGTCCGTTCCGGCAACTCCGGGCTCGCGTCGGCGGCGGAACTGTGGCTTCGGGACGCCCTGGACGAGACGTTGTACGTACGACCCCGTTTCAAGGAAGCTCTGCTCGGCTTCCCGGCGATGGTGCTCGCAGTCGCCTGGTCGTGCGGCGGCCTCGGCGGCAGGCGTACCGGCTGGGTCGTGTGCTGGTCGGTCGTCGCCGGGATCGGTACGGCGTCGATGGTCGACACGTTCGCCCACTTCCACACGCCGCTGGCGTTGTCGCTCCTGCGCTCCGCGTACTCCCTCGTGATCGGCCTCGCCCTCGGACTCGTGGCCACCTGGCTGGTACGTCGCGTGACGCGTCGGTCGCCGGTGAGGGAGAAGCTGCGATGAGACTGCTGCTCCTCGGGTACTTCGGTTTCGGCAACGCTGGCGACGAGGCCATCCTGGAGGCCGAGGTGGCGGCTTTGCGGGACACGCTCGGCGCCGACACGGAGTTCGTCGTCGTGTCGGGCGATCCGGCGTACACCGTCTCCACCCACGGGTTGCCGGCGATCTCCCGGACGGATGCCACCGGCGTGGTCCGCGCCCTGCGCACCTGCGATGCCCTCGTAGCCGGTGGTGGCAGTCTCCTGCAGGACGTCACGAGCGCTCGCCCGGTACCGTTCTACGCCGGCCTGATGCTGATGGCGCGGGCGCTGCGCAAACCGGTCTTCGTGTACGCACAGGGGCTGGGACCGCTCCACCTTCCTGTCAACCGGCTCTTGACAGCGGCGGCGTTGAAGTCCGCGACCTATGTGGCACTGCGCGACCACGACTCCCTGATCCTTGCCGAACGGTTGGGCGTACGCGGAGCCGAGCCCGCCGCCGACCCCGTCCTCGGCCTGGACCATTCCGCACCCGGCGCTGACCCGTCCGGTCTCGCGGTTTCGCTCCGCCCGTGGAGAGGGTCCGCGACCTGGCTACCGGTCATCCGGTCGGCCCTGGCCACGCTGGCCCGCGACGTCCACGTCGCCCTGGTGCCGTATCACGCGCGTCAGGATGTGGTGCTGGCCCGCGAGCTCTCCGCCGACCTCGGTGGCCTGCGAGTGGTCGAACCTGACCAGGGTCACCGGGCCGCCGTGGAGGCGGTCGCGGGTGCGCGGTCCGTCCTCGGGATGCGGCTGCACGCATTACTCGTCGCCGCGGCCGCGGGCCGTCCGTTCGTCGCGTTGTCGTACGACCCGAAGGTCACCGCGTTCGCCGCCCAGGTGGGTCAACCCGTCGCGGCCACCCTGCCAGGCCCGATCGACCAGGCCGCCCTGGTGACGTCCGTACGCAAGGCACTCGAGGACAGTCCTGACCGGCTCTACCTCGACCACATAGCAGCCCTTCGTACCACCGCGACCCGACCATCCGACGCGATCGCCCGCCACTTCCGGGAGAGATAGATGTGGCGCGGCACGGCGGGCAGGTGTCGAAAGCATCCATGGTCCGCGGCGATGACGGCGTAACCGACACCTGCCCGCGCACGCGCCGGCTGACCGCTCGTCGTAGGGCTGGGGCGGTTCGTCCACCTTGTCCCCGTACGCTCTGCACCGGCGCGGACCACGCGGAGGCCGACGGGCCACCACATCCGTGGACCTTCGGCGCACACAGGTTGCGTTCGCGCTTATCGTGACTACAACGGGCAAGCAGCCGAGAACAGTAGGGTCATGACAGAGCCGAACGAACCTCCCACACCGCTGACCCGGATGCGCTTCTCCTGGCAGCGAGGTTCCGGGCGTCCGAGCGACTCGGACGAGCGGTCGACCGCGCCGCCCGTTCCCGGCTCCCTCGCAGGTCAGGACGACGACGCGCAGGACGACGACGGGCCACGGTACGACGAGGGGGCGCAGTACGAAGGGCAGGAGCACCCTCCCGGCGACGTTCCTGCGTACTGGGAAGACGACCCCGCTCCACCCGCATCCGGATCCGCTGCTCCGTCGTCCCCGGCACCGGCACCGGCACCGGCCACCAGGATTCCGCCATCCTCACATCCAGCTCCGGGAACCGGCGGTCAGCCGTCGACGATCCCGCCAGCACCCCAGACCACGCCCGGGCCCCGGCCCGCATTCACCCCGCCACCGATGGTCCAGGGGGCCGTTCCGAGTGCGACGGCGACGTCCACATCCTCCACGCGGACCCGACGGCAGACGCGGACCCAGGCGCGGACCCAGACGCAGACCCAGACGCAGACCACGAGCGCGACCAGCCGGTCGGAGACCACCAGGCCGCCGACCCGGGCCGCCACCAGCGCAACGACGCGGACGCGCACCGGGCGCGCGGGTGGCGGCAGTGCCGGCAGAGCGCGCGGCGGGTTCGACGTCCCGCCTCCGGGTGGTCGGTTCTCCGGCGGTCGTGGCGCGCACTCCGCTGTCAAGGTGACGGTCATCCTGTGCGCCTGCCTGGTCGCGACCGGCATCGTCGGCTACATGGCGTTCTCTCTGGGCGTTTCCACCATGCGGGCGAACACCTACCGGCTCAGCGAGGCCGACATCGCCCGCTACCGGCTGACCGACTTCCCGCTCGAGCAGGCCGGCCGCTTCGCCGCCGACTACGCCCGCATCTGCCTCACCCACGACGCGACCCCCGGCGCAGCGGACCAGCGCGAGGCACAGCTCGCCCGCTACGTGTCGGCCGGCACCGACCCGACGTGCGGCTGGAACGGCGAAGGCACCCAGACCGTCTCCGACGCCAGCTGGACCGGTGAGTCCGAGCCCATCGACATCGGGGGGTACGCCGGCAAGGCACGCATGATGACGGTCAGGGTCCTCACCACCACCGGCAGCCGGGTCGTCACGGTGCCGGTCTACGTCGCGGACCTCCAGTCCGGTGACGGGATGCGCATCGTCGGCGACGTCGGCGAGATGCCGCAGCCGACGCTGGCCGACGCACCCGAGCCCGACGAACCCGCCGACGTCGACGCCGGCCTCGGCGACGCCCTGGTGCAGGGCGAGTTCTTCCAGCAGTTCTTCGCCGCGTGGGGCGACTCCAACGGCCCGGCGCTGCAGCGGTTCATGACACCGGACGCCACCAGCCGGACCTCCAGCGGCCTCGGGGGCACCTCGACCCAACCGTCGATCCAGGAGGCGCGCGTCTTCCTGCCCGAGGGCGCCGACCAGTCCGACGGGACGTACGCATGGAAGACCGGCGAAGTCGCCGAGGCCTGGATCTGGGTCAGCTGGCGTACCCCCGGCGCCGGAGAGAGCACCGTCGAGACCCGTGCGTACCGTCTCCAGCTCGTCAAGACCACCCAGGCGACGAGCCCGAGCCAGGAATGGGCCGTGCGGGACATCCGCGGCGGCGTTCCGGACGTGAAGGGCGGCTGACCTGTGCCGACACCACATTCGTACGCGCGGCGACTGTCCCGTGCCGCCGCTGGCCGTCAGGAGCGACCCGCGCGGGACATCGGTTTCAGCCACGAACCGGCGGCCGGTTTCACTACAGTGCAGGCGCTCCGTGCTGGCGGCACCTCCGGCGGACCAGCGTGGAGAAGCGGGCGTCGACAACACCGAGTTGCACGAAGCATCGTCCCAGGAAACAGGGGAGGTAGACCGTGACGGGCGAGCAACAGATCGTCGCATCGGGCGGGTCGCAACTCGACGCGCTCTTCCAGCGGATCGAGGGCATGCTTGCCGGCGTCGCCGTGGGCGCGCTCACGGTGGCGATCATCATCATCGGGTTCAAGATCATGTTCGCGATCCGCAACGGCGACAATGTACGGATGGCGATCCAGAACATGGGCGTCGTGGCGTTCGCCGCACTCCTCATCGGGGGTGCGTCCGGGATCGCCGCGCTGCTCAACGCCGTGGGCAAGCAGATCGGCGGTTGAGACGCTGTACCGGTGCGAACTGTACGGATCCGTGCTCGAGGCCGAGCAGTTCCGGTCCGGCGTGGTCGACCGTCGACCTGTGGGAGGTTCGTCGCCTTCTAGACCGACGAACCTCCAACAAGTCGTCCACCGGCCGAAGTCCGACCCAACGGGGCACGTGAGGGGGCGGTAGCAAGGTGGCCGAGTCCTCCGGGCAGTACGTCGCGTTCGACCACACCGACCTCGAACGCCGGCGCAAGAAGCTGTGGAACCTTGCTGACGGCGTACCTCTCACGCTGATCGGCGGCATCGACCTGCGTGCGCTCGTCGTCGCCGGCGTGCTGTTCCTCGCGCTTCTCGGCGGTGTGATGGCACTGGCGCCCGTCGTCCCGGTTCTTGCGTTCGACGTCTGGTCGATTCTCGGCAGCCTCTCGATCGCGGCACTCGTCTACGTCCTGTGGCCGCGACGCTGGCGCAACGGCCTGACGACCGAGCAGAACCTCCTGGTGGCGGCCGACTACCTCTTCCTGCAGCCACGGCGGATCCACGGGCTCGCCGAGGACGTGGAGCCGGACGTGGTGCACTGGCGGGTGATCCTCTGGCATCCGCTCCACCCACGTTGGTACGGGAAGCTGGCAGAAGCGCGACGCGCGCGGTGGTCCCGGCTGATTCGTCCGTACGCCTCTGCCGGCGACGGTGCCGGCGACGTCGACGGTGCCGGCGACCTTGCGGCCGCTGGCTCCCGCACCGCGGCTGGCGGCCATGGGTCTGCGGCCGACCGTACCGACGGGAGGACGCTCGCATGAACCCCCTCTACCTTCTTCCCCTGCTCGCGCTCGTCGTCATCGGCATCGGCGCGGTCCTCATCTTCGTCTTCAACGTCGGCGGCAGCGACGACAAGCCCGCGAAGCAGCAGAAGGCCCGCGAGCCCCGAACCGAGCGTGAACGCCTGCCCTACCGCTACGGCGACGACGTCATCTTCTGCTGGGGCAGATCGGTCTGGACCGGCTTCTTCGTCACGACGACGACGGACGAGCACATCACCACCGACGAGTTGGTGCCCGAGGCGCTGAAGCTGCCCAACCTGCTGCACCAGATCGCCCGTGAGTTCCACCGACCGCAGTTCCAGGTCATGCTGGTGCCGCGCCACCCGGATCTCACCGGCTGGGTCGCCGACGTGAGCGAGCGCGCGTGGCATCCCACACACAACTACGTGAAGCTCATCGACCGTGAGGCCGAGCGGGCGTTGACCCAGGGCCGGATCGGCGCGCAGTACGACGTCCTCTTCCTGATGCGGGTCGGTCAGCTCGGCGACAGCCGCGGCCCCGGTTCGGCAGCGGTGACCGCGATCGCGGACCAGGCGACCGGCGTGCACGACGAGTACCTCGATCCGGCCGTGGTCGCCGAATGGCATGAACGTGCTGACGAGGTGTACGCCGTCGCCGTCGACTCCGGCGTCGAGGTCCAGCCGATGCTTCGGCGCGATCTTGTCCGGGTCATTCGTACCTGCCTGTTCGGGCATCTCGCCCTTCCGGACGACGGCACCGCGGTCGACCGGCGGCCGTGGGGCGCCCACGAGTTCGAGCTGGCCGCTGACTTCCGGGCGCCCAACCACAAGAGCCGGCTCGAGGTCAGCGTCATCGACGACGACACCGGCGAGGACCAGACCACCTATCTGACCACGCTGGTGGCGACCGGGTGGCCGGACGCGATCCGGTTCGCGAAGACGCGGGCGTGGGGGCGGATCCTCAAGCGGCTGGAGTTTCCGGTCGTCGTGTCGTGGCGCGGGTTGTTGCTGCCGCCGGAGGAGTTCCGGGGACGCGGCAAGAAGATCCGCGACAACCTCGAGGACGAAGCCCGCGACATGGACCGGGCGAGCGCGCGGATCGACTCGCTCCTCGTCGACCAGGTCGAGCGCGCCAACACACTGGTCGACGAGCAGGACAGCAAGCCGTTCCCCGGCATGGAGTCCCAGCTGCTGCTCACGCTGTCGGCACCGACACCGGAGGAGCTGGAGAACCGCCGCAAGCGGCTCGAGCGCCTCTTCGCCAAGACGCTGGACGCCACGGTGCTCAGGCCGAAACGGTTGCAGTACCGGCTGCTGTACAACGTGCTTCCCGGTGACGGGGACAAGTCGCCGATCGGGCGGATCGCACCGTTCCGGCGGCTGCAGGAGTTGGACCAGCTGGGTGTCGCGTTGCTGACGACGGCGACGCAGGTGGGTGACCGGGCGGTGGTCGGGCGCGACGGGATCGCCAAGGGCTGGCAGGGGATGCTGGTCGGTCGTACGCGCGACGGCCACTACCCCGTCCACTACTCCGCGCATTCGGCGATCGCCCGCGAGAACGGCGCCGGGGTGGTCGTCGTGGGCGCGTCGGGCGGCGGCAAGACAACGCTCGCGCTCAAGGTGTTCCACTACGAGTCCGAGGCCGGCGTCCGGTGCGTCTTCATCGACCCGAAGATCGACGCGGCCCGGATGGCGTACTACCTCGCCTTCGGGTCGCAGGTGCTCGACGCGGAGTTCATGCGGCACGCGGCGGAAGGGTGCCTCGGCGAGGGCGGTTGTCCGTTCCAGCCGGTCAATCCGTCGTACTGGCGAGACACGGAGATCATCGACCCGCTGCGTGGGCGGGCCGGCAACCTCGACCCACTGCTCACCTCGGCCACCGTGACCGAGGGACGCATGCACGCGCAGGCGATGCTGGAGATCTTCCTCGGCGACCAGGCGTGGAACCGGATCAGCGGCTACGTCGTGGAGGCGTTCTCCCATGTCGTGAACGAGTACGACCGGCAGGTGGCGGCCTTTCGTACCGCCCATCCGGACGCCACTCGCGACGACGTCGAGCGGGCGGTCGCGCGGCCGACCACGTGGCACACGTTGCAGCTCGTGGTGGACGAGTTCGAACGGGTGAAGGGCGCCGGCGTCGCCGACACCGAGGTGCGGGACCTGCGCTTCGCGGCGGCCGTGCTGGAGGACCTGCGGAAGAATCCGTACGCCCGGGTGGCGTTCGCGCGTGAGCCCACGGTCGCCGTCGACGACAGCGGCAAGCGACGCACGATCATCACGCTGCGCGGCCTTCCACGCGCGCACGGCACCAGCTCGTCGGCCAACATCGCGCGCGGCATCATCTACCTCGTCACCAGGCTCGGTTTCCAGATGCTGGAGGAGACCACCGAACGCGATCCGGTCAAGGGGTGGCGGCCGCAGATGCTGTTCGTCGACGAGGCCTACAGCGTGGCGAGCACCGGCGAAGGACGGGACCTGATCAGCTTCGTGCTCAAGCAGGGCAGGGCCTTCAACATCGGCGTCGTCCTCATCACCCAGCAGGCTGGCGACCTGGCGCGGATCGAGTCCGAGGACGTCGACGCGAAGGCGGCCGGCACCAACCAGATCCACACGGTGTTCGCGTTCCGGCACCACTCCGACGCCGACGCCGCCCAGACACTGCCGCTGTTGAACCGGGCGACCAACGACCGGCCGATGATCGAGACGCTGAAATCCCTGCGGGACGGCGAATGCGTGATGCGCGACGTCGACTCCGAACTCGCGAGTGTCGAGGTCGACCGAGCGTTCTTCGAGTTCGCGGCGGCGATCCAGTCCAACCCGCACCTCGAGTCGCGGTTCAAGGCCGTGGACCCGTCGCCGGATGTCGACGACTGGCGGGTGGTCGAGGAAGCGGCGCAGCTCATCGGCGTCGGAGGTCTGGGCGCGGCGGGAGGCGGCGCGCCGCCGGTCGCCGCCGGGCCGGACATCGACGGTCCTGCTGCGTACGACGACAACGGTGGTGACGGCGGGAGCCGATCGGTCAGCGCGGACGAAGGGATCTCCGTGTGAGGCGCCCCCTGCTCCCGCGCCGCCCGCAAATGACCACGCTGAGCATGCGTGCCGAACCGGGGCAAGGCATCGACGCCCGCCCCGGCGACCGTAGGCATGCTCAGCGTGGTCATTTGCCGCTCGCGGTGCCGGCCCGCGCCATCCCCGAGCGTCGGGGATGGCGCGGGCTCCGGCGCGGGTTTCCGCGCGGGTTGCGGCGCGGGTTCGGGTCGCTGGGGCGACGGGTGGTGCGAGTGTGCGCGGCGTTCGGCGTTGTGGCCGGGACGCTGGCTGGAGTCGCGCTCGCCATGCAGCCGGCCCAGGCCGCGCCGTGGGACTGCGCGTTCGGCAGCGGCGAGATCTCGAACGCCGGACCGGAGCACGGCGGCGCAGGCATGACCGCCTGGATCCCGGTGATCGCCAAGGAGGACGTGCCACCGGCCGCTGATCCCGACCGGGCCAAGCGGGGCCGGCAGGCCAACCCGTCCGACCACACTCTGCTGGAGGTCGCAGGCCCGCGGGGGCTGTTGTGGTCGTACACGCCGCAACGGGTGAAAGAGGACCTCGACGAGTTCGACACCGGTGACCCGGAAGACAACTTCGAGACGAAGTGCTCGATCATGGACGCGTCAGCGACGGGCCTGGCGCAGATGATGTTCTCCGTCGGCGGCTTCTTCGGCGGCCTCACCATCGGTGTGAAACAGCTGGCCAGCAACGAAGCACCGTTCGAGTCGTTCTACACCGCGCAGGAAAGCCTGCTGAACAACCTGAACGACAAGATCGGTGTGCCCGCTGTCGCCCTCGCCGTCGCGGTGACCGGGTTCTGGGTGCTGACCCGTATGCAACGCCGTTCGGATGCGCGGGAAACCTACAGCGGTGTGATCGCGTCGGGAGTCATCGTCGTGATCGTGGCGGCCATCCTGGCCGGGAACAACTATGTCCACATCACCAGAGCTGTCGACACCTATACGTCCGAATTCAACTCCGCGGTGATGGATCTCGCCATCATCAACAAGAACAAGGACGCATCGAGCGCGTGTTATCTTCCGAGCTCCTCCACCCGATCGGCCGGTAACCAGGCGCGGCCGGTGCCCGACAACCCGCAGGGTTCGCTGACCTACAATCTCGGCAAGCGCGTGTCGTCGTGCATGCTCTACGAAGTGCTGCTCTTCCAGCCGTGGGTCAACGGCCAGTTCGGTACCGAGCGCCAACTCAAGGCCGACGATCTTGTCTTCGACGGCAAGGACCACTGTCCTGACGGCCAGCCGCCGGCGTACGAACGGCCCGGAAACGTCGAGAGCATCGAGTACCGGTGCGCGACCAGGCCGAGGAACCCGGGCCAGCAGCAGGGCCGGATCAACCTCGCCGTCCAGCAGGTGATCGCCCAGGCGATGAGTCGCAACGAGACCATCGACGAGAGCGACGGCCGGGTGGTCGACACCGACCAGCACCTGTCGCTGTGGAAGGGTGTGCAGTACAAGGTCGCGCAGGAGTACGAACCGAACTACGAATTCTGGCGCGGCACCCAGCCGACCGGGCGGATGGCAACGGCGATCGCGGCGCTCTTCGTCAACCTGATCGCGTTCATCTTCGTCGGACTGCTGGCCGTGCTGACGATCTTCTGGCACGCGGTGTTCCTGATGGCGTGGATATTCCTGCCACTCATCGGCGCGATCGCGGCGTTCCCGCCGGCACGTCGCATCGTGCGTACGGTCGCGGGCATCATGGTGCAGGCCGTGTTCCTGCGCTGCGTCTTCGGGCTCGTGCTCGCGCTTCTCCTTGCCGTGTTGAACATTCTGCAGGTCGCGAGCGGAGGTACGGTCATCAAGATCTTCCTCATGCTCGTCGCGACCGCGGCCATCTGGAAGTTGTTGAGTGCCTTGCGCACCGGCGCGATCGCCCCGCAGATCGTCCAGGAGGCAGGGCAGAGCGGCATGATGCCGTCCGACGGAGCACTGCTCGGCCGGGCGGGACAGGCGACCGGTGGTGCCTACCGCTTCCAACGCAATATGCGTGCAGGCGCGCGTGCGGGCGGTCGCTCGGCCGGTGCCGCGGCGGACGGACTCGGCTATGCGCGCGGCTCGCGGGAGTGGCGCGCGGAAGTACGCCGCGGCCGGCTGCAGGGCGCGGTCACCGGAGGCAGGATGACCACCCCCGGCGGGCGCGAACTCGTCCACGCCGAGGAACATGCCGGCGCCCGTGCGGCCGGGGAGACCTACCGGAGTGCGGCTCGGCAGCGGATCTCCGAGGCCGACGAACGCCGGCGTTCGGACGGGTCCGAGTCGTCCGACGAGCGTCACGGGAAGGTCGTGGAGGAGGCCCGCCGCTCGCGTGGTGAAGCGATGCGCGCAGCCCGCGGTTCGCGGCCGCCTGGTTCGGGTTCGTCGGGTTCCTCGGGATCCGGTTCGGGTGCCTCCGGCGGCGTCCGCTCGGGCCCACGTTCTGAGTGACGAACGTGATGCGGGGCATCAAGGTTGTCGCGCTCGGTGCGCTCGTCGTCTTCGTCGTCCTTGTCGCTGCCCTGCAAGGCGATGCCGCCACGACGCTGGTGGTCGGCGTCCTTGCCGCCGTCGCGCTCGTCGCGTGGTGGCGCCGGAGTCCTTCCGCGGCAGGCTCGGTGCTGTCGCTGGCGGTGACATTGCTGGGTACGTCGATGACGACCGCGTGGGCCGGTGACCAGACGCCGCTGGTGTCGCCTTTGCAAGCGGGGCTGGTGTTCTGGCTGTTCGCGTTCGTGGTGGCGGTCGTCGTCTGGCTTGTGCCGCAGCCTGACCGGCGCAACCGGGCGTTGACAACTGCGATGGCGCACGCGGTGCTCTTGGCGGCAAGCCCGTTCGTGGTGCTGGCGCCTTCGGCCGCGCCGATCGCGGGCCTGTGCGCGGCAATGGCAGTGGTGGCATGGCGTTGCCGCGGATCCGTGCGTACGGAACAGTCCGCGTCTGCGCTTCGCACCCAGAGGCATGTCGGCCGTGCGGCGGAGTTGCATGGAGCGGGCAGGACAGCCGAGGTGTTGGCGGCTGCCTGCTCATCGGGCTGGCAGGTGTTCGGGTCCCGGGTATTGCCGGACAACGGTGCCGGACCCCGACCGGTGGAACAGGTGCTGGTCGGTCCGCCAGGCGTCTACGTCGTCGAAACCCGAAGCTGGCAAGGCGACGTGTCGCTGGTAGACGCCCCTGGCGACGAGGCTGGCGTTCAGGTGGCGACTCAGGCGTACGCCCTCGACGGCGACACCACGGAGCTGGCGGCACGCCTCGCTCCGGTGGCGCGGAACGTTCGCCAGCTGGCCGACCTGCTCGGCATCGATCCGGTTCATGCGTACGGTCTCGTCGTATTCTGGGACGGCACCTTCCTGCCAGAGGGTGCGGTAGAGCTCACGGTGCTCGCCGAGAATTCTCAAGCTGAACTTGTTCTGCTGAACGGCGACCAGTTGGAGCACTGGCTTCGCCAACAACCCATGCGCATGCGCAAGCGAAACCTCACCAGACTGGCAAGCGACGTAGAGACCAATCTCCCGCCAGTGCCACAGCAGTGGTGAAGATCCGCTCCGACACGCAAACACCAACTGATCGCCTGCCGGACGGTAACGACCTCCAGACTGCGTGTAAGTGCCGACCGGCAGCCTGTGGAGCACCCGCCGACAGGATGCTGCCGCGGTGACGCCAGCCAGCTTCGCTCGTCCGATCGGGCGGGATTCGGCTGCTAGTGTTGCTCTCCGCATCTGGGAGGGTTTGGGGGTTATGGGGCAACATCGTCGCGCCATCGGGGCAGCCGCGCTCGTCGCCAGCTGCGGCCTTCTGGTCTCCGGATGCCCGTCCGGAGCACCGGAACCAACGCCGCTGAAGACGTCATCGCCGACGGCGACGGACAGTCCCTCGACAACCGCCAAGCCCAGCCCGACCGGGTTGGCTGCATCAGGTCCGGTCGCCGCGGCCCGGCAGTACTTCGATCTGATCAACGAGTCTCAGGAGACGGGCGACGTATCGGCAGTGCTCCAGGCGAGCGCACCGGAATGCGAGGGCTGCAAGGGGGTCGCCGACTACATCGGTGGAATCTACAAGCGCGGTGGCCGCTACCAGGGTGACTACAAGGTTCGGATCAACAGGGTGCTGCGCGTTCCCGCATCGGATCCGCCGGCCGTCACCGTCTTCTTGGACAAGCAGTCCTACGAGTTGATCCCCGAAGCCGGCGCGAAGCCAACACCACAGCAGTTTCAGCAAACCACGTGGGGCGTAACGGTCGAGGAAAGGGATGGCCGATGGCTGGTCACGAAGTTCGACAACGAGGACTGATCGGCGCACTGGCGCGGTACCCGCTCGCGGCCATCGCAGCGGCCGGACTCTTCGTCGGCGTGGCCCTCAACCCGCTGGCGCCCAACGCGCACGCCGACTCTCACGGTGACCCAGGATGTCAGTGGGGCTCATGCGAAGGCGCTCCAGAGAATCCGGGGCCAGATGACCCGGGCCCGGACAACCCGGCGCCGGACTGGCCGCAGCCCGGCGTTCCTCGCACCGACGAATACCTCACTCCCGCCTGCTCCAGCAACGGGCCTCCTCCGGGCGACGGCGGCGCCTTGTGCGGCGCGGCTACCCAGTCGTGTCAAGCGGAGGGCGAGCTTCGCTTCTTTGTCTACACCCGGACCGAACGCTGGAACGGATCGGCGTGGGTACCCGAGGGTTCATGGGAGTTCCAGGGTTCGGAATGCCGTGGATCCGACGAGGAGGAGGGCCCACAGGTCACGCCGGAGCTGGTGATGGGTTGGCTGGAGGAGTACGGCCTGCCTTCGGCGAGCGCTGAGGTCAACCCCGGCAACGGTCGTACCCTCGTCGACTTCGACAATGTCTTCTACACCGAGCTCTCCGGCGAGCAGACCGTGCAGGTCGGCCCCGGCGGCATCGTCACGGTGCACGCCAATCCGGTGTCCTACCGCTGGTACTGGGGTGACGGCACCTCCGACGTCACGAGCCAACCCGGCGGGCCATACCCCAACATGGACGTCACCCATACCTACAGCCGTACCGGCGACTACGAGGTCCGGGTCGACGTCACCTACAGCGGTTGGTACGAGTTCGGCGGGAATCGAGTCGACCTCCCGGGCACTTACACCCAGCCAGGCGACGCGTCCACGCCCGTGACCGTCCTGTCCAAGCGCGACGTCCTCAGCCGCTGACCTCTTCAGCAGAAAGTGATCCTGTTCAGTACCGCTACACCACGGCGCCCGGTGAGCCTACGTCGCCGCGACGCGTCGAGTCGTTGGAGGTTGGTCGGCTTCTACCCCGACAAGCCTCCAACAACTCGGCAGAACACATCCCGGTGCGCATGACCCGTTATGCAGGTCGCGATGATGGCTGCGTAGGCCGGTGACCAGACACCGCTGGTGTCGTCTTTGCAAGCGGGGCTGATGTTCTGGCTGTCCGCGTTCGTGGTGGCGGTCGTCGTCTGGCTCGCACCGTCGACAACAGGGCCCGTCGACACCGCTGACCGTTTTCGAGAATGACCCCGTGCACAGCCGGAGCCGATAGGACGAGGCGTTGAGTTGTAGGGGTTTCCCGCTTCTAGCCGGGCATGCCTCCAACAACTCGACGAGACGCCGGATCGCCGCAGGTCGCTAGGAGACCAGGTCGTCGATCATGATGGCGGCCAGTCGGCGCACCGCGTCGCGGGTCGCCGGACGCAACAGCTTGTTGATCGCATTCGGGTCGCGGAACGGGATCTTGCCGCCGCCGTCGAGGGCCGGATCGTAGGGGACCACGACGAGGTCCCGCACATGGTCGGAGAAGGCGCGTTCGATCGCGCGGACCTTGACCGGACTGGCCGTCTCCTTCGCCACCACGGCGAGTACGACGCGGCGGCGAATCTCCGGGTACCCGTTGTCGGTCAGGAACTGCAGCGTCTTCCGTGCAAGGTTGGCGCCATCCTTGGTGTTGTCGGTCACTAGCACCATTCCGTGCGCGACGCGCAACGTGCCGAGCATCGCTTCGTGCGTGATGTGGGTGCCGTTGTCGAGAATCGCGAACGAGAAGAACGGTGCGAAGAGTTCGGCCAACAGCTCGACGTCGGACACGTTGAGCTGGTGTCGGATCTTCCGGTCCGTCGAGGCCGCGAGCACCCGGACATTCATCTCGGGCACCTTCTCCATGAAGTCGTGGACGTGATAGCGCCACGGGATTTCCTCGACATGTGCGAGAAGGTCACGAATCGAATGGTGGGGGCGTACGCCAAACCGGTCCGGCAGGGTTCCGAGGTCAGGGTTGAGGTCAGCCACACCGACAGACTCCCGACGGCCTTCGGCGAGTTCGGCCGCGAGTAGTGCCGCCAACGTCGTCTTGCCCACCCCGCCCTTCTCCGAGGCGATGCCGACGTAGCCGCAGTAGCCGCGTGTACGCCGAAGCTGGCGGTTCAGGCGCTGCCGAACGTCCCACTCGTCACGGTCGCGCTTGCTCATGCCGACATTGACCCGGCTGAGTCGGTAGAGCGCACCCTGCCAGCCATGACGCGGAATCGGCCGGCGCCGTTGCGTGGTGAGTTCGTCGACGAACGAGTCCTCCTCGACGTCGTTCGCCGGCGGACCCGACTCGGCCGGCCGCCATCCACCCGGTGATGCGGCCGACGCCGAACCCCCCGCATACCCGGAACCAGAAGCCTCGATGCCAGTGGCTGGCGGGCGAGCCTGTGGTCGCTGGCGCTCCGGCGGCGACGTTTGGCCGTACGTCGATGTCGAGCGTCCCGCTTCCGGGTGCGGCTGAGGCTGCGCCGGCTGAGTGGGTTGCCGAGGCTGGGATTGGGCAGCGGGGGTTTCGCGCACTGGAGGCGTGTGGGAGTACGGCTGTGCAGTGCTGCCCGCGCGAGGTGATGAGCTCGGCTGGGTCGGCGCGCCGGAGGCTGTGCCCGAGGAGGCTGGTGTGCTCGGCTCCGGTGGTGTCGTTGAGGCCGGTGGTGTGCTTGGCTCCGGTGGTGTGGTGGAGGCGGGTGGTGTGGTGGAGGCGGGCGGCGTGCGTGGGGGCCGCGGCATGCCCGGTTGCCCTGCCGACGTTGGCTGCCCTGTCGAGCTCGGCTGGTTCGGGGTGCCCGGCCTGGAACCCGCATGACGAGGAGACGGCCTTCCGACCCCAACCCCGGTGCGGTACGTCGAGGAGTCCTCGAATCCCCGTCTCGTCAGCGAGGGGGTGGGCGCGTCGGCGTCCTCGGTGCTCGGGCGGGGCGTCCAGTACGGCGGAGCCTCGAACCCCTCTCCCGTCGTACCCGACGTTCCGGATGTGGCGGGAGCAGATGGGCGTGCTGTCTCCGGTGCATCCGGTTCAGCGGCGTGGTCCCCGGCAGCGTGCTGCGGGCTACCTGAGGAGGCGGCGCCGGAGGCCGGCGTAGGAGCAGCAGGGGCTGCCGCCGTTGATGAGGCCGATCCGGGCGCGGTGGCCCCGGAGGCCGTGGAGCCAGCAGAGGCTGATCCGGGAACGGTCGGGCCGGGCGTTGCTGATTCCGACGTTCCCGGGTCTGGCGTCGTGGGGGTCGGTGCTTCCGGCGTTGACTCCGACGGTGTAACCGAGTCGAACCCCTTGTCCTCCCTGGCCGGTGGCGCCTCGGGGTGTGCGGTGGGCTCGGGGTGTGCGGTGGGCTCGGGGTGTGCGGTGTCCTCGGGGTACGGGGTGTCAGAGTCGCCCGGCACGGCGACCGGGTCGTGACGCGCGGACGGATCGGCTTCGCTGTCACCAACACCAGGACCAGAACCAACAGAACCGGCCTCCGGGCGAGACGGCGCGTCACTTCGTCCTGGCGGGGCGGAGGCGTCGGAGGTACCGGTACCGAAGATGCCCGGCGGCGCGGGCTTGGACTCGCCTGGCCAGGACGCTCCGGGTAGCTGCGAATGTGGATAGGGCCGGCCGACGCCGACGTGGACCTCGTAGGAGCGACCGCCGCTGCGCGAGCCGGCTCCCGATCTCCCCGGCGCCCCCGACCTCGACGTCGCATCCGTCGGTCCCGAGACCCCCGTTGGTCCCGAGGCACCCGCGGCTCCTGATGCGTCCGACGTGCTGGCAACGCCGGAAGCGTCCGTGCTCCGGACCGACGTCACGACGCTCTCTCGTTCCCGGTCCGCTTCCCGTTCCGGGTGCTGCTCCTGTTCGCCGTCCGGCCCTCGTTCACGGCCCGGCCGATCCTGGTCCGACCCCTCCTGGTCCGGCTGTTCGCGGTCCGGCTGCTTGCGGTCCTGTTCCCCCTCCGGCCCACGTTCGTGCTCACGGGACCGCTGTGACGCGCCCGACGCGGCATCGTCCGAGCGCTCGGTCTCGTGGGGTTCCTGGTCACTCACAACTCACTCCCTGGCCGTGGGGTTCGAACGTTACCGAGCGAACAGGGAGGCGATGATCCCGAGGGCGACAAACAATCCGGCACCTCCGATGATGATCAACCGGCCTCTCGTCGACGTCTGCCAGAGTTGCGACACTGGCGCGCTTCCGGTGGCGAGTTGGGCGGCGTGAGCGACCTGCCGGAACGCTCCAGGCCGTGCTTGTTGAACCACGTCACCCTCGTCGCCCGAGGCAGACATACCCAGCGCGAGGCGCTGCGCCTCACGTACCTCCCCGAGACTTCCCACGAGATGGTCGAGGCTCTTCGGCGTCAGGGGCAGCAGCGTCACGGATCGGTCGCTCTCGACACAGAGCACCGCGTTCCACGGATCGTCTGGGTCAAAACCTTCGACGCCGTACGCCGTCGCTTCGTCCCAGGGCAGGTCCGCTCCCGGTTCGTCCTGCGTGGCGTCGTCCTGGACCGTTCGTACGTCGGTGTCGTCAGCAGGCGCAGGCCGCTCCGGTGGCAGTCCGGCGATGCCCGGCGGTGGGTTGGCGGTTGACCGACCAGCAGGCTGACCAGCGGGCATGCCGACGGCAGAGGACCCGGAGTCCGGGTTCGTCGTCACGTCGCCTCGCCCCTTCCGACACCGTTGACGGTCGTACGAGAGGCAACCGCAAACGCGGCCACCACCTCATCGCGAACAGTAGTTGCTCGGCCGGGATGTGCAACCGGCCGCGCTCATGCCGTGCTGGCCGCGCTCGTGCCCCCGTGCCCGCCCGCTCGTGCTCGTGCCTGCGGCACGCATGCCCACCGCGCTCGCCGCGCTCATACGCCGCCCTGCCGGCCTCACGGTTCGACGCCATGACCGGACAGCCACAGCTCCGGGTCCTCGGGCCGTCCCGCGACGCGTACCTCGAAGTGCAGGTGAGGACCGGTGGAGTTGCCGGTCGTCCCCACCTCCCCGATCATCTCGCCGGGTATCACCGACGCTCCCTTGACGCCCGGTGCGAAGGTCCGCAGATGGGCGTACGAGGTCATGACGCCGTTGCCGTGGTCGACAGTGACCATGTTGCCGTAGGCGCCTGCCCACCCCGCGAAGACCACGGTCCCCGCCGCCGCTGCCCGCGCGGGCGTTCCCTGGCTGGCGGCGAAGTCCAGCCCCGTGTGGCACGCCTCCCAGCGGCTGCTGCAGTCGCCGAACCGCGCGGTCAGGTGGTAGCTGCCGGGCGCCACCGGGGTGACCCAGTCGCCGGTGTCCGGGAGCCGGCCGGCGTTGCCGTAGACCGACACATGGACGTGGTCGTAGTGCAGGCAGGTGTCGCTCGTGCAGCCCTGGTAGTGCCGGTAGTCGCGCCAGCCTTCGCTCTGCCGCGCGACCGACCAGATCTTCTTGTCGAAGATGATGTACTTCACGCCGAGGGCGGAACGGTTGGCGACGACCCAGCGGGCGACCTTCCAGCCGTACGCCTTGGCATCGGCGCTCTGATAGTCGTCGAACGGCAACATCGCATCGACCGCCCGCCCACCGGCGTGGTCGCCGTCACCGCCGGCGGGGCGGTCGCCGACGCCGAAGTACTGCTCGATCTCCGGGAATCGCTCGTGCGTACACCGCAGGACCGAGCCGGCGTCAGGCGTCAGCCCTTCCTCGACCTGTGGCCACGGGGTCGGCGGGCACTGCAGGCCGGGCGGGAAGCCACAGTCCTCGGCTTCGCCCGCGGATCCGGTGGCTTCGGCGACGATCGCCCGGGCAAGGGGTTCGTCGTCGGCGTACGCATTGGGATAGGCCGACCGCTGGACAGCCTGGGCGGCGTCGGTGACCGTCATGGATTCCCAGCCGCCGATGTCGGCGAGCCCGGGCTGGCCACCACGCCCGCCGGTGTAGAACATCGTGGCCGAGATCTCGGGATCCATGCGTTCGGTCAGCGATCCCCAACCGGCCCGCTGCTGGAAGAGGCCCACGGAGTCGCGGTCACCGTAGGGGATGTTGTGCAGCGTCGACTCCTGCATGGCGGTGGCGAGCGCGACGACCCAGCCGTACTCGGGGATGTTGGCGCGGCGGCCCATGTCGATGATGGTCTGGGCGTTGCGGGCCTGTTCGGCGTCAAGCTGGTTAGTCTCGGCCGAGTTGCTGGCCGTGATCGCCATCGGACCGCACTGGGCCGCGGTGCTCGCACCATCGGAGCCGAGTGGCGCGAACAACGCCATCGACATCGACCCGATGAGCGCCACCATCATGAGCGGGATCACGGTCACCGCGACACCCAGCGCGATGAACAGCGTCCGCCGGTGAGGGGCGTGGCGGACGCGCCCGCCGGTGCCTCGGCGTACGGCGGTGTCGACGGCGCGGCGACCGGCCCGGCGGGCGGCTGCCTTGGCGAGGCGCTGTCCGACGACCTTGGCGGCCGCGAGGATCGGCGCCGCCATCAGGCCGCCCCGGCGTCAGGCTTCGGTGTCGGTTGCGGCGTGTCGGTGTCGGGCAGGACCTCGGCGACCCGCCAGCCGGTCGTGTCGAGGACGAGGTTGCAGCGCACCTCGAGGCCGTCGCTGAACGTCGTCGTGGTGCCGGCGGAGTAGGGCGTGGCCGCGACGACTCGCGGCCTTCCATCGACGCGGGACGTTGGTAGCTCGGCCGGGTCGACGTCGGCGAGGCGGCTGGTGAGCCATTCGGTGGCGTACGGCCGGATCCGCTCGGTGCGCTCGGTCGGGGTGCCGGGACGTTTCCACTCGGCGAGGAACCGCTCGGTGACGTCCGCGAGGGCCGCCTTGGTCTTGGCGTCGGGAACGTATGCCCGGTCGTCGTCGTGTCCGGTGCCTCGGCTCGTCGTCGGGTCCGGGCTGACCGGACCGGCCGGTGCCGGCGTACCACCCGCGGGTGGTGGCGTCTCCTCCGTCGCGGAGGTCTGCGAGCCGGCCGCATCGCGGTAGGTGGTGACGAGGAGCGCAACGACGGCAACGACGGCGGCAACTGCCACCGTCACCGCGGTGATCCGGACGCTCCGGTTGTCCATCGGTCGCTCCCCCGACGGGCAGGCCCGGGGCGCTGCGCCGCGGGCATGTCGGCAACCACTGTGTCTCGAATACCGTACGCGACGTAACCGCAACTCCGCAGCGCGGCCAAACCTCACACCAGCCGTCGTACGAACGGAACCCGGCGGGCCGCGAGGGTCACGAGCCCGCAGTCGTGCACCCAACGCGACGAGGACGCCCAGGTGAGACGCCATCTCGACGTACGCCGAGGCGAAGGTCGGCTGCGGGCGGCGGGTGGCCGCTGCCGACGTGCGGGCGAGTGTGAATGCCGTGCCGCGCACGCAGCGCGTTCAACGCACCTACTCGGTCGGCGGACGGCGAGACGTCACCGCCTCGCGAGCGACCAGGAAGACGAACTCGACGTTTCCGAGGACGTAGCGTCCCAGCAGCCGACGCGGCTCCTGCACCATCCGGTGCAGCCACTCGAGACCGGACTTCTGCATCCACAGCGGCGCTCGGCTCACCACCCCGGCCACGACGTCGAACGACCCGCCTACTCCCACGGCCAGCCCGACTCGAAGCTCGCCGAGATGCCGGTGGAGGAACTCCTCCTTGCGTGGCGTGGGCAGGCCGACGAAGAGCAGGTCAGGGCGGGCCGCGGCCACCTCGGCGACGACCGAGGCCTCCCCCTCCGGTGTCCAGAAGCCGTCTCGGGCACCGACGATGTCCACGCCCTGCGCCCGCGCGACGTCCGCTGTCCTGCGTACGGTCTCAGGCTTCGAGCCGAGCAGGTAGACCCGGAATCCGCGCTCTGCGGCGACCTCCCACATCCGGAGCATGAAGTCGATACCCGTCACGCGTTCAGGCACTGGGGAACCGAGAAGTCGGCTCGCCCACACGACCGACTGGCCGTCAGCATTGGCAATGGCGCATGACTCGAGGACCTGCCGCAGGTGGGGATCGTGCCGTGCGGCGATCACCTTGGCGGCGTTGATGGCGACGTGCTGGTGAGGTTGTCCGGTACGGATGAGCGCGCAGGCGGCCTTGACCGACTCTTCCATCGTGAGCGCGTCGACCGGGACGCCGCAGATGTGGGTACGCCTGGACGAGGGGGCGTCGGTCGCGATGCCGTCGTCGTCGGCGTCCGCCCTCCGCGGTGCCGTCACGTTCCCTCCCGCGAAGCCCGGATCACGCGAACGACGGCCCGGGTCAGAGTCACATCGCACAGTGCAGGGTTATACAGCCAAATGACGAACCTCGAACGTCGCTGCGCCGGCCTGACCACAACGACTCGGCCGCACATCTTCACGTCGTCGCGTGCTCCGACCGAGGGTGCCTGTCCAGCATGCCAGTGCAGGAACGAGGGGGCGACCGAGGATCATCAGCCGTTGCCCGATCGCTACGCGGTGTCCGTGGTCTGTGTCGGTACGGAGTCTTCGTTGTTGCTTGTGACGGTGGGCGTGACCGCGAGCCGGCGGACCGCGCGCACCGTGCCCGCGACCTCGCGTCCCTGCAGCACCGCGAACACCGCGCCGAACGCGACAACGCATCCTGTCGTCACGCCGATGCGTGGAACGGCGACGGCCAACCCGGCGAGCGCGATCCCGGCGGCGCCGGTGGCTGCGTACCGCGCGATCCTGCGAACGCGGACAAGGCCGAGCCGCCGGAACGCGACCACCACCGGGATGCCGGCCTGGACGACCATGGCGGCGAGGTAACCGACCGCGATGCCGACCGCGCCGAGGCGGGGCGTCACCACGAGCCAGGTCAACGCGCCCAGGACCACGCCGACCGTGGAGGCCAGCGGCGGAATCCGCGCGAGCGAGAGGTCGTACGCCGACAGGACGTTGACCGACGGTACGGCGATCACGTAGAGCAGGACCGCCAGGACCAGGATCGCGAAGACGGCGCCGCCGCCGGCGTACGACGGGCCGAAGACCAGCCCGAGCGCGGGTCCACCCAGCATGGCGGCGAGCGTGAACGCCGGCAGCATGCTGACGGCCAGTACCCGGGTCACCGTGGCCGTGTGCCGGGCGAGTGCCGCGCCGTCGCCACGGCCGACGGCCTCCGCGGCCGCGGGGAAGAACGCGAGTGCCAGCGCGCGCGGCAGGAAGAAGGCGGGACCCACCAGGGCCATCGCGGCGGCGTAGACACCGGCTTCGGCCCCTGCGGTCGTGTGGCCCGCCACGACCATCGACACCTGGAAGAAGCCCTGGCCGGCGGCGATGCCGAGCGCGGTGAACGCGACGAATCCGCCGAGCTCGGTGCCGAGCGGCGGCATCGGTTCGCGTTGCGGTCGGGACTGCCGTGGTTGCCGACCTGGCTCGCGTGGTTGGTCTGACTGGCGTTGTTGCCGTAGTTGTTGACGCGAGGGCCGCCCTTCGCTCGACTCGCCTGGCCAGCGTGGTGTGGAGGCGGCCGCGGCGAGCGCGAACCCGGCGTACCCGATGACCAGGGGGAGCACCAGCAGAGCGCGCCACTGCGGCGGCGCCCAGGCGACCGCCGCCACCGTGAGGGCGAGGATCGCGAGGTCCGCGCCCACCTCGAGGACCGCGTACCTCCTCGCAAGGTCGTGGCCGTAGAGAACCGATTTGGCGAACGTGTACGCCGAGTAGGCCGCGGTGAGCGCACACGCCGTCGCCACATCGAGCCACCCGGCGCCGGGAAGGACCCAGCGCCCGGCGACGCCGAGCAACCCGACGACAAGGCCCGTGCCGGCGAGGGTCCAGAGGCTGAGCTTCCGGCGTACGCCCACCGCCGCGGCCGGACCCCATCGGGCCGTCGCGACCGGGAGGAACTTCGCCGCGCCGGCACCGGTCGCGGCGGCCGTCGCGAACGTCGCGAAGAACGCGAGCGACACCTGCGCGTTGATCTCGGCGAGCCGGGCAGGATCGCCGGTACGACCGAGGAGGGCGGTATAGACCAGCCGCGTGAGACCCAGCGCGGCGATTCCGAGCATCGACCAGAGCATGCCGCGTACCAGCCGGGCGGCCAGCCGGCGCCGTGCCGAAGCCAGCGTCGCCGCGCCAGTCGTGGTGTCGCCCGGGGTGTCGGCCGAGGCGTCGGTTGAGCCGGGCAGGGTATCGTTCGGCACGGTTACGTCCCCAGAGGGTGAAGTTTCGCGCTCACGGTACTCAACCGGCCGCGACACCCCCGGACTCAGGACACCCAGGATTTCCGAACAGTTCCGATTTCCGAACAGCTCCGTAGGAGACTCGGCTGCGCGTCGTCGTCGTCACCAACCTGTGGCCGAGCGAACTGCGTCCGGCCTGGGGTTCGTTCGTCGCCAGCCGGGTCGAGGCGCTGAGGCGGCTGGGGCACCAGGTCGATCTCGTCGCGGTGCGTGACCATCCTTCTTCCGTACGCCGCTACGCGAGCCTGCTCACCGCGGTCCTGCGCGAGATGCGGGGCCCACGGCGAGCACCGGGCCGCCCACGGCGAGCGGTGGAGCGACGGCGAGCCCGAGGCCCATGGCGAACCCAGGTGGCACAGCCGGGTGAGGGCGTGGTGGAGACCGTCGTGGAGGCCCACATCGCGTATCCGACGGGTCTGTTCGCCTGGCCGCTCGCCGCTCGGCTGGGGGTGCCACTCGTGTTGTTCGCCCACGGCAGTGACGTGTTACGGCTGCCGGGCAGGTCGGGTCTCGACCGGGCGCTGTGCCGGGCGGTGTTCCGCCGGGCGGCACTGGTGGTCGCCAACAGTACGTATCTCGCCGGCGAGGTCGAGGCGCGTCTGGGTGTGGACCCGGAGCGGATCGTCTGCGTGTCACCCGGCATCCGGTACGCCGACCTGGCCGCCGCGGCAGCTTCGCAAGGCTCGGCGAACACCGTGCCCGCTGCAGGACTCGCGACCCGCACGCCTGCCGCAGGTCCAGCGACTCCCGCACCGGTGTTAGCAGCGGCGGCCGCGGGCCGGCAGGGTGACGGCCGAAGACCCCACGAGCTGTTGTTCGTCGCCAACCTCATCCACCGCAAGGGCCTCGACATCCTGCTCGACGCCCTGGCGGAACTGACCAAGCGTGGTGACGACGTACCCGCCCTCCGGGTCGTCGGCGACGGTCCGGAACGACCCGCGCTGACCCAACGCGCGCAGCAGGCGGGACTTCCGGTCTACTTCGCCGGTGAGCTGCCGCACGACGCCGTGATCGCGGAGATGGCCTCGGCCGACCTGCTGGTCGTACCCTCCCGCGAGGAGGCGCTCGGGCTCGCGCCGCTGGAGGCGATGGCCGCCGGGTGCGTACCCGTCGTGGCTGCCGTCGGTGGCCTCACCGAGTCGGTGACCGACGGGGTCACCGGGTTCACCTGCCCGCCCGAGGACCCGGGAGCGCTCGCCACCACCCTGGTCAAGGCGGTCGCCGCCGTTCGCGATCCGGCCCGCAGGGCGGCGCTGCGGGAGGCCGGCGACACGCTCGCCCGGCGGCACGACGTCGACGCCGCCGCCGTACGCACGATCGAGCACTACGCCGGCCTCGGTCGTACCGCGCGTCGATCGTCAGTCCGCCCATGCTGACGGGCCTCCGTGCGCGCACGCGGACCGCCATGCGTACGCCGCTGCGGACCCGGGGACGGCGGCTCGCTCTCGCGGTCGGCGCGGTCGGTGCGGCTGCCGTCCTCGCGGCCAGCTTCGTGGCCGATGCTCTCCTCCCGCCGGCCAGCGCCCGGATGCCGCTCACGTTCTATGTCGATGCCCGGATCGGCAACGACGCGGCGGTCGGGCGGACGCCGGAGGAGCCGCTCGCGACTTTCGGGGAAGCGGTCCGTCGTGCCGAACCCGGTGCCGAGATCCTGCTGACCGGCTACGGCGACCGGTTGACCTACACCGGCACCGGGACGCGCTGCGTCACCCTCGCAGGCAAGCCCGACCGGCCGATCGTGATCCGCCGCAACGTCTACACCAACACCCTCTCTCCGGCGGTGTTGACGACCGACCACCTGGTGCACGGCGGGTGGAAGCGTCGCCACGGAAGCGAGGGCGGCTCACGCACCTGGTCAAGGCCGTGGCCGCGCAAGATCCGGCTGACGGGTGACCCCGACGTCGGGTTCGTCAAGATCGGCGGCATCGCCCTCACGGGTTATCCGCGCAGGCCGCCGGCATCGGTCGACGAAGCGGCGTGGTGGGAGGGTGGGGAGGTCTACGCCCGCACCAGTCGGGCCGACCCGAACCGGTACCCCGTGATCGTGAAGGACGGCGACGCGCTCTGCCTGTCGGGGAAGTCCCGCCACGTGCGCATCAAGGACCTGATGGTCGTCGGCGCCATTCACGCGGTACGCATCGAACCCGGTGCGGCTGACATCCGGATCGAGCACATCGTCCGTGAGAACGTCCTCGATGCCGATCAGCGCTCTGGCCAGCCTTCCGACCAGCCTTCTGGCCTGCGTTCCGACCAGCCTTCTGGCCTGCGTTCCGACCAGCCCTCTGGCCTGCGTTCCGACGAGCCTTCTGGCCAGCCGTCCGTTCGGCGTTCCGACCAGCCCTCTGGCCTGCGTTCCGACCAGCCCTCTGGCCTGCGTTCCGACCAGCCCTCTGGCCTGCGTTCCGACCAGTCCTCTGGCCTGCGTTCCGACCAGCCTTCTGGCCAGCCGTCCGATGGGCGTTCCGATCACCTGGACCTGGAGACGGACGTGCCGGGGCTCCTGGAACACGGCGGAGACAAGCAGTGACCTCGGTCGGTTTCGGTGTCGCCGCGGTGGCCGTCGCGCTCGTCGTGTGGTGGCGGGTTCCCTGGCTGCGTTCCTGGCCACCGGCGCTCGGCCTGCTCATCGCCACCTTCACGGTCGTACCACCGCACCAGATCATCGTCCTCGGAGTCGGCGCCGACGATGCCCTGTTCGTGCTGGGCCTCGGCATGCTGCTGCCGTACGCCCTGCGCTCCCGCGTCGGGGTCGGGTCGGCGGCAGGGCGGCTTCCGTACGTCTGGCCGCTCGCCATCGGCGCTGGACTGCTCGTCGCGGGCACGACGATCTCCGCGTTCGTCAATGCCGACGGGCTCCCTGACACGGCCGCGTTGCTGCTGCGCGGCCCGATCCGACTGCTGCTGTACGTCGTGATGGTCGTGGTCATCGTGGCGCAGCTGCCGCGGGAGCGGACCCGGACCGTGGTGGCCCGCGGCCTCGCCGCGGTCGGAACGTTCGAGGCGGCGTTCGGTGTGCTGGCGTACACGATCGGACTGCCGGGCGGATTCGGTCTGCAGGCGGCGCAGGGGAACACCAGTCTGGTCGGGGAGATCCCCGGCCGGGTCACCGGCACCCTCGGCCTCTCCCCGAACTTCCTCGGCGCCCTGCTGGTCCTCTCTATCCCGGTCACGCTCGGGATCGCGCTGGACGCCGCGACGCGGTGGCATACGTACGTCCGATCCCTGCTCAGCCGGTTGCTTGGTCGCACTGCCACGACGGTCAACACCGGGGCCGGGGGCTGGGGGCAGCTGGGGTGGGCGCTCGCAGTCGTCGTCCAGACCTGGGCGCTCGTACTCACCTACACCCGCAGCTCGCTCGCCGTGACACTCCTCGCCTGCGCGGTCCTGGTCGCTCTCCGGGGGCGGCTACGGTGGCTGGCGGTCGGTGCGGTGGTCCTCGTCGCACTGCTCTTCCTGACACCGACGTTCGACCGGATCATCCACGACCGAACGGATCGGCTGGCGTTGTACACCTCGGCCGTCCGGGTGTTCCTGGACTATCCGATCGCTGGTGTCGGCCCAGGCGAGCAGGCTCGGTTCACGGCGGCGGCACCGGAGCTCTACCGTGCGACACCGTACGGCGTGGCAGGCAACAACGCCCACAACACGGTGCTGCTCGCCGCCGCCGAGAACGGCGTCCTCGGACTCCTCGGGGCGCTGGTGCTCAACCTCGCCCTCGTCGCGGTCGCGGTCGCGGTCATCCGGCGGGCGCGGGCGATGAGCCGGTCGGCCAACTCCCTCCGCACCGAACCGTTGGCCATCGGTGTGGCGATGCTGGCCTTCCTGTTGCAGGGGATGGCGAACAACCTGTTCACGGTGACGCTGACGGCGAGCGCGCTGGTGATGCTGCTCGGCGGTTGCGCTCTGCCCTGGCTCGACCGGACGGCAGACGAGGACGTGGCGGGTGCTGGTTCGCTCGCTTCGCGTGACCTCGCCAAAATGGCGGGAAACCCTGAAACCTAGGCGGATCTAAACGAATCTACCGTCTACGCTAGACAAACGTAGATCGCGCGAGAGCCCGCAGGGTTGAGTCCGGGCTGCCCCGGCCCGACACACCCGCGGGACGGGGGCCGGATACGACTCATCCCCGCAGCTCGCCGAACCCACCGAAGGTCGCCGCACCCAGCGAGGTCTTCCGTAGTGTCTGTGCCTATCGCCGGGGACACGGGCGAGTGTTCTACTTCAGTCCTGGCGACGAGGAGTACCCCGTCTACCACCACCCGGACGTCCTCAAGGTGATCGCCAACGCTGTGACGTGGGCCGCGCCGACGGAGCCGGAGCGTCGGACGCCGTGCGTGTCGCGGCGCCCGACCGGGTGGTACGAGTCCGGGGAGACGCTCTCCACGGCTGACCCGCGCCTGGCCCAGTCCTGACGTCCCGTGCTGGTCGGTGAATGACCACGCTGAGCAGGCGTACCGCACGCGGAACGGGTGTCGACGCCTCTTTGGCGAACACGGGCATGCTCAGCGTGGTCATTCAACCGCCGCGGGCATGCTCAGCGTGGTGCGGCCAGTCGGCCACCGGGGCGCGGCCAGGTGCCGTCGACCACACCTGCCGCACCATCGAACGTCAGCAGGCGCGTGTGCAGGCGTCGCAAGCTCGCCCGGGAGTCCCGCCGGAACTCGACGTACGTCCCAGTCGCCTCCATCGCGAACTCGGCGAACGTCCGCACCGCGGTGAGAACGGCCCGCGTCGGCGCCGTTCCCAGCAGGGCAGCACGGGAGACCTGGCCCGGGCCAGCGGACACCGTCGCCGCGAGGATCGCGGCCACCGCAGAGACAGCCGCCTGCCGGAGGCCGGTCCTGAACGACTCGATGGCGTCCGCCGACGTACGCAGGTGGCCGGCGATCTGGTGGCAGGTCTCCCGTAGAGACTCGAAACAGGTGCTCAACACGTCCTGGTGATAGGTCTGCAGCGCGTCGGCGGCTGGACCCTCCCAGGAGTCGAGAAGCCTCGTCACCGCTCCCGCGATCTCCGTCCGGCCTGTCGTCACCCGGGTGCCGAGCGATGCGCGCGCGGCTCCTACGTACGAAGGAGCATCGGAGGCTCCGGAACCACCGTCCCAGTCCTGTGCCGCTGCGCGCAGGAGCCGAGCGTCCCCAGGCGTTACCACCATGTCCCGGGTCTTCGGCCACGCGGCCTGGACGGGATGTGGCAGCAGCTCGAGGTGCCGGTCGACCATCCACGCCATGAATCGCACGGGGTCGCCGTGCGGGTCGATCGCCTCGCCACGCCCGCGGCCGGCTGCCGGCATCGCGCCTTGCTCGCTCAACGCCCCTCCCCTAATCGTCGAGCTGGCGGCCGATGGCGTGCAGTTCGTCGCTTGCCTGGTCTTCCTGGTCCTGCCAGCGCCGGGCCGCGACATGAATCGTCGCCCCGATGTCATCGAGTACGACGCGACCGTCACGCAGCAGGTCCGACGCCGAACGCCGAAGCGCGTCATAGGCGTGGGCGAGGTCGTCCTCGCCATCGTCGGGGTGTCCCCACGCCTCGACGGGAAGGTGCAGCGGTGCCTCGTCCAGGGACACGGCGAAGCGTCCCACCGTGCCGCCAACGTCGGCAAACGTCGACGCGGCACGCTTGAACGCGGCCAGGTCGACCGAGGTCTTGGCCACCGGTTCACCTCCGAGCTTTCCGAAGTAGGTTAGGCGATTCGACGATCACCGCGGGGTGGTCATCCACAGGAGCCGGGCGCGGACAAGCCGCTCGCTAGACGGCGCCCCCTTGGAATTGGTCAGCTAGGGCAGCCGCTTGCGGAGTTCGTCCATGCGGTGCCGCAACTGCGCGAGCTGTTCCTGCGCCACCTCCTCGATCGGCCGGTCCCCGGTGATTTCCGCGGCGAGTTCGCCGCGCCGCCGGGCCGCGGCCTCCTCGCCCTCGCGGAGCGCCGCGACGAGCTCCTGGGCGAGCTGCCCCTCGGCGGTCTCAGTGGCATGGCGCGAGCGCATCTCGATGTCGATCAGCTCCCCCTCGCAGGTGAACTCGACGGCGACACCGGTACGGACGTCACCGGTGCGGACGGTTTCGGCCGCGAGCTTCGCCATTACGTGCCGCAACGCGGGCACCGCCTCGGCGACCCACGGAAAGTCGACGAGCCTGCCGATCTCGGAAGCAGCGGGTAGTCCACCCATGGCGGCGGCGTGCATGCCGGCGTCGTGCAGATCGGCGTCTCCCGGGTTGGCGTCGTGCGATCCGGTGTCGTGCGATCCGGTGTCGTACGGGGCCTCGTCGGTCGGGTCGGCGAGGTACCGGTCGGCGTACCCCAGGCCAGCGGTCGCCAGGTCGAGGAAGTCCTGGTCGGTGAGGTCCATGCCGAGGTCGGGCAGATCTGGCTCTTCGCCGTAAGGATCCTCGCCGAGATCCATGAGGCGGGCATCGGCCGCCGCACTCGCATCCCTCCCACTCGCATCCCTCGCGGCCGCATCGCTCGGACCTGCATCGGGTACGCCAGGAGCGACCGGCACGTCGGCCCCGGCAGTTGTCGACTGCGCAGACGGGTCCAGTGAACCCGCTCGAGGGGTGTACAGGGACTCGGCAGCGGCGACGGCGTCCCGGCTCGCGCTCCGGTAGAGCCGCGCGACCTCGGTGTCGAGGGCCCGCGCCTGGATCGCCCGGGTCCAGTTCGGGTCGAGCGTGATGGCGTGGATCCGGGCGTGGCCGTCGACTGCGACGCGGACGGCGCCCCGGCTACCCTCCGCGGTGAACACCCGCGCGGCAAGGTGAGTTTCGAGGGCACGGAGCTGCTCACCGAACGCCGTGACGGCCGAAGCCGACGGCTGCGACCCGGCAGCGCCATGGTCGCTCCGGTCCGCACCCATGACGTGTCCCCCGATCACGGCCCTGCCCGTGGCAACGGCGAGCAAAATACCTGGCCAGGCGGGTCCGGTGTCAAGATCGTCCGTCCACCGATACGACTTTGACATTCTCGTGCGGTGGCGCGCCGCCCCGTTCGGTGGCCGGCGAGAACGCCGGGCACCCCGTCCCATCCGGGAACGCGACCGCGACACGCGCTAGCCGCATCTAAGGAAATCTACGGGTTTTGCTAGATGTGGACATACAGTCCGATCGTGGATCCCGTACGGAACCCCTACGCGCCGGGTGCGGGCCAGCGCCCGCCGGAGCTTGCCGGCCGCGACCGGGAGGTACGCCAGTTCGAGGTCGTCCTCGAACGCGTCGCCGCCGGCCGCCCCGAACGCAGCATGGTGCTCTCGGGCCTGCGCGGCGTCGGCAAGACGGTGCTCCTCAACGCACTGCGTTCCCTCGCGCTGTCCCGCGCCTGGGGCACCGGCAAGGTCGAGGCCCGCCCCGACCGGTCCATCCGGTTGCCGATCGCGCAGGCACTCCACGCCGCCAGCCGCGAGCTCGCGCCCCGGCACCGCGACCCCGAACGTGTCGACGAGTTCCTCGGCGTCCTCAAGGCGTTCGCGCTCGAGACGACGGCGAAGGACCGTAAGGGGGTGCGGTGGCGACCGCCCTATGAGGTGCCGGCCCTCCGTGGCCGCGCCGACTCCGGCGACCTCGAACTGGACCTGACCGAACTCTTCACCGCTGCCGGCGAACTCGCCCGTGACCTCGGCGTGGGTGCCGCCGTCTTCATCGACGAGATGCAGGACATCGCGCCGGACGAGCTGTCGGCCTTGTGTGGTGCCTGCCACGAGATCAGTCAACGCGCGGCGTCGTTCATCGTCGTGGGTGCCGGCCTGCCGCACCTCCCGGCAGCGCTGTCGGCGAGCAAGTCCTACGCCGAACGCCTCTTCCGCTACGTCTCGGTCGACCGGCTCGAGCGGACCGCGGCCGACCGCGCGTTGACCGTTCCGGCGGCGACGGAGGATGTGGAGTACGAACCGGAGGCGCTGAACGCCCTGCACGACGTCACCGACGGCTATCCGTACTTCGTCCAGGCGTTCGGCAAGGCCACCTGGGATGTCGCGCCGAGAAGCCCGATCAGCGTCGACGACGTGAAGGTCGCCGCACCGGAGGCGGAGGCGGAGCTGGCGGTCGGGTTCTTCGGATCCCGGTACGAACGTGCGACACCCGCCGAGCGGGAGTACATGCGGGCGATGGCCGAGCTGGGCGCCGAGGTCGCGGACCATCCGGTGCCGACCGGCGACGTCGCCAGCATGCTCGGCCGCAAGCCGCAGAGCCTGTCGCCCGCGCGGGACTCCCTGATCAAGAAGGGCCTCGTCTACGCCGCCGAACGCGGAACGGTCGCCTTCACCGTCCCTCACTTCGGCGCCTTCCTGCGTTCGCAACACGCGTAGCCCTTCTGTCGTACGCCTCGACTGTCCGTCGTTCGGCGATCCCGCCATGGGTGCCTGCGGACGCCAGGTAGGCTCGCGCACGTCCCCGATCATTCGCACCGATGGCGAGGCCCAGGTACATGCGCTGTCCACGTTGTGGCTCTGACAACTCGGACGGCCCTCGCACCTGTTCTCGCTGCGGCATGACGTTGACGCCTCACCAGCAGAGCGGTGGGCAGCCCGGAAACTTTGGGCAGGCAGGGATGCCAGGGCAAGCCGGCCCGGCGCAGGGCGGTCAGGGTGCGTGGGTGCCGCCCGCGTCGGCGCAAGCCGGTGGCGACCCGCGCGGCCATCCCCAGAAGGATGGTGGCCAGCCGAACGAACGGCAGCCCGGGGAGCAGCCCCGTTCTGTCGGACCGTCCTGGACCCGGCCTCCCGCCCAACCGAACGAGTCGCCACCCTGGTCGGAGTCAGCTGACGCCGCCCCCTGGCAGACGCCACCCCAGCACGCCGCCTCACAGCGATGGACGACGCCGCGGCCTGGCCCGGATCAGCAGCCATCGGCGGCGCCGGCCGAACCGCCCCGACCCGCGTCGCGCTATCCCTGGGCGCTGTGGCGCATCCTCATCGTGGCGCTCCCTGTCGAGGCGGTGCTTGCGGCGGTCTACGGCATCTTCGCGCTCGCGCCGAGGCGGGGAATCTTTGCCCAGTTGGCGGACGATCCAGCCGAGGTGACACGGGATGCGGCCACACAGAGCGACAGCATCAACCTCGTCCTGTTCCTGCTCGCCGGCATCGGTGCCCTCGTCGTGATCGGGCTGATGGTGGCGTGGCTGCTCCGGTCACGACGTACGACAGAAGCGCCGTCGGCGTCGTTCAGCCCGGCGTGGTGGGCGGTCACCGCGCTCGGTTTCGCGGCGGTGGTGGTAGCGCTCGCGCTCCATGCGAACTCCGACCCCGGCCCGATCGCGGTCGGGTACGGGTTCATGGGCATCGGTGCGCTGCTGATCGCGGGCGCCTCCGTCTGGGCCATGCCCGTCGTACGCAAGGCAGGGCGGCAGGCCGCACAGGCGGCGGCCGATGCCGCCGCGTCCTCGACGACATCCTCGCCCTCGCCCTCCTAGGGGCGGGTCTCGCCAGGAGGGCTGCCCCCTTCGCCTCTTGCCGCCACACCTACACAGCTTTGTTGGATGAACGGTTTCCCCATCCCATGGGTGGCTGGTGTGAGGCGCCCCATCCCATGGGTGCTGGCGTGGCGAGATCTCGCGTGCGAATATGTTGGACTCAGTCCAACAACTCGGGGCTACGGAGGCCTCAGGTGTCCGCTTCCTCCACGTCCACGGAACCGCAGTCAACGACCCAGGCAGCGGCAGTCCCTACCGAACGGACCAATGCTGTCCGGGCGTTCAACCGCTTCTACACCGGTCTGATCGGTGCGCTCGGGGGACGCCACCTTCATTCGCCGTACTCGCTGACCGAGGTCCGGATCCTCTACGAACTCGCCCGTGGCGGTCTCACCACCACCGCCGGTACCGCGACCCCTGACGCAGCTGGCACCCCTGACGCAGCTGGCACCGCTGACGCAGCTGGCACCGCTGACGCCGCCGGCACCCCTGACGTGCTCACCCTTCGGCGCGACCTCGACCTGGACGCGAGCTACCTCAGCCGGATCCTGGCGAGGTTCGAAGCCGACGGCCTGGTGCGCCGCGACCGCTCCGAAGCCGACGCCAGACGCCAGGTCGTCGCACTCACAGCCAAGGGACGGGCCGAGTTCGCGTCACTCGACGCCCGCGCCGCCGACGACGTACAACGGCTGCTGTCCGGCCTCGCCGAAGGTGACCAGGCGCGACTGGCCACGGCCATGGGCGTCATCCGGGAGGTGCTCGGTCATGCGCCACGTCCGCCGGCGTACGTCCTTCGTTCGCTGCGTCCCGGTGACCTCGGATGGGTGGTGCATCGCAACGCGGTGCTCTACGCCGAGGAGTACGGATGGGACGCCACCTACGAGGCACTGGTCGCCCGCATCGTCGCCGACTACATCGACCATCACGATCCGGCCCGCGAGACCGGATGGATCGCGGAGATGGACGGCAACCCGGTCGGAGCGGTGTTCTGCGTACGCAAGGACGACGAGACCGCCCAGCTCCGGCTGCTGCTGGTCGAGCCGGCGGCCAGGGGACTCGGAGTCGGCGGACGGCTGGTCGAGGAGTGCGTGGGGTTCGCGGAGCGGGTCGGCTATCGACGGTTGGTGTTGTGGACCAACGACGTGCTCACCCAGGCGCGGCGGATCTATGAGCGGGTCGGGTTCCGGCTGGAGAAGGCTGAGGCCCACCACAGTTTCGGCAAGGATCTCGTCGGCCAGTGGTGGGGCCTGGACCTTCCTTCGGCGAAGTCCGCGAAGTCGCCCACCCGCTCCACCGAGGCGACGTGACCGCCCGCACCGCCAACGCGGACAGCAAGAGATCCCGGCCACCGAGGTAACCGGGATCTCTGGTGATGCTGTAGCTCGACCGAGGCGCGTGACCTGTCGTAGATCGGCCTACTGGAAGATGGTCTGGTTGGACCGCTCGGTCTCGCTGTAGTTCACCTTGATGTTCTCGACGGCGGCGCCGAGCTGACCAAGCACATCGTTGAGTTCGCTGATCGCCTTTTCCCACTGGGCCTTGGCGTCGGTGTATGCGTCCCTGGCGCCGCCGTGCCAGTTGGCCAGCTTGGCTTCCAGCGCCTTCTCGAGGTCGTTGGTCTCGTCCTGGATCCCGCGGTAGGCCAGGCGCAGGTTGGCCTGCAGCTGGTCCAGCGCCGCTGGATCGAATCTGGTGAAGTCACTCATGAGGGTGAAACCTTCCGTGCAAGTTTGGGTGTGCAGGACACGTGCTCAAGGGGTCAGGTGGTGCCGCCGAGCAGCTCTTCGATCTTGTTGACGCCTTCCTGCTGCTGCTCTTCCGTCGCCTCGTAGCTCATCCGCGCGGCGCCCATCTTCTCGCGCAGGTCGTTGAGTGCGTCGCCGACGACTTGGAGCTTCTGGTCGAAGGTGTCCATCACGCGGCCGAACGCCCTCGAGGCGTTGCCCTCCCACGTGCCGGCTGCCTCCGCCTTGTACTCCTGCAGCTTGCCCTTGATGCCGATGATGACGTCGAACGAATCGCCCACACGCTGGGCGGCTTCGGCCATCTCGGCTCTGTCTTGCTGACCTCCCACACCTACCTCCTCCGGTTAGCCCGACGGTGCCGGGCGCTGTCGTCGAGCGCGGAGCACTCGCATCGCTGCTGAGGGTGCCGGGGTTCCGCCGACCCGGATCCCCCCGTGCGGAACCACGGTTGGAGGTCGTTGTGCGGGTTTGGCACCCAACGCTGGACAACGCTAACGCGAAATGGGGTCTTTGCGTCAGCAGGTACCTCCGAGGTTGTGGATAACTCTCGTGAAGATCGTCCAGGGGCTCCGGGAAGCATCGCGAGCTGCGCCCACCGAGCCACTGTCGCCACGCCCGCGGGCTCACCAACCAGCGCTGGCTCACCCACTCGGACCAGCTCACGGCTTGGTCCTTCACCCGCCTGCGCCACCCGCGGTTCCGGCGTCGTTCTGGTTGGCTGACGGGTCGAACGACGCCACCCGGAATGCGGCCTGCTTCGAGAGCGCGGGCCCCTCCGGGACCAGTCGGAGCAGCGACGACGGCACCTTCTCGGGTTCGATCCCGTCGAAGCCGAGCGCGTCCAGCGAAGCCTGGTCTGGCACCGGGAACTTCACGCCCTCGTCGGTGATGAGGAAGAAGCTCTCCGGCTCGACGTCAGGTCCTGGCTGAAGGCCGACGATCGCCACGCGGCCGGGCGGTACGACAACCCGGTCGATGGAGTTGCCCTGCGAGCCCTCGCCCTCACCTTCGACCGGTGCGGCAGGCAGTTCGCCTCCCATGGTGATGTGAACGCCTTCCCGCGAACCGCCGTACCACAGGCACACCGGTTCGTCCGTGGCCGTGCCGACCTCGGCGAGTCGTGGTGTCGTTGCCGGAAGGTCGGGCACCGCGATGCTCGGTGTCTCTGAGGCGGCGTTGTTGACCTCACTGATGGTGACATCGGTGGCCTCGTCCTGGTCCACGCCGTTGATCTCCGCCGCGCCTTCCCCGAACAACAGGTCGGCCTGCACCGCGGTGATCTCGGTCAGGCCGTCCGCGAGCATCACGTAGTAGGTGTCGGGGCTGTCCGAGTGGAAGACCTGGCCGATCCAGGTGGTCTCACCATTGACGAGAACGGTGCTCTGCTCGCGGCGACCGGGTACGACCGGGGCCGCGAGTGGCTGGCCCTCCTCGAGGGCGTCGAGCCAGGCCGCACCGACGGTGAGGGGGGTGCCCTGGTTCAGGTCCAGGCTCCGCAGGGCGTCGTCGTCGGTGGCGAGTCGCTTGCCGCGGTAGATGAGGAAGAGCGATCCGTCAGGCGATCGCACCACCAGAGCCTGGTCACCGATGGGCCGGGCGCCGAGGTCGCTCTCGGTCGCGCCGATCAGCATGTCGACCTCGAGCTGTTGCGCGTCGTTCACCGTCCGCGCGGTGGAACAGGTCGTGAGTGGCTTCGAGGTGACATTGTCCTTGCGGGGAACGGAGTTGGGCGCCAGCGGGATCCCGATCCGGGGTCCGCGGGGGACGTCGTCGAGCGATGCGCTCGCCACTCGGACCACTTTGGGTTCCTTGCCCAGGATCAGCCGCGCGGACGTGTGGTTGAGCACCTCCACGAGCACCATGTCCTTCTCGTCGATCTCGCCGGTCGGGTTGGCCGGATCCGGCGCCTGCTGTTCACCACCCTGCTGTCCCGTTTGCTGGCCGCCGGAGGCGAGCGCGTCCTTGTGGAGGTAGAGGTAGATGCTGTTGGTGTCCTTGTCCACGATGAGGGTGTCGGCGGCCTCCTGCTTCCACTGGTCGGTGCGGGTGTCGGCGATCCAGCCGTAAAGAGCGACACCGGCACAGGCGAGGACGCCGATCATGATGCCCGCGAACGTTGATGTCGAGACCCGCCGCATGGGCTGCTCGAGGGCTTCTGGCTCGCTGCCGAGCATGGCGGCCAGAACCCGCCGAAGAAGGTAGCGATACGCCTGCAGCTGGTCCCGTCGGGTCTGCATCGTGGTCCCTCGTGATCGCGATCTGGAAGCGATGATGCCGTCACCGGCACGTACGCGACGACTACTGCCGGTGCCGGTGAGTGCCGGACTGCCGTGCACCCAACGAAACCCGGTGCGAGGTGCCGCAGCGACCGGGAGCGTTTCCGTGGCGTGCGAGAGCGACACTACGATATGCCGGCGAGCCGGTGCCGGGTGCAGCGAGCGCCGCCGGCTGTCGGGGACGATGACCACGACACCCGCCTGGGTGTGCCGCGCCGCCGCGGGGCACGATTCGGAACCGCGGGACGTCGACGGGAGGAGGGCCACGTGTCCGCCGTGCGTGAGCAGCCCATAACCGGGCCGAGAAACTCGGCCCCCGCGCGTCCACGTCCCCCCGAGCGCCCACCGCGGCGTTCCGTCGTCCACATGAACCGGACCTACCCCGGCCGCCACATCGGCCCCCTGCCGCTCGCCCCCGTCATTGCCTGGCAGGTCGCCATCGGCGTCGGGCTGACCGCGTTCGCCGCGGGCGGGCCCTGGATCCTCGCCGGTGCGATCGCCGTCCTCGTGGTCGCCGTGTTCACCGTCGTGTGGTGGAACGGCAGGCCGCTGTGGCGGTGGATCCGTGTCTGGGCCGCGTACCGCCGCAGGAACTTCCGGGCCGAAGCCGGTCCGCCGAGCGACCCCGCGATGGCACCGCTGCGCGAGTGGCTGCCCAGGTTCGAACTCGCCTCTGTCGCTGGCCGGCGCGGTGGTCGTTCCGTTGGCGTGGCCCATGACGGTTCGGGCTATGTCGTGCTGCTCGGGCCGGACCGCGAGGACCTCATCGCGTCCGCCGACCCCGTCAACATCCCGCTCCGCGCGCTCGCCAACCTCGGCGAGGCGGAGGGGATCCGGTTGGCCTCGGCGCAGCTCGTCATCCGTACGCTGCCGGCGCCGGCCCCGACACTCGGGCCCTACGGCGCCCAGCTGGGCGCCTCGTACGCCGAGATCAGCCCCGGCGACACCCCGTCGGTGATGTCGTGGTGGGTGGCGCTGCGGCTGGAACCCGCCACCGGCGGCACGTCGGCGACCCTGGACGGCACCGACCACGACGCTGTTCGCCGGGCTCTCCGCGCCAGCGTCGGCTGGGCGACCAAGGTGCTGTCGTCGTCCGGTCTGCCGTGCCGGCCGCTGGAGGAGAGCGAGGTGCGGGAGGTGCTGACGCTCTCGATGAGCGTCGACCCGCACCATGTGCCGAGCGCACGCCGCGACCGGCGTACGAAGGAGACCTGGCGCGGCTGGACCTGTGATGGTGTATCCCACGTGACGGGCTGGCTGCGCCACTGGCCGCGGTCCGGGCCGCCTACGCTCGCGAGCGTCCTGGCCGCCATGGCCGGGCTTCCCGTCCTGTCGGCCACCGCTTCGTTGTCCTTCACGTGGCCGTCGGACCACAGCGTCCGGTGCTCTTCGTTCGTCCGGGTGTGTTCCACCGACGCCAAGGCCGCGCGGACGGCGTTCCGGCAGCTGTCGAGGGCGGCAGGGCAGTCGAAGATCTCCGTCACACGCCTCGACGGCGAACAAGTGCCCGGACTTCTCGCGACCATCCCGATGGGAGGCGGTGCCCGGTGACCCTCATGCCTTCGGTGCAGGCGCACGAGACGAGTATCGACGCGCTCGGTGACCTCACCCTCACGCTTCCCCCGGCAGGTCTGGTGCTCGGGTCCGGCAACGCCGGTTCCCTCGTCGTCCGCCTGTTCCGTAGCGACCCTGTCCGCATCTGCGTCGTCTCGGTCGGCCAGCTGGCCCAGCTGATCGCCTACCGCGCCCTCGCCGTCGGGGCACACGTCACCGTCGTCACCGACGCGGTGGCGGCCTGGGGACGCCTCGTGTCGGCCGTGCCGCGCGGACCGTCCTGGCTGACGGTCCTGCCCACCGGTGCCCGGGTGACGGCGTCGGGAAGTCTCGCCCGGCCGTCGCTCGTCGTCGACGCGACCCGCGACCATCAGGCGTTGCCGCGATGGGAGCAGGGCGACTGGCAGACGTTCGTGTCGGTCCAGGCCAATCTCGAGGTCTCTGACGAGGCCCGGTTGCGGTCCTACGACCTGCTCATCAGCCAGCGACTCGAACCCGCCGCGGCCGAGCTGGCCAGGCGAGGATTCGGCCTCGCCAAGGACCGGGCGAGCTGGCTCACCCAGATGCCACCAGGTGTGGTGGCCGTGGCCGCGGCGGGCCAGCTGTCCTTCGGCCAGTTGAGCCTCAGCACCATGGAGCAGCGACTCTTCGTCTCCTGAGCCAGACAGGCCGAGATCCGGGCGAGGCTCAGCCGAAGAGGCTGAGAATGCCGGAGTAGACCCCGACCGCGCCCATCGCCAGCGGAACGACCGTCAACAAGACGACGACCTCGAACAGGTCGGCGGCCCGCGCCCAGTACGGCGACAGCCGCCGGCCCGGGACGCTCACCGCCCACGCACCGAGCCCGCCCGCGAGCAGCAGGCCGGGCAGTCCGCCGGCGAGAAGCACCAGCAGGGCGTCGCCGTCGGACGCCAGCCGGAAGGCCACCAGCGCCGCACACAGGACGCCGCCGGCCAGGAGCCACCGGCGGTGCGTACGGCCGCGGAAGTGTCGCGACCTCAGGAACATCGCGAGGCCGGCCACTCCGGTGAGGGCGGGACCGAACACCCCTTCGGCCTGGCTGAGGAAGACACCGCCCGCGACGCAGATGAACGTGGACGCCGCCACCATGGCGGCGACCAGCTTGTCGGCGGTGATGGCCTGCTGGAGGACGGTCGGTCCGGGAAGGACGTCGGTCTGCCGCCGGAGCTCCTCCGCGCTCGTCGGGAGCTGGGGCAGCGGCAGCTGGGCCAGCCGCGCACACAGGGTGGGCAGGAAGGGGACTGCGCCAAGCGCGAACGTCACGGCGATGCCCGCGGCGGGGACCGCCGCGGCGTCGGAGATGAGGACCGCCGCACTGGTGAGTACGCCGACGAGGGCCACGGTGGCGGCCCCGAAGAAACCGTCCCAGCTGGCGACGATGCCGATCCCGGCGATGGTGGACATGAGCAGGACGAGTCCCGAGGCGAGCAGCATCTGCGCCGCGCCGAACGCATCGATGCCGACCTGTCCGCCGAGTGCGACGAAGCCGCCGACACCGGCGTAGCCGACGCCGAACGCACCGACCAGTGCGCCGACGGTGGCCTGTCCGAACGCCCGGGACATTGCCGCGCCGGTGCCCACCATGATCACCGAAGCGACGAGGGTGACGATGCTGGGCAGGATCCAGGGTGGGCCGCTCTGCAGCACCACGACGGCGCCGAGGAGGAAGAACGCGGCGGCCACCGCGAGCGCGGAGGACCGGGCGTCGGACGGCTGCCACGCCGCCCGCCGCTCGCGGGTGGCCACGGCGATGGCGTCGGCCACATCGTCGAAGGCGAACTCGGGGATGGCCATCTCGCGGTGCCGCAGGTGCAGCACGTCACCGTCGCGCACACCGAGGCCGGACAGCCGTAGCGACGGATCGAACGCCGACTCACCGAGCCGCTGCAGCACCCATCCGCCGCGCAGGAACGCCGGATCGTCCGGGTTCTCGCCGGCGTACTTCAGCAGGGTCGGCAGCAGATCCGAGAGCGGGGTGTCGGTCGGCAGTGCGAGGTCCATCCGCGTTCGCGGTGCGACGACGGTGACCCGGCAGAGTTCGACGCCGCTGTTCGCCTCCACTGTTGATCTCCTCACCCGTGTCGAGCACTCTGGAACAGACGATCCGCGAGATTACCCACATCGGGGTGAAGCGGGCGCGTCTGGTGCATCGTTAGCATTCTCCAAGAGACGGTGCGGAGCGGGGACGCCGGTCGGTCTGGCCGGGCGACCGCCCCTCCTGCGCGAACTCACAGGTACGTCAGGGCGTGCCTGACAACCCGACAGATGGCAAGCCGTATCGCCGGTAGCCGGCCGGACTCACCTCGGCCGAGCGCACCGGCACGTCGGATCACCGACAGGGCCGAAGCGAGGTCGCGCAATGAGCACAGTGCTCCACCGCCGCACCGGGCGCAAGCCGCCGCCGGCGATGCCCAAGGGCGAGGTGCTCTTCGAGTCACCGCCAGAGCTGCCGGAGGTCACGCCCGGCGGCGCCATGCAGAAGATGTTCGGCATCCTGCCGATGCTCGGCGGCGGCGCCGTCATGGCGTTCATGATGACCAGCAACGTCGGTGGCGGCGGCAACAGCATGCGGATCATGATGAGCGGCGTCATGGCCGTCTCCATGGTCGGCATGTACATCGGCCAGCTCGGCGGCGGTGGCAAGGGTGCCGAACGCAAGCACCAGATCAACGGGAGCCGCCGCGACTACCTTCGCTATCTCACCCAGCTCCGCCGCCGGGTCCGTACCGCCGCCAACCGGCAGCGGGAGGCGCTGGAGTGGCGGTACCCCGACCCTGACAGCCTGTGGACCCTTCCCCTCAACCGTCGGCTGTGGGAGCGCAGGGCGACCGACAACGACTTCGCCCACGTCCGCGTCGCACGGGGCGCCCAGCGGTTCGTCCTGCGACTCATCAGCCCGGAGACCAAGCCGGTCGAGGACCTCGAACCTGTCGCGGCGGGGGCGCTTCGCCGGTTCATCCAGACCTACCGCACCGTTCCGGACGTGCCCGTCGCCGTCAACCTTCGTGCGTTCGCCCATCTCCGCATCGACGGTGAGCCCGAGCCTGTCCGCGGCCTGACCCGGGCCATGCTGGTGCACCTGGCGGGCCTGCACGCGCCCCACGAAATGGTCATCGGTACGTGCCTCGCGCCGGACCGCCGCGCCGAGTGGGACTGGGTGAAGTGGCTCCCGCACGCCCTCCACCCGGAGAACACCGACGGGGCCGGACAGGTCCGGTTCGTCGCGGCCTCGCTGTCCGAGCTCGAACGCCTGCTGTTCGACCAGATCGGCAACCGCCCGCTCTTCTCCGCCAACGCCAAGCCGCTGGCCGACCAGCCGCACATCATCGTGGTGATCGACGGCGGACACGCCAGCCATGACTCGAAGTTCCTCAGTGCCCCGCTGCAGGGCGTGACCGTGATCGACGTCTCCGGCAACGCCGTACGCCGGTTCGGCGACGGCGTCATGCAGCTGCGCGTGACCGCCGACGAGCTCTTCCACGTCACCACCGACCCCGACGGTACGCAGCACGAGAGTCAGCTCGGGCGTCCGGACGAGTTCACGATCGCGCAAACCGAGTCCTTCGCGCGGCAGCTGGCACCCCTCAGGTCGGTCCAGGCCGGCGGCTCGGTGGCGGTCGAGGAGGAGGAAGAGGTCGAGGAGGAGCAGGCCCAGCACGAGCTCGAGCTGATGAGCCTGCTGAACATCCCCGACGCGTACCAGCTCGATCCCGAGGTCGTGTGGAAGCCGCGCCCCCGGCACGAGCGGCTGCGGGTGCCGTTCGGCCTCACCCCAGAAGGCCAGCCCGTCGAGCTCGACATCAAGGAGTCGGCACAGGGCGGTATGGGCCCACACGGCCTGGTCATCGGCGCCACCGGATCCGGGAAGTCCGAGGTGCTGCGTACCTTCGTCCTCGGTCTCGCGGTCACCCACTCGCCCGACTACCTCAACCTCGTGCTGGTCGACTTCAAGGGTGGTGCGACGTTCCTCGGACTCGACAGCCTGCCCCACGTGTCGGCGGTCATCACCAACCTCGAGGACGAGCTCATCCTGGTCGACCGGATGCAGGACGCCCTCGCCGGTGAGATGAACCGCCGGCAGGAACTGCTCCGCGACGCCGGTAACTACGGTTCGCTGCGCGACTACGAAGAGGACCGCGCCAAGGGCAAGCCGCTGGACCCGATGCCGACGCTGTGGATCGTGGTCGACGAGTTCAGCGAGCTGCTCTCGGCGAAGCCGGAGTTCATCGAGCTGTTCGTGATGATCGGCCGGCTGGGTCGAAGCCTCGGCGTCCACCTGCTGCTGGCCTCGCAGCGACTGGAGGAGGGCAAGCTGCGCGGCCTCGACACCCACCTGTCCTACCGGGTCGGTCTGCGGACCTTCTCCGCCGGTGAGAGCCGGGTCGTGCTGGGTGTGCCCGACGCGTACGAACTTCCGCGTGAGCCCGGTGGCGGCTACCTCAAGGTCGGTACGGAGGGGCTCGTCCGGTTCAAGGCCTGTTACGTCGGTGGCATCTACCAACCTCCCAGCCTGGCAGCGGCCGCCCAGAAGAAGCCGGCCAAGCCGGGCGAGCGGCGCTGGATGCCGCAGATCACGGCCTACACCACCGACTACGTCGAGCCCAACATCGTCGAGGTCCCGGCCGAACCCGAGCTCGACGAGACGCAGACCCAGATCATCGCCCAGACGCAGGTGATGCACGAGCCGAAGGTCCTCGTCGACCTCGTGGTCGAACAGCTCCAACGCATGGGTCGCTCCGCCCACCAGGTGTGGCTCCCACCGCTCAACGAGTCCGCGACGCTCGACCAGCTTCTTCCCGGGCCGCTCGAGGTCACCGAGGAGCACGGCCTCACCGTGAAGTGGGAGGGGCGCGGCACGATGGCCGCGCCGGTGGCGCTGGTCGACAAGCCCTACTACCAGCGTCGTGACCCGATGTGGCTGGACCTGTCCGGCGCGGGCGGGCACGTCGGCATCGCGGGAGGTCCGCAGAGCGGCAAGAGCACGCTGCTGCGGAGCCTGATCGCGTCGTACGCCCTGACCCACCGGCCCGACGAGGTGCAGTTCTACTGCCTCGACTTCGGTGGTGGCACGCTGCCGTCGATGCTGGGCCTGCCGCACATGGGTGGCGTCGCGACCCGGCTCGACGCCGATGCCATCCGGCGTACGGTCGGCGAGATGACGACGCTGCTGGAGCAGCGTGAGCGGGCGTTCACCGACGCTGGTGTCGACTCCATCGCCACCTACCGGCGGTTGCGCCGCGAGGGTCGGATCGCACCGGACCGGTTCGCCTCCGACGTCTTCCTCGTCGTCGACGGCTGGGGCACGGTGCGAGGTGAGCACGAGGCGATCGAGGCGACGTTGACCCAGATCGCCGCGCGTGGTCTCGGTTTCGGCATCCACCTCATCGCCACGGCGAACAAGTGGTCGGAGTTCCGGATGGCGATCAAGGACCTCATCCAGACCCGGCTGGAGCTCAAGGTCGGTGACCCGTACGACTCCGAGATCGACCGCAAGGCGGCCGTCAACGTCCCAGCCAACCGGCCGGGGCGCGGGTTGTCGCCGGAGAAGCTGCACTTCCTGTCCGCACTGCCACGGATCGACGGTGACTCCAACCCGGAGCTCCTTGCCGACGGGGTCAAGGCGATGTGTGACGCGGTTTCCCAGGCGTGGCAGGGTCCGCCTGCACCTCCGGTCCGGCTGCTGCCCGAGGAGCTGCCGTTCGAGACGTTGCCGACGGTGGGTGCCGACGTGCGTCCCGGCGTACCCATCGGCATCGACGAGGACGAGCTCGCTCCCGTCTATCTCGACCCGGCCGACGAGCCGAACCTCGTCGTGTTCGGCGCGACGGAGTGCGGCAAGTCCAACCTGCTCGATGTCATCGCCCGTGGTGTCGTGGCGCGGAACACCCCCCAGCAGGCGCGGCTCATCATCGTCGACTACCGGCGTTCGTTGCTGGACTCGGTGAGCGGTGACCACCTGATCGGGTACGCCGCGTCGTCCGATGCGGCGACCTCTCTGCTGAAGGATGTCGGTACGGCCCTGCGCAAGCGGCTGCCCGGGCCGGACGTGACGCCCGACCAGCTGCGTAACCGGTCGTGGTGGACGGGCGCGGACCTCTACATCATCGTCGACGACTACGAACTGGTCGCCACGTCGTCCGGCAACCCGCTCGCCCCGATCGCCGACCTCGTGAGCCAGGCGAGCGACATCGGTCTGCATGTGATCATCGCGCGTGGGTTCGGCGGTGCCGGCCGGTCGATGTACGACCCGGTCGTGCAGCGGATCCGCGACATGGGCAACCCGGGCCTGATCATGTCCGGTAACCGGGAGGAAGGTCAGCTGTGGGGCGGTGTCCGGGGCGCACCGCTCCCGCCCGGACGAGGCACGCTGGTCAGCCGCCGCTTCGGCACCAAGCTGATCCAGACGGCCTACATCGCGAAGGAGCGCTGAGCGCGCCCCGGGGCGGACCACGGAGGGCGTGCGCGTCGGCTGGAGCGGCGTCGCCTGTCGCCGCCCCGCCACGGCTTTCACGCGGGGTGTCGGTCGGGGGCTCGGGCTCGGCGGGTGCGGTTTCGCGTCAGGTCTGGGTCTGCGGTCGTTCCTGGCTCGGCTGCCAGCTGCGGTCGCGGCCGCGCCGGTAGGTCGCGACCGCACCGAGCGTGATGAGGGCAAGGCCGACGGCGGTTCCGCTCACGATGAGGGCGACGTCGCGGGCCGTGGTGTCCGGACCCGTGTCTGCGGCGAGCGGCTTGATCCCGGCCTCAGGCGTCGCGGGGGCCGAGCTCGACTCCGGCAGGATGGCGGTGACGGCTTCGTAGGGGTTGACGACGCCATATCCGAGGCCTTCGGCCGGCAGGTCGGCTCCGGGGTGGTCGGCCGTGAGTTGCAGCCGGCGCTTCACCTGGAGCGGCGTGAGCTGCTTGTCGTACGCCTCCAGCACCAGCGCCGCCGTCCCTGACACGAACGGTGCGGCGAAGCTGGTCCCGTCGTTGTCGTTGCGGGTATGACCCTGGATCGGAGCGGGTCCCGTGACCCCCACGCCCGGCGCGGCCACGGACGCCGGGACCGAGGTGGTGGTGAACGGTGCCAGCGTGCCGTCCTGGTTCGTCGCACCCACGACGATGAGGCCTTCGAAGCCCGGCTTGCGGGCGAGCTCGGCGGGCCACCTCTTGGCGTTGTCTTCGGCGCCGGTGTTGCCGGCCGCCGTGACCACGACGATGTTGTTGTCCAGGGCCCGCTTGATGGCATCGACCAACGCGGGGAACTCGTTGTCGGCGAGGACGGAGACGTTGATGATGTCGACACCCTGGTCGACGGCGTAGTTGATCCCGTCGGCCAGCGTGCCCGCCGATCCCTCGTCGAGCGAGTTCGTCACCCGGACCGGGAGGATCTTGGCGAAGGGTGCGATGCCCTGAAAGTTCGTGTCGTCGGCTGGGCGGGCCGCGATGATGCCGGCGATGAGGGTGCCGTGTCCGTCGCAGTCCACCGTGGCCGACACGCCGTCCCCGACAAGGCTCCCTCCGTTGTCCTGGTCGACCACGCCACCGTCGAGCTCAGGGCCGTTGAGTTGGGGATGGGACGCCCACACGCCGGTGTCGACCACGGCGACGGTGACCTCGCGACCGGTCGCGAAGGTGTGCACGCGGTCGAACTGCAGCCGCGCCTGCGCCCAGGGCGTCTCCGCGATCGAGTTGCTCGGGCGCGGCTGCTGTTGACAGAGTTCGGCGAGCTGACCGCGGCGGATGGGGGCACGGGGCAATCCGGCGCCGGCCTCGACGGCGCCCGGCGCCCGCGCCACCGTTGAGGTGGCCTGGGCGGGCCCTGCCAGGGCGGGAGCGGCGGGCAGCGCGGCGACGGCTACAAGCGCCAGGAGGAAGCCGGCCGCTCGGGTCGATTGCTTTCTCGCGCACCTCACAGTGGGCGAGAGTACCCGGATTGGGTGGATGCGCCGGATCGGCGGTAGCCAGTGGTGAAGCGTCCAGTTCCGGCCGCGCGGGAAACCAGGTCGGCGGGCGAAGGTTCGACATGGTGGGACCGACAAGGGGACCTCGGGCCCTGTCGGGCGCTGGACGGCCCCGGCCATGGTCGAAGTGTTTCCCAACGCGCCAGGAAGGGAAGCAAAGCGTCATGCCTGCGCAGGTTCGTGCGTTGTCAGGGTGTCGCGAGCGGAGGTCGAAGGAGAAGGCGTGACTGTGGCTCCCGTCGAGAGTTCGGCGACTTCCACGGCGTTGATGCTGCCCTTCGAGGTGGCGAGTGCGCGGAGGGCCCGGCGCAGGCTTGGTGCAGACCTGAGGCTCGCTGGCGTCTCCCCCGAGGATGCCCATGACGCACTCATCGTCCTGAGCGAACTCGTCGGCAATGCCCTTCGGCATGCCCGCCCGCTGCCCGCGGGGACGCTACGGGTCCGCTGGACGCGGCGGTCAGCTGAACTGGAGGTGGCCGTCACCGACGGAGGTGGTGCGACGTACCCGCGCAACCTGGACCTTCCCGCCTCGGCCCTCGGCGGCCGGGGCCTTGCCATCGTCGACCAACTGGCCGAGAACTGGGGCGTACGCCGAGAGCCGGACACGACCACCGTCTTCGCGGTTCTCTCCCTCGACACCGCAGAGGCACGCGCGCGGTGACGCGAGTGGTGCGCTGACGCGTCGTTGCCGTCCCGCCTGTCGCTCCGGGTGTGCCAGATTTGTGGCGATCAGGGAGCATGGAGACGTGGGACCTCGCGATCGCGGTGCCGACCCGTTGCCGACCTTTCTCTTCGACGGTGACTGCGGGTTCTGCACCCGCAGCGCGCAGCTGATCGAGCGGTGGATCCCCACCAATGCCGACGTCGTGCCCTGGCAGCGCGTCGACCTCGCCGCTCTGGGCGTCACGCGTACGCAGACCGAGCACGAAGTGGTGTGGATCGGTCCTGACGGCCGGATCGACGGGGGCGCCCAGGCGATCGGCAGTCTCCTGCTCGATTCGGGTGGCATGTGGCTGGTACCCGGTGCCGTGATCCGGATTCCGCCGTTCCGCTGGCTCGCCCAGCTGGTCTACCGCGTCATCGCCGTGAACCGGTACCGACTGCCGGGCGGTACGCCGGCCTGCGCACTTCCCCCCAGGGACGGCCCCGCCCCCGGCGGGCTCCGAGCGTCCCGGCGAACGGGCCCCTCGGACGCGTGATCCGGTCCATCCGCGGGCCAGCGCACCACCGCACTGCGTACGACAGAAACCCGCCCTCCCTGGCACGCCTATCGTCGCATGGTGGGAATGTCTGGATTTCCGTCATCTATGGAACGAAATGGATGCTTGGCGACGTCTATGGGACTGTTTGGACAACAGCGTTCCTCGGGGCGGGCATCGGGATGCGGGAAACGCGCGATTGACCTAGAGAGCCGTTGACTCGGCCGGAAAGGGAGCAGGAGCGATGACCGCCACGGTGGACTCCACCGCACTCGCCCGCTGGGAATCTCTCGCCTCGGACTACGACGTCGCCTGGACCGACCTGCTGCTCATCGCCCTCAACGTGCACGGGATCCGCACACCCGCGGGCGCCCGCGTCCGGATCGACCTTCGCCTGCCGACCGAGCCGGAACCGCGTCTCATCGTCGTACCGTCCGGGCGCCCGGAATCCCCCTTCGAGCTCGTCGGCGACGCGCTCGTGGTCGAGGGGCGCACGGTGGCCGCCGCCGAACGGGTGGTCGCCGACGACGCGGTGCCCGGCTACCTACGCTGTTGGGACGGTGAACGGTGGCGGGCCGCGACCCTGAACCCCAACTCCCGCAGCCGCTGCACCGGATGCGCGTTCTGCCCGACGACGCTCGAGGACGCGGTTGACCCGCGCCTGCGGCTCGACGACGAGATCGCGGCCCTCCTCGCCGGTCTCGCGGCCGAACTGCCGCCCGGCGGGTCGCTCGCGGACCTGACCGAGGTCACGATCTCCACCGGTTGCTTCCACACCGAGGCCGCCGCGCTCGATCATCTGCGTACCGTCCGGCGGGTTCTCTCCGACCACGGCATCCACCCCCGGATCGGGCTGCTCAGCTCGGTGCTGCGCAGCCAGGAGGCGTTCGACGCGATCGCCCGCGAGGTGGGGCCGTTCCTGCTCTACCTCACCGCGGAGTGCACCTCCCGGCGCGACATCCTGCTCAAGGAGAGCAAGGCCAGCCTGCGCCCGGAGGAGATGCCGGCGCTGCTCGCGAGGGCGCGCGCCGCCGGGCTCGACACGTCGTTCACCTACGTGGTGGGACTTGATCCGTACGTCGAGATGCGCGACTTCCTGCTACTGCTGCTCCCACAGGTGACCGTCTTCCCATCGATCCAGGTCTACCAGTCGCACACCCCGCTGATGGACGTCCTGCGGTCGCCGGACGCGACGGACCTGTCGTACTACCTCCGGATCCGGCGGGAAGTCGAGGACCGCTGCAGCGTCCGCGGACTCGTACCGGAGCGGTGGCGCTGCTACCGGCCGCTCTGGTACACGACGTACGCCGGGCTGCCGCTCACGGGGCCGAGCCGATGACGCGGGTGGCTGCGCGTACGCCGAGGACGATGGCGGTCCGAGGACATCGGGAGGACCACGACGGCCTCCGCAGCTACGTCCTCGACGAGCGGATCAGCGGGTACGACAGCTACCGGGCCGCCAAGCTGGTGCTGGCCGGGGCATGGGAGCCGGGTGTCGAGTACGCCCGGAGCCGGGTGTCGGTGCAGGTCCGCGTCCTGACCCTCGACGACGTCACCATCGTGAACCCGCTGCCCGGCCAGCCGGAGCTTCCCGATCACTGGCGTGGAACCCTCGTCCTTCCCGCGAGTACCCGCGGCCGGTCCATGCCGGCCGACCTCACCCGTGCGTTGCTGGCGGCGGGGCTCGATCCGGCGGACCTCGACTCGGGGCCGCGCCGGCACCTGGTCGAGTTCGTCGCCGAAGCGCGCCCGGGCAGCCCGACGCGGGACGCACGGCTGGCTGCCGCCGTCGCCGCCCTGCGCAGTGTCAGCGTGGAAACAGCTCGAACGCCGCCGCCAACCGCCCACTGAACCGCTCGCCCGCCGCACGGGCGTTCCTGGTCAGCATCTCCCGGGCGTAGTCCGTCGGGTCCTGGGACGTGAGCGCCTCGATGTAGGCACGGTGTTCGGCCAGGGAACGCACCCCGGCCTCGAGTGTGTCCGTCACGTCGACGGCGTGGGAGGGCTCGGGCGAGGCGAACACCGCCACCCAGCGCACCCCGCCCCATGGTTCGTACCCCTCCTCGACCAGCTCGGGAAAGATCCAGCGGTTGCCGGCGTCACCGGTGGCGTCGAGGACCGACCGGCCGACCGCACGGTGGTCGGGGGTGTTCCATGCGCCGGGTGCCCACGTGTCGCGGTGGTTGAGCGTCACGACCAGCTCGGGCTTGTGCCGGCGGATCGCCCTCGTCAGGTCGCGACGCAGCCTGAGGCCCTCGGTGATGACGCCGTCTTGGTGGTCGAGGAACTCCACCTCCGAGACTCCGACGGCGGCCGCGCTGGCGCGCTGCTCGCGTTCGCGGAGCGCGGCGGCCTGCTGCGGTGGGAGCCCGTCGATCCCGGCCTCACCTCTGGTGACCAGGACGTACGCAACATCGCGGCCGGCGGCGGTCCAGCCGGCGATGGCGCTGGCCGTCCCGTACTCGAGGTCGTCGGGGTGGGCGACGATCGCGAGGCAGCGCTGCCAGTCGTCCGGAAGCGGAACGAGCTCGCCCGGTCGGTCGTTCATCTGCGTTCCCTCTCGGTGGGGGCGGTGGTCGGCACACGTGGTTGGCTAGCACCTGTCGGGACTGCCCTCGGAGGGCTCCCATCGCATGAACCTAGTGAATGAGGGTCCCCTCACCGAAGAGGTACGCCATGACCGAGGAGCAGCGGGCCGCCGTCCGGTTCTGGCGTACCCACTGGCGGACGCAGGCGTGGCGCGCGCGAGCCGCGCGCGACGACGCCGAGCCGTGGTCGCTGCCGATTGTCGTCCGGGTCGAGCGGGACCGGACGCCCTCGCACCAGCAGGCGATGTACGCCTCTGCACTGGCGGTCGTCCGGCTCCTGGCCGATCCCGCCGCCGCGCCGGACTGCCCGTGGCACGAGCCACTCGAACGCTGGGCGGACGGCCGGATCCGCAAGGTCGTACGCCGCGCGCGGGGTTCGCGATGGCTCGACGTCGCCGCGCTGCCGGGCGTCACGGCGACGGTGGACGACGCCGAGGTCCGCGCGCTGCTGCCGCATCCGGTGTCGGAGGTCCCGCCGCCGGTGGGAAAACTCCAGGTGGAGGGGCTCGACCTGGACGTCGATCCTGACCGGTCTCCCGGCCGCTTCCCGCTCGAGGACGTAGGGGCGGAGGCGGAGGCGGCCGGCGGTCCGACGTTGACGATCGTGTTGGCGCCCCGGCTGGCGATGTCGACCGGCAAGGCGTGCGCGCAGGTGGGACATGCGGCGCAGCTCGGCCTACTCGAGCTCGGCGCGGAGCGGGTGTTCGGCTGGGTCGACGCCGGCTTCCCGCTGCGGATCGTCGAGGCGTCACGAGAGACGTGGCGCGGCGTCGTCGGGGGAGAGGTCGAGGCGGCGCTGGTCACCGACGCCGGCTACACGGAGGTCGAGCCGGGCACACACACGTGCGCGTCGACGTTCGCCGAACTCGCGTCTCTGCGCCCATGAACGCTCGCCGGGTCCACGGCGCGGCGGTGGTCTTCGACCTGTACGAAACGCTGGTCACGGAGGTCGATCTCGTCGTCGGTGGAACGGCGTCCGGTCGCGTGCCCGCGGACCGGCTCGGCATCGATCGGGGCCTGTTCGACTCCCTGTGGCGGGCACGCAAGCACGAGCGGATGACCCGACTCCTCGCGTTCGAGGACGTGCTCGCGGAGGCATGCGTACGCAGCGGGTGTCGGCCCGACGCCGAGGTGCGGGCGCGGATCGAGGAGCTCGCCGCCGAACGCACAGCCGCGAAAACCTCGGTCCTCCGTCGCGTCGATCCGGCAGTGCTGCACACCCTCGACCAGCTCGCGAGGGCCGGCTTTCGGCTCGGACTGGTCAGCAACTGCTCGGTGGAAGAGGTCGAGGGCTGGCCGTCGAGTCCGCTCGCCCGCCGCATCGACTCCGTCGTGTTCTCCTACGACGTGGGCGTGGCGAAACCCGACCCTGCCATCTACCTGGTGGCGTGCAAGCGTCTCGGCGTACCCGCGGAAGCGTGCGTCTTCGTCGGTGACGGTGGGAGCGACGAGCTGGCGGGCGCTGCGGCGGTCGGCATGCGGGCGTTCGCGGCGCGATGGCACGTCAACCGTTGGCCGACGGAGGTACGCCGGCAGGCGGTCGCGCGTACGCAGGGCTTTCCGGCTCTCACCGCTCCCGCCGATCTGCTCGCGGTGCTCGCGGGGTAGGAGCCAAGCAGCCGCCGGGCCTGGTTCGACGCGCGCCACACCACGCCACGCCGGTTGACCGGCAGGCGCTGAGGTTGCGAAACCAGGCTCGTCCACCGTTCGTTGGGGAGGCCGTGGGAGGTGCTGGTGTGAAGGTCGCCCTCATCGCCGGGGCGGTTGCCGTTGCGCTGTTCGTCCTCGATCGTGGCCTGCTCTGGATGGAACGCCGGCGATGGATCTACTACCGCCGGACGAAGAGCAGCGGGGGGATGAGCCTCGAGATCTCCCAGCTGTTCGATCCGACCGCCCGGTTGGTGAAGCGGGAGATGGAGCAGGAGACCGTGCGCAAGGTCGTACGCCCGAGTGGCGACCCGCCGTTCGACGTCGACCTCGACGCCCATGTGGTCCGCGTACGCCGGCAACCACGTCGGAGTGCGCCGGACTAGCCGGAGGCCGCGGCGGACCACAGTGGCGAGAGGACACTTCGGAGGGCGTCGAGGCCGTCGAAGTGGACGCCCACCATTCCTGCCGCTCGGGCACCGTCCACGTGGCCGGGCGTGTCGTCGACGAACAGGCAGCGCGACATATCGGCGCCCACCAGGCCGGCGGCGTGGCGGTAGACCTCGGCGGCGGGCTTGGCGACGCCGATGCGTGAGGTGTTGACGACCGCATCGACGGCGTCGGCGATGCCGAGCCGGTCAAGGTCGTCCTCCAGGCGGGTCGTCGCGTTGGACACCAGGACCACCGGCACGTGCTGGCGGACCGTGGCCAGGAGTTCGAGCATGTCCCGGTCGACAGCGCCGATGAGCGCGGACCAGGCGTCCACCATGGCCTGCGCCTCTTGCGGTGACCCGTACGCCGAAGCGAGGTCGGCGACGATCGCGGCCCGCCACTCGGTGTCGGTCACCTGACCGGTCACCGCTGGTTGCAGGCGTGCGGGCGCGAAGGCGGTGGCGGCGAGGGTGCCCGGCGGTAGTCCGTGCGTACGGTCGATCCGGTTCATCGCATCGGGGTCCCAAAGCCGGACCACACCGTCGAGATCGCACAGCACCGCGTCGAACGGGACCGAAGGCATGGCGCCGATCCTGCCAGGTCCCGTCGTGCGAGTGCCGGCCCCACCGGTGCAGAGGAGGTCGGCGTGCGAACGTGCCGAGCGGCCCGCGGCGAGTGGGAAGTCGGCCGCTGTGGGCGCGCGAGCGGCTCGCCCTCGATGGACGACGGTGTGGAAGGTCGACCCGGTGGAAGGTAGTGTTCTGCGTCGATATCGCATGTCCGTTATGTCGGCAATGCTCAAGCGATGTGAGGAAGGCCGTGAGGATTTCGACCTCGACCGAACGCCCGTCAGATCGCGCCGAGGATTGAGCCGTAGGGGATGCGTCCCGGGCCGCAGGCACTGTGAAGGCCCGCACGGAGGACCAGGCTCATTGGCCGTCTGGAGAAACAGCGATGGACGACGCTCGCAGGGAAGTCCCGCGGATCACCGAGGGCATGCGCGAGGTTGCGTGGGCGAACCCGGGCCAGTGGGTGTACGTGATCGACCCGGATTTCGACCCAGACGGCGCTGTACCGGCGTGGGGCATCGAGGGTGCGTTTCCCACCAACCGAGCGGGTCAGATTCTCCGCGACGGATACCGTCCGAACGGCAAGTACCGACCCGGGCCTCGCCGGCGTGGCTTTCCGGTGCCGGTCAACCAGGTCGAACGCGCTCTCGAGTTGGCCGTCGCCGAGTACGGGCCGACGTCCGACCTGCTGGTTGCCCTACGCCAGGCCACCCTCGTGATCCCCGCCCTTCGCGGAGCCCGTGGCCAGATCCCGATCGTGACCGATTCCGAGGGACGCTCGCTGTTGATGGCGTTCACCTCGACCGAGCGAGTCACGGCAGGCGCCGCGGCCGGCGGACCGCCCCGGGAACTGGAGGTCCGCCGGCTCGCCGACGTGTTGCGACGCGTACGTGTGCGGCTCAACCCTGGCTCACCACCGTCGCTGACCCTGGATGGCCCGGAAATCCTGGAGGGCTGACCTGGGGAGAGGCGCGTCTCTCGACGGGTAGCCTCACGGCGACACGTGTTTACCGAGAAGGTCCGCTCGAGCCCGTCCCTCGTGCGAAGGAGCCTCTCACGCGCGAAGGATGAAGGATGTCGCTGCTGCAACGGGTCGACCTGGGCGAGGTTCCTTATCCGGAGGCCGTCCGCCAGATGGCCGGCTGGGTCGACGAACGCCAGCGCGGCGTGGTCGGTGACCGACTCTTTCTGCTGAGCCATCCGCCGGTGATCACGTACGGTCCGCGGACGCCACTCGAGGACCTGCCGCCCGCCGCGGCCGGCGTGCCGACGGTGCAGGTGGACCGGGGTGGGTACGCGACCTACCACGGGCCCGGCCAGCTGATCGGCTACGTGGTGGTGAACCTGCGAGAACGCGGCCCGGTCGACGTCGTCCGCTGGCTGGAGAACGGACTCGTGGCGGCGCTCGGCGAGCTCGGGTTCGCGACGATGCGGCGCGACACCCCGCCCGGGGCAGCGAGCCTCGTCGGCGTCTGGACGCCAGAACACCACAAGGTCGCGTCGATCGGCATGCGGATCCGGCGCGGCGTCACGAGCCATGGATTCGCGCTGAACGTCGACCCGGACATGCGGGTGTTCGACCAGTTCACGGTGTGTGGGCTGCAGGACGTGACGATGACGTCGTTGCGGAGGCTGGCCGACGCCTCGGGAGTTCCGGTGCCGTCCGACGCGGCGATCCGCGACGCCGTGGCCGGCGCGCTGGGTGCCCGAGCCAGCAGTGGTTGCGCTGACTGAGATTGCCCGCGTCACGGGAGCATGGCCAGGTCCGCCAGCATGGTCAGGCGTTCGTCCGGGGTGAGGACGGCGTACGGCGATGCGGCGCGCCGGTTGGTCTCGTCTTCAACCGCCTGTCGCTGCGGGCTCCACGTGCTGCCCCACGGCATCGCGACCATGTCCGCGGCCGAGAGCCCTGCCCGCTGCCAGGCGGCTGCGTGTGCGTCGGCGCGGTGGATCCGCAACGTCGACAGCCGGTTGAGCAGCAGCACGGGTGACGGCGTGTCCCTCGGTTCGAAGGGCGGCGCGTGCACCGCCCAGGCGTCGCCGCTGGTCGCAGTCGCCTGGGCGAGGATTCGGGCCACCAGGGTGTTGAGCCGTTCGACCGGACCGTTCTGCTCCTGCCCCCACCGCTCGGTCAGCACCCGTGCGTGCAGGGCGAACAGGTCGCGCAGAAACGCCTGTCCCCGCTCGGTCGCGGTGATCTCGCCGGCCGGGGCCCGGCTCAGTAGGCCATGGTCGACGCTGCGCTGCACGGTCTCGTCCACCTCGCCGGGGTCGGTGTAGCGGTACACGGCCGCCAGCCCGTCGCGGGAGACGGATCGACCGGCGGCGAGCGGGTTGCGCAGGTCGATGAGGTAGCCGACAGCCTGGCCGCCATAGGAGAGCACGAGCTCCCGTCCCTCGGTGCGCCCCGCGTGCATGCCGGCGATGAACGCGCGGGTGACGGCCGGGCCTACCAGCGCCGCGAACCTTGGAGGTGCAAGGTCGACGGAATTGGTCACGGCCGAAGCCTAGGGGGTGGGGGTCGGCGACGCCGACCGGAACAAACCCACAAGGCGCCCCTCAATGGAAGTCGCGGGACATGGTACGAATCGTGAGCGGTAGCGGGGCGAACTTCTCGGCAACGATGTTGGTGACACCCTGGGCGCGTTCGAGTCGGCCCCTGATGAGCAGGGCGGGTGAGTCGCGGGCGATCCGGCGGAAGCGGTCCCACACCACCTTGGGGCAGATGACGTTGACCATCCCGGTCTCGTCCTCGAGGTTGAGGAACGTCACGCCCCCGGCTGTGGCAGGACGTTGTCGGTGGATGACGACACCACCGACCAGGATCCGGCGCCCGTTGTCGTAGGTGGCGAGCCGGTCAGCGGGGACGACTCCCAGCGCCTCCAGCTTGTCGCGTACATGCCGGGTCGGGTAGTCGTCGGGGGAGATCCCGGTCGCCCACAGGTCGGCCATCACGCGTTCGGCGGGATTCATGTCCGGCAGGAGCGGCACCTGCTCCGGGATCGACGCGGAGTCGGCAGCCAGATGGTCGGGGCGTTCCTGCGCGGCACTGCCCGCGATCCACAGCGCCTGCCGGCGGCTGAGCTGGAAGCATCCGAACGCCCCCGCGGTGGACAACGCCTCCATCTGGGCGGAGGTGAGCCCCACCCGGCGAACGAGGTCGGCCTGGTCGGCGTAGGGCCCGTGGGCGTCGCGTTCGGTGACGATGCGCGTGGCGAGATCCTCGCCGATCGATTTCACCCCCGCGAGACCCAGGCGTACGGCGAACCTCCCGTCGCGGCGATGCTTGGCGTCGTCGGCGGGAGCGTCAGGATCGAAGGGCCCGGTGGGCGGCTGGTGGTCGGACAGACATGCCGGGTCACCGGTCGCGATGTACTCGGCGAGCCGCTCCATGCTTATGGTCGCGTTCGGCTCCTCGTTCGCTCCGTGGGCCGCTCGTTCCTCGCGGACCATTCTGCTCACTCGCTCGCCGAGCCGCTCCATCACGGGATGGACGCCGGAGGCGTGCAGATCGGGGTGGCGCACCTCCACACCGTGCCGGCGGGCATCGGTCACGAGGCTCTGCGGCGAATAGAAACCCATCGGCTGCGCCCGCAACAACGCCGCCAGGAAGATCGCCGGATAATGCAGCTTGAACCACGCACTCGCATAGACGAGCAACGCGAAACTGATCGAATGACTTTCAGCGAATCCGAAGTTCGCGAACGCCTCGATCTTTTCGTACAGCATGTCGGCGGTTTCGCCGGTGATTCCCCGCACGGCCATCCCGTTGTAGAGCTTCTCCTTGAGTGAGGAGATCTTTTCCAACCCACGTTTGGATCCCATCGCCCGGCGCAACAGGTCGGCGTCGTCGCCGCTGCAGCCGCCCACTTCCATGGCGATCTGCATGAGTTGCTCCTGGAAGAGCGGAACGCCGAGGGTACGTTCGAGCGCCGGCGCCAGGCTCGGATGGGGTGGGGTGGGTGGCTCCTGACCGAGCTTGCGCCGGATGTACGGATGGACCGCGCCGCCCTGGATCGGCCCGGGCCGGATCAGCGCGATCTCGATGACGAGGTCGTAGAACCGTCGCGGCCGTAGCCGGGGCAGGGTGGCCATCTGCGCCCGGCTCTCCACCTGGAACACCCCGACCGAATCGGCGCGGCACAGCATGTCGTAGACGCTCGGCTCCTCCTTGGGAATCGTCGCGAGCTCCCAGTGTTCGCCCAGGTGTGCCTCGATGTCGTCCATCGTGTATTTCAGGACGGCGAGCATGCCGAGGCCGAGCAGGTCGAACTTGACAAGGCCCATCCATGCGCAGTCGTCCTTGTCCCATTGCAGAACCGTGCGATCCTTCATGCGTCCGTGCTCGATCGGGCAGACTTCGCCGACTGGGCGTTCGGTGAGCACCATGCCGCCGGAGTGGATGCCGAGGTGTCGCGGAAATCTCAGCAGGGGTTCGGCGAGTTGCACCACGGCGGGCGGTACGTCGGTCTCGACCGTCGCCACACCGCTGCCCCAGGCGTCGACCTGTTTGGACCAGGCGTCCTGCTGTCCGGTGCTGTGGCCCAACGCCTTGGCCATGTCGCGGACCGCCATCTTCGGCCGGTAGGTGATGACGTTGGCGACCTGTGCCGCGTTGCGCCTGCCGTACTTTTCGTAGACGTGTTGGATGACCTCCTCTCGCCGGTCGGAGTCGAAGTCGACGTCGATGTCAGGCTCTTCCTCGCGGGTGGCGGAGAGGAACCGTTCGAACGGAAGGTTGTAGAAGATCGCGTCGACCGCGGTGATGCCGAGCACGTAACACACGGCGGAGTTGGCGGCGGATCCCCTGCCCTGGCAGAGAATTCCGCGCTCTCGGGCGAAGGTCACGATGTCGTGGACGATGAGAAAGTAGCCGGGGAAATCCTTCTCGGCGATGACCTGGAGCTCTTTTTCCAACCGGGCGTAGGCGTCGTCGCGGGCTTTACCGACGTACGAACCATACATTTCGTCGGCGCCGTCGAAGACGAGCTTGCGGAGCCAGCTCATCGGTGTGTGGCCGTCAGGGACGTTCTGTTTGGGGAGTCTCGGTTTCGCCCTGCGCAGTGGGAATGCCAGCTGGTTGGCGTAGTCGACCGTGCGGGCAACCGCGCCGGGATAGCGGGCGAACCGCTCGGCCATCTCCGCACCCGACCGCAGGAACGCGGTGCCGGCGGCGGGCAGCCAGCCGTCGATCTCGTCGAGGCTGCGGCGGGCGCGTACGGCGGCGAGGGCGGTCGCGAGTGGACGCCGGTCGGGAGTGGCGAAGTGCACGTTGTTGGTGGCGATGACGGGAAGCCGCCGGGCCTTCGCCAGCTCCGTCAAGGCGTCGTTGCGGTCGGTGTCGAGCGGATAGCCGTGGTCGATGAGTTCGACGACTACGTTGTCGCGGCCGAACAACGTGATGAGCCGGTCGAGTTCGCGGTCGGCGGCGGTCATGCCGTCGGCGTGGCCTCGGCTTCTGCCGGCATGGACGCTGAGGGTGCCGAGGGTGCCGGTGTTGCTGAGGGTGCGGGTGTTGCTGAGGGAGGCGGGGCCGTGCTCGAGGGCGCGTGGGACCAGGCCCTTGCGGCAGCCGGTGAGGATCACCCACTCGCCGTCCGCGCGCGCCGCGAGGTCCTCGAGGTCGTAGGTGGGGCGTCCCTTCTCTCCACCGCGCAGCTGCGCCTCGGTGATGGCGCCGGCCAACCGGTGATAACCCTCCTCGCCGCGCGCCAGCACCAGGAGGTGGCTGCCCTCCGGGTCTGCAATGCCGTTCTGCGGTTGGGAAAGCTCGAGGGAGAGCTCGGCGCCGAAGACGGTGGCGAGGTCGTAGCCTGCGAGCTCGGCGGCCTCGGCCATGCGTACGACACCGTAAAGACCGTCGTGGTCGGTGAGTGCGAGCGCCTGGAGGCCCAGCGCGACGGCGGTCTCGACGAGTTCCTCGGGATGGCTCGCACCGTCGAGGAAGCTGAAGTTGGAATGACAGTGGAGTTCGGCGTACGGAACGACCGGGCCGTCGGGGCGTTGCGGACGGTCCTCGGGCGGCGGATCATACGGCGGACGTACGGAGGTCCACGCCGGGCTGTCGCCGCCGTCGGCGTGTGGTGGCGGACCACCGGGGCGTCGCCGGCCGGAGAGCTTGCGTTCGAGCTCTGACCACGGGACCTGCGGGTTGTCCCAGCCCATCAGTGCCGCCCTCGGATGGGTCGGCCGGTGAATCCGGGGGCGGCTTCATGATCATGCGTGAGAAACAGGGCTTCTTCACGCCGAAAAAGCCCTGAAAGTGACGCATGATCATGAGCGGCGCGCGAGGTGGAGAGAAGGAGGAGCTCAGTCATAGCAGGCCTCGATCCACCATCGGCCGGTTTCAGCGTCCTGCACGTGGGAGGCCGTGGTACCCCGAGCGCTCGTGCCCGCACTGGGGTTTCCGGTGCTGGGGTTTCCGGTGCTGGAGCGGGCGTCAGCGTCAGGGATGCTGCTGGCATTGTTCCCAGAGGAAGTGGTCCCGTCGGGAGAATGGCCGTTGAAGCCAGAGACGCTGCTGATGCTGTTGGCGAGGGGGTCGGCGGTGGACCTGGTGCCGGCTTCGTACCGGAGGACGAACGCCCGCCCGTCAGCGCATGCGACCTGGAATCGCGCGCAGCGGCTGGCCGCCACCGGATCCCACCAGCGCTCGTCGACCGGCCAGGGACCCGCCCAGCCCGTGATGACCGAGTTGTCAGAGCTGTCCCGCTCGAGCAGGCGGCAGTCCTCCGACAAGGCACCGCGTTCGCTGATCTCGACCAGGTGGCCGGTCGCACCGAGGACCCGCACGGGTTCGGGCGTGGCCAGGACCGTGGTCGGGGCAGGAGGCGGGAGATGCCCCGGCCACGGTTGCCCGGTCGGGCGGGCAGGTGCGATGTCGTCGCCCCACGGCACCAACGTCATGCGTTCGGCCGGTGCCCGCCCTCCTGACAGAACGACGGTCACCACCGCTTCGTGCCCGAGTTGGCTCTGCACCCGGGTGAAGGCGCGGTGGATGCGTTCGTCGGGTGCCTGGTCGCCCCACAGACCGTCCTGGTACGCCCCGGTTGGGGCCACGTCGTCGGGAATCAGCCGGACGCGTACGACACCGGAGGTCAGTTCCTCGGTTGGTCTGCCATCGCCCGAGCCGCCACCCGATCCGCTCGATCCATCCGATCCATCCGAGCCGGTTGCGCCGGTCGAGCCGCCACCCACCGATGTTCCGCCTACCGACGTCGCGGCCGAGGTGTCGGACGCACGAGTGCTGGTCCCTTGCAGTTGCCAGCGCACCCGGTCGACGACATCGGCCGCGCTGAACCACCGCGGATGCCGCCACTGCCGGCTGCGCGGTTCGTCGCGTTCGGTGTCGATCTCGACCCGGAGACAGGTGCAGACCAGATCGCGTTCGGCGAGCCCGGCGACCAGGCGTTCGGCGGTGCCGCGGATCGCGAACGCCACCTGGTCGACCCGCTCGACCGGCGGCTCGAACGCGGCGTCCGTCGCCAGCTCGGGCGGCGGCCGCCGCGTCGCCAGCGGTCGGTCGTCACGGCCGGCGGCGAGCCGGTGCGCGGCGACACCGTCGTTGCCGAACCGGGCCAGCACCTGTCGGGCGGGCAGCGCGGCGAACGCACCCAACGTACGAATACCCAACCGGCGCAGCAGGTCGACGAGCTCGGGCCGGTCGAGTGTGTCGACCGGGAGCGAGGCGAGGCAGCGGGCGGACTCCCCGGGCGGGAAGGCCAGCTCCCGTTCGCCGGAGCGTTCGGCCAGACGCGCCGCCTGCTCCGCCGCGAACGGCCCGTCCGCGATCCCGATCACGCAGCTGTGGCCGGCCTCCTCGAGGTGCGTACGCAGGATCTGCCCGAACGTATCGCCGTAGTAGCGGCTCGGCCCCTTGGCCGCGAGCGCGCACCGCCCCGGTCGGATGACCTCGACGCCAGGGGCGAGGGCCTCGATCGCGGCGACGACCGGTTCGAACTCCCGGGCGTCGACAGCCGGGTCGTACGCCAACGTCACCAGGTCAGGGCACCGCGCCTGCGCCTCGCGGACCCGCAGCCCGCGTCTCACGCCATGCGCGCGCGCGGCGTGCGAACAGGCGAAGATCTGCCCCTTGTCGAGGACCGCGAGGGGAGCGTCCGGTGGTTGCCCGGCGTCTCGCCCGGCAGCGGTCACCGGCCAGTCGGGGAACCAGACGACGATCGTGCGTACGGCGTTCATCCCGCGCGCTCCCACCGGCGGCCAGGGAGGCTGGTGCGACCGGGACGGTCAGCAAGGTCGGGAAGCTCAGCAAGCTCGGTGAGCGGAGCGAGGTCGGCGCGATCCGCCGGTCCGGCGACGCGGACGTCCCCGGCGCGGTCGGGCAGCCACAACCGGGTCGTACGACGTCGCCCGCCGGTGCCCCGCCCCGTCGCCTCGACGGTCACCTCGCGAGACGTCAGGTGCCCGTGCCCGGCGCCGAGGCCGTGCCAGGTGCTCGACGTGATCGCCATCCGCAGTTCGCATCCCGGCCAGTCCGGGCGTTGGACGAGAAGGACGGCGCCGCGTTCGCGTACTCGGGCGGCCAGCCGCTGCGTCTCCGCGTCGTAGGGGCGGGCAGGTGGGCGGACGACCACGAGGTCGAGGACGTCGACCAGGGTCGCGACAACGTTGAGCCACTGTCGTCCCGGCGCCGGGACCAGGATGACCCGGGTGAGGTCGATGCCCAGCCCGGCCGCGGCTTCCGCGCCGAAACCGGGCATCCCGACCATCCCGCACCAGGAGCCCGCCCGGGACGCTCCGGCCAGGAGCGCCATGGTGAGCATCGCCGAACGCTGGACCGAATAGCTCGCGCCCCGGCGAAGTCCCCGCTCTGGCAGCAGGTCGCCGAAGGCCGGGAGCGCGGGGAGGGTGGGCACCGCCCGGCCGGATCCCGTGGCAGTCGCCGGGCGGGCCGCGAGCTCGGCCCGCAGCTCCTCCACCACCGCCGCACGGTTGCGCCTCGCCCGACTGTGGTCCGCGATGCCGGGTTTCGATCCGGTGCGTTCGGCCACGGCAGGCTGGCTTGCCGACGTGCGTACGACGTCGAGGGTGCGTCCCTGCGCAGAACCAGCCACCACTCCATCATCGAACGTACGTTCGATGGTGTCAATCTCTACTGCGCCAAGCTTTCTGGCGTGACCCCACGTAGGAACCGCCAGCTCTACAACACGATCCGGCCACCCGGACCCTCGGCGACCTCACGCCACGGCAGGCCTACCTCGAGGGGGCGATGGCCGGACACCGATGCCCGCGACTGAAGTCCGTGCCCAGTCGAGCCGAAAGCAAAAGCTTAAGCGAAGACTTGACTTTCTGGAGGGTCACCCCTACGGTTAAGTGCATGCTTAACCATGAGTCGGCGGCCGCGGATCGGGTGTTCCACGCTCTCGCCGAGGCCAACCGCCGGGCGATCATCCAGCGCCTGACCCGCGGCCCGGCGACGGTGAGTGAGCTGGCGCGCCTCCTCGGCGTGACGGTCGCGGCCACGGTCCAGCACCTGCAGGTACTCCAGACGAGCGAGCTGGTCCGATCGGAGAAGGCCGGACGCGTCCGCACCTGCCAGATCGATCCATCAGGCCTGCGGCGCGCCGAGGAGTGGCTGCGCCTCCAGCGAACGACATGGGAGCACCGCCTCGATCGCCTCGGCGACGTCCTCGGCGAGAGCGCGGCCGACCACACCACGACCACCACACCCCCGGACGACCCCTCGAAGGAGCCCAGATCATGACCGAGCACTCGGTGAAACACAGCACGTTCACGCTGGAGCGGACCTACTCCGCCTCGCCCGCACAGGTCTTCGCGGCCTGGGCCGATCGCGACACGAAGGCGAAGTGGTTCGCTGCCGACGACGCCGACTACACCCTCGACTTCCGCGTCGGTGGCGCCGAGGCCGCCCACGGACGCACCGACGACGGCGCAGAGATCGTCGCCGAGTCGGTCTACCGCGACATCCTGACCGACGAGCGCATCGTCTACACCACCCTGCTGTACGGCCGCGGTGTGCTGGCGACCGTGTCGGTGACCACCGTGGAGTTCGTCTCCAACGGCACCGGCACGCACCTGGTGCTCACCGAACAGGACACCTTCCTCGACGACCAGGAACAGCCCGAGTGGCGCCAACAAGGCACCGGCGACTGGCTCGACGCACTCGGCCGCGAACTCGGCCAGTCCTGAAGGGAGTGTCCCCCATGCACAGAACGAACGACCCGAACGCCGAAGCCGAGATCCGCGAGCTGTTCGAGACCCGCACGCAGGCACTTGCCGGCAAGGACGCCACCACGCTGGCCGCCGCGAACGACGCCGATGTCGTGGTGTTCGATGCCGTCGCCCCCTTCGCCCATCGTGGCGCCGAGTCGACAGCGCGAAAGCGGGAGTGGCTCGCGGCGTACCGCACCGGCATCGGCCACGAGATCCGCGACCTGACGATCACGGCGAACGCCGACCTCGCCTTCTGCCACTTCCTGGTCCGGATCAGCGGCACGATGCTCGACGGCACCGAAGTCGGCATGTGGGTACGCGCGACCAGCTGTCTCCGCAAACTCGACGACGGCTGGAAGATCGTCCACGAGCACGCCTCAGTGCCCTTCGAGGGCGAGACCGGCAAAGCCGTACTGACCGGCGACCTGTGACCCGAGCGGGCCTGCACGCCGCGGCAGACATATCTCTCTCATGTTGAGTGACCGACCCAAGGTCTTCGGTAACCATGCGCGGCTGGCCCCGGGCTATCCGCTCGGCCGGATCGGTACTCGCACGGAACAGACACCTACCACGTTCGGCTGGGTCGGTGGTGGCGGAAGCTACGTCTACGCCGACACCGCCACCGGCACCTCCTTCGCCCTGACCAATAACCAGCTCACCCCCCACTTCAACACCGCACAACGACTCGCCGACCTCACCACAGCCGAGATCAACCCACATGCGTGAGGATCGACACCAGGAAGCACAAGCGGAAGGAGCCCCATGCTGACGCAGGTCGCGGAAGGTGTGTTGGTCCACCAGAGCGAGTTGCTCCAGAACAACACCGTTGTCGTGCAGGGCAGGGCCGGCGTGTTACTCATCGACCCCGGGATAACAGGCGATGAAATGACCTGCCTCGCGAACGACCTTCGCGAGTGGGGCCAGACCGTCGCGGCAGGCTTCTCGACGCATCCTGACTGGGATCACGTGCTCTGGCACGCCGAACTCGGCGAAGCGCCCCGATACGGCACAGCCCGCTGCGCGGCTCATATGCGAGATCTGCGGTCGAACGCGGACTGGAAGGCCCGCGTCGCCGAGGGATTACCGCCGGAAATCGCCGAGGAGATACCGCTGGACCCGTTCGGCCTCATCACCGCTCTGCCTGCCGAAACTGCGCAGGTTCCTTGGGATGGCCCTCGAGTCCGGCTCATCGAGCATCCGGCGCATGCCCCGGGCCATGCGGCACTGTTGATCGAGGAACGCGGTGTTCTCGTCGCCGGCGACATGCTGTCCGATGTCTTCATTCCGATGCTCGACGACTTCAACAGCACCAATGACCCGATCGAGGACTACCTCGTTGGGCTGCGGCTGCTCGAGGACGTGGCGGACGAGGTCCATTTCCTCATCCCCGGTCATGGGTCCGTCGTCGGAGCTGATCAGGTACGCGCACGGATCGAACAGGACCGCGCGTACGTGCAAGCCCTGCGTGACGGCCATGCTCCCGATGACCCGCGGATCGGCCCATCGGCCAAGCCCGGCTGGGAATGGGTAAGCGACATACACGCAGGGCAAGCCCAGAGCCTCGCCCAAAGAAACGAACGCGACGCGACGTCCGGCTAGCGAACCGCTTGCGACACAAGCTGGCCGCCCTTACCCCAGCAGCGTGCTGCGCCAACGCCAGGGCTTCGAGCCGGCACGGCTGGCGCTCTGAGCCCGACCACACCACGCCGGACGGCCGAAAACCAGGCGCGGACTGTCGAGCCGGTGGTGTGTGATCGGCGGATGGCGATTGTGCGGGACGAGCCGGGAGTCGACGGGCTGAGCGAGGCTGTGGGCGTGCTGCGGGAGTGGCAGGACGACGGGGCGCCGATGCAACTGCATCCGGGCGACCTGGGCTGGTTCTGGCGGTTCGGCGCAGAGGCGACGGCCGCGGCGGTCCGGACCTGGAACCGGGACGGGCAGATTCTCGCCGTCGGGCTGCTTGACGGTCCCCAGCTGTTGCGGCTGACGATCGCGCCAGACGCTCGGCGGGACGGGGAACTGGCGCAACAGCTGGCCCGGGACGTGACCGAGCCGGCGTGCGGCGTACTGGGAGAGGGGACCGTCAACGTCGAAGCGCCACTGGGCGCACTGGTCCAAGATCTGTTGTTCGAAGCCGGCTGGAACTCCGACGAGCCGCGGACACCGCTGCGCCGCGACCTCACGCGGCCGGTGGAGGACCCAGACGTGCGGATCGAGGTGGTCGGGCCGGAGCAGGCGCACGTGCGGGCCGCCGTACAGCGGGCGTCGTTCGACAGGTCGACGTTCACGGACGAGCGCTGGCACGCGATGGCGGCCGGGTTGCCGTACGCCGACGCCCGGTGTCTGGTCGCGTACGACGACCGGGGCAACGCGGTTGCCGCGGTGACGGTGTGGTCGGCCGGTCCGGGGAAGCCCGGGTTGCTCGAGCCGATGGGCGTGCACCGGGAACATCGCGGTCAGGGCTACGGCAAGGCGATCACCGTCGCCGCGGCGGCCGCACTCCAGGAGCTGGGCTCGTCGAGCGCGATCGTCTGCACCCCGAGCTCCAATGTCGGCGCCGTCGCCACCTACTCCTCAGCTGGCTTCCAGCAACTCCCTGGGACCCGCGACCAGTACCGGGCCGCCTAGCCTCCCGAGGCTAGAAGTCTTATTGGCGGACCCACTACTTGACCTGGAGGTCCTGACATGACCAGTAAGTTCACCGAGCTTGCGATCGACTGTGCCGATCCGAACGGTCTGGCCCGGTTCTGGTGCGCGGTCCTTGACTACGACGTGCAAGACGAAGACGACGGCATTGTCGCCATTGGCCCACCTACGGTGCTGGACGCCACCAACCACCCTGGTCCAGTGCCGCCGACATTGACATTCGCGCGCGTGCCCGAGGGCAAGACCAGCAAGAACAGGCTCCACCTCGACGTGAACCCCACCGACAGGGAGCAGGACGAGGAGGTCCGTCGCCTGCTCGACCTAGGTGCTCGACACGCCGACGTCGGCCAAACCGGCGATGAGAGCTGGGTCACGCTTGCCGACCCAGAGGGGAACGAGTTCTGCGTCCTTGCGAGCCGCCGCCCCTGATCGGAGCCCGCACACCGCGCCAGACCTACGTGCGGTCGCCTACGCACGCGCAGGCGAACACGACGGCGTGTGGACAGCCGGTCGCCGCCCACCCACCCTGGGCAACCGGGCACTACGTGGTGGCCACAAGGTCGAGATAGGTACGCAGGTGCTGGGCGGTGAGCGAGTCGCCCTGCGCGACGAGATCGGCAGGGGTTCCGGCGAACACCACCCGACCGCCGTCGTGGCCCGCGCCAGGGCCGAGGTCGATGAGCCAGTCGGCGTGCGCCATCACCGCCTGGTGGTGCTCGATGACGATGACGGTGTTGCCGTCCTCGACAAGCCGGTCCAGCAACGCCAGGAGCTGGTCGACATCGGCCAGGTGCAGGCCGGTGGTCGGTTCGTCGAGGACGTACGTCGTCGCCTTCTCCGCCATCTGGATGGCCAGCTTGAGCCGCTGCCGCTCGCCTCCGGAGAGCGTGGTCAGTGGCTGGCCGAGGCTGAGGTAGCCCAGGCCCACGTCGGAGAGGCGTTCGAGAATGACCCGCGCCTGTCGAGCGCCGCTGGCGAAGAACTCCCGCGCCTCGGTCACCGACATCGCCAGGACCTCGCTGATGTCCTTGCCGTGCAGCTTGTAGGTGAGGACCTCCGGAGTGAACCGCTTGCCCTGGCACTTCTCACAGGTCGACGCCACGCCGGCCATCATGGCCAGGTCGGTGTAGACGAGCCCGATTCCCTTGCAGGTCTGGCAGGCGCCCTCGGAGTTCGCGCTGAACAGCGCCGCCTTGACCCCGTTGGCCCTGGCGAAGGAGGTGCGGATGGGATCGAGCACCCCGGTGTAGGTGGCCGGGTTGCTGCGCCTCGACCCGCGGATCGCGGACTGGTCGACGACTGCCACGCCCTCACGGCCGGGCTGTGAACCCTGGACCAGGGAGCCGTGGATCAGCGAACTCTTGCCGGATCCGGCGACGCCGGTGACCACGGTCATGACGCCGAGCGGGATGTCGACGTCGACGTCCCGCAGGTTGTGCAGGGTGGCGCCCCTGATGGACAGCTGCCCAAGCGACTGGCGTGGCTTCTCGCGCAGGCGTACCCGATGGTCGAGGTACTGCCCGGTCAGCGTCCCCGATCTCCGGAGTCCGGCGACATCGCCGGTGAAGCACACCTGCCCACCCGCCGCACCAGCGCCAGGGCCCAGGTCGACCACGTAGTCGGCGATCTGGATCACCTCGGGCTTGTGCTCGACGACCAGCACGGTGTTGCCCTTGTCGCGCAGCCGGAGCAGCAGGTCGTTCATCCGTGCGATGTCGTGCGGGTGCAGCCCGATCGTGGGTTCGTCGAACACGTACGTGGCGTCGGTCAGGCTGGACCCGAGATGCCGGACCATCTTCACCCGCTGCGCCTCACCGCCGGACAGCGTGCCGGACTCCCGGTCCAGACTCAGGTAGCCGAGGCCGATCTCGACCAGCGAGTCGAGAGTCTCGCGCAGGGTCGACATCAACGGGCCCACCGACTCGTCGGTGACGCCGCGGACGAACTCCGCCAGGTCACTGATCTGCATGGCGGAGCATTCGGCGATGTTGAGTCCGTTGATCCTCGACGAGAGCGCCGCTGGATTGAGCCTGGCGCCCTTGCATCCGCCGCAGGTGTCGAACGTGGCAATCCGGTCGACGAACGCCCGGATGTGGGCCTGCATCGACTCGCGTTCCTTGGAGAGGTAGAGCCGCTGCACCTTGACGACAAGGCCTTCGTACGTGGTGTTGAAGGTGCCGTTGTTGACCTTGGTGGCGGGCTTGTGGAGGAAGTCCTCCCACTGCTGCGGGGTGTAGTCCTTCAGCTTGATGTCGGGATCGACGAAGCCGGAGTGGGCGAGCGTCTGCCAGTACCACGAGCCCACCTGGAAGTTCGGCGCGGTGATCGCGCCCTCGTTGAGCGTACGTTCGACGTCGACGAGCTCGTTGATGTCGATCGCGGACACCCGGCCGATGCCTTCACACTCGGGGCACATGCCGTCGGGCAGGTTGAAACTGAACGCGCCAGAGGTGCCGATGTGCGGGTCGCCCAGTCGGCTGAAGATGATCCGCAGCATCGTGTGGGCGTCGGTCGCCGTGCCGACCGTCGAACGTGAGTTGGCGCCCATGCGTTCCTGGTCGACCACGATCGCCGCGCTGAGGTTGTGCAGGGCGTCGACATCAGGGCGGCCGACGTTCGGCATGAACGACTGGACGAACGCGGTGTAGGTCTCGTTGATCAACCGCTGTGACTCCGCGGCGATCGTGCCGAAGAGCCAGCGAGGACTTGCCGGACCCGGAGACGCCGGTGAACACACTGAGCCGGCGTTTGGGGATGTCGACGGAGATGTCGGCCAGGTTGTTCTCCCTGGCGCCGCGGACCTGGATCACATCATGGCTGTCCGCCGCGGCCCGACGCTCGGCGGTCACCGCGCGACTCCTTCGTACGGCATGGAAACACACACCACCGCGGTCCTCCTCTGTCAGTGGACGCTCGAGCTTGCGGATGACTGCTAAGGGATGCTCGAGGCGTCCCATTCCGAACGAAGAATGCTCATCCGCACCTCGTCGTGCCAGGCTCCGCTGCGGTAGATCGCCTGCCGGCGCCGGCCCTCCTCGACGAAGCCGACCTTGCGATACGTGGCGATTGCGCGGGCGTTGAAGCCGAACACGCCCAGCTCGACCCGGTGCAGGTTGAGCTGGGCGAACCCGTAGCGGACGAGGGTGCGCACCGCGTCGGAGCCGTAGCCGCGGCCCTGGTGCACTGGCCCGAGGAAGATCCCCAACGTCGCGCACCGGTCCTTCGGCGCGATGCCGAACAGGGCGGCCTGACCGACCAGCTCACCCGAGTCCTTGGTCACGATGCAGAAGCCACAGTCCATGCCGTCGTTGGCACCCCGGGAGCGGAACCACTCGGCGAGCACGCTGGCGGGGCGCGGATGCGGCGGACCGACGACCTGGTACGGCGTGATCCGCGGATCGGCCCACCAGGCACACAGCTGCGGCAGGTCGCCCTCGTCGAGGGCGCGGAGGCGGACGGAGCTGCCGGCGAGGGCATCGAGGTCGACCGGTTGGGTCGGGTCCGCCGGGTGGGTTGGATCGGCTGGCTGGGTCGGTTGGGCTGGCTGGGTCGGTTGGGCTGGCTGGGCTGGTTGGGCTGGCTGGGTCGGTTGGGTCGGTTGTGCTGGTTGGGTTGGTTGGGCTGGCTGGGTTGGTTGGGCTGGCTGGGTTGGTTGGGCCGGAGCAGGCGGCGATGCTGGGCCGGCTGGCGGGTCGGCGGACATGACCGCCCATTCTGGCGGCAGCCACCGACAGCCGCACGAACAATGTTTTGCACAGGTCGTCGAAGCGCCCGGGCTGCTGTCGAGGGTCCCGCAGAACGCCCGGGTGGCGCCGCCGCGGTCCATGATCAAGAGGCAGAAACCGGGCGATCGTGGGCGTCTTTTTCCCGTTTTCTGCCTTTTGATCATGAACCGCGGTCTGTCGGTGGTTCCCAACGCTCAGCACGCGGCCCGTTGCCGTCGGCTCGGCGGTCGGCTCGGCGGTCGGCTCGGCGGTCGGCTCAGCGTCCGGGATGGACTCAGCGGCCCGCTGCCATCGACTCAGCGGCCGAGGATGGTGGGACGCTTCCGCGCCCAGGCCAGCGAGTCGAGCACGCCGTCCTTCTCGGTCCTCGTCGCGCTCCACCCGAGCAGGGCTGCCGCCTTGTCGCTGCGGGTGAAGCACCCCACGGCGTCACCCGGCCGGGGACCCGCCTCCCGCACCTGGAGCCGGTCACCGACCGCGTCCTGGAACGCGCTGGCAAGCTCGCGGACCGTCGTACCCCGTCCCGTCCCGAGGTTGATGACCTCGTATCCCCGTGGCGCAGGCACCACCTCGTCGAACCTCTCCAGCGCCCGCACGTGTGCCTCTGCGAGATCCCAGATGTGGATGTAGTCGCGGATACCCGAACCGTCACGGGTCGGCCAGTCGGTGCCGGTGATCGTGAACGGCGTCCCTCGTTCGTACGCCTCGATCAGTTTCCCGAGGGCGTGGGTCGGGGCGGGACTCTGCAGGCCGGTACGCAGTAAGGGGTCGGCGCCGACCGGGTTGAAGTAGCGCAGCGAGATCACCCGGAGCGGAAGCGTCGCCGCGGCGTCGGCGAGGACGCGTTCGACCATCATCTTGGTTGCGGCGTACGGGCTCTGCGGGTCGACCGGTGACGACTCGTCGACGCTGAGATCCGGACCGGGCTGGTAGATCGACGCGGACGAACTGAAGAGGAACCGTTCGCAGCCGTGCCGCAGCAGATGCTGCACCAGCGCGATGGTTCCCGAGACGTTGTTGGCGTAGTAGCCGAGCGGGTCGCGCACCGACTCCGGCACGACGATCTTCGCGGCACAGTGGATGACGGCCGAGATGTCGGGGTGATCGCGGAACACCGTGTCGAGGAGGGCGCCGTCGGCGATGTCGCCGCGGTAGAACGCCCGGCCCTCGGTGAACTCCTCCCGCCCGGTGCTCAGGTCGTCGAGGATCACCGGCCTGATGCCGGAGTCGAGACACGCTGAGGCGATGGTGCTGCCGATGTAGCCCGCCCCGCCCGTGATCAGTGTCTTCACGCTGCGTTCCTCCCGGTCTTCACGTATCGCTCGCCGCGGTCTTCACGGCTTCGCTGTTCCGGTCCCTTTCGCCGGCGAAGCTTCCGTACGCACTCGAACGTGGTCCATTCTCGGCTATGTGACCTTCCCGTTCGTCGACCCGCATCGGGTCCCGCTCGCGCGCCGACCTAAGGTCGAGCCATGACCTCCCGCGATATCGTGCCCGGCGGGTTGCCTGGCTCGCCAGGGTCGCCGGTAGGAGGCGACGGGCAGGCTGGCACCCGCAACGGGACCACTGAACCGGCACCCGTCGATCCGGGTTACGTCGATCTGGGGTACGCACGCCTCGACACGGACCGGCTCTCCCGTACCGGCGACCCGGAGGTGGTCTACGGCGCCGGCAAGTCCCCCGCCCAGGTGGTGGATCTGCTCCGGGCGCTTCGGGACGCTCATCCCGGTCGGGCCGCGCTCGCCACCAGACTCGACGCCGACGCGATCACTCTGATCCGGTCGGCGTTTCCCGACGCACGCATCGACGAGACTGCCAGGGCAGCCACGGTGGGGCCGTTGCCCGAGCCGACAGGCATGGTGTGCGTGGTCGCGGCGGGTACGTCGGATGCCCGGGTGGCGGCGGAGGCGGCGTTCACGGTCCAGTCGTTCGGGGGTGGCGTCCACCGGATCAGTGATGTCGGCGTGGCCGGCGTCCACCGCCTCCTCGACGCGAAGGACCAGCTCGACGCCGCCGACTGCCTGATCGTCGTCGCCGGTATGGAGGGCGCCCTGCCGTCGGTGGTCGGCGGGCTCACCGGCGTACCCCTGGTGGCGGTGCCGACGAGCGTGGGCTACGGCGCGTCGTTCGGCGGGGTCGCCGCGCTGCTGGCGATGCTCAACTCCTGCGCTCCGGGCGTGGTCGTCAGCAACATCGACAACGGCTTCGGCGCCGGGGTGTTCGCCGCCCGGGTAGCTCGCCGCGCCGGGAACGGGCAGGCCGTGAGCCACCAGGCGACCGATCACCAGGCCACCGATCACCGGGCCTCCGACCACAGCGCTGGTACGCGGCACCCGTCCGAGCACCGCGTGGTGGACCGGTGAGGAGCCAACCGGTGGACCGCCGGATCGCCTGGATCGACTGCGGTTCGGGCGCGAGCGGCGACATGCTGCTCGGTGCGCTCGTGGCAGCCGGCGTACCCCTCGAGGTCCTCACGACGGCCGTCGACATGGTCGCGCCGGAGAGCGTCGAACTCACGGCCGCACGGGTCACCCGCAACGGGCTGGCCGCCACGCACGTGAGCGTCGACGGCACCGACTCCACCGATCACCGCACCTGGGCCGACGTCCGCAAGCTGCTCGACGAGTCCGAGCTCGACGACGCCGTACGCCAGCAGGCACACGAGACGTTCCGGCGTCTTGCCGAGGCGGAGGCGAAGGTCCACGGCACCACGCCCGACGCGATCCACTTCCACGAGGTGGGCGCGCTCGACGCGATCGCCGACGTCGTTGGGGTGTGCGCGGGCTTCGCCCACCTGGGACTCGACGCGGTGTCCGCCTCACCGGTCGCCGTCGGGTCCGGCTTCGTCCGCGCCGCCCACGGTCGGCTTCCGGTCCCCGTTCCCGCGGTCGTGGAGCTGCTGGCGGGCGCGGGCGCACCGTCGTACGCCGGCGAGACCGGCAGCGAGGCAGCACCCCTCGGTGAACTGTGCACGCCGACCGGAGCAGCGCTGCTCACCACCCACGTGACCGGATGGGGCGGGCAACCGCCGATGCAGGTCAGTGGTCAGGGATTCGGTGCCGGGACGCGCGAGGTCCCCGGCCGGGCCAACGTGGTGCGCCTTGTCCTCGGCACGGTGCCCGACTCGGCCGCACAAGGCGCCGCAGCGCAGGGACCGCCGACCTCCACCCAGGTCGTCGTCGAGTCCAACGTCGACGACCTCGACCCCAGGATCTGGCCCGCGGTCCTCCAGCGCCTCATCGCTGCCGGGGCCGCCGACGCCTGGCTGACGCCGATCCTGATGAAGAAGGGCCGCCCGGCGCACCTGCTGGCGGTCCTCGTCGACCCGGACCGGCTGGACGCGGTGTGCCAGGTCATCTTCACCGAGACCTCGGCGATCGGCGTACGAAGCCACCAGGTACGCAAGCAACCGCTCGACCGCGAGATCCGCACGGTGGATCTCCCGGACGGACCCGTGCGCGTCAAGGTCGCGACGTATGCCGGCGCGGTCGTCAACGTCCAACCGGAGTACGACGACGTGGCCGCACTCGCAGAGCGGACCGGCCGACCGGTGAAATCCGTCCTGGCGGAGGCCGCGGCACTCGCTCAGGCGCAGATCAGCGGCGGCGCGTCCGCGCTCGACTGAGCCCACCCGGGCGTGTGGTGCGCGGTCCGCCGGATGGTGCGCGGGGTGACCCCGGCGGATTTCGGCCCGCCGTCGAACCGACTCGACCCGCCGTCCGTGACAGTGGACGAGGTCCCGCACTGGCCGCGTCGCCTGCCGGTCCCCGTCGATACGTGGCGCGGCCGGCGGGGCCTCGTCGCCGTTGTCCGGGACACCAACGATCCGCCCACGTCAGCTCGTCGCCGTACCTGCAGCGCCACGGCCAACCTGCAGCGCCACGGCCAACCACAGCTCGACGACGTATCGAACCGAGGGGTCGCCATGCATCGACGCAGCTTCCTGTCCACCGCCGCGCTGGGAGGCCTGCTCGGCCTTGCCGGCGTACCCACGACCGCCCAGGCATCCGTTCACCACGGCGGCGGGTCGAACGGCTTCCCGACGACCTTCCCGCTGCCGGACGGTTTCCAGCCGGAGGGCATCGCCATCGGTCCCGGCCCGGTGGCGTACTTCGGCTCGCGCCTGGACGGGTCCATCTACGAGGCGTCCCTGGCGAACGGCCGCGGACGGATCCTCAGCACCGGCCCGGGCACACCGTCGCTCGGGTTGAAGACCGACGAGGACCGGATCTTCGTCTCCGGTGGATCGGGCGGTGACGGCAGGGTCATCGATCGGCGGACCGGTGAGATCCTCGCGTGGTACCAGTTCGCCACCGGCGCCAGCTTCGTCAACGACGTCGTGCTCACCGGCGACGCGGCATGGTTCACCGACTCGACCAACCCGGTCCTCTACCAACTGCCGTTGCGCCGGGGCCACCTTCCGGCCGCCGATGAGGTCATACGCCTGCCTTTGAGCGGCGACATCGTCTTCGGCGCGGGCATCAACACCAACGGACTGGTGCGTACGCCGGACCGAAGGGCGCTCCTCGTCGTCCAGTCGTCCACCGGCATGCTGTTCCACGTCGACCCGAAGACCGGGGTCACGACGACCGTCGACCTCGGTGGCGAGGTACTGACGAACGGCGACGGGCTGCTGCTGCGGGGAGACACGTTGTACGCCGTTCAGAACCGGCTCAACACCGTCGCCGTCCTCTGCCTGAACTCCACTGGCACGCGGGCCAGGGTGGTGGACCGCCTGACCGACGAGCGGTTCGACGTCCCCACCACGGTCGCGGCGTACGGCGACCGGTTGTATCTCCCGAACGCCCGCTTCACCACCCCGCCCGAACCGACGACGCCGTACTCCGTCGTCGCCATCCGCCACAGCTGACGACGCCGCAGCTGACGCGGCCACCGCTGACGCGCTGCCGGAATCGGGTGGAGGTTCGGCTGCTTCCAGCCCGGCGAATCCTCCACCCACCCGACGGGGCAGCGAGGAGTCAGACGGGACGCGGGTCGGGCCGTTGGACGGGATTCCTGGCGAGGAGGTCGCGGGCGACCCGCCCGGCCCGCGCTCCGTACCCACCGCCGTAGGTCGCCGCGTGGGTGAGCAACGGGTGCAGCTGATGGATGGCGAGCCGGTCGCGCCAACCGTCGGCGATGGGAAACACCTCGTCGTAGGCAGCGAGGAGCCGGTCGAGGTGCGGCGTACCAAACAGGATGAGCATGGCCAGGTCGGTTTCGCGATGACCGCCGTAGGCAGCCGGGTCGACCACGCGCGGTTGCCCGTCGGTCGCCCAGATGATGTTGCCCGACCAGAGGTCGCCGTGAATTCTCGCGGGCGGCTCGGGTGGTCCGGCGAGTTCCTCGAGGCGCTCGAGGAGTGCGCAGATGGCGTTCGCCTCGTTCGCGTCGAGTCGGCCGCGGTTGAACGCCACCCGGAGGTACGGCTCGACCCGGTGCCGGGCGTAGAACTCCGGCCAACTGTCGGTCGGGGCGTTGGGTTGCGGCAGCCGTCCGATGAAACCTTCGGCTGCGGCTCCGAACGCCGGTGCCCCACTTCGATGAGTGACCGCCAGTGCGCGGCCCAGCCTCTCGGCGGCTTCGGCGGAGGGACGCCCGGTCTCGACCCACTCCAGGACGAGGCACTCGTGGTCGTAACCGAGAACGCCCGGTGTCAGTGCCGCCCCTTCACCGGCGGCGGCGAGCCAGGTCAGGTGCCGTGCTTCCGTGGCGAAGAAGCCTGCGGGTGCGCCGGGGCGGGCCTTGACGAAGACGCTTCGGCCGTCGCCGAGGCGTACCCGGGTGGCGATGCACACGTCGCCGCCGGCGACGGGATTGGTCGAGATGACGGGAGTGTTGAGGACCTCTTCGACGTGGAACGCGATGCTTGCTTGCCGAGCCATTGTCCGATATTAGGGCGTTTCGCCTACGCTACGTAAGGGGTTCAGCGCATTCGCGTGACCGAAGCGTCGGTGAAGTGTGCAGCAGGCGGCAGGGATGCGCGTTCGTACAGCTGGGTAGTTCGTACAGCTGGGTAGTTCGTACAGCTGGGTAGTGGTGTCGCCGCCTCCGGCGGGCTACTTGCTCGTGTCGTCCCCTCGCGCCTCGTCGCCCGTGTCGCGGTGGGCGTCGCTGTGGTGGTGGGCGTCGCTGTGGTGGTGGGCGTCGCTGTCGCGCCCAGGCCGGTCGTGCTCGGTGGGCTCGTCCTCGCCCAGGATCCGGTAGATCCGCGACCGGGCTTCCCGCAGGGTCTCGGTGATCCGGTGCAACTGTTGCTCGTTCGCCGCGTGGGCGCCCTGCATGGCCGCCGTCATCAGGCCCGCGCCGGCGTTGCGGAGTTCGTGCCACGGCGAGTCGGTCGGCTCGGTGAACTCCTCCCAGGGGGCTGAACCGCCACGCCTGGCGATTTCTTCGCGGCCGGCGTCGGTGAGCGAGTACAGCCGCTTGCCCGTGTCCTCGGTGGAGGCGACGAGCCCTTCGTCCTCGAGGAGTTGCAGGGTCGGATAGATCGAGCCGGCACTCGGTCGCCACGCACCGCCGGTGCGTTCCTGGAGCTCGCGGATCATCTCGTAGCCATGCATCGGCCGGTCCGAGTCGGCGAGAAGGTGCAGGATCCCGGCGCGGATGTCGCCGCGGCGGGCGCGCGGGCCGCGACGGCCCGGGAACCCGAACGGCGGACCCCATCCGCCGCGCCGTCCACCGCCTCCGAAGCCGCCGAACCCACCAGAGCCGCCGAAACCCGGGCCGAAGCCAAAGTCGAAGCCACCGAACCCCGGCCCGCCCGGGCCGAGGCCCGCCAATCCCGGCCCGCCTGGGCCGAAGCCGCCGTGGTTCCTGCCGTGTTCGTGATGCTCGTGGTGGCTGCTGCGCTCATCGCGGCGCCGCTCGCGGCGCTCCCGACGCTCGCGACGGCGCTCGTGGTGGTGCTCGTCATGGTGCTCGTGGTGGTGCTCGCCGTGGCCGGCGGGCTCACCGTGACGGCCCTCCGCAGGGAAGTCGGGACCCGGCCAACCGGCGTTGTCGCCACGCCGCCCGCCAGGACCCCGATCCCGGAACGGCCCTTGATTCATGAACCTCTTCATGGCGCGACTCCTTCGTTCGATGCCATGCTAACGATGGTTCACGATATATCGCCGATACAGCGCCGACAAGGCCCTCCGGAGTGCCAGACCCACTGGTTGGTCGTACGAAAGAGCCGGTTTGCGCGCGCGAGGTCTCGTGGCCCGCTTGGACCGCGGCCCGCTTGGACCTGTGGGTTGCTCAGGCCCGTGGGCTGCGGAAGCCGGGGTGGTCGGACGGGAGGACGCGGGCCAGGATCCACGCGCTCACCGCCACGCACCCTGCGACGAGCGGCCAACTCAGCGCGACTCTCGCGATACCGAGGGCGACGACGGCGTTGGCCAGGTAGAGCGACCCGAGGACGGCGACCCGCACGACGTACTGACCGACCCACACCCACGACGCCGTCGCGTACGCCCGCAGCAACGCGGGGTCCCGCCGCCAACGACCACCCTGACGCAGTGCGGTGCCGACCACCACGCCCAGCAGGGGCCAGCGCACGACGATGCTGACGATCCAGGCGAGCGCACTCGCGGCGTTGGTGGCCAGTTGGACGAGGAAGAAGTCGGCGGCGTGTCCGGTCCGCAGGACGACGGCGGCGGCGATGGCGACACCGAGGAGACCGAGGAGAACCGCCCGCGGCCGCGTACCCCGGAGTAGCCGGTAGACGCCGAGGAGAACGCTCACACCGAACGCGGCCACCGCTCCCCAGGACACCGAATGCCCGGTCAGCAGCCAGCCGGCGACGAACGCCACCGGCGGCAGCGTCGCGTCCGTGGACGCCCGCCAACCGCCGAGGAGCCGGGCCAGTGACTCCGGCTGCGCGATGTCCGGTTGCTTCTTCTCGTGCACCTGCACGTGACTAAGCCTGCCCTAAGTACGCAACGTCGGGGCCTTCGCAGTCGGCAATAGGCCAACCCGACCTGCGCTCTAAGGTGGGTCCATGACCGCGCGCCCGTCCGGACCTCGCCTGCGTCGCAGCTTGCAGGGCATCCCCTCGTACAAGCCAGGTCGGCCGGCCGCTCCCGCCAAGGGCCGGCCGACGTACAAGCTGTCGAGCAACGAGAACCCCTACCCGCCGCCTCCCGAACTGCTCGAGGCTGCGCGTGCGGCCGCGGGCACCATGAACCGCTACCCGGACCTTTCCTGCGGACGTCTTACCGGCGAGCTGTCCCGCCGCCTCGACGTGCCGGTGAGCAATCTGGCGCCCGGCACCGGATCGGTCGCGTTGCTCTACCACCTCATCCAGGCGGCCTGCGAACCCGGCGACGAGGTGGTCTACGCGTGGCAGTCGTTCGAGGCCTATCCGATCGCGTCGCAGGCGGCCGGCGCGACCCAGGTGCGGGTGCCGCTCACCGCCGAGGCGCGGCACGACCTCCCTGCGATGGCAGCGGCGGTCACCGATCGCACTCGGGTCGTCATCGTCTGTACGCCGAACAACCCGACCGGCCCGGTCGTCCACCACGACGAGCTGGCGGACTTCCTCGCCCGGGTCCCGGACGATGTTCTGATCGTGGTCGACGAGGCCTACCTGCAGTTCATCCGTGACCCTGACGCGGCCGACGGCCTCGCCCTCTACCGGCAGCACCCGAACGTCTGCATCCTTCGTACGTTCTCCAAGGCGTACTGCCTGGCCAACCTGCGGGTCGGTTTCGCGATTGCCCACGAACCGGTCGCCGACGCCCTCCGCGCCTGCACCCCTCCGTTCGCGGTGTCGACCGTGGCGGAGGAGGCGGCACTGGCCGCGCTGGGGTGCGAGGACGTGCTGTTCGCGTACGTGGAGCAGCTCGTCAAGGAGCGCTACCGGGTCGCGGAATCCCTTCGTACACAGGGGTTTGCCGTCCCCGCGACGGAGGCCAACTTCGTCTGGCTGCCGCTCGGTGACGACGCTGACCGGTTCGCGCAGGCCTGTGAGGCCGAGGGTGTCGTCGTCCGTGCGTTCCCCGGAGCGGGCTGTCGGGTGAGCATCGGTGAACCGGCCGCCAACGACCTGGTGCTCGAGGTGGCCGGCCGCTGGTCGGCCTGACCGGCAACCGGGCGATGGCCGGAAGCGGTCATCTGCACCGACACGGCCAGCGGTCCCCCGGGTGGGCCAATCTTCCCGGCCCAGGGGGCGCGACCGATCGGGTCACGATGGTTAGGCTTCCTCGCCATGACGGTCCTAGGGCAACTTGTACGCGGATTGCTTGTCGTCGTCGGTCTTGCGCTGCAGGTCCTCGTCGGCCTCCAGATGTTCCTCTCGATCGACTTCGGCCCCGCCGAGCTGACCTCCGAACAGCGGGATCTCTATCCCTGGATCGGCCTGGGCTTCGAGATCGCGGCGGGTGCGCTGGCGATCGGTGCGGTCGCGGGTGCGATCCGCCGCCGCGGGCGGGCAGAGGTCGTTCCGTACGACAGGACCACCGAACGACCCGCACCGCAGGAACGTGCCGAGGCTGGCATGACGGAGACCACCAGGTTCCCCGCGCCCGCCGCCGGCACCGAGGCGGACGCCGCGGAGGCCAGCGGTGCGGTGGCGCAGGACCGGTGGCCGGCGGACGGTGACCAGCCTCCGCCCGCACAGGCGATCGGCGGAGCACAGTGGCAGGACCGGGCTGAGTCGGGACGGCCGAGCTACGGCGAGCCAGTGCAGTCGGGTGGGAGCGAACCGGTCGGACAGCGGTACGGCGACGCCGGGCGTGCGGACGCGAGCCCCTCGTGGTCGGGAGCCGAGCAGCCCTCCGACGCCGGACGGGGTGTGGGCGAATGGTCCCGGCGTGGGCAGGGTGTCGGCGAGTGGCTCCAGTCGGATCAGCGCCGAGTCGGTGAGTGGTCCTCCGGCCAGCCGGCCGCTCAACCGGCCGCCGAGTGGCCGGCGCGGGCGGGCCAGTCGGGTCAGGCGGGCCAGGCGGGCCAGTCAGGTCAGGCGGGTCAGGTAGGCCAGTCAGGTCAGGCGGGTCAGGTAGGCCAGTCAGGTCAGGCGGGTCAGGCGGGTCAGGTGGGGCAGCAGGGCGGCGTGGCCTGGCAGGCCCACCCACCCGCGCCGGCAGGGTGGCCAGCGCAGCAGAGCGGCGGTGCGTGGACGAGCCAGCCCGGCCAGCAGGGTGCCGTCGCCGAGTGGCCGAACCAGCCAGCGCAGCAGAGCGTCGCCGAGTGGAGTCAGACCACCACGCAGCAGGCGGCGGGTGAGTCCCACCAGACCGCAGGCGAGTGGCCGAACCAGTCCGGTCAGCAGAGCGGCGGGGCCTGGTCCACCCAGCCAACGACACAGCCCGTCGCCGAGTGGCCGAACCAGCCAGCGCAGCAGAGCGTCGCCGAGTGGAGTCAGACCACCACCCAGCAGACGGCGGGTGACTCGCAGCAAACCGCAGGCGAGTGGCCGAGTCAGTCGGGTCAGCAGGGTGCGCCCGCTGAGTGGACGAGCCAGCCTGGTCAGCAACCGGCCACGTCCGGGTGGTCCGACGATGCCGCCAGCAAGGAAACGTCCGACCTCCCCGACGAGGCGTCCCGTTCCGGTGTCGGTGACTGGTTCTCCGAGCCGCCGCGGCCGATCGCGAGCGACCCTCCCACCGAGGCGCGTCCAGCCGTCGAGTGGACGAGCGATCCGGCCCGCCATGGACTCGGCGACTGGCCAGGCGAGTGGCCATTCGACCGACCCGGCGACCGACCCGGCGATGGGCCCGACCAGCAGGCCGATCGCCCCACCGATGGGCCCGGAGACCACCAAGGTGAGGCCGTACGTGACGATCGCACGGGCGAACGCAGTACCGGCCAGCAGGGCAATGGCTCGGGCGAATCACCTCGGTACTGACCAGATCCGGTCACAGGTCCGGCGGTGTCACCGGTCACAGGGGTCCGCCACGTGGCGTCAACGCCCTTACTCGGTTGACGTGTTGGCTTACTCTTGTTGGGTCATCTGTTGACCTGACCGGATCGTCGGGGAGGGGTCTCGCGCACAGATCCGGCAGCAGTTCACTTCGGCCTGACAGCGCAGTCAGCCATGACGGCGCAGTCGACCGACAGCGCAGTCCACTGATACCCGGTGAGGAGCGGCCTGCCCGACGATGCCATCAGATAGACCGGCGCTCGGCGCCCACCAGTCAGAAAGTCCAGATCCAGGAAGCCAAGACCCAGACAGTTCAGATCCAAACAGTTCCGAGGGCCAGCCAGCCACACCGCCAGGTGGCAGACGCCGTTTCGCCGGCGTGACCAATCTGTGGCGGCTTCGTTCGTACCTCCGTCCCTACACCGGGCGCCTGGTCCTGATGCTCCTCGCGGCCCTTGTCGGTGTCGGCGCGAGCTTGTCGATCCCCCTGGTCACGAAGGAGATCATCGACGGTCCCATCGCCCACCGGGAAGTCACCGGACTGATCCTGCTCGGTCTCCTCGCCGCCGGCCTCGGTATCACCGAGGCGTTCCTGATCTTCGTCCGGCGGTGGATCCAGTCCCGCGCGGTCCTGGGTCTCGAGACGCAGATCCGCGACGACCTCTACGCCCACCTGCAGCGGTTGCCGATGGCGTTCCACGGCGGCTGGCAGAGCGGTCAGCTGTTGTCGCGGGCGACGACGGACCTGTCGGTGATCCGGCGGTTCCTCGGGTTCGGTGTCCTGTTCCTCATCACCAACATCGTGCAGCTCAGTGTCGTCGCCGTGCTGCTCTTCCGGATGTACTGGCCACTCGGCCTCGTCGTCGCGGCGTCGGCCATCCCGATCGTCATCGCTTCCGGACGGTTCGAACGCCGCTACATCCGGATCTCCCGCCAGGTGCAGGACGAGCAGGGTGACCTCGCCACGGTCATCGAGGAGGGTGCCGTCGGCATCCGGGTGATCAAGTCGTTCGGACGACGGCACCACGTCTACGACACGTTCGACGAGGGTGCCTGCAACGTCTACGCCACCTCGATGGAGAAGGTCCGGCTCTCGTCCCGGTTCTGGACCGTGCTCGGGTTCGTTCCCAACGTCACCCTCGCCTTGGTCCTGCTGCTCGGCGCGCTCGCGGTGGGGCGGGGCGCGCTGACGCTGGGAGCCCTCGTCGCGTTCACCACCCTGATGCTCCAGCTGGTGTGGCCGATCGCGTCGATGGGCCACATCCTGGCGATGGCGCAGGAGGCGATGACCGCCGCCGACCGGGTGATGGAGGTGCTCGACACCGAGCCCACGATCGCCGGCGGCACCAAGGAGGTCGCGCGCCTCAGGGGGCACCTGCGTTTCGAGGGCGTCGGGTTCCACTTCCCTGACGACAAGACTCCGGTCCTGCGAGATGTCTGGCTCGACGTTCAGCCGGGCGAAACCCTTGCAGTGGTGGGCGCCACGGGCTCGGGCAAGACGACGTTGACGGCACTTGTGCCGCGGCTCTACGACGTCACGGCGGGCCGGATCACCGTGGACCGTCACGACATCCGCGATCTCACCTTGCCGACCCTCCGGTCGGTCGTCGCCACGGCGTTCGAGGAGCCGACGTTGTTCTCCATGAGCGTGCGGGAGAACCTCACGCTCGGCCGGTCGGACGCGACGGACGACGAGATCGCCCAGGCGCTCGAGGTCGCGCAGGCGACGTTCGTCTACAACCTGCCCTGGGGACTCGACACCCGGATCGGCGAGCAGGGCATGTCACTGTCCGGTGGGCAGCGGCAGCGGCTCGCGTTGGCCCGCGCGGTGTTGACCAAGCCGAAGGTGCTCGTCCTCGACGACACGTTGTCCGCCCTCGACGTCGAGACCGAGGCGTTGGTGGAGGAGGCGTTGCGGAAGGTACTCGAGCACGCGACCGGCATCGTCGTCGCGCACCGCGCGTCGACGGTTCTGCTGGCCGACAAGGTAGCGCTGTTGCAGAACGGCACGATCACTCACGTCGGCACCCACCACGAGCTCCTCGACCAGGTGCCCGAGTATCGCGAACTGCTCGGCCAGGACGCCGATCTCGACGCCGAGGAGGTGATGTCGTGACCGCATCCTCGACCGAGGCGACCGACCGGACCGATCAGGACCGCAGGCACGGCGGCAACGGCGACGACGGCCGTACGGACGGGTCGGACTGGCGCGGCGTCGCCGCGGAGCAGCAGGACGAGATCACCGAGAAGGTGTCTCTACTCCTGCGCGAACGTTCCCGCCGGCTGCTGGGCGACCTGCTGCGGCCACACAAGAAGCTGATCTTCGCGCTGATCGCGATCGTCATCGCCGAAAACGCTGCCCGGCTGGCGATTCCGTACCTCGTGAAGGTCGGGATCGACCGCGGTATTCCGCCCATCCTCGCCAGTGAGGGCGCGCGGACGCTGATCACGGTCGTCGCCGTCATCCTCGTCGCGGCGATCGGTCAGGCGCTTGCGCGACAGGCCTTCCTGCAACTGTCCGGTCGCATCGGTCAGGACATCCTGCTGGAGCTGCGCCGGCGGGTCTTCAACCACTTCCAGAAGCTGTCGCTGCGGTTCCACGAGAAGTACACCTCGGGTCGGGTGATCTCCCGCCTGACCTCCGACATCGACGCGATCTACGAGCTGCTCCAGTCCGGCTTCGACGGCCTGGTCTCCGCGGTGCTCACGCTCATCGGTACCGCGATCCTGCTGCTGGTGCTCGATGTCCACCTCGGCCTGGTGGCGTTGATCCCGATCCCGATCCTGTTCCTCTTCACCCAGTGGTTCCGCAAGCAGTCCAGCATCGCGTACCGGCGTACGCGGGAGACCGTCGCGGCGGTCATCGTGCACTTCGTCGAGTCGATGAACGGGATCCGCGCGGTGCAGGCGTTCCGTCGCGAGCCGCGGAACCAGGAGATCTTCGAGGAGGTCAACGAGGCCTACCGGGACGCCAACATGCGCGGCATGCGGCTGATCGCGGTCTTCATGCCGGGCATCAAGCTGATCGGCAACCTCACCGTGGCCGCGGTCTTGCTGTACGGCGGTTGGCTGGCGTTCCACGACGCCGTGACGGTCGGCGTGCTGACGGCGTTCCTGCTCTACCTGCGGCAGTTCTACGAGCCCATGCAGGAGATCAGCCAGTTCTACAACACATTCCAGTCGGCGAGTGCGGCACTGGAGAAGCTGTCGGGTGTGCTCGAGGAACAGTCGGACGTGCCCGAGCCGACTCATCCGGTGCCGCTGCCGCGGGCCAAGGGCACGGTGCACTTCGACGGTGTGGAGTTCGGCTACAAGGCCGAGAGGCCGGAGGGTGAAGCGCAGGAGGAGCACTTGGTGCTCCCGCATCTCGACCTGCGCGTGCCGGCCGGGCAGACGGTGGCACTGGTGGGCGCGACGGGTGCCGGCAAGACGACGCTGGCGAAGCTGCTGTCGCGGTTCTACGACCCCATCCGCGGCAGGGTCACGCTCGACGGTGTCGACCTCCGCAATCTCGACGAGGCGACGTTCCGGCGGGCGGTCGTCATGGTGACGCAGGAGAACTTCCTGTTCACCGGCACGGTCGCCGACAACATCCGCTTCGGCCGGCCGAGCGCCTCGATGAAGGACATCGTTCACGCCACAAGGGCGATTGGCGCCGACGAGTTCATCACCAGCCTGCCGGACGGCTACGATACCGAGGTCGGCAAGCGCGGGGGCCGGCTGTCGGCAGGGCAGCGGCAGTTGGTGGCGTTCGCGCGGGCGTTCCTGGCCGATCCGGCCGTCCTCATCCTCGACGAGGCGACGTCCAGTCTCGACGTTCCCAGCGAACGACTGGTGCAGCGGGCACTGCGTACCATCCTCGCCGACCGGACGGCGCTGATCATCGCGCACCGGCTCTCCACGGTGGAGATCGCCGACCGGGTGTTGGTGATGGAAGGCGGTCGGATCGTCGAGGACGGACCGCCGTCTGACCTGATTGCCGATTCCGGACGGTTCGCCGATCTGCATCAGGCGTGGTTGGACAGTCTCGCCTGAGTGCCTTCCTGCCGGTCCGGCGGCGCGCCATCGCTCGCCGGACCGGCCATATTTTCAGGCACGGTACGGCTTAATGTGCCGACGCAGAGTGAGGAATACCACTCTGTGGAACGCCGACCTGCCCGGCGGGCGGGCTGGACTGGAATTCGTCCACCAGACCCGGGTACGGTCAGTTACCGATAAGTCCGTCCAGGGGCTGGCCGGACTGCAGGTGGAAACGTCGCGCGTCGACCCACTACGAGGGTCGGAAGAGGCGCAGACGCCGGCCGGACTGCGGCGAAGGCGCCAAGCATGCCGCGGTCGAACGCCCCTAGTGCTCCGCCGTGCTGGCCTTGGACGCCGTGCAGTGGCGCGCGACGAGAAGCGATGAGGGAGCTAGTGCCCGCCGTACGTGCCGAAAAGCTCTACAAAGTGTTCGGACGTCGCGCTGACGATGCCGTCCGCCTCCTCGAACAAGGAAAGGACAAGGAGTCCGTCGGCAAGCTTGGCGTCACACCCGCTGTCATTGACGCGTCCTTCGAAGTCGAGCCCGGTGAGATCTTCGTCGTCATGGGGTTGTCCGGCTCCGGCAAGTCGACGCTCATCCGGATGCTGAACGGACTGCTCGAGCCCACGTCGGGTGCGGTCTACATCGACGAGACCAAGCTCACCGGCCTGCCGAGCAAGGAGCTTCGCGCGCTCCGGCAGGAGAAGGTCAGCATGGTCTTCCAGCACTTCGCGTTGCTGCCGCACCGCACCGTGCTCGAGAACGCCGCGTACGGCCTGGAGATTCGTCAGCTGCCGAAGGCGGAGCGGCTCGAGCGCGCCAACAACGCACTCGAGATGGTCGGCCTCACCGGATGGGAGAGCCACCTGCCGACCCAGCTCTCCGGCGGAATGCGGCAGCGCGTCGGACTCGCCCGAGCGCTCGCGGCTGGCACGGACGTGATGTTGATGGACGAGGCGTTCAGCGCACTCGACCCGCTGATCCGGCGGGAGATGCAGGACCAGCTGGTGGAACTCCAGGCTAGGTTGGGAAAAACCATCATCTTCATCACCCACGATCTCAACGAGGCCATGCGGTTGGGTGACCGGATCGCGATGATGCGCGACGGGCGGATCGTGCAGATCGGTACGTCAGAAGAGATCCTGCAGGACCCGGCGAACGACTATGTGGCGCAGTTCGTGCAAGATGTCGACCGTTCACGCGTACTGACGGCGAGTGCGGTGATGGAGCGGTCCGTCGCCGTCGTGGGCGCGCGCTCCGGACCGCGCCAGGCGCTGCGTACCATGCGCGAACAACAGGTGGCCGCGGCGTTCGTGGTCGACAGCGACCGGAAACTTGTGGGCGTCGTTCGTGACGCCGCCGTCGCCGAGGCGACCCGCCAGGGCACGGAGTCACTGACCAGTCTGATGGATCCCGAGGATGTCGTCGCCGTCTCACCCGACACGGTGGTGGCCGAACTCCTGACGCCATCCGCGGAGTGTCCGGTGCCGCTCGCGGTCGTCGACGAGGAGAAACGGTTGGTCGGAGTCATACCCCGTGTCACGTTGCTGCTCGCCCTCGGCGGCGGCGCAGGGGAGTCCGACGGGAGCAGTACGTCAGAGGATGCGGCGGAGCCGTCCTCGGTGTCCACCGAGGAGGTGCCGTCATGAACCTGGCCGCTGTCGAGATTCCCCGGATCCCCGTCGGTGAGGCCCTCGAGGCGGTCATCGACTGGTTGATCGCCACGTTCGGGGTGCTGCTCGATGCCATTGCCTCGGTGCTCGAGTGGACCTATGACGGGCTGACCACGTTCCTCCTCACCCCGACGATCATCGGGCTCGCGCTCCTGTTCGGTGTCATCGCCTTCGGCCTGCGGGGCTGGAAGATCGGCGTGGGCGCGTTCGCGGGGGCGGCTGTCCTTGGCTACCTCGCGGCGGTGACGAGCATCCCGCCGGTATTCGTCCTGTCGGTGACCTTCGCCCTCCTCGGCTTCGCCTTACGTGGCTGGAAGTTCGGTCTGTTCTCGCTCATCGGGTTTGTGCTGATCGGTGGAATGGACCTGTGGGACTCGTCGATGGAGACGTTGTCCCTGGTCCTGATCGCAAGCGCGTTGGCGGTCCTCCTGGCCGTCCCGGTCGGCATCCTCGCCGCGCGCAACGACACGGTGAGCCAGCTGATCAGGCCGGTCCTCGACGTGATGCAGACACTTCCCCCCTTCGTCTACCTGATTCCCGCGATCCTGATCTTCGGGGTCGGCCCGGTTCCCGGCGCCGTTGCGACCGTGATCTTCGCGATGGCACCAGGCGTGCGGTTGGTGGAGTTGGGCATCCGTCAGGTCGATCGTGAAGTTGTCGAGGCCGGCGAGGCGTTCGGCGCTTCACCGATGAAGATCCTCGCCCGGATCCAGCTTCCACTCGCCCTTCCGACGATCATGGCGGGCGTCAACCAGGTGATCATGCTCGCCCTGTCCATGGTCGTGATCGCCGGCCTGGTGGGTGCTGGTGGCCTTGGTGGCGATGTCTACTCCGCGATCTCCAACGCGCAGATCGGCGAGGGTTTCGAAGCCGGGATAGCGGTGGTGATCCTGGCGATCTATCTCGACCGCCTCACGGCGGCGCTGACGAGCCGCTCGGCGGTCGTCCGAGCGGCTGCGGCCGCCGGCGAACAATGACGTTCGCGGGCGTCCCAGGCGAGCAGGACGTGTTCGGTCCAGCACGATGCCTGAGCAATCCGAAGATGGGAAAGGACAGCTAACCGTGCAACGTGAATCGAAGATGAGACGCCTGACGATGCTGATCGCGGCGTTGCTCGCCTTTGGGCTGGTGACGGTGGGTTGCGGCACCATCGGGGGATCCGAAGGCGACACCGGTGACACCGGCGGAGGTAAGGCCGAGGAGCCCGCGGGCGAAAAGTCGATCAAGATCGGCTGGATTCCGTGGGACGAGGACGTCGTCGTCACCCACATGTGGAAGCAGGTGCTCGAGGAGAAGGGCTACGAGGTCGAACTGGTTCAGCTCGACCCCGGACCGATCTTCACCGGCCTGTCCAAGGGTGACATCGACCTCTTCCTCGACGGCTGGCTGCCGGTGACTCACCAGCCGTACTGGGAGAAGTACAGCGCGGACCTCGAGGACCTCGGGGTGTGGTACGACAACGCGAAGCTCGCCTTGGCCGTGCCGGACTACGTGAAGGCGAAGTCGATCGAGGACCTGAAGGGCAGTGCGGGCGAGTTCGACGGCCGGGTCGTCGGTATCGAAGCCGGTGCCGGACTGACCCGGGTCACCAAGGAGGAGGCGATCCCGCAGTACGGCCTCGAGGGTGAGTACGAGCTCGTGACATCGTCGACTCCGGCGATGCTCACCGAACTGCAGAAGGCGATCGACGCCAAGGACCCCGTCGTCGTGACTCTGTGGCGTCCGCACTGGGCGTACGCGAAACTGCCGATCCGCGACCTCGAGGACCCCAAGGGCGCGATGGGTAAGGCAGAAGAGATCCACGCGATCGGCCGGAAGGGCTTCAAGAAGGACTTCCCCGAGTTGGCCGGCTGGATGGCCAACTTCACGATGGACGACGAGAGCCTCGGCACGCTGGAGGACGTCGCCCTGAACCAGAACGAGGGGAATGAAGAAGAGGGCGTCACGGCCTGGATGGAAGACAACCCGGACTTCGTGACGAACCTGACGAAGTAGTTCTCCGGCTCCGGCCGGGTCATTGACGCGGACGCCCGGTGATCACCCGAGTGGTGGTCACCGGGCGCCGTCGTATCCGCACGGTGTTCCCGCCGTTCCTCGATGGGCAGGGCCGTTTCGCCTTCTTTTCGGCCCTTACGACAAAGGAGGCATTCCGTCCGACAGTCTTGGATTGATCTCGATAGCTGTGTAAACCTGGGCGGGTTCGTCCGCGGTCGGGGGAGATCTGTTCCGCAGTTTTCCAGCGCTATCCCGGACCGGAAGGCGAGCAGGTGCCCAGATCTCTCCCGCGCGGTGACTCCAGTCGGCACCCGCGGAATTCGGGGGTCCGCCGCCGGAAGCAGATGCGTACTCCCGTGATTTTCGGCATCGCCCTGGCGCTCATCCTGTTCGGCGCGGTCGGCGGCGGTGTGTACGTCCTCACCGGGTCGGCAGGGGGAAGTCCGCTGTGGGCGACGTACGCAGGCGAGCATGACGGCGACGCCCGCGCCAACGCCACGGCGCGGGCCTCCCGCGGCGACCGGCTCGACTTCCCCACTCCGGACGGGTTGCCTGACGCGGACACGTGGACCGCGGTGTCGGAGGCCAAGCGGGCGCGAGGTCACGCGCTCCAGGACCACGCCGACGACATGCGCGCCAAGGCCGAACTGGCCAGGAAACAGGCCGCGCAGGAGAAGCGGGAGGCCGCGGCCAAGGCCCGACGCACGGCCGAACGGCGGGCACAACGGGCCGCGCTGAGTGCCTCGCCCGCGCCGACACCGTCGATCTCGCCGAAGGTCGTGGAGACGGTGAGCGGGCTCGCCAGCTACTTCGGTGACGAGTCCGAGTACCAGCCGATGGCCTGCGGCGGCAACAGCCGGGATCTCACCGAGGGCGTCGCGTTGTGGGAGGTCCCCTGCGGGACGATGATCCGGATCACCAGCAAAGAGACGGGCAGGAGTGTGATCGCCCCGGTGCGCGACCGGGGTCCCGCCGAGTGGACGGGCGTCGCGATCGACCTGCTGCCTGACACCTGGGACGCGCTCGGGGTGCCCCGCAGTCAGGGCAAGCAGGAGGTCACCTACGAAGTGCTCGCCGACCAGGGCGATGCGCCCTGAGGAGGTGTGCGGCTGCCGGTGTGCCCGCGGCGGCGTGTCCATGATGTGAAACGCCCACGCCCGGGCGGGGCCTGGTGCGGACGCGGGTGGTCCAGCATTGGCCGAGAAGTACCCTGCCCGGTTGGCTGTTGCCCGCTCGTCCTGTCACAGTGGAGCGGGCGCGAGTTGTCCACGATCTGGTCAGGTGGGGAGATGGAGCTGCCGGCGACGTCATGTTCGGTGCTGTCAGCGACGCTGGCAGAACCCCTGGCGGGCACGGCGGCGGCGGCGCGGACGTGGATGTGCATCGAGCAGTCCGGGCCCTACGGCCCCGACGCCCTACGCGAATCCCACCTCGATCACGAGATCGGTACGGAGCTCGTCCGCCGCGCGGGCGGGACGGGCGTACGACTGCAACTGATCCGGCGGCCAGGGCGGCATGCCGACGAACACCCACCGACCGTCCGTCGGCAGGTCTTTCTCGCGCACACCCGGCCTGGCGCGACGTGGCTCGTCCATGGGCGCGTCGACGATCCTCGCGAGCTGCTCGACCTCGATCTCGATGCGCTCGGATCCGGCGTCCGCCCGTCGTTCGGACGTCTCGACGATCGCACGTTGCTCCTGGTCTGCACCAACGGCCGCCGCGACGTCTGCTGCGCTCTGCGTGGGAGGCCGATCGCCGCCGAGCTGGCAACCCGCCACGGCGAGCAGGTGTGGGAGACGACGCACACCGGTGGGCACAGGTTCGCGCCGACGGCGGTGGTGCTCCCCAGCGGGTACCTGTACGGCCGGCTGGATGCCGGTTTCGCGGATCGGCTGCTCACCGGCTCGGGTTCGGGCCAGATGGTGACCGAGCGCTGTCGTGGTCGATCGACGTGGAGTCCTGCCGGTCAGGTCGCCGAACTCGCGGTCCGCGCTCTGACGGGAGAAACCGGGACCGACGCGCTGGTCATCGACGACGAGTTGGTCGACGGCGCCGACTGGCGGGTGCGGGTGCGGGACAGCGCCCCGGATCGCGTGCCGGCCACCGAGGACGGCGGGGCGGCCGACCCGATCGGTAACGCGCCATCGGGACCTGCCCGCGCCTGGTGGGTGAGCGGGCGCGTCGAGACGCCCGAGCCGGAACGCCGCACCAGCTGCGCCAAGGCTCCCGTCATCCCTACCGTCAACCTCGCGACCGGGATCTCCGAGGGCGTGCCCAGTCCGCTCCCCGGCTGACGTCGTACCTCGGGTGTTCCTTCGGTGGGCGTACCCGCCGAAGTGTGTCCGCCCCTGATGACGAACGCGGAAATGTGTGTCCGACGTCCCTGGCTGGCCGTTCTGTGACGTATGGAACCTATTGACCGGATACCGGAGTGGGTATACAGAATGTCCTCAAAGGGTGGGCGGTGGGATGAACGAGCGGACCAGGCGCGTCGGCAGAATGACCCGGAGGACCCTGCTGAGTTCCAGTGCCTCCGCGGCCGCTGCACTGACCCTGACCGGGTGTGACCTCCTCTCGACAGACCCGGGGGGCAACGGATCAGGGCGGGGTGGTCGGAGGCGGAATGGTGCCAAGGAAGCGCCTGCTCTGGTCGACCTGGTCCGAGGAGGGAAACTCCCGCCCCTGAAGGACCGTCTTCCGAAGACTCCCCTCGTCGTCCGCCCGGTCGAGCGGGTGGGGGTGTACGGAGGGACGTGGCACACCGCGCTGGTCGGCAGCGACGACGCCGCGTGGATGGAAAGGCTGCAGCACTACGGTGGCCTGCTTCGTTACAGCAGGGACTGGCGCGGCGTGGTCCCGGATGTCGCCGAGTCCTACGACGTCAATGACGACAAGACCGAGTACGTCTTCCACCTGCGGGAAGGTATGAAGTGGTCAGACGGCTCACCGTTCACCGCAGACGACGTGACGTTCTGGTTCGACGACGTCTTCATGAACGATGAGCTCACTCCCACCAAGTCGCCGCTCCTGCTCAGCGCAGGGAAGCCGCCCACGGTCGAGAAGGTCGACGACCATGCCGTGGCCTTCCGATACCAGATCTCCCATGGTCTCCTAGCCCGCTATCTGGCCGGGGGAAACGGCCTGGAGCTGATCAACAAGCCTCGCCACTATCTTGAGCAGTTCCACCAGAAATATGCCCCGGACACGATCGACCGGAAAGTCAGGGACGCGGGATTCGAGGACTGGGTCGCACTCTTTCTCGATCGCGCCGACTGGTCGCTGAACCCGGACCTTCCCACCCTCAGCCCGTGGACGCTGGAAACGCCGTACGACGGCAGTGGGACTCGCGTCGTCGCGAAGCGCAATCCGTATTACTGGAAGGTCGATCCCGAAGGCAACCAACTCCCCTACCTCGACGGGATCGAGTACCAAGTCCTGCAGACGCCCGAGGTGGTCCTGCTCAAGGCGCTCGGTGGTGAGTTGGACATGCACAGCAGGCACATCAACATCGCCGAGAACAAGCCCGTGCTCGCTCGGGATCGGGAGAAGGGCAACTACAGATTCTTCGATCTCCTTCCAGATCCGATGAACACGGCACTTCTGATGCTCAACGTGACTCATACCGACGCCGTCAAGAGGAGTGTGTTCGGGAACAGGGAATTTCGGATCGGGCTCTCCCATGCGTTGAACCGCCAGGAGATCATCGCCGCGATCTACCGGCGGCAAGGTGAGCCATGGCAGAGCTCGCCACGGCGCGAAACCGGGTTCTACAACGAGAAGCTCGCGAAGCAGTTCATCTCCTACGACGTCGATCTCGCCAACGATTACCTCGACCGCGCCGGGTACAGCGGTAAGGACGGGGACGGTTTCCGCCTCGGCCCCGACGGCGAGCGGATCAGAATCCTGTTCGACGTCGCGTCGGAGGGAAATGACGGACCGGAGTTTCCACAGGTTGCCGAGTTCGTCGGGCGCTACTGGCGCGATGTCGGAGTCGACACCGTAGTCAAGACCGTGTCCCCGTCGCTCGTCGAGGCCAAGCGGGAGGCGAACGAACAGGACGTTTCGATGGTGCTGGCGTTCGGCGGGACCAATGTGGTCATGGATCCTCGCGCGTACTTCCCCCAGAGCGGCAACGAGTATGCCGGCCCGTGGGTGGAGTGGTACGAATCCCGCGGCGCATCGGGCGAGCGGCCGCCTGACTGGGTCCGGCGGCAGATGGCTCTGTACGACCAGCTGCAGACGACGGTGGGCGAGGACGATCAGGCGAACCTGATGAAGGAGATCCTCGCCATCGCGGCCGAGGAGTTCGCCTTCATCGGGATCAATCTTCCCGCCAAGGGCTACGGCATCGTGCGAAATGACTTCCACAACGTGCCGAAGGAGATCCACTCGAGCACCGGCGCGTGGTTCCCTGATCCCGGCCCCACCGACCCGTGCCAGTACTTCACCACGAGGACCTGAGGCATCGAACCACGAGGGAGGACCTGAGGGACGGAGAAGTTCGTGTGGCGGTCGACAAGCCCCGCCCGTTCAGAGGAGGGCGGACTCGAGGACGGAGCGGTGCTCGCCGACCCAGGCGTACGCCTCCTGAATCGCCTTGACGTGCCCTGCTGACCGGAGCCGCTCCATCGCCGGATCGCCGGCGTCGGCCCGCTCGTCGATGCCTCGCCAGCAGCGGTCCTGCCACCACAGGATCGTCTCGACGAGCGCACGCCGGTCCCGCGTCCGTAGCGCGTAGGTGTCGGCGACCAGGCCGATCAGCCGCGCCGGGCCGTTGGGACTCGCGCGCCCCGGCCCGAGGTCGAGAAACTGCCAACACACGTGGGCGACGTCGTGGATCCGCCGGCCGGGTGCGGCGAAGTCCCAGTCGATGAAGGCGTACGGACGCAGGCCGGCGCCGTCGTCGCGATAGACGGTGTTCCTGGGTGACAGGTCGTTGTGACAGACCACCTCGCCGTCCTCCGCCAGTGGCGTACCGGCGGTCAGGTCGTGGAACTGCCGGACCAGTTTGGCCACCCGGGTCAGGCTGTCCTCGGACCAGACCGCCGGAGGTTGTGCCGGCTGCCACGCGACGTGACCGGACAGATAGGTCAGCGTCTGCCGCCCTTCCTCGTCGACGCCGAGGTAGCGGGGCGCCGCCGGCCAGCCGTGGCGGGCGAAGAGCCGGAGGACGTCGTGGATGTAGGCCGCGCGCGCCGGCATCGGTCGGCGTACCGTCTCGCCGATGCGTACGACGTCGTTCACCATGCCACCTGCGAGGCGCTCCCCGGTCACGCGACGCTGGCGACTCATGTGCCCAGCCTGCCCGGGTGTACGCCGACCTGCCAGCATCGGGTTGCCGCGCGCCATGTGTGGCCCCTGGTCCAACGGGCGTGTGCGTGAAGGTGCCCCTGGGGCAACGGGCGCTTGCGTGAGGGTGCCTCTGATCCAATAGGCACGCGCTCCAACAGGCACGCCGCGCGAGCTCCGGTCTTGCAGGCCGAACGGCAAGATCCACGAGACGCGGCAATCCCCACGAAACCCGGTGAATCTGCCGCGCCTCGTTGGGAATGATCACCCATAGGCGATCATTCCTGCGCACGAAGGCGGCCGGGTCGGGCGACTTCTGGGCTGATCCGCCGGGGAAGGGGCAAGCTGGATTCATGACCGAGGAGGCGTACGTCTTCGATGCGATCCGCACACCACGAGGCCGGGGGAAGCGGGGCGCGCTGCACAGCGTGAAACCGGTGACCCTCGCGTCAGGGGTGCTGGAGGCGCTGCGGGTGCGTTCCGAACTCGACACCGAACGCGTGGACGATGTGGTCTTCGGCATCGTCACGCCGGTGGGTGAGCAGGGGGCCGACCTGGCTCGTACCGCGGTGCTGATGGCCGGCTGGGACCTCAGGGTCCCCGGTACCCAGCTAAACCGGTTCTGCGCGTCCGGTCTCGAAGCCGTCAACCTGGCCGCACAGAAGGTCAGGTCGGGCTTCGACGATCTCGTCGTGGCCGGCGGTGTCGAGTCGATGTCGCGGGTGCCGATGGGTTCCGACGGCGGCGCGTGGTTCATCGACCCGGAGACCAACCTCGCCACCGGATTCGTACCCCAGGGCGTGAGCGCCGACCTGCTCGCCACCCTGGAGGGTTTCACCCGCGACGACGTGGACGCCTATGCCGCCGAGTCCCAGCACCGGGCGACGGTCGCTCGCGACAAGGGCTACTTCGACCGGTCGCTGGTCCCGGTCGTCGACCACAACGGCATGCTGCTGCTCGACCATGACGAGGCGATCCGCCCCGAGACCACGGTCGAGACTCTGGGCGGCCTCAAGCCCAGCTTCGCCGACCTCGGCGCGCTCGGTTTCGACGCCGTGGCGATCGACCGCTATCCGAGCGTCGAACGCATCAACCACGTCCACACGGCGGGCAACTCCTCCCAGATCGTGGACGGGGCGGCGGCTGTCCTCATCGGCGGCGAACGCGTCGGCGCGGACCTCGGCATCGCCCCGCGGGCCCGGATCGTGAGCGCGGCCGCGGTAGGGACCGATCCCACCATCATGCTGGTCGGTCCCGCCCCAGCCGCCCGCAAGGCGCTTGACAAGGCGGGGTTGACGGTCGGTGACATCGACCTGTTCGAGGTCAACGAGGCGTTCGCCGGGGTGGTGCTGCGGTTCATGCGGGAGTTGGACGTCTCACCCGAGATCGTCAACGTCAACGGTGGTGCCATCGCGCTCGGCCACCCGCTCGGAGCGACGGGCGCGATGTTGCTCGGCACGCTGCTCGACGAGCTCGAACGACGGGACCTCCGCCGTGGACTCGTGACGCTCTGCGTGGGTGGTGGCATGGGCGTCGCCACGATCATCGAACGTCTCTGACGCCGACGCAACCGACCGACGCCGGAACCCGCCGAGGTGCTGATCCCCGCGGTGTGGGCTCCGCCTGGACCGGACTCAGCGGCGCGTCTTGATCACTTCGTAGAGTGCCGTCCAGTCCTTGGCGCCGTGGCCAGCGGCGATGGCGCGCTCGTAGTGTGACCTGACCGCCTTCGGCAGCGCGACGTCGACGCCGGAGTTCTCGCTTGTGCGCAGGATGTGGTCAGCCGTGGCGCCCATCATCTGGGCCGTGCTCAGCTCGCCAGGGTGCTCACCTGCTTCCAGCCGGCGGGCGAGTTCACGACCGTCGCCGATCATCGCCGGAATGTCGGTGAGGGTGGTCAGCGCGCCGGGCAGGAACTCGGCTGCCGGTATTCCGGCAGCGGTGACGAGCGCCGTGGCGTGGAGCAGGCTCGACAGCGCGGTGAGGAACACGTCGAGGTGGGCCTGGTAGAAGAGCTGGGCCAGGCCCGGGTCCTCGCCGAGGTACTTGGGTGCGCCGATCCGGCTCAGCACTGGTACGTGGACGTCGAACACCTCCGTGGGTCCGCTGTAGAACACGTACGCCTCTGGCGTGCCGATCGCGGGAGCAGGCACCATCACGCCACCCGTCACGAAGCTGGCTCCATGCCTGGCGGCCCATTCCGCCGCCTCGCGGGAGGCGTCAGGCGTGTCGGAGCTGAGGTTGACGATGACGCTGCCGGCCAGCACGCCGACGTACTCCTGATCGTCGACGGCCGGGCCGAGGATGTCGTACATCGCCTGGTAGTCGGTGAGGCTGAGGATGGTCAACTCGCTGGCCGCGACGGCCGCTGCCGGAGTGAGCGCCAGCAGCGCACCCGCGGCGACGAGTGCGTCGGCACGGCTCGGAGTGCGGTTCCACAACGTGACCCGGTGCCCAGCCTCGAGCAGCGCGCCGGCCATCGCCCGCCCCATCGGGCCGAGCCCGATGACGGTCACCGGTGAGGGCGTGTCGGTGCTCATGCGGTGCTCCTCAGCTCCTCGAAAATGCGTGCGAAGCCCTGCTCGCCGAATCCAGTGTCGATCTGCCGACGGATGAGGTCGTGCACAGGCTTCAGTACCTCGAGGCTCACGCCCTGATCGATGCTCGCCCGCATGATGTCGCCGAGGTCGGAGAACTCCAGGCTCTGTTGGCCCTCGCCGGTGTAATCCTTGGCGTCGATGATTGCGGCGGTCTCCGCGAACGACCCGGTCATGGCGGTGAGAAACGGCGTCGCTCTGTCGGCGAACTCCTTCGCCGACACTCCCTCCGAGCCGACCATGGCCGCACCGTGCATGAAGCCGGCGAACATCACGTACATGCTGGAGAGCATCGCCAGGTCATACAGCGAGGCCATGCCGGCGTCGGTCCCGAAGTAGGTGGCCTCGCCCCACAGTTCGAGCAGTGTCCGGTGCTCGTCGAAAGCGGCAGTCGAACCGCTGTAGAGGATCGCCGACCCCGGGCCGCCGATCATCTGCGGAACGGCCATGATCCCGCCGTCGAGGTAGTCGACGCCGTGGTCGGCGGCCCAGGCGGCCAGCTCGCGAGCATCGTTCGGTGTCGTGGTGGTCAGGTTGATCAACGTACGCCCGGACAGGCCGGCGGCGACCGGATCGAGAACGTCATGGACGGATTGGTGGTCGAAGAGGCAGGCGACGATCACTCCGCCGCCGGCGAGCGCCTCCTTGACGGTGCCGGCAACCGCGGCGCCGCGCTCGCCGAGGGCCTGCGCCCGCTGCGGCGTACGGTTCCACACCACCGCGGGCCGCCCGGAGTCGAGCACGGCCCTCACAAGCGCGCTGCCCATCGCTCCCAATCCCAGGAACGTGGTTCTGGTTGTCATCGGTTTTCCTTCGGACTGCTTGGTTCGGATCGGTACGCCTGGCCTCATCCTTCGTCGCTACATTCCGCTTGACAAGTACTCACTATTTTGTTCAATACTTACTGTTTCGTAAGTATTGAAGCCCGCCGTGGAAACAGGCGTGGTGAGGCAGGAGGATCTGATGACGTCGAGGACGCGACGTGGCCCGTACGTCTGCGGAATCGATGCCGCGATGGACGTGGTGTCGGGAAAGTGGAAGTCGCTGATCCTGTGGGAGTTGAACAACTACGGCACCCGCCGGTTCGGCGAGCTGAAGCGTGGCCTGCCAGGTGTCAGCGAGAAGATGCTCATCCAGCACCTCCGCGAGATGGAGGAAGACGGGCTGATCCACCGCGAGGTCTATCGTGAGGTCCCGCCGAGGGTGGAGTACTCCCTCACCGAGCACGGCAGCTCCCTCAACGACGCCCTTGGCCCCCTTGGCGTCTGGGGCTCCGCACGAGTCAAGCGCCTCGCCGCGGACGCATCACCGGCACCGGCGTAACCGTCACCGGGACCCGCCACGGACGGGCGCCGGCTCGTCGCCGAACTCCGCCTGCAGCCGGGCCAGCTCGGCCTCCAGCTCGCGGCGGACCGCGGCGTACGCCGGATCGTCGTGGACGCTCCGCAGCTCGGCCGGATCGTTCTCGAGGTCGAACAATTCCCACTCAGGAGCCGTACGCCGGTCAGACGTGCCGGCCAGACCGAGCCCGTCGCCGTAGTAGTAGATGAGCTTGTACCGCTGCGTGCGTACGCCATAGTGCGCGACCACGTGATGGGAGCCGTCGTCGTGCTCCCAGTAGCGGTAGTAGACCGACTGCCTCCAGTCGGCAGGCCGCTCACCACGCAGCAGCGGGCGCAGGCTCCGCCCCTGCATGCGCGGGAGGGGATCCAGGCCGGCATAGTCGAGGAACGTCTGCGCGAAGTCGATGTTGAGCGCCATCGCGTCCGTGGTCGATCCGGCCGGGATCTCGCGCGGGTAACGGATCATCAGCGGCATCAGCAACGACTCGTCGTACATGAAGCGTTTGTCGTACCACCCGTGGTCGCCGAGGAAGAACCCCTGGTCGGAGGTGTAGACGACGAGGGTGTTCTCGGCGAGGCCCTCCTCGTCGAGCGCGTCCAGCACCCTGCCGATGTTCTCGTCGACCGACACCACACACCGCAGGTAGTCCTGCATGTAGCGCTGGTACGCCCACTTCGTGCGCTCGCGGCCCTCCAGCCCGGGCGGATAGGGCTGCTTGACGTCGCGTTCGTTGAGGTCATGGCTGATGCGCATCTTCGCCTCGCGGGCGGCCCTGCTGTGGCCGGCGTGGTCGTCCCACAGGGTCGGCGGCTCGGGGACCCCTTCTTTGAACAACTCTGCGTGCTTGGTGTCCGGATCCCAGCTGCGGTGGGGCGCCTTGTGGTGCAGCAGGAGGCAGAACGGCCGGTCGCGGTCCCGCTCGGTCAGGCGTTCCAGCGCCAGGTCGGTGAGGACCGTCGTCGTGTAGCCCGCCACCTGGCGCCGGCGGCCGCCTTCCGACAGCAGCTCGGGATCCCAGTACGGACCCTGGTCCTCCAGCACCTCCCAGTAGTCGAAACCCTGCGGGTCGTGGATGCCGCCATGGCCGAGATGCCACTTTCCGACCAGCCACGTCTGGTAGCCGGCGTCGCGCAGCATCGACACGAACGTCGGCTGGCGTGCGTCGAAGTGGGTCGACAACGTGCTGACGCCGTTGACGTGGCTGTAGGTCCCGGTCAGGATCGACGCCCGGCTCGGCGCGCACAGCGCATTCGTGCAGTACATCGCGTCGAACCGCATGCCCTCCGCCGCGATCCGGTCCATGCTCGGCGTCTGGAGCAACTCACTGCCGTACGCCGAAATGGCGTGGGCGGCGTGGTCGTCGGTCACGATGAACACGATGTTCGGCCGGTCGTCGGTCACTGGCTCTCCCTTGCTGAGGTTGCGGGGCGTGGGCGCGGGCGCGGGTCAGTCTCGGGGTAGTGCTGGCAAATGGCGCAGGCATGCTCAGCGTGGTCATTCGCGGCCGGGAGGCCGAGGTGTCTCGACGGTCAGAGGTGCGCTGGTCTCGACCCGGGCGGTGCCCGCCGCGTCGACCTCGACGGTCAGCGCGTGCCCCGCCACCCGCAGGCCCTCCACCCGCAGCGGGAACCAGTCGGCGAACTCGGCAGACGGTGCGACCCGGAGCACCCCGCGCGGGACGTCGGCCTCCAGACCGAGCGCCGCCTGAAGCATTGCGATCGCCGCGGCCGCCGACCAGGCCTGGGGACGGCATGCGGCCGGATAGGCGAGCACCGGCTCGTCGCGGCGGGCGTTCGTACCCGCGAAGAGCTCCGGCAGGCGGTACGCGAAGTCCGGCGCGGCCCGGACGAGACCCGCCGCCAGCGACGCTGCGGCCCGCGCGTGACCGTCTCTCGCCAGGCCCAGGATGGCGATCGCGGTGTCGTGCGGCCAGACCGTGCCGGCGTGGTAGCCGAGCGGGTTGAAGCCGGCGACGTCGGCGGTCATCGTCCGCAGCCCGTAGCCGCAGTCGAGATCGTCCGTACGCATCCGCGCCGCCACGCTCGCGGCCTCGCCGGCGTCGAGGATGCCGGTGCCGAGCAGGTGCCCGAGGTTGGACGTCGCCGTCGCGACCGGGCGCTTCGCGCCGTCCAGGGCGAGGGCGGGGAAGGTGCCGCGCGGGTCCGACACCCAGAAGGTGGTACGAAAGCGCTCCCGCAGCGCCGTCGCCCACTCCCGCATCCGGTCACCGCCCGGACGGCCGAACGCCTCCAGCAGGTGGGCCCCCGCGATCGCCGCCTCGTAGGCGTACGCCTGGGCTTCACACAGCGCGATCGACGGCTCGGCGATCGTGCCGTCCGGGAACTGGATCGAGTCGCCGGAGTCCTTCCAGCCCTGGTTGGCGAGGCCGTGGCCGCTCTCGTCGACGTACTCACAGAATCCGTCGCCGTCGGCGTCGGCGTCGGTACGCAACCAGCCGAGTGCGGCCTCCAGCGGATCGAGCAGGTCGGTGACGGCGCCGTCGTCGAGACCCCAGCGCCAGGCGTCGTGGAGCAGGCAGATCCACAAGGGGGTGGCGTCGACGGTGCCGAAGTACACGGGAGGGAGGCTGCCGACGCTGGCCTGCTCCATGCGTACCTCGTGGAGGATCTTGCCCGGCGCCTCAGCCGTGTCGACGTCGTGGCGGGTGCCCTGGCGACGGGCCAACGTACGCAGGGTGCCGCGGGCGAGGTCGGTGCCGAGCGGCAGCGTGAGGCGGGCGGCCCAGAGCGAGTCCCGCCCGAACAACGTGAAGAACCACGGGCTCCCAGCCGCCAGGAACGCATCGCCTGGCGCCTCCGGGTCGGCGAGGGCGAGGCCAGCGAGATCGGCGACGCTCTGGTCGACCAACCGGGTGAGGGCGGCCGGACCGGAGACGCTGAGCGGCTCCCAGCCGGGAGTGCCGGGCCCGAAGGTGTTCGCCGGGAGGGCGTCCTCGGTCGCGGTCAGGGAGTACGTCACCGACCACGTGGACCGGGCCGGCACCGTCACCCGCCAACTCCAGACCGGCCGTACGTCCCCCACCGGTGCGACGCCGGCGTGCGCGGTTTCGCCACCCTCGGTGCGCAGAGTTACCTCACCCATGCTGTCCGACCAGACCACGGCGTCGTCGCGGACCTCGGAGGGTGAGCGGAGGGCGGGCGTGTCGCCGCGGCGTACGACGTTCATCGGGGCCAGGTCGACCGCGGCCGTCACGCGGACGGTGGCGTCGACCGGGACGCGGGCGTTGTTGGCCAGGGTCAGTACCTCGTCGATCCCGTCGGGCCGGAGCCGCCGCTGCCGATCCAGGCGTACGGTCGGATCGGCTCCGTCGTCGCCGAGGTGTCGGATGACGCCGGTGAAGCGGGCGAGTCCCGCGCCGGCGAGACTGTGACCGACCGGGGCCGGCTCGTGCCCGTCGACGTCGACGACGAGTTCGGACAGGATTCTCCGGTCGTGCCGGATCACTCCCTGAACGCCGCCCGCACGGATCTGCCCGTCGGGCCCGGACAGAGCAACGCTGGGGGCGCACACGCAGCTCACCAGCTCGTGCAGGAAGGGTTGAGCCACCGGATTCTCCTCCGTCAGTCCGTCAGTCCGTCAGAGTGTCGGGCGGTGCAGTCGGAACCGGAGTGCGGCTGCGAGCGGTGGGACGCCTGCTGGACCACCGAGGGACCGGACGGCACTGTCCGGCAGCCTGGCAGCCTTCCTACCAGATCCACCCTGGCCGCCGTCCCGCCAGTCGGCCGGCCGGGACCACCGGGCGCCGTGCGGTCCGCCCGCCCCGCTCAGCCGAAGTTGAGGAGCGCGATCCCGGTCACGACGACGACGGTCGCGACCGTACGCCATCGACCGAACGGTTCGCGGAACGCCACCGCCCCGATCACCGCCCCCACGATCACGCTGGTCTCCCGTAGCGCCGCGACGGCCGCGAGCGAGCCCCGTGCCTGTGCCCAGAGCACGAGTCCGTACGCCACCACGGCACAGGCACCGGCCAGGGCGCCGAGTCGCAGGTTGCCCGCCACCTGCCGGAAGAGTCCCGGCCCTCGCCGGGCGACCGCGAAGATGATCAGCGACAGGCCGTGCAGGATGAACAACCAGGCGGCATAGCCCAGCGGCGTGCCTGACCGTCGTACGCCGATCCCGTCGATCACGGTGTAGGTCGCGATCAGCAGACCGGTCAGGCAGGCCGCGAGGATGGCAGGGAACTCCTCCGGCCGCGGCCGCCCGTTGGCGAACACCAGGCAGCCCAGCCCGATCGAGACCACCACGACGCCCAGCATGCGCAGAGGGCTCAGCGACTCGTCGACCAGGACCAGCGCGAGGATCGCCACCAACCACGGCGACATGCCGCGCGCGAGCGGATAGACCTGGTTGAACGCGCCGAGCCGGTACGACCGCATCAGCGACAGGTTGTAGAGGATGTGGACCCCGACCGAGGCGAGCAGCGCCGGCCAGCTTTCCGCGGCGGGCCAGCCGACCCAGGGCAGCGCCATGATCCCACCCACGACGAACGCCGCCGACAGTGCCGTGACGGCGACCAGCTTGTCGGTGAGGGTGTGCGCGACCGCGTTCCAGGTGGCATGCAGAACGGCCGCCACGAGGACGACGACGGTCACCACCACCGGCATCGCGGCGTCGGGCGAGGCCGCGGCGGCGAGCACGTTCACTGCCCGGACACTAGCAGCGCGTCAGTGACGGCAAATGACGCAGGAGAGCCGCAAATGACCACGCTGAGCATGCTTGTGGCACCCGGGACAGGCGCCGACGCCTGTTGATGCTCCACAGACATGCTCAGCGTGGTCATTCTCCCGGCCGCGCTGACCGCCGCGTCCTCTTCAACGTGGGCATGATTCTCCTTACGGATAGGGCTGGACTGAACGCGCCTGGGCATGGGTACGTTTCCCCGCACGAGTGGCTGATGCGGTGGGACTGTCAACGGCGGGCGGATGAACGAAGGCCGCGCATGGAGCGGCAGTCAGCCCTGGTGCCCGAGGCCGACCGAGTGCGGGTGAGGACCGTTATGACAGACACCGCTAGGACAGGCACCGTCAGGACAGGCGCGGTGCGGTACGACCGGGACGCCGACGGCCTGGTGACACTGACCCTGGACCAACCCGGACACTCCACCAACGTCCTGAACGCCGACTACCTCGCCGCCATGGGTGCCGCCGTCGACCGGCTGGAGCGGGAGCGGGACAAGATCACCGGTGTCGTCGTGACCTCGGCGAAGCGCACCTTCTTCGCCGGCGGCGATCTCGACCTGTTGCGCGGGGTCACCCGGGACAATCTCAGCGACTTCGCCGGGTTCCTCGGCCAGGCCAAGAGCCAGCTCCGCCGGCTCGAACGCCTGGGCCGCCCGGTCGTCGCCGCCCTCAACGGATCGGCCCTCGGCGCCGGCCTCGAGATCGCCCTCGCCTGTCACCATCGCGTCGTCCTGGCCGATCCGGAGATCAGGATCGGCTTCCCGGAAGTGACCCTCGGGCTGCTGCCGGGTGCCGGCGGGATCGTGCGTACCGTCCGACTGCTCGGGCTCCAGGCGGCCCTTCCGTTCCTCGTCGAAGGTACGCAGGTGCGCCCGAAGGAGGCGCTCGACAGCGGCCTCGTGCACCAGGTGGTGGAACGGCCGGACGAGCTGCTGCCGGCGGCGAGGGACTGGATCCGTACGCAGGCCGGGTCGGATCAGGATCAGGGCCAGGACCAGCCCGAGGTGACGCAGCCGTGGGACCGGCCGGGCTATGTGATCCCGGGACTCGACCCGAACGACGCCAAGAGTCACGGCGCGCTGTCGGTCGCGCCCGCGATGCTCGCGAAGCGGACGCACGGTGCCTATCCCGCGCCCGAACGGATCCTCGCGGCCGCGGTGGAAGGCGCCTGCGTCGACATGGAGACGGCGTTGGCGATCGAGAGCAGGTACTTCCTGGAGCTGGTGACGAGCCAGGTCGCCAAGAACATGATCGGCACCTTGTGGTTCGACCGGAACGAGATCCTGCGGGGTGCGTCCAGGCCGGCGGGCCACGACCAGCGGCCGGTGCAGCGGCTCGGCGTCGTCGGCGCCGGCATGATGGGGGCCGGCATCGCCTATGTCAGTGCGTACGCCGGAATTCCGGTCGTTCTGAAGGACGTCTCCGTCGGCGCGGCGGAGGCCGGAAAGCACCGGATCGCTTCCCTGCTTGACGAACGCGTCAGCAAGGGCAGGTTGACAGCCGACCGGCGGGACGGCGTGCTCGACCGGGTGACGCCCACCGACACCGACGCCGACCTCGACGGTTGTGACCTCGTGATCGAGGCGGTCTTCGAGGACCGCGGCCTGAAGAACGTCGTCCTCGCCGCGGCCGAAGGGGCCGCCGCGCCCGATGCGATGATCGCCTCCAACACCTCGACACTTCCCATCACGGGGCTCGCGTCGGCCATCAAGCGGCCGGAGCGGTTCGTCGGACTGCACTTCTTCTCGCCGGTCCACCGGATGCCGCTGGTGGAGATCATCCGTGGCGCCCAGACCTCGGACGGGACGCTCGCGCGGGCATTCGACTTCGTCCGTCAGATCGGCAAGCTCCCGGTGATGGTCAACGACAGCCGAGGGTTCTTCACCTCGCGAGTCTTCGGTACGTACGTCACCGAAGGCATCGACATGGTGGTCGAAGGCGTACCCCCGGCCGTCGTCGAGAACGTCGCCCGCAAGGCCGGCCTCCCGGTGGGCCCGCTGGCCGTCGCCGACGAGGTGAGCCTCGCGCTCGTGGCCCGGATCCGGTCCGAGGAGGTCGCCGATCTCGCCGCGCAGGGACGGGAGCCGGTGGACCATCCGGCGTTCGCGGTCGTCGACCGCATGGTCAGCGAGCTGGGGCGGCCGGGCAAGGCGGCGGGGGCGGGCTTCTACGACTACCCGGTGACGAACGGTGGGAACGCCTTCGACGCCCGCGACATCGGCAAGAAGCGGCTGTGGCCCGAGCTCGCCCGGCATTTCGCGACCGGGCCGGGTGACGTGCCGGAGGAGGATGTCCGCGACCGACTGCTGTTCGTCCAGTCGATCGAGACGCTGCGCTGCATGGCCGAGGGGGTCGTCACGACCGCGAGGGACGCCAACGTGGGCAGCATCTTCGGGATCGGGTTTCCGGCGTGGACCGGTGGCGCGGCGCAGTTCGTCGATGCGTACGGCGGGGCGAAGGCATTCGAGGCGCGGGCGGAGGAACTGGCGACCCGGTACGGGGACCGCTTCCACCCACCCCGTCTCCCCTGAGTCCACGAGCCGCCGGATGAGGGCGCCCCTCTGCCACATTGGTCGCCTGCTGAGGAGTTCCTTCTGGAAAGCGCCGGACGCCCGAACTCAAGCCCTTAACCTTGACTAGGCTCACACAAGCGTAAAGGCTTGATAGGCCCGGATCAAGGCGCTGCCGGCCGCTGCCGTAGGCGCACAAACGCGGCAAGCCCGCTCGAGGGAGGCTGCCCATGCTGGTCCTCACGATCGACCAGCGCGCGAGCCGCCGCGAGGCCGACCGGATCGAGGACCTGCTCGCCCGTCTGGCAACGCGGCCGGAAGCGACCCGGCTCGTACGCGGATTCGAGCGCACCGCTGGCGACGAGGTCCAGGGACTGTTGGACAACCCGGACGACGCGGTGAACCTCGCCCTCGCTCTCGTACGCGAGGGCCATTGGTACGTCGGCGTCGGCGTCGGGCAGGTCCGTACACCCATCCCAGCCAGTGTGCGGGCGGCGAGCGGTCCGGCGTTCGTCAATGCGCGGACGGCGGTGGAGCGGGCGAAGTCGACGGTCGCCCGGCTGGCCGTGACCGGACCCGACCCCGACACGGCCGAGGACGCGCAGGCATTGCTGGCACTCTTGGGTGCGGTCGTACACCGCCGGAGCCGGCAGGGATGGGAGGTCGTCGATCTGATGGCCGAGGGACTCACCCAGAAGGACGTCGCCCAGCGCCTCGGGATCAGCCCGCAGGCCGTGAGCCAACGGCTTCGGGCGGCACTGTGGAACGAAGAACGCCGGGTTCGCCCGATCGCGAGCCGACTCCTGGGAGAGGCGGACCGCTTGTGACCACGATCGCGCTGCTCGTCCTCCTGCTGCTTCTCGCCATCGCCAGCGTCGCGGCATGGCATGACGCGGTGTCGGCCCGACTCGCCCGCCTGCCGTGGTGGCTCGTCGTCACCGCGCCCGCAGCGGTCCTCGGTCTGGCGGCGCTTCTCGCCGCAGCCGGCGACGGCCTCCCACGCGGCCTCGCGGCGGTCCTCGGCGTCGTGATCGCTGTCGCGGGCGGGGGACCGGTCACCACGGCGATGCTGCGCGGAGCGGAGCTGGCGGGAATGCCGCAGATCACCCACCCTGCCGAACCCGCCGGGCCGACCGTCGCCGGCGGTACGTCGCCTGTGCCCGCGAGGCCGGTCCTGCGCGGAGGTCTGTGGATCGGCGCCCTCGAACGGGCCGCGATCGCCAGTTGCCTGCTCACCGGACTCGCGGAAGGCGTCGCGCTGGTTCTGGCGGTGAAGAGCCTCGGCCGGTACCCGGAACTCCGGGCTCCCGGGGCCGCCGAGCGGTTCATCATCGGGACGTTCACGAGCCTGCTCTGGGCGGCGGCCGCCGCCGGAGTCGCGCTCCTCCTCCGCTGACCACTTCGTGTCCGCGGACCGGCCACGCGTACCCTCGACCTCCCCGTGACCTGACCGACCTCCCGGGACCTGGGTGCCTCCCGGTTCGCGCGAGCGAATGTCAAGGCAGCGACGCGGGCAGGCCGAACGCCTCGAAATGGGCCGCCCCGATGAACGTGGTGATCTCCGCGATCCGGTCGCCCCGCAGGGTCAGGACATTGATCGCCCAGCTGACGTGTGCGCCCGCTTCGTCGTTCCAGAGGTACGAACCCAACGCCGGCTGGCCGTTCGCGCTGGTCGGAAGGTGTCGCCAGGAGCCACACCCGGTCAACGGGACCTGGACGGCGAAGTCGGTGACGGCCGCGAGCCCGTGGTACCAGTGCGGCATCGGCGGCATCGACCAGGTGACGTCCTCGGTGAGGAGCGCGACCAGGGCGTCGGCGTCGCCGCGTTCGAGCGCGGTGGAGTAGCCGGTGACGATCTCCCGCAGGCGGGCGTCGCCGATCTCCCGCAACGTCTGCTGCTGGGTGGCGGAGGGGATCTTCTCCGTGACGATCCTGCGGGCACGCGCCAGGGCGGAGTTCACCGAGGTGGTCGACGTGTCCATGATGGTGGCGATCTCGGCGGCGGAGAAGCCGAGGACCTCGAAGAGCAGCAGGGCCGCGCGCTGGTTGCCCGGCAGGTGCTGCAGGGCCGCGACGAAAGCGAGCTCGACCGCTTCGCGCTGTTCGTAGTGCGCGTCCGGTCCGGCCGGTCCGCCCGCACCGACGTCGAGACCTGCGTCGGGATAAGGCCCCAACCAGGCGATCTCGCTCAACGGAACGTCACCGATCACCGGATGGTCGCTGGACGGGCTGAGGTCGACAGGCAGCGCCCGCTTCCCGCGCATGGCGACGCTGTCGAGGCAGGTACGCGTCACCACGGTGTAGAGCCACGAGCGCAGCGAGCTGCGGCCCTCGAAGCGCGGGAGCCCGCGCCAGGCCCGGAGCAAGGCGTCCTGCAGGGCGTCGTCGGCGTCGTGGGTCGACCCGAGCATGCGGTAACAGTGGGCGTGCAGCTCGCGACGTAACGGCTCGACGAGGCGGGTGAACGCCTCGTCGTCCCCGCCGCGGGCCCGAGCCAGATCCTCGGCGGCGGGCTCGGCCGTCATGTCCGCCGACCGCCCGGAAGATGCGTCACTCACGAGCGACGATTCTGCCTCAGGGCTGGAGTCACTTACCTCCGAGCAGGCATGTTCGAGCCGCCGTACGAGCCTCGCACAGCCGTCGTACCGGCCCATATCAGGAGGATCCGATGAACCACACGTCCACCGCTCCCGTCACCGTCGAGACCCTCCGGGTCCCCGGCGCCACACTGCACTACGAGGTACGGGGGGCCGGCCCGCTCGTCGTGCTCGTCGGGGCCCCGATGGACGCGAGGTCCTTCGAACCGCTGGCTGACCTGCTGGCCGCCGACCACACGGTCCTCACCACCGACCCACGGGGCATCAACCGCAGCACGGTCGACGACCGCGACCGGGACTCGACCCCGGAGCTGCGCGCGGACGACCTCGCCCGGCTCATCACCCACCTCGACGCCGGCCCGGCAGCGGTCCTCGGCTCCAGCGGCGGCGGCGTCAGCGTCCTGGCCCTTACCCAGGCCCACCCCGGGCTGGTTCACACGGCCATCGCCCACGAACCCCCGCTGCACCACGGGCTCGACGACAACGAGGAGCTTCGCGAGCGGACCGAGGACCTGATCGCCACCCACCTCTCCGGTGACGTCGTGGGCGCCTGGCGGAAGTTCCTGGCCATCGCCAACATCGAGATGCCTGAGGAGGTGTTCCAGCTGATGTTCGCCGGAGAGCGCACGCCTCAGGAGGCCGCGGACGACGACTTCCAGTACGCGCACATGATCCGTTCGACGGTCCGTTGGGTGCCCGACACCGCCCACCTGCGTTCGGCGGCGACCCGCGTGCTGATCGGCATCGGCGAGGACTCGTCAGGCCAGCTCTGCGACCGTTCGTCGAGGGCGCTCTCGGCCGCGCTCGGGATCGAACCGACGATGTTCCCCGGTGGCCACATCGGCTTCGCCGAGGACCCCGACGCGTTCGCCGTTCGGCTGCGTACGGTCCTGAGCGAGGGAGGACCGAGGCCGTGACAGTGCGCGTCAATTCCCCACGATGCGCGCTGCATTCGTCCTGCATCGTGGGGAATGATCACGCATACGTGATCATTCCCCACGGCGCGGCCGCCCGCCGCCCGTTCCTGGCAGGATCGGGCCCATGCGGGCTGGATACTACGACGCCGACCACGAGTCGTTCCGCGAGTCGTTTCGGACGTTCTGCGAACGTGAGGTCGTTCCTCGGCAGCCGGGGTGGGACAAGGCCGGGCTGGTCGACAAGGAGATCTGGCGGGTCGCCGGCCAGCAGGGCTTCGTCGTACCGGCGGCCGATCCGGCGTACGGCGGACTCGGCATCACCGACCTCCGGTACGAGCAGATCATGATGGAGGAGCTGGCCCGGGTCCACGAGTCGGGGTTCGGGCTGGCGCTGCACAACGCGATCGTCGCTCCTTATCTCATCCACGCCGGCACCCGTCACCAGAAGCGCCGCTTCCTCACCCGGGCCGTCACGGGCGAGGCGGTTCTCGCGATCGCGATCACCGAGCCGGAGGCGGGTTCCGACGCGGCGGCGATGCGGACGAAGGCCGCCGACGACGGCGATCACTGGGTCCTCGACGGTGCGAAGACGTTCGTCTCCAACGGCATCTGCGCCGACGTCGTCCTGGTGGCGGCGCGGACCCAACCCGACCGCCGGCACGGGATCGGGCTCTTCCTCGTCGAGACGGGCACGCCCGGGTTCAGCCGCGGCCGCAAGCTCGACAAGCTCGGCCTGCGTACCCAGGACACCGCCGAGCTGTTCTTCGACAACTGCCGGATCCCCAAGGACAACGTGCTGGGCAACCCGGCAGAGGGGTTCGCACAGATCATCCGGCTCTTCGCGCAGGAACGTCTTGTCGTCGCGATGAGCGCGGTCTCCGGTGCGGAGGTGGCGTTGCAGGACACGCTGACGTACGTGCAGGAGCGGCAGGCGTTCGGGCGCGCCCTGGCGGGATTCCAGGACACCCGGTTCCGGCTGGCGCAGATGCGGACGGAGATCGAGGTGGCGCAGGCCTACGTCGACCGCTGCGTCCTCGCGGCGGGAGCGGGCGAGCTGGACGCCGCCTCAGCCGCGTCCGCGAAGCTCTTCGCCACCGAGATGCTCGGCCGAGTCGTCGACGACTGCGTGCAGATGCATGGTGGGTACGGATACATGTGGGAGTACCCGATCTGCCGTGCGTACGCCGACGCGCGGGTGCAGCGGATCTACGCGGGTACGTCGGAGATCATGAAGGACATCATCAGCCGCGCCATGCTCGGAGACTCCAGCTGAACCAGACCGGGCCCCGCCGAGTCCCAGCGGGTCTGGCTGGGCCTGGACGTCCTCACTGAGGTCTGGCCGGTCTGGCAGGGTCGGGGTCGCGCGGTGACTAATGGACGACCTCGGCCGTGCGGCGTGTTCGCGTCCGCGCAGGCGAGGCTCGATGATGGGGCGATGACTGGTCCGCTGACTGGCCTACGGGTGGTGGAGCTGGCGAGCCTGGCACCGGGGCCGTTCGCCGCGATGATGCTGTCCGACCTGGGCGCGGAGGTGCTCCGGGTCGACCGGGTCGTGGCGGCCGAGCCGGTGTCCGCACTCCCGGCCGCCGGGCTCCCGGACGATCCGCTCGCGCGCGGTCGGCGTTCGGTCGCGATCGACCTCAAGCACTCCGACGGGGCCGCCACCTTCCTGCACCTGGCGGCCGTTGCCGACGTCGTCCTCGAGGGGTTCCGGCCGGGCGTCTGCGAACGTCTCGGTATCGGCCCGGCAGCCTGCCTCGCCCGCAACGACGGTCTCGTCTACGCCCGGGTCACCGGCTGGGGACAGGACGGCCCGCTCGCGCACACCGCGGGACACGACATCGACTACCTGGCGGTGTCGGGTGCCCTTGACCCGATCGGACCGGGCGACGCGCCGCCGGTACCACCGCTCAACTATGTCGGCGACTTCGCGGGCGGCGGCATGCTCGCGGTGATCGGGATCCTCGCCGCGCTCTGGGAACGCGACCGCTCCGGCCGCGGCCAGGTCGTCGACGCGGCGATGGTCGAGGGCGCGGCGCTCTTGTCGACGCACCTGCACGGCCTGCGCGCGGCCGGCGGGTGGCCCGCTCCGCGCGGTGGGAACCTGCTCGACGGTGGCGCGCCTTTCTACCGGACGTACGCCTGCGCCGACGGTCGCTTCGTCGCCGTCGGGGCGCTGGAGCCGCGGTTCTACGCCGAACTGCTGAAGGGCCTCGGTCTGACCGATGCCGGCCCCGACGGCGAGAACCTGCCTGACCAGTACGAACGCGGCGGTTGGCCGGTCCTGCACCAGCGCTTCGCCGCGGTGTTCGCGACCAGGACCCGTGACGAGTGGGCCCGGCGGTTCGCCGACACCGACGCCTGCGTGGCTCCCGTCCTCGACCCGGGCGAGGCGCCCGCGCATCCACACCTCGCCAGCCGACGTACGTTCGTCGAGGTGGGAGCGCTCCTGCAGCCCGGCCCGGCGCCGAAACTGTCACGCACGCCGGGTGCCGTCCAGGGCCCCGCCCCGCACCCTGGCGAACACACCCGCGAGGCCCTACGCGACTGGGGCTTCACCGACGCCGACGTGGCCGCCCTCCTCCACTCCGGCGCCCTCGCCACCCCTCCGTGATCATGATCGTGATCATGAGGAAAAGCGGTGCGTATACGCCGCAAAACTTTCATGATCATGGAAACGGCAGCCGGCGGGACCGGAACTCGGTCGTACGACGGCAAGGAAAGTCGGGCGGACGACCGGTAAAGAAGAGTCGGGCGTACGGCCGGCAAGGAAAGTCGGGCGTACGACCAAGAAATCGGGCGTACGACTAACTGTGGAAGGCGTACACCAAACCGCACCACCGAACGGTGGGTTCCGACATGGTGTCACCCCACCTGCCCGAACGATCCTGAATCACGTGGCCTCGCGGTACCGATCGCGAGGGCCGGGGGCACGGCAGAGGTCGGGCAGATCCGCGAGGAGCGGCGAGCGCACCTCGATGCCCGCGGACACCACTGCAGTACGCCGGAGCCGGACTGGACGAACGCACGCCGCGGAACGGATGCACTGACGGGGCACGATGGGTACGTTGGTGCCACGGCTGGGCAAGGTGCCACAGTCGTGCGCGTCGTAGGACTCATCTGCGCCCACAGGTGACGGTGAGTGCCGACGCGCCGAGCTCCGGCCCGGTGAGGCGGTGATCCCGCCGACCGATGGAGGAGAAGGAGTGCACGGTGACGACGGATGGCGCGTTGTGGTCCCCACCCGGGGACCCGGCGGAAGGTGGCCCCGAGTTCGTACAGCTGCTCACCCCCGAAGGTGAACGCTGCGAGCACCCCGACTATGCGTTCGACCTCGATGACGAGGCGATCAAGGGCTTCTATCGTGACATGGCGCTGACCCGGCGGATCGACGCGGAGGCGATCGCCCTCCAGCGGCAGGGTGAGCTCGGGATCTGGGCCTCGCTCCTGGGTCAGGAGGCCGCGCAGATCGGCTCCGGCCGGGCGGCCCGCGCGCAGGACTTCATCTTCCCGACCTACCGCGAGCACGGCGTCGCATGGTGCCGTGACATCGATCCGCTGGCGATCATCAGCCTGTTCCGCGGGGTGGACCACGGCGGCTGGGATCCCAGGACTACCAACTTCCACCTCTACACGATCGTGATCGGCGCCCAGACGCTGCACGCGACCGGCTACGCCATGGGGGTCCAGCGCGACGGCCTCGTCGGCACCGGGGACCCCGAGCGCGACATGGCCGTCCTCGGCTACTTCGGCGATGGCGCGAGCGCCCAAGGAGACGTCAACGAGGCGTTCATCTGGGCGTCGGTGTTCAACGCGCCGATCGTGTTCTTCCTGCAGAACAACCAGTGGGCGATCTCGGCGCCGATGGAGAAGCAGTCCCGGATCCCGCTCTACCGGCGAGCGGCCGGCTTCGGCTTTCCGGGCGTACGCGTCGACGGCAACGACGTCCTCGCCTGCTACGCCGCGGCGAAGGCCGCGCTGCAGCAGGCCCGTGACGGGGGCGGTCCGACACTCGTCGAGGCGTTCACGTACCGGATGGGCGCGCACACGACCACCGATGACCCGACGCGCTACCGCCTCAAGGACGAGCTCGAACACTGGAAGCTCAAGGACCCGCTCGCCCGGGTCAAGGCGTACCTCACCCGCAACGGTGTCACCGATGACGACTTCTTCGTACGCATCGAAACCGAGGCCGACGCCCTCGCCCAGCATGTGCGCGAAGGGACCCACGCGATGCCCGAACCGGACTACGCCCGCAGCTTCGATCTCGTCTACGCCGAGCAGACCGAGGAGCTGGCAGCGCAGCAACAGTGGCTCCGCGACTATCAGGCGTCGTTCGCTGATGCCGATGCCAAATCAGGTGCGGATGCCGAGTTCGCGGAGGGGGTGATCTGATGAGCCAGCTCACTCTCGCCAAGGGGCTCAACTCCGGCCTTCGCCGCGCCATGGAGGACAACCCCAAGGTCATCGTCATGGGCGAGGACGTCGGAAAGCTCGGCGGCGTCTTCCGGGTCACCGACGGCCTGCAGAAGGACTTCGGCGAGGACCGCGTCATCGACACCCCGCTCGCGGAGTCCGGGATCGTCGGGACGGCGATCGGTCTTGCGCTGCGGGGCTACCGGCCGGTGTGCGAGATCCAGTTCGACGGCTTCGTCTACCCGGCATACGACCAGATCGTCAGCCAGGTCGCGAAGATGCACCTGCGGTCGCAGGGCAAGCTCACCCTGCCCGTCGTGATCCGGATCCCGTTCGGTGGCGGGATCGGGGCGGTGGAGCACCACTCGGAGTCGCCCGAGGCGTACTTCGCCCACACCGCCGGGCTCAAGGTGGTCGCCTGCGCCAACCCCGGTGATGCGTACTGGATGATCCAGCAGTGCATCGCCAGCGACGACCCGATCATCTTCCTGGAGCCGAAGCGGCGGTACTACGAACGCGCTGAGGTCGACACCGACCTCGCCGAGCCGCCGTATCCGCTGCACCGGTCGCGGGTCGTGCAGGACGGCACCGATGCGGTCCTGCTCTGCTACGGGCCGATGGTGAAGACCTGCCTCGACGCCGCGACGGCGGCCGCCGAGGAGGGCCGGAGCCTCGCGGTGGTGGACCTTCGGACCCTCTCGCCGCTCGACCTCTCGCCGGTCTATGAGCTGGTACGCCGGACCGGGCGGGTCGTCACCGTCCACGAGGCGCCCGTGACGGGTGGGCTGGGCGCGGAGCTCGCCACCCGGATCGCGCAGGAGTGCTTCTACTCCCTCGAGGCGCCGGTACAGCGGGTCGCTGGTTTCGACACCCCCTATCCGGTGGCACGTGCCGAGGAGGACTATCTGCCCGACCTCGACCGGGTGCTCGATGCCGTCGACCGGGTCCTGTCGTACTGAGCGGAATGGCGTACTGAGGGGCTGACTTACCGAGGGGATGGGGCGCGGATGGCGAACGTACGCGAGTTCAAGCTGCCGGACGTCGGCGAGGGCCTGGTGGAGGCCGAGGTCGTCACCTGGAAGGTGAAGCCGGGCGACACGGTGAAGGTCAACGACATCGTTGTCGAGATCGAGACCGCGAAGTCGCTGGTCGAACTCCCCTGCCCGTACGCAGGAACGATCGCGGAGCTGCTGGTGCCTGAGGGGCAGGTGGTGCCGGTCGGTACGCCGCTCATCCGGGTCGCTGGTGAGGGCGTCACGCCTGACGAGGCTGCTTGGCCCGGTGGAGGGTCCGTGCCCGCCGCCGGACCTGGGGAAGCACCGGCTGCCGGACCTGGGGAAGCGCCAGCCACCGGGCCTGCGAAAGCGCCTGCCGCCGGACCTGGAGAAGCGCCTCCCGCCGCGGCCGGAGCGCCTGCCGCAGCCGGCGGGGAGGCGAACGGCGAAGGACGGACCAGCAACCTTGTCGGCTACGGTCCTCGGGCCGGAGCAGCACGACGCCGTCCCCGCAAGGGTGCAACCGTTCCCGTGCAGGGAGCGCCCGCAGAGGTCGCTGCTCCGCCCGCGCCGGCGGAATGGGCACCAACCGCAACCGCGCCAGGGCAACCTTCGGCGGCGCCCGCATCGGCACCTGGACCCGCGCCGGCGCCATCCGTTGTCTCGACCGCACCCGCCCGCGCGAAGCCGCCTGTACGCAAGCTGGCCAAGGATCTCGGCGTCGACCTGCGTACCGTCCCACCGACCGGACCGGACGGCACGATCAGCCGGTCGGACGTGGAGTCCTTCGCGACCCAGGCGGCCGGCCCGGCCGCTCCGGCTGCTCCGGCAGAAGGCCTAGCGCCGGCAGCGCGGGCCCCGGGCGTCCGGGAGACGCGGGTGCCGGTCCGTGGAGTACGCCGGGCCATGGCCCAGGCCGTCACGCAGAGCGCGTTCACCGCACCTCATGTCACGGAGTGGATGAGCGTCGACGCGACCAACACCATGGACCTGCTGGCGCGCCTCAAGGGACGGCGGGAGCTCGCCGACGTCAAGCTCACCCCGCTCGTCGTGGTCGCGAAGGCCTGCCTGCTGGCCCTCCGGCGTACCCCCGAACTCAACTCCACCTGGGACGACGCCGCCAGCGAGATCGTGCTCAAGCACTACGTCAACCTGGGCATCGCGGCCGCCACGCCGCGAGGGCTGACCGTGCCGCACATCAAGGACGCCGAGCAGCTCCCGCTACCCGACCTCGCGCGGGCACTCAACGCGTTGACCCAGACCGCGCGCGAGGGCAGGACAGCACCCGAGGACATGGTGGGAACGACGTTCACCATCACCAACGTCGGGGTCTTCGGCGTGGACGGCGGGACTCCGATCATGAACCCGGGCGAGTCCGGAATCCTCGCGTTCGGCGCGGTCCGCAAACAGCCGTGGGTCGTCGACGACCAGGTGGTACCGCGCTGGGTGACGACGCTGTCGTTGTCGTTCGACCACCGGGTCGTGGACGGCGAACAGGGCTCGCGGTTCCTCACCGACGTCGCCCGCATCGTCGAGGACCCGGCGAACGCTCTCCTCCTCGCCTGACCCAACCAAGCGGGCCGGCTCCGCGTGAGCCCGGCAATGCCGGTGAGAGGTCTGCTCGGGGGGTCTCATCGCGCCACCCCAGCCCGCGCCTTCCGGTCAGAAGATCGGCGTGACCGCAGCACCGATTCTTCCTTACAGGCAGAGCGCTTCGCTCAGTTCGACCCTCGTGCCGCCGTACCTCATGAACAGGCGAGGTCAGCTTGCTCGCCGAGGCGGTACGACAGAAGTATGGCCCCGCTGGGGGTTCGAACCTGGCTGACGCATTCAAGCCGCCGCGGTCCACCAGCCAACGTCGGGAAGAGCCGGGAGCCATCACCTGCCAAGGTTGGTGCGACGACCAGCTGAATCTCGTCCACGAGGTCTGCCGCAAGGAGAGCTTGCGCAACAGAGATACTGCCGTGCACGCCGATGTCTCGACCGCGACCGTTCTTCAACTGCCGGACGTAGTCCTCCAACGGTGAATGGACCCAACGTGCGTTCGCCCAGCTCCCGTTCAACGGAGAGGAGCTGAAGACATGCTTGGTTGTGTTGTTGATGAAGCTTGCGAACGGCTCGACGTCCGACGTGGGCCAGTAGTCGACCCAGTATTCGTAGGTACCCCGGCCAAGAAGCACGTCGTCCTGTCGGTTGATCACGCTTCCGAGGAACGAGAAGACATCCTCGTCGACGGCGAACATCCAATCGCCGGGCTCCTCTGCTACGCCATCGAGGGAGATGAGCGAGTACACGACGACCTTGCGGAAGTCCTGTCGATTCGGGGTGTCGCTCTGCTGGACCGTACCTGTCATGATTCATCCTCGTCTAGATATCGTCCCTGTGATGCTGCTTGCCGCACGGTGTGCAGAGGCTGCGCTGCTCATGCACGTACACATGTTGACGCAGCTGCGCCACTCGGCATATCTGCCATATGGCAGAGTGCGGATCTCGGAGGCTGAGAGCAGCATCCTTTGGTGTGAAGTCAACAGAACGTACGACGTGGTGGACGAACCAGAACATCTGGCGCGTTGCGGTCGTTTTCGCGACGGCAGTAGTTGCCATTCACGTGTTGTTGGCGGTTGTTGGTTTGAAAGAGGGAACCTCTTTCTTCGATCGCGGTGTCGATCCCGACAGCATGTTTCGCGAGCACTGGCTGGCCGACCTCGCCGCGGCGCAAACGAACTGGTCGGCGCTCGGGATAGGAGTGCTAACGCTCGCAGCCATAGCCGCCATGCAACTCGAGGTCGCCGGTCCCTGGCGCCCTCTGTTGCTGGCTTGGGGCTGGGCAGTTTGCACGTTCTTGACGCTGGTCCTTCCCGGCAACCTGTCCTTGTACCTGGTTCCGATGCTGCTTCCGCTTGCGCTCTACCGCGTCGGATGGCCCGAGATGAGCGTCATAGTGCTGGCAGGGACGGGATTCGTTCTCGGTCTGGTGACCCTCAGGTATGGGCGGAAGACGGGGGGTGGATGCCCCGTTTGCGGTCGCAGGTCGCCCACTGCGCATCCGCGGAGGTTCGCCCGCTTCGCCACGCTCGCCGCGTATGCGGCCGCTCTCGCACCGCTCGGCTATGCCTCGGTTCGGCTTCTGTGGGCGGCCGGCGTCCCAGCGGGGACGAGCGCCCAGTTTCTGCAACGGATCAACGACGCGAATCCTGGGCACGGCACGGTTCTCATGGAATTGACCTTGGCCGGAATGGCGATGGGTGGAGGGGTGCTGTGCTGAGGGCTCACACGCCCGTGGAGTAGAACCTGGCCTCGTTGGATTCCCACACTCCGCGGGCAGGCCATTCCCCGGTGGTTCCCAGTCGGCTTGGGCTTGGTGTGTGGCGCTGGCCTGTCGGGCTATGCCACGATGTTGATCCCTTCCGTGGTGCGCTTCGTGTTGGGGCAACGGATGACGTTCCCGGGAACAGAAGTCCCGATGACTCTGGTGTCCCACGTTCCAGCGATCTCGCTCATCCTGTGGGCCCCACTCATCGTGCTTGCCTCCATCGCGTACGGATACCGGACAGGGTCCATGTGTCGCACGAACGGGCAATCACGCCGCCGTCGTACTCCATCATCAATGCGGGGACCGCTCGGTTCTGATGGCCGCGGCGGTCCGGGTGCTCATGGCACAGGATCGCGGTGATGGGCGCAGGCGGGTTTGGTGCCCTTCCAGTACTGCCATGTCGCCAGGGCGAGGCCCACCCCCCAGAGCAGGAAGCTGGGATACACCATGGTGAATACCCAGGGGCGGATGGCGAGGTCCTCGTCCATCGGCATCACCGTGAGGAGGGTTGCTCCCAGGAGCAGTGCGCCAAGTACGCCGACCGGGACAAGCATCACCGAACCGATCGCCCCGATGCCGACCAGCGTGGCTCGGACCAACCGCTGACGCGGCACGGTCATCATGGCCGACGCGACCACCACTCCGAGTCCACCCAACAGCGCAGTGTCACCGAAGCCCGGCGTGAAGAAGGTGACACCGTCGAAGTAGTCGGGATCAGCCAAACCGACAGTGGATCCGGTGGCCCATTCCAGCTTGAGCCAGACGTAGGGCAGAGGTGCCACGACGGCTAGCAGGCCACCCACCCGAGCGAGGCGGCCACCAACCGCCGCCTCTCGCGATTCGATCCGCCCGCAGCCAGGGCACACGCCGCGCGCCCTGCGCCGGGCCCGGACACCGGCATGCCACGCCGCGCCCGCGGCGGTCAACACCACCAGGTGGCGTATCACTGCCAGCCAGGGCGTATCCACCGCGAAGAGGTCCTTGCCTCCGCTCACTTGCACGATCAGATGAGACACAATGACCAGCAGGTCGTGCGGTAAGACGGGCAGGCTGGAAAGTGCCAGGATGCTGCCGGACCCGAGCCACAGCACAGTGGCGCGCACCGCGGGCGCCGGAAGACCGGCCGCAACCAGGGCGAGTGCCGCAGCGCCGAGGCTGGTCCACCATGGAAACGTCGGCATGCCGGAGACCTCGTGGTAACCGACGAGGTGCGCGGCGGCGTCCAGAAGTGCGGCGGTCGACACACTGACGGCCGGCCACCATCGTGCGTCGCGCTCTCCAGACCCGGGGCCGTCCGAGGATGGACTGGCAGTCATCGGACCTCACTTCCTGTCGTTCGAGCCCTCTCAGGGTTGGGTGGGAGTCCGGCCACGGACGACCTCCACGACCGACGATGGCCGGCGAGGGTCCGGCCGTGTATCCGCCGAATGGCAGATTCAGGTCGTGGCCGGCCTACTCGGCCGAGAGGGGTGACCAGCCACACACGCATCGCTGCGGTCGCCAGGAGGAGCCATGGCGGCGCCGACGAAGGCGATGGCGAGGTCGCTCGAGGGCGGGCCGGGGGTGTGTGACCGCTCGACCAACCTGTCGAGTTCGGGTCGCCCGGGGTCTAGGGCGCTAGGCCTTCGCGGGCTGGAGGGTCTTGGCGTACAACACCTTCGCGTCCTGGTCGCGCATCCGGACCGTCAGCTCACCGCTGTCGCCCGCGATCGACACCTCACCGAAGTGCTGGTAGCCGTCCAGCGGCGAGGCGTTCGCCACCGGCGGCGCATGAACGAAGACGGCCTCCGGCCCGAACGTCGGATCGAGCGCGTTGGGTCCGAACCCACCCGCGTTCACCGGCCCCGACACAAACTCCCAGAACGGATTGAAGTCGGTGAAGGTCGCCCGCTCCGGCGAGTACGCATGTGCCGCCGCGTAGTGCACATCCGCCGTGAGCCAGACGACGTTGCGCACGCGGTGGCGGCGCAGTGTCGACAACAGGCCGGCGAACTCCACCTCGCGGCCGCGTGGGCGCCCCGGATCGCCCTGCGCCACACCTTCGATCGCCGTCTCACCGTCCGGCACGACCAGGCCGAGCGGCAGGTCGTTCGCGATCACCTTCCACGTGGCGCGGGAGGCGAGCAGTTCGCTGGTCAGCCAGGCCTGCTGCCGCCGGCCGAGCACACCCCCGTCCGGCACGGTCTCGAGCCCGTCGGTGTTGGCATCCTTGTACGTACGCATGTCGAGGACGAACAGGTCGAGCAGCGGGCCGTACGCGATCTTCCGGTAGACGCGGCCGTCCGGGTCCCTGCGTACCGGCCGGATCGGCATCCACTCGAAGAACGCCTGTCGCGCCCGTGCCGCGAGCACGTCCACGCGCTTCTCCGTATACCGGGCGTCGTCCAGAACCTCGCCCGGATACCAGTTGTTGGTGACCTCGTGATCGTCCCACTGGGCGATCTGCGGTACGTCGGCTGCGAAGGCCCGTACGTGCTCGTCGAGCAGGTTGTACGCCCACTGTCCGCGATACTCGGCCAACGTCTCCGCGACCTTGCTCTTCTCCTCGGTGGTGACGTTGCGCCAGATCCGGCCGTCGGGCAGCGTGACGGTCTCGGTGAGGATGCCGTCGGCGTAGACCGTGTCGCCGGAGTTGAGGTAGAAGTCCGGTCGCAGCGCGCGCATGCGGTCGAAGATGGTGATGCCGCCGAGGTCCGGGTTGATGCCCCACCCCTGTCCCACCATGTCGCCGGACCAGAGGAACGACACGCTCGTACGCCTGGATCGAGGTGCGGTGACCAGACGCCCGGCGAGCGGTTCGCCGCCCACGCCGTGGCGGTCCGGATCCTCGAGAGTCACGCGATAGAAGAGTTCCCGCCCCGCCGGAAGCCCGCGCAGGTCGAGCTTGCCGGTGAAGTTCGTCGCCTCCGTGAGCACCGGGCCAGGGACGGTCGTGACCCGAGCGAAGTCCGGCGTCCGGCTGAGGTCGACGGTCATCCGCGCCACCTGGTCCGATCGCGCCCAGACGACTGCCCCGTCACCGGTCGGGTCACCGCTGGCGATGCCATGGCTGAGGGAGGGCCGGCCGCTCCTCAGGAACGCCGGAGCCGTACGCCGGGCGAGCGACCGCTCGTGGGTGCCGACCGAAGCGTACGCACGATCGGCGGCGAGCGCCGGAGCATTGCTGAGCACGGTGATTCCGGCCGCGAGACCGGTTCCGAGGAGGGCACGGCGGCTTGGGTGGGCAGAGGAGTGTCGGGACATGGCCTCCTGTCTAGGGCAGACCCATGAGCGACCCACCAACGACGTTCGGCGCGCGAGTGGCCAATGCTTGGCCGGGTGGTGTCCGGACGTTTCCGGTGGTCAGCCGATATGTCCCCTATGGCGGGAATGCTGACCGATACATCCCATACGTACGGTGATTGAGGACACACGTCAGGACAACCTTTCTCGCGACATGTCATCATGCGTCCTTGGCGTACGTTTCCGACCCTGCAGGAGGTGGCCGCCGTGCGACGCCAACGAAGTGTGTGGTGGGCAGCGCTTGGAGCACTGGTTCTCGTTTTCTGGCAAGGCCAGGTCGCACATGCGGCGACCGGTCCAGCCGACGCAGCGGGTGACCATTGCGTCGTCGCGCTTGACGCCACCCCGGTCGACGACACCACGGCAGCACCCGAGTCGGCGAGCGCCCCGACGTGCTTCGACACCTTCGCCGCCGCGATCGACTTCGCGACCGGTGGTCGAGTGGCACTCGACGCGGACGCGACCAGTGTCAGTGAGAAGCAACTCATGTCCGCGGGCGCCGTCTCTTCGGAAGTGAGTCAGGTGGCACGACCGCTGCTCGGCGTCGAGTACCAGAACGGTAGCTACGGCGGCAGTTCGCTCGTGCTCTACGGATCCAGCGGGACCGGATGCTACTCGGGTGACTGGTACGGCTTCCCCAGCATGGCTGACCTGGGATTCAACAACCGGATCTCCTCGGCGAAGATGTACTCCAACTGCCTCGGAAAGCATCACGACGGCTCGAGTTACACCGGCAGTTACACCTACTGTGACGCGAACTGCCCGTCCCTGGGTTCGATGAACGACCGTACGTCGTCGATCAAGTTCATCTGACGACGACCACCCGTTCACAACGAGAGCGGTGGACACCCGGCGTAGGTCGTACGGACGAGTGCCGTCCGGAGGAATCTCGCCCGGAGGAATCTCGTCCGGTCGAGCTTCCGCTCGCTGATCCGGCTACCCGCTCTCGCTGAGGAGCCTGGCGTACCCGCTGAGTGTGGTTGGTCCCCATGGCCGCGCTGCCGCCCGGGGGCAGCGCGGCCATCCCTGCGCTGGTTTACCTCGTGGTCTGGGGGAGACCGAGGCGTTCACAGGTGGAGGGGGAACCTGGGAACACTCCGGCAACACCCTCTTCGAGGGTGCAGGCCACGAGGTCGGGGACCTGGTACCTGGCCGTCGAGTCCTCCGGCACCTCACTGGCGCCGTCGGTACTGATCTGGCCGTCCTGCCAGGCTTGTGCACACGCCTCCACCGGATCGGCGATGGCGACGGTGCCGCTGTCGGATTCCTTCGCGCCGGCCGGCATGTTGCGGCCGACCGCGACCCGCGCTCCGGCAACGTTGTCGGAGTCCAGGTCTGGTTGGGCGTAGCAGATGACGCTGGCCCTGTCCTCGGCGGGCTTGAACGCGACGTAGGCCGTGGCGGCTCCGCCGGCGAGTACCAGAGCGAGGGCGCCGCCACCCACGGCCACGCCCTGCCAGGAGCGCCGCCACCACGGGCGGCGGGTCCCGCTCACCTCCGCTTCGAGCGCCTCCCTGATGGCGTCACGGCGCCCGCGCGGCATCGCGCGTGGCGGCGGGATCCGGTCGATGTCGGTCATGTCATTAGTCCCCGTTCACCACATTTGGCCGACGACGGATGGGTCGGGAGAGCACCCGCCGGGCGCGGGGTGGGCGCGGGACCCCCCGTATGTCCCGCGTCCACCTCGAGCCCGGCGAGCCGCCGGAGGTGTTCGCGAGCGCGGGAGAGGCGGGAGCGCACCGTGCCGACCGGTATCCCGAGGGCCACCGCGGCATCGGAGTAGCTGAGTCCCGCCCATACGCACAACGCGAGCACATCCTGCTCATCGGGCAGTAGGCGGGTGAACACCTGGAGCACCCGCCGCATGGCACGCTCGTCGTCCACCCGCGAGGCGGCCTCTTCCGCCGGGTCGGGCGCGACCACGGCGGGAGGAAGCTTCGCGAGGAGGCGACGGTGCCGCCGCAGGCTACGGTCGCGGTTGCGTACGACGTTGTTGGCAACCGCGAGCAGCCAAGGGAGGATCGACTCGCCGCTGAGGGACACGTCACGGCGCCGCCGCCAGGCTTCGAGGAAGACCACCGAGGCGAGATCCTCGGCCGCCTCCCACGATCCGGTACGACGAAAGCAGTGGTTGTAGACCGCGTCGGCGTGCCGCTCGAAAAGGGCCCCGAACGCCGACGGGTCGCCCTTGGCGGCACTGCGCCAGAGCTCTCCGTCGGCGACATCGCCGGTCTCGAGCTGATCCACACCCGGTCTATGTCCAGACGTCGGGGGCGGTTCCGAACTTTTTGCTGGGCGTCTTCTCGGCATGGGAAACCTTCGTGGTGGTCGGCCCCCAGTGTCCGTCACGCCGCCCGTGTCGTCACTCGTCATGTTCGCGCCACCCGACCGCTCCGGAGCCCCCCGGTGATCATGATCGTGATCGTGAAGGTTTTGTGTGCGTATGCGCCCCCTTTCCTTCATGATCACGGCGGGTGCGGCGGGTGCGGCGGGTGCGGCGGGTGCGGCGGGTGCGGCGGGTGCGGCGGGTGCGGCGGGGTGCGGCGAGTGCGGCGAGTGCGGCGAGCGCGCGGCTCAGAGGGCGCGGAGGGGGCGCCCGGTGTGGGCGGCTCGGACCAGAAGCGGGCTCGGTCGGTAGCGCCCGCCAGGGCGCGCCCGCGCCAGCGTGGTGAGGACCTCGGCGACGACGCCGGGGCCGATCCGGTCACCCCACGCCAGCGGACCCTGGGGGTAGCCGGTGCCGAGGCGCATCGCGGCGTCGACGTCCTCGGCCGCCGCCTCGCGCCGGGCAACCAGGTCGACGGCCTCGTTGACCAGCATGCTGATCGTGCGGGCGACGATGAGGGCGGGTATGTCGTCGATCACACTGACGGTGAGGCCCGCGGCCTGGAACATCCCGACGGCCTCGTCGAGCGTCGCTGCCTCGCAGGTGTCGCTGGGCGCGAGGCAGACCCGGCTGGCCGTGGCGGCGTCGCCCACCCAGTCAAGGGCCACCGCGTCGCCGTCGACGGTGGCCGGCTCGCCGAGCGTTTCGAGGACCAGGCCGCCGCTGGGGAGTTCGATGCCATACGCCGACTCTCCGGGTTCGAACTCCCCTGATCCCGCGCGTCTTCCGGCCGGACCTGTGTCGTACCGCTCAACGCTCACGCCGGAGTCCGCGATCCGGTCGAGCAGTCCGTAGCAGGCGGAGAACCCGCCGTGATAGGTGACCCGCTCGGGTGCCGGCCGGGCCTCGGCGGTCTGGGGCCGCGGTCGTTCGGAGCCGTCGTACGCGTACCAGCCGCGGCCGGTCTTGCGGCCCAACCATCCTGCGTCGACCACCTGCTGCTGTGCGACGAACGGCGCATAGCGTGGGTCGCCGAACGTCTGCTCCCAGACCGAACGGCCGACGGCGAGGTTGACGTCGTTGCCCACCAGGTCGGCGAGTTCGAACGCACCCATCGGGAACCCGCCCGCCTCCCTGAGTACGACGTCGATCGTGGCGCAGTCGGCGCCGCCCTGCTCGAGTACCTCCATGGCTTCGCCGTAGAAGGGTCGTGCGACCCGGTTGGCGACGAACCCCGGAGTCGACGCGCAGCGCACCGGCGTCTTGCCCCAGGCGGTGGCGGTCGCCGCGACGGTCGCCGCGACCTCTGGGTCGGTGGTGGCGCCCGCCGGGACCTCGACCAGTGCCATCAGCGGAGCCGGGTTGAAGAAGTGCATGCCGGTGACACGTCCGGGATGCTGGAGGCCGGAGGCGATCGCGGTCACCGACAGGGTGGACGTGTTGGTGGCGAGGACGGCGGTGTCGGCGCAGACCTTCTCCAAGGCGGCGAAGAGTTCGCGTTTCGCGGGAAGTTGCTCGACGATCGCTTCGACGACGAGTCCGCACGGGGCCAGCGTGTCGAGGGTGTCGGCCGCCTCCAGCCGGGCTTTGGCGTCGGCCGCGGCGGCGGCGGTCATGCGTTCCTTCTCGACCAGCCGGTCCAGTCGGGCGTGGATCTGTGCGACGCCACGGGCCGCCGCGCCGTCCAGGGCGTCGTACAACCGGACGCGGTGGCCGGCGACGACCGCGACCTGCGCGATGCCGGCGCCCATCGTGCCCGCACCGACGACACCGACCGGAGTTGAACGAGGAACTTCCGCCATGCCGCCCATCCTGTCGGACGTACGCATGATCGCCACCTGACCCGGCCGAAATGACCACGCTGAGCATGCCTGTGGAACCTTGGACAGGTGTCGACGCCTGTCCGGAGACCGCAGTCCTGCGCAGCGTGGTCATTTGCCGGGCCGGCACGGCGAGGGTCGAGTCAGTCAGAACGCCATGGGCGGGGCGAACTCCTACGTCGGAACGCCATGGCCATGAGCGGGGGCGAGCGCCCGTACGGTCGGAACGCCGCTACGTCGGAACGCCGCAAGGGCCGACGACCCGTCAGGGAGAGCTGGTGGCCTTCGCGAGCTTGGACAGCAACAGGACCTCCGCGAGGCATGCCCGCTCGAACTCGCCCAGGTGCAGGCTCTCGTCGGCGCCGTGCGCCCGGGAGTGCGGGTCGGCCGCGCCGGTGACGAGAATCGCCGCCGCCGGGAAGGCCTGGGCGAACTCCGCGATGAACGGAATGGTGCCGCCGATACCGATGTCGACCGGCTCGCGTCCCCAGGACTCGCGGAACGCCTCCCGCGCGGCGTCATAGGCCGGGCCTTCTGCGTTGGCGGAGTACGGCTCACCGACGTCGCCGACGCTGACCTCGACCTCACACCCCCACGGCGCGTTGGCGCGCAGGTGGTCAACCAGCGCGGTACGGGCGCGTACGGCGTCGTCGCCTGGCGCCAGCCGGATACTCACCTTCGCCCGGGCGACAGGGTGCAGCGTGTTCGACGCGTCGGCGACCCGGGGGGCGTCGATCGCGAGGACGGTCGCGGACGGCTTGGCCCAGATCCGTTCGGCGATGCTGCCGGTGCCGAGCAGTTCGACGCCGGGCAGGACGCTCGCCTCGGCGCGGAACCGGTCCTCGGGATAGTCGACGTCTGGCGGCTCCGCGGTGGCCAGCCCCTTGATCGCGACGTTGCCCTCGTCGTCGTGCAGGGTCGCGAGGAGCCGGCACAGGGCGGTGAGGGCATCGGGGGCGGCGCCGCCGTACTGCCCCGAGTGCACCCCGTGGTCGAGCGCGCGGACCTCTACGACACAGTCCGCGAGCCCTCGCAGCGTGGTGGTGAGAGCGGGTACGCCGATGTCGAAGTTGGCCGAGTCGGCGAGGACGATGACGTCGGCCGCGAGTTGGTCGTGGTAGGTCTCGAGGAACGCCGACAACGTGGGCGAGCCGATCTCCTCCTCACCCTCGACGAAGACGGTGACGCCGACCGGTGGTGCTCCGTCGTACGCCCGGATGGCGGCAAGATGCATCGCGATCCCGGCCTTGTCGTCGGAGGCGCCCCGACCGTAGAGCCGGCCGTCGCGTTCGGTCGGTTCGAACGGCGGGCTCGTCCACAGTGCAGGGTCGCCCGTCGGCTGAACGTCATGGTGGGCGTACAGCAGGACGGTCGGTTTGCCCGGCGGCGCGGGGAAGCGGGCGAGCACGGCCGGCTGGCCGCCCTCGACCTCGAGGATGTCGACGTCCGCGCCCTCGTCGCGGAAGAGTTGCGCGGTCGCGTCCGCGGTGCGTCGTACGTCGTCGGCCGCGGCGGGGTTGGCACTCACCGACGGGATCCTGACCAGGTGCTCGAGCACGTCGCGGACGCCCGGGAGGACCCGGCTGACGGCACGCTGGGAGTCGGTTTCGATCACGATCACGCAGCGTACGCCTCGATCGGCAGGAACCTGCCCCAGCGGCCCGAGCTGGCACCGTCCGGGAAGTCCTCCGTCGCTTTTCGATGCCGCTGTCCCGTTACGCCGAACGCATGAAACGCCACCCCTTGTGGGCTTTCGTCTTTGCATCTGGACGCCAGATAGGTGTTCGCCGAACCGACCCCTACTCTAATGCCTACCATTCGTATAGGAACTATCGGAGAAGTGGAGTCGCACTCGTGCGCAAACTCGTGCTCTTGGGCCTCGTCGGGCTCGCCGCGCAATTGGTCGACGGCAGTCTCGGCATGGCGTACGGCGTCACGTCGACGACGCTCCTCCTCGCCACTGGCGCCGCGCCCGCCGCCGCCTCGGCCACCGTCCACCTCGCTGAGATCGGCACCACGCTGGCGTCGGGTGCTTCGCACTGGCGGTTCGGCAACGTCGACTGGCGCGTCGTGCTGCGCATCGCGATCCCAGGCGGTGTCGGTGCGTTCGCCGGAGCCACGTTCCTGAGCGCACTCTCGACCGAGACCGCCGCGCCGATCATGTCGGGCATCCTGCTCGCGCTCGGCGCGTACATCCTGATCCGGTTCACCGCGTGGGGCACGCCGCGTGGTCAGCTGGGCAAGCCGGTACGCAAGCGCTTCCTGGCCCCACTCGGCATCTTCGCGGGATTCGTCGACTCCACCGGTGGCGGCGGCTGGGGCCCGGTCGCGACGCCGGCACTGCTCGCCAGCGGACGCATGGAGCCACGGAAGGTCGTCGGGTCGGTCGACACCAGTGAGTTCGTCGTCTCGGTGGCCGCCAGCATCGGCTTCCTGATCGGGCTCGGTGCCGAGGGCATTCCACTGAGCGCTGTCGCCGCCCTGCTGATCGGCGGTCTCATCGCCGCGCCGATCGCGGCCTGGCTGGTACGCCACATCCCGGGCCGGATCCTCGGTTCGCTCGTGGGTGGCGTGATCGTCCTGACCAACGTACGCACCATCCTGCAGTCGGACTGGGTAGCGGCTCCGGCTCCGACGCAGGCGACGGCGTACATCCTCATCGCGGCGCTGTGGGTCGCGGCGGTCCTGTGGTCGGTGCGCAGCCACCGGGCCGAGCGCGCCACGCTCGCCGGCGAGGCGGAGGAAGCCGTCCCCGCCTAGCGCGGACGACCCGGACCGGTGGGTCCCTCTGGTCAGGCGACGACGGCGAGGGCGAAGGGGAGGACCTCACCCGCCCCGGCGTGGCGGAGGGCCCTCGCGGCCACGGTCAACGTCCATCGTGAGTCGACGAGATCGTCGACCAACAGGATGGTCGGCCCGGAACCCGCGGTGTCCCCGGCCACCGATGCCAGACCATCGCGGACGTCCGGTGGGACGGCAAGCCGGTCCCACACACCCGCCAACCGGAACGCGCTGTTGCCGCCGGGTTCCCCGGTCGGGCCGCCGTCGACGGGGGTGAGCGTTCCGAGCAGGGGCAGCCGGCCGATCCGGGCGAGACCCGCGGCGAGCGAATTTACGAGCGCTGGCCGCCGCCGCGACCCGACCGCGACGATGCCGGTGGGTCGGCGCTCCCACCCCCAGGTACGCAGGACGTCGACGCACGCGGTGAGGACGGCGTCCGGCACCGGCTCGTCGGCCGCATGGGGCGCCAGGATCTCGCGGAGCCGCTGGCCCCAACCGAGATCGGTGAGTCGAGCGACGGCACGGCCCGACGTGGCCCGCTCGTCGACCGGGATCTTGCCGCGGACCTCGACACCGAGCCGATCCATGCCACCTGGCCACATCGCGCGCGGCTCGATCGCGACGCCGACCCGCGCCAGCTGGCCGGTCGCCGCCTGCTGGGCCTCGGTCGAGACGTCGCTGGGGTACCAGGGCTCGGCGCACCGGTCGCAGCGTCCACACCGGCCGGTCTTCTGCTCGGCATGACCGGGATCCGCGGCGGCGTGGTCGCCGACGACGTCGTTGCCGCCGACGGGGTGGTCGCGGTCGTCGAGACGGGAGCTACCGGGAGCGTGGCCATCGAGGGTGGGGTCGTCGAGGACCCGCTGGAGATAGGCCATTCGGCAGTCCTCGCTGGCGATGTAGTCCAGCATCGACTGGGCTTCGGCCTCGCGGGCCGCCGTCACTCGTGCGTAGCGCTCCGCGTCGTAGGTCCACGGCTCGCCGGTCGCCGTCCAGCCACCGGAGACCCGGCGCACCGCGCCGTCGACGTCGAGGACCTTGAGCAGGAGCTCCAACCGGGTACGCCGGATGTCGACGACCGCCTCGAGCGCCGCCGCGGACATCGGTCGCCCCGCCTCGGCGAGGGCGGTGAGGACGGCGTCGGCCTGGACCTGTCGCGGCATGGACGCGGTGGCGAAGTAGCGCCAGATGTCGACGTCCTCGATGCCGGGCAGGAGCAGCACGTCGGCCCGTTCGGTCGCCCGGCCCGCGCGGCCCACCTGCTGGTAGTAGGCGATCGGGGACGCGGGCGCCCCCACGTGGACGACGAACCCGAGGTCGGGTTTGTCGAACCCCATCCCGAGTGCGGACGTCGCGACGAGTGCCTTCACCTGGTTGTCGCGCAGCGCTTCCTCGGCCGCTCGGCGTTCGGCGTCATCCGTACGTCCGGTGTAGGCGCGGACGACATGACCGGCGTCGCGCAGCAGCGCGGCGATGTCGTCGGCGGCGCTCACCGTGAGGGTGTAGATGATGCCGCTGCCCGTCAGCTCGTCGAGGTGCGAGACGAGCCACGCGAGTCGCATCTGTGCGGTGGGGAGCCGGAGTACGCCGAGACGCAGGCTGTCACGGGCGAGTGGTCCGCGCAGGGTGAGGACCTCGCCACCGCCGAGTTGCTCGGCGACGTCGGCGACGACCCGGGCGTTGGCGGTGGCGGTCGTGCCGAGGACGGGCGTGTCGTCCGGCAGGTCGCCGAGCAGGTCGCGGATGCGGCGGTAGTCGGGGCGGAAGTCGTGCCCCCAGTCGGAGACGCAGTGGGCCTCGTCGACGACGAGGAGTCCGGCGCGGGCCGCGAGGTCGGGCAGCTGCTCCTCGCGGAACCGGGGGTTGTTGAGGCGTTCGGGCGACACCAGCAGGACGTCGACCTCGTCGACGGCCAGCGCCTTGGCGATATCGGTCCACTCCTCGGCATTGGCGGAGTTGATGGTCAATGCACGGATGCCGGCGCGCTCGGCGGCCGCCACCTGGTCGCGCATCAGGGCGAGCAGCGGCGACACGATCAGCGTCGGACCGGCGCCCTGGCTCCTGCGGAGCGCGGTGGCGACGAAGTAGACCGCCGACTTGCCCCAGCCGGTGCGCTGGACGACGAGCACCCGCCTGCGCTGGGCGACCAGGGCCTCGATCGCTTCCCACTGCCCGTCGCGGAACGTCGCCTCGGGCGTACCGACGAGCCGCCGCAGCAGGTCGTCGGCGTCCTGGCGGAGCTGGTCGGGCGAGGCCGTGAGTTCGTCGGTCACCACGCCGACGCTAGCCCCACGGTCCGACAGGGCATCGGCGGCGTGGGCCTGCGGGCATAGAAAAGCCCCTCACGTCGGGGGGTGTCGCGAGGGGCTTCTCCAGATGGCTTCGGACCACCGGCGATCAGACGGCGTCGATCCTCGAACGGTTCCGTGGTTCGGCAAGAATTTCCGGGTTAGCCCTTCCCGCTCCGCGGGACGGGCAGCGGGAGGTAACCGGAGAGGTCGGTGCGCTCGCCGCTGGCGTGAACGGCGCCCTCGTGCACGGCGTCCTGCCATGTACGCCTTCCGGCGCAGAGCAGGATCCACGTCACCGGATCCATCTCCACAACGCCGGGTGGCGTACCGCGGGTGTGTCGCGGGCCGGGGACGCACTGGATGGCGGCGTACGGCGGCACCCGCACCTCCACCGACCTGCCCGGCGCCTTGCCGGCGAGCAGCGCGAGGAAGTGGCGGACCAGCAGACGTAGGTCATCGCGGCCCGGCTCGGTCCGGGCGTCGAGGGCGTCGAGCGCCTCGAGGACCCGGCTCAGTGCGGCGGCGGCTTCGTCCGGGTCGGCCGGCCGGAGGCGGGAAGGCACCTGCCGGAGCCTAGATGACCAGATCCACGGGGAGTCGCCTGGCTCGCGGCTCCCCGCCTCCCGACTGGCCGGGTACTCGTCGATCGGGAGTTGTCCGTACGAACGGACCCCGATCCACGCTCGCGATCTTCGGACAGGTCTCCGACGGCTGGGGCCACCCGGGATTTCACCACTGGTTCGCCGCCGGTCTCGTCCGCGTCACGCCTGCGACGGAGAGCGACCAAGCGTTCACCATGTGCCCGTTGTGGCGCCATCTGCGGTCCTGATGACGTTCGGTCCCGTTCGTCAGCCTCTGAGGTGTCTGATCCCGCTGGTCCGTCTGGTCCCGCTGGTCCCGCTGGTCCGTCTGGTCTCGCTGGTCCGTCTGCCTCTCGCTTGTCCCGCTCGTCCTGCCGTGCACCGCCGCACGCGACGCCTGACCACCCCTTCTTCCCGCGGAGACACCCATGTCTGAGCTGTCCCGTCGACGTCTCCTGACCCTGGGCGGCGTGTCCGTCGGAGCCGCACTGTCCGGCGTGGTGCCGGCGTTCGGCTCGGCGAGCGCCGCTCCCGTCCGGCAGTCCGCCGGCCGCATCGCCGCCTCCACACCTTCGCGCCTCGCCGCACCCGGCGCCGTCACCCGCAGCCTGCCCACCGACCTCTTCGGGCTCGGCGTGGCCTCCGGGGACCCCTGGCCGGACTCCGTCGTGCTCTGGACCCGCCTCGCGCCCGACCCGCTAGAAGGCGGCGGCATGCCGGACCGGGCGATACCGGTGGAGTGGGAGATCGCCACCGACGCGCGCTTCCGTCGGTCCGTGCGCCGGGGCACAGAGCACGCACGTCCGGAGTTCGGCCACAGCGTCCACGTGGAGCCCGGCGGCCTGCGGGCGGGGAGTGAGTACTTCTACCGCTTCCGTGCGGGCACGGAGGTCTCGCCGGTCGGGCGGACCCGTACGGCGCCGGCCGCCGGAACGTCGCCCCGCCGGCTGCGGCTTGCGTACGCCTCCTGCCAGAACTACCAGCAGGGCTTCTACGTCGCCCATCGCGACCTCGCCGAACAGGACCTCGACCTGGTGGCGTTCCTCGGCGACTACATCTACGAGTCGCCGCCGTCGGACACGGGCGTACGCCGGCACGAGGGCGAAGGCGAGCCGTTCTCGCTGGTCGAGTACCGCAACCGCTACGCCCGCTACAAGACCGACGCCGACCTCCGCGCGGCGCACGCCGCCTGCCCGTGGATCGTGACGTTCGACGACCACGAGGTCGACAACGACTGGGCCGGACCCGTCCCGCAGGACCCCGACCAACAGGGGCCCGAGGAGTTCCGGGAGCGCCGGGCCGCGGCGTTCCAGGCGTGGTACGAACACATGCCGGTACGCAGGTCCGTCGCGCCGGAGGGCCCCAGCATCCAGGCGTACCGCCGGTTCGAGTGGGGCGACCTCGCCCGGATCCACGTACTCGACACGCGGCAGTACCGCGACGACCAGCCCAGCACGCCGGACGAGGCCGACGACCCGGCGCGCACCATGACGGGTTCGGAGCAGGAGGCCTGGCTCGTTGGCGGGCTGACCAGCGGCCGGCAGCGCTGGAACCTCCTCGCCAACCAGGCGCCGATGGCACAGACCGACCGGAAGGCCGGGCCTGACCAGGTGCTGTGGACGGATCCGTGGGACGGCTACCGCGCCCAGCGGCGGCGGCTCTTCGAGGTCCTCGGCTCGTCGCGGGTCGCCAACCCGGTGGTGCTGACAGGTGACCGGCACTTCACGATGGCCTGCGACCTGACGACCGACTTCGACGATCCCGAGGCGCGCGTGGTCGGCGCGGAGATCGTGGGAACGTCGATCTCGTCCGGCGGGGACCTGGCCCCCGCGGACTGGCACGGGACCTGGGACCAGATCATGGCGGAGTCGCCGTACTGGAAGTACGGCGACGGTCGGCGTGGCTACGTGGTGTGCGACGTCGACCGCGAGGCGATCGTGGCGACGTTGCGAGTCGCGTCCGCGGTGGCCGTGGAGGACGGGTCGGTGTCGGCGGCCGAGCGGTTCGTTGTGGAGGCCGGGCGGCGAGGTGTCGAGCTTTCTTGAGCGAGGATCGGCGCGTCCCTTGCCGTAGCGGTGAACGTGGCCCGTGGTCATGGAGTGCCCCATGATCGTGAAGGAAGAGCGGCGGATACGCCGACAAACTTCATGATCACGATCATGATCACGGGGTGGTCGGGGCGGGGACGCGGAGCTGAAGGGGGAACCTCGACAAGCCCCGGATCGTGAACGACGTACGCCGGTGAACCGGACCCGCGCGCACCAGCTCGGGTAGGCGCTCGGCCAGGACCCGGAAGGCGACCTCTCCCTCCAGCCTGGCCAGCGGCGCGCCCACGCAGTAGTGGATCCCGCTCGAGAACGCCAGATGCTCGACGTCGGTCTCGCGCGCGATGTCGAACCGGTCCGGATCGTGGTAGACCTCGGCGTCCCGCCCGGCCGCGCCGAGGAGGACGACGACCCACTGGCCGGGCCGGACCGTGCGCCCCGCCAGCTCGATCTCCTCGTGGGCGATCCGGGTGGTGCCCTGGACGGGCGGGTCGTACCGCAGCACCTCCTCGACCACGCCCGGCGCAAGCGTGGGGTCGGCGCGGAGGCGCTCCCACTGGTCGGGGTGGGCGAGCAGGGCCAGCATGCCGTTGCCGATCAGATTGACCGTTGTCTCGAATCCCGCCACGAGCAGCAACCGCGCCGTGTTGAGAAGTTCCCGACTCTCGAGCTTCTCCGCGCCCAAAGCCTGTGTCAGGCGACTGATCACGTCGTCGCCGGGCTCGGTGCGGCGCTGCTCGACGAGGCGGCTGAAGAGCGCGTTGAGGTCGGCCTTCGCCTCGCGCAGCTCGCGGGCGTGCCGGACGGAGCGGACACCGTCGAGGGACGCCCCGACGATGTTGCCGTACCGCGAGAACCGGTCCACGTCGACGTCCGGGATCCCGAGCAGGTCGCTGATCACCGCGATCGGCAGCGGAGTCGCGAAGTCCCTGATCAGGTCGAACTCCCCGTTCGCGAGCGCCTTGTCGAGAAGATCGTGGGTCGTCTGCTCGATGCGTTCGCGGTAGCCCGCGATCATGCGTGGTCCGAACGCCGGCGCGACGAGCCGCCGGAGCCGGGAGTGCTGGGGCGGGTCGAGTTCCAGGAACGACATGTCCCACTCGGGCCTGGACTCGTCGAGAGCTGTGTTGGCCGAGGTCAGGCCTCCGGAGTCGTCCGCCGGCGGGTAGGCGGCGCCCTTCTCCCGGAGGCCGAACCTTCGGTCACGCAGGACCTGGTTGGCCACCTGGTGCCGCGCGGCGACCCAGGCTCCGGTCCGGCTGCGCGGCAGCGGACCCTCGGCACGTAACCGCGCGTAGAGGGGGTACGGATCGAGGATTCCGGCCGGAAGCCAGACCCGGCTGAGCGTGTCGCCCCTGACCCGGCCGAGCCACCACACGCCGAACCGCTGCCTCCACAGCCGGCTGGTCAGTGCGAGCGCGGCCTTCGCACGGGCCGCCGCCGTCTCGGTGTCGCCGTCGGCCACTGTCATGAGTTACCCACCTCCTGCTGGCGGTCGCTCGGGCCAGCGCATCGGGCCGGTCGCGTCCGGTGTCTCCGTCCGGTGTCTCCGTCCGGTGTCTCCGACATCCGGATCCGCTCGCCATTCCGCCAACGATCGGGCAGCACGCCGTGCTCCGAGCCGAGGCCGGAGGCAGGAAGCTGCCAGACCGGTGGACCACGTACGCGTGGGGCGCCGGTGAGCCGGAACACTCACGACGCCGGTGGGAGTGGCCCAGTCCGGATTGAGTACGCCGACGGGTGATCGTCGGCGGCCGAGCCGCGAGGCTCGGGTTCTCGAGTGGTGCCGCTCGGTACCGCTCGCCAAGACCGCCGGTTCCAGTTTGCCCTACGGCCGTACAGGCCGACGGAACCGGTGGCCGCCAAGCCGGGGTGGTTCCTTCTTCCTCCACCACCGCGGCCGGGTCCGCCCGCGCTGGAAGACGACGGGGGTTTGCGGGCGTACGGATCCGAGTTCGGCCCGGGCCGGGCTTCGCCTCGCGCGTGCTCGCCCGGGCCGACGGCGGTCCCACGCGGCAGGTGCCGCCAATCTCGCACGTGCCTAGGCCAAGGCGGGACGGCTGTGTCCTCGGCGACGGCGAGAGGGCCGGTCGGAGTCGGTGGTCGCGCTCGCGGCCCACCGAGTACGCGTGCGGTGTCGATGTTGAGTACGCCAGCGGATTCGGGCGCACGGCGATGGACGCGAAACTCGCTGACATGAGCGACGCGGCGGACGAAGCAGCAGCCCGCCGCCGGCACCCACCGGCGGCCTGCTGCCGTCACCTGAGGGGGCGCGTCGCTCATCACAGGTCCACCGGTTCCTGGTCGCCCGACGGCCACCCAGGCCAAAGGGAATCCGGTGGCCGCCGTGCCGTGGTGGTAAGCGTCCCTCCATCACCTCGGCCGGGTTCCGCGTCCGGACGTACGGCCGGGGGGCTGGATGTGGGTACTCGTTTCGGCCCGGGGTCGGCTTCGCCTCGCGTGAAGCTCCCCGGGCCGTCGGCGGTGAGCGCCAGCGTGCGCGAGAGCCGTCGCCACCCCGCACACAGGCAAGGTGGCGACGGCTCTCGTTGACCCGGCGGCAGGGCGTGGGCGGCCTCCGGCCCGGTGGGCAGGGACCTAAGCGGCCTTGCCGGTCCCGACCTGTTCGCCCGTTCCCGGCGCCAGCTCGGAACTGTCCCGGAGCGCGAGGCGGACGACTTCGGCGGCGTCGTCGACGAGATGCACGGTGAGGTCGGCGAGGACGCCTTCCGGCACGTCGTCGAGGTCGGGCTCGTTCTTACGCGGCACGATCACCTCGGTGAGTCCGGCCCGGTGCGCGGCCAGCAACTTCTGCTTGACGCCGCCGATCGGTAGCACCCGTCCGGTCAGCGAAACCTCGCCGGTCATGCCGACCTCCGGGCGTACCGGCCGTCCGGACAGCATCGACGCCAGCGCCGCCGTCATCGTCACGCCGGCCGACGGGCCGTCCTTGGGTACAGCACCCGCGGGCACGTGCACGTGGACACGGTGGTCGGCGAGCGCGTCGGTCGGTACGCCGAGTCCGGCGCCCTGCGCCCGCAGGTACGACACGGCGATCTGGGCCGACTCCTTCATCACATCGCCCAGCTGGCCGGTCAACGTGAGACCCGGCTCGCCCGCCATCGTGGCGGCCTCGACGTACAGCACGTCACCGCCGGCACCCGTCACCGCGAGCCCGGTCGCGACACCCGGGGTCGAGCCGTCGCGGGCCGACTCGGGCAGGAACCTCGGCTTGCCGAGGTAGACCTTCACCTCGTCGGCGCCCACGCGGACCGGTGCGCTCGCGCGATCGGTGGCCAGGGCGGTCGCGACCTTGCGGAGGATCTTCGCGATCGCGCGTTCGAGCCCGCGGACCCCGGCCTCCCGGGTGTAGTCGGCCGCGACCGTCCGAAGGGCGGAGTCCTCCACCGCCACGTCGTCGGCAGACAGCGCGGCCCGGTCGAGTGCCTGCGGCAGCAGGTGGTCCCGGGCGATGGCGACCTTCTCGTCCTCGGTGTACCCGTCGAGCGCGACGAGCTCCATCCGGTCCAGCAGCGCTGGCGGGATGGTGTCGGCGACGTTCGCGGTGGCGAGGAACAGGACGTCGGACAGGTCCAGCTCGACCTCGAGGTAGTGGTCACGGAACGTGTGGTTCTGCGCGGGGTCGAGCACCTCGAGCAGGGCGGCCGCGGGGTCGCCCCGGAAGTCGGAGCCGACCTTGTCCACCTCGTCGAGCAGGACGACCGGGTTCATCGAACCGGCCTCCTTGATGGCGCGGACGATACGTCCGGCCATCGCGCCGACGTACGTACGCCGGTGACCGCGGATCTCGGCCTCGTCGCGCACACCGCCGAGCGCCACCCGGACGAACTTCCGCCCGAGCGCGTGCGCCACCGACTCGCCCAGCGAGGTCTTGCCGACGCCGGGCGGGCCGACCAGCGCCAGGACGGCACCGGAGCCCCGGCCCCCGACGGCCTGCAGCCCGCGGGTCGCCCGCCGCGAACGCACGGCGAGGTACTCCACGATCCGGTCCTTCACGTCGTCGAGGCCGGCGTGGTCGGCGTCCAGCACCTCACGGGCGCCGGTGATGTCCGTGGTGTCGTCCGTACGTACGTTCCACGGAAGGTCGAGGATCGTGTCGAGCCAGGTACGGATCCAGCCGACCTCCGGTGACTGTTCGGAGGTGCGTTCCAGCTTGTCGACCTCGCGGAGCGCGGCTTCGCGGACCTTCTCCGGCAGGTCGGCGGCCTCGACGCGCGACCGGTAGTCGTCGGCGCCCTCGGGGTCGTCCTCACCGAGCTCCTTGCGGATGGCCGCGAGCTGCTGGCGCAGGACGTACTCCCGCTGGGTCTTGTCCATCGTGTCCCGCACCTCGTCGCGGATCTTCTCCGTGACCTCCAGCTCGGCCAGATGGGCGCGGGCCCATTCGAGGAGCAGCGTGAGGCGCTCGCGGGTGTCGGGGGTCTCGAGGAGCTGGACCTTCTTGTCGGTCTCGAGCCACGAGGCGTAGCCGGCCGCGTCGGCGAGCTCGCTCGGGTCGTTCATCCGCTGGACGGCGTCGACGACCTGCCAGGCGTCGCGGGCGGTGAGGATCGAGACCAGGACGGACTTGTACTCCCGGGCCAGCTCGCGGGTCGCGTCATCTGGCGTGGGGACGTCGAGAACCTCGGCCTCGACCCACAGGGCCGCGCCGGGTCCGTTGACGCCGACGCCGACCTTCGCGCGCCCGGTGGCGCGGAGGGCGACGGCCGGTTCGCCGGTGGGAAGGCGGCCGACCTGGGCGATCTCGGCGATGGCGCCGACCGCGCCGTACTTCCCGTCGAGGCGGGGTACGACGAGGACCCTGGGCGTCTCATCGGTCGTGTCGCGCTTGCCGGATCCGTTCGATTCGTACGACCTGCCGGATTCGTACGAAGAGTCTGGACGTGAGGCACCGGCCGGCGTGGTGTCACGGGCGGCGAGCCGGGCCGCGTCGACGGCGGCCTGGCGGTCACCGTCGAGCTCCACGGGCACGACCATGCCGGGAAGGACGACGGTGTCGGCCAGGAAGAGCAGGGGGAGTGTCAGCGTGGTCATGTCCATCTCAACTGATTACACGCTTACATGCATTCCCGCATGCGTCGAAGAAATGAGATGGGAACGTTGTCCACAGATGCTCGCCGCGTCTCCACGCAGTAACCCGTCCGGCCGCTAGCGTCATTCCTGGTCACCCGCTCCGCACAAGCCTGGTGACCGATGTCGGGTGGTCGCCGCCTCCTGTCCCTCCGGCGACCACTGACGTTCTGCCGCGGTGACCACGGGTCCCCCACCCGTTCGGGTCCCGTGCGCAGCCACGACGGGGGAAGGGCCCGGCCTCGGCCCTTCCCCCTGGTGCATTGCCACGTGCAAACGAAGGGATCTGGAGGTCCACGATGAACCACCTGCACATCGCTGCCCCGGAAAAGGGCGAAGGCCACCCGGCCCGGCTCGCCGCCTGCCGCCAGGTGTGGCGTTCCGGCCCTGTCGCAATCGCCGTTGTGGCAACCCTCCTGATCAGTTCGCCGGCCATGGCCGATGAGACGCACGTCGGACCCGACCGAAATGTGGCGACGGAGGGCTCCTAGCGTCGGCGCCCCGCCGCTGCTCCCCGTGCTGACCGGTGCGGCCCGGGGTCCTCTTTGCGCAGTAGTGCTGAGTACGACCTGAGTATCCGTACGGATGTCCCTCGACCGGTCCTCCGCCACTCTTGCCCGATGGACATCGAACAACGGCCGGTCCCGGCAGGCCTCGAGGGGAGGGGCAGGGGCTCGACCGTGCAGCGCCCGTCCGGTCAGGGTCCGTCCGGTCAGGGGTCGAACGCCGGAGCGTCCGCCGGCGGCGGTCTGGCGTGGTCCACCGTCTTCACCCTCGGTCCGTATGTCCTGGCGATCCTCGCCCTGCTCGCGTGGTCCTGGCCGAGAGATCAGGTGGGGGGCGGCCAGTGCGAAGGCCTCGGATTCGGCTGCACGCTCACCCAGCGCGACGGGGCTGTGCTGCTCGCGTTCATGTCGGCGCCGTTCGCGGCGCTCGCGACCGGTGTCGCGTGGCTGGTCGTCCTGCTCCTGCAACTCAGCCCTGCTCGGCGCTGGACCGGCGCGGCTCAGGGCGCACTGGCGGCGACCACCGTCCTGGCCGTTTCGGGCGCTGTCGCCGCGGTCGGCCTCTAGATGACGCTTTGTGGGTGTACTTCCGATTGTCGTGGTCTCACGATCGGGGACTCTGGATTCTTCGGAACGTCAGGAATCGGCCCGGAGGCGGGCCTGCCTGATTCTTGGCGACCGTTCGCACCGTGACACCCAAAGCGTGTGTTCGGGATCAGTTGAAGGCCGCCCGGATGGTCCTCAAGAGCGGTGAAAATACGCCCTTACCTCCGCCGGTTAAGCGCCGGATTCCAGAAATGTGAATTGGTCGCACCCGCCAGAGATGCGGCATTCCTCCCAGCTGATCTGTGGCCGCCCTGATCGTCGCCCAATTCTCTTTGCGCTCTTTGTCGAACTTGGCCACAAGTGATGTTCGGCAATGGCTGGGTAGTTCAAGGCGGACACCATTGCGACGTAGATCCGATTGTCAAACCTTTCGGCGTGGCAGAAGACCGGATTTCGTCATTGTGGTGAAGGCATCTACCACGTATCACGTTGGGAGGAAGTCGGGTGATCAAGTCACCATTGGGCAGGTTGCTACGCAGCCTGATCAACCGCAGGACCGTAGGCGTTCACATCGGCGCGGCGGTGGTGCTCGGCGGGCTGGCGGCTCTGTCGGCGCCAGCATCGGCGAGCGTTGCCACCGCCATCGACCCGGGCAGCGCCGCTCGGTCGTTCGCCGCGGATGGTACGCCGCACGATGGCGGGAAGGACCACAAGAAGAAGAACAAGGCTCTCTGTATCGACTCCACCTTTCAAGGCAACGACAAAATCCTCGCCTACGTCCCTGAGAAGGGACAGCTGTGGATATGGAAGGAAAACAGAGGAGCAGGCAGTGTCGACCCGTGGATTCAGTTTGTCGAAACGGCAGACACCGAGCCCACACCTATTCCCGAGAACGTGATCTGCGCGACGGTCGCGGTTCAGGGTAACTCTCTCCACGTCACGATCGTCACCGATGGTCACTCGGTGAAGGACGCCGTGAACAACGCAGCGCAAAGGGTTTGGCAGACGGTCTGCACCGTGAACCCGGATAACGCCGAGTTCCCGTTCGACCCGAATGGCGAGCTGCCGAACGGCGATCCACGCTGCGAGGAGTTCGAGAAGCTCACGCCGCTGCCGGAAAGCAACGAGGCCGCTAACGAGCCTCGTGAGGTGAGCCCGTCGCTGTCCAGCACTGGGCCCAATACCGGAGACGGCGCGTCAGCGTCGGCTTCCGGCGGTGTGGGTCCGACGGCAATGGCCGGCGCTGGGATGCTCGGTCTGGCGTTGACCGCCGGAAGCGTCATGCTGCTTCGCCGGCGTGGCCACGGCACGGCCGAGGCGTAACAAGTGCGGTCGAATCTGCGGCTGGTCCTCCGCCCCCAGCATTGGGGGCGGGGGACCGCCATGGTTTTGCTCGTGCTCATGGCGATCAGTGGCTTCGGCATGGTTGCGGCGGACACTCTCGGGCGACCTGCGCCACCGCCCATACCGGTCACGACCACACCGCCACCGCAGCCGGAGGCGGCGTCCGCAGTACCTAAGCGCGACCGGCCGACGTCGGCCGCGTCCCAGGCGCGGGAGCAGGCGCAGGCTCCTGCGTCCAGTCCGTCGCCGGCACTGCTGGACTCACGATCAGCGCCGACACGCCTGGACATTCCCTCGATCGGCGTCTCCGCGCCGCTCGGTGGGGTCGGTACTGCGAGCAACGGTGCCATCGACGTACCGCCGGCGAACAAGCCGCATCTTGCCGGCTGGTACACGCCCGGCGCCACCCCCGGTCAACCTGGCCGCACCGTGATCGTGGGCCACCTGGACTCCAGGTACAGCGGCGCCGCTGTCTTCTACGACCTCGGGGCCGTGCGTCGCGGCGAGACCGTCACGGTCACCCGCCGCGATGGCATTGCGGTCGTCTACCGTGTCGACGGGGCGTCGATCCAGCCCAAAAACCAGTTCCCGGCGGATCAGATCTACGCACCGAGTGACCGATCCGAACTCCGGTTGATCACCTGCGGTGGCAGCTTCGACAAGAAGACCGGCTGGTCAGACAACATCATCGTGTACGCCCACATGATCTCCTGGCACCGCACACCGGCCACCGGGTGGGAACGCCTCCTGCGTGACTACGCTCCGCCCGGCTAGCGGTGCCTCACGCAGCGCTCGTACACCGCCTCGCAGGGCGCCCCACGCTGGCCGTGCCCCGCCACACACAGGTCCAGCATCTGCCCCAACCCGCACCGCCGGCACCGCCGGCACCGTCGACCGGGACCACGAGGTCGATATCTGAGTAGCGGTCGGCGCGGCCAGCTGCCAGACTTCCGTACGCTTCGACAGCAACGACCCGCTGGTCCCGCCGCAGCAAGGCGCACATGCGCGACGCCAGGGCATCGCGTCTGCGCAGGTCCCTCAGCGTCTCGGGCTGCCGCCTGACCGCCATGGCGTCTCGTACGCCTCCAGAAGGTCGGCCGCCGTGATCCACCGGCGACTGATCCGGTCCACTGTCCACGTTCGGCATTACCATCTAAGTGCCGAACCGGGGAAGGAACTCCATGCCAGGCAATGCCACCTCATCGTCAAGTCACAGCGCCGGCACTCTCAGTCCGCTGCCGCCGCCCATTCCGAAGGGCGGGCGCGGCTACCTGTGGGCCATGATTCTCGTCGGTGCGCTCCTCGCCGTCACCCTCGGCGCCGTCGGTTTCGACTTCTTCAGCGTGCCCGGTGTCGACCCCGTGCGGGCCGGCAGTTGGTACTTCATGATCTCGTTGATGATCATCTTTCCTGCCGCCGTCACCGTGTTTGTCATGAGCTGCGGGGTCGTCGCCATCATGCGTTCCTGCGGTGCTCGGCGGTGGCCGGGTCTCCTCCAGGCGCTCCCGGCCGTCGTGATCATCGTCGGCCTGCTGCTACTCCTCGTCCGCTGGCTCTTCTCCGGCCCTGACCTCGGCTGAGCCCGTTACGCCTTCTGGATCGACGCAGGTCCGGGGTGCCGGCTCGCCAGCATCCGCCCGCCAACCGCCAGCATCCCGCCCGCTTGGCGGCCGCCACTTGGAGGGCATCGGCCCGAACGGGAACAAGGCAGGCGGTTCAGCTCTGCTCGTAGAGCGCGGGTAGCGTCCCGGACCACGCCGCCCGCAGCTCGGCCAGCGAGACATGGAACCGCGCGCCGGTCCCGCCGTCGCCGACCACGAGCGCGGCGTCGTCACCGCCCGCCTCCACGACCCCGATCAGGGTCGACGGCACGCCCCGGGCCGCGCACAGGTCGGCGAACCGTTCCTTGTCCTGCGTACGTACGGCGACAACCGCGCGGGCCGAGGACTCGCTGAACAACGCCACGAACGGACCCAGCTCCGCCGGGAGGGTGAGTCGCGCGCCGAGGCCCGAGGACAGGCAGGACTCCACGACCGCCTGGGCGAGCCCGCCGTCGGACAGGTCGTGCGCCGCCTCGACGACACCGGCCCGACCGGCCTCGATGAGGACGTCGGCGAGGGCGCGTTCGGCGTCGAGGTCCACCGTCGGCGGTGTGCCGCCGAGATGCCCGTGGACGACGTGGGCCCATTCGGACCCGCCGAACTCTTCCCGCGTCGTGCCCAGCAGGTAGATCTCGGCGCCGGGCGTGCGCCAGCCGTGCCGCACGCGCGTAGCCACGTCGTCGATCACGCCGAGCACCCCGACCACCGGGGTCGGCAGGATCGCCTGCTCGCCGGTCTGGTTGTAGAAGCTCACGTTGCCGCCGGTGACGGGCAGCCCGAGCGTGCGGCAGCCGTCGGCGAGACCCTCCGTCGCCTGCGCGAACTGCCACATGACGCCCGGGTCCTCCGGCGAGCCGAAGTTGAGGCAGTCGGTCACCGCAAGGGGCCGGGCGCCAGTGGCGGCGACGTTGCGGTAGGCCTCCGCGAGCGCGAGCTGCGTACCCGCGTAGGGGTCGAGCTTGGCGTAGCGCCCGTTGCAGTCGGTGGCGAGCGCGACCCCGAGGGACGTGTCCTCGCTGACCCGGATCATGCCGGCGTCCTCGGGCTGGGCGAGGACGGTGTTGCCGAGGACGTAGCGGTCGTACTGGTCGGTGACCCACGACCGGTCGCTGAGGTTGGCCGAGGCCACCAGCTGGAGCAGGACCGCGCGGATGTCCTCCTCGAGGACCGGCCGGGCGAGGACGTCGGGGCCGTCGGCCTGCAGGTCGTCCTGCCAGAGCGGGCGGAGTACCGGGCGTTCGTAGACGGGACCCTCGTGCGCGACCGTCCGTGGGGGTACGTCGACGACCGTGTGGCCCTGCCATTCGACGGTCAGCCGGCCGGTGTCCTCGACCTCGCCGATCACCGTGGCGGGCACGTCCCACTTGGCGCAGATCGCGAGGAACTTCTCGACGTCGCCGGGCGCCACCACGGCCATCATGCGTTCCTGCGACTCGCTCATGAGGATCTCCTCGGGAGCGAGCGAGGAGTCGCGGAGGGGTACGCGGTCGAGCCAGACCCGCATCCCGCCCTCACCGGCCGACGCCAGCTCGGACGTCGCGCAGGACAGGCCGGCGCCGCCGAGGTCCTGGATGCCGACGACGACGTCCTCGGCGAAGAGCTCGAGCGTGCACTCGATCAGCAGCTTCTCCATGAACGGGTCGCCGACCTGGACACTCGGCCGCTTGGCAGGGCCGCTGGTGCCGTCGCCCGAGGCCACGTCGAACGTCTCGCTCGCGAGCACCGACACTCCACCGATGCCGTCGCCGCCGGTCTTGGCGCCGTAGAGGATCACCTGGTTACCGACGCCGGAAGCCTTGGCGAGGTGCAGGTCCTCGTGCTTCAGCACTCCGACGCAGAGCGCGTTGACCAGCGGATTTCCGGCGTACGACGGATCGAAGACCACCTCGCCACCCACGTTGGGCAGGCCAAGGCAGTTGCCGTAACCACCGACGCCCGCGACCACGCCGGGCAGGACGCGGTGGGTGTCGGGCGCCTCAGCGGGGCCGAAGCGCAGGCTGTCCATCACCGCGACCGGGCGCGCGCCCATCGCGAGAATGTCGCGGACGATCCCGCCGACGCCGGTGGCCGCACCCTGGTAGGGCTCGACGTAGCTCGGGTGGTTGTGCGACTCGATCTTGAACGTCACCGCGTAGCCCTGGCCGACGTCGACGACACCGGCCTGCTCCCCGATGCCGGCGAGAAGTTTGCCGAGACTCGTCTCGGTAGGCAGTTCGCCGAACTTGCGCAGGTGCACCTTGCTCGACTTGTAGGAGCAGTGCTCGCTCCACATGACGGAGTACATCGCCAGCTCGCAACTCGTCGGGCGGCGGCCGAGGATCTCGCGGATCCGCGCGTACTCCTCGTCTTTCAGACCGAGCTCGCGATACGGCTGTTCGAGGTCCGGGTTGTCCGCGGCGTACTTCACGGTGTCGACGGTCACAGTCACCTGGGGCACTCCGTCCGGACGAGGGGCGATGGGGCGCGTACGACAGGCCCCACGCTATCCAGAACCGCTCCTCCCGCCTCGGGGCGTCCCGTTCCGGCTCGCCTTCCTGCGGAGAGTGACTGCTTCGACCGCCTCGGTGTCCCGCGGGTTCTGGCTGGCATGGCGTCGAGGAAGGTCCTTCATGATCATGAAAGAAAGCGGGTCCATACGCCCCGAAACGCTTCATGATCACGATCATGATCACGGGGAGAGGGCTGGAGCAGGGGGTTGCCGATCGAGCGCTGGCCGGCGGTCTGGCTCGCGATCGTCGTCACGGAGACGTCGCGGGTACGAACTGGCGCAGGAGCGAGGCGAAGAACCCGAGGCCGTCGGTAGTGGGTCCACACAGCTCTTCGACCGCGTGCTCGGGATGCGGCATCAGGCCAACGACGTTGCCCGCCTCGTTGCAGATGCCGGCGATGTCGCGGTAGGAGCCGTTGGGGTTGTCACCGGCATAGCGGACGACGACCTGGCCGCCGGCCTCGATTCGGTCCAGCGTCGCCTCGTCGGCGACGAAGCCACCTTCGCCGTTCTTGATCGGGATGACGATCTCCTGGCCGGCCGAGTACGCCGACGTCCACGCGGTGCCGGCGTTCTCGATCCGCAGCGGCTGGTCGCGGCAGACGAACTTGCGGCGATCGTTGCGGACGAGCGCCCCCGGCAGCAGGTGGGACTCGCACAGGACCTGGAAGCCGTTGCAGATGCCGAGCACCGGCAGCCCGTCCCGGGCGGCCTCGATGATCGGCGTCATGATCGGGGCGAAGCGGGCGATCGCACCGCACCGCAGGTAGTCGCCGTAGGAGAAGCCGCCCGGCAGCACCACCGCGTCGGCGCCGCCGAGGTCGGTGTCGGCGTGCCACAGCGCGACGGCCTCGCCGCCCGCGATCTCCACCGCCCGCCGGGCATCCCGGTCGTCGAGCGAACCGGGGAACGTGACGACGCCGACCCGAGTGCTCATGCGGGTCTCCTTTCGCATGACCGCTGCGGTGCCTCACTCCGGCACACCTCGTTCCTCGGCGTACCTCCGTGGGGGCTCCTCGCGCTCATGCGGGCTCCGCACCGACCGTCTCGACCCGGACCGTGAAGTCCTCGATCACGGTGTTGGCGAGCAGTGTCTCGGCGGCCCGTCGAAGCTCCGCAAGGCGCTCCTCGGTGAGCTCGCCCTCGACCTCGAGTTCGAACCGCTTGCCCTGGCGTACGTCGGAGATGCCGGCGAAGCCCAGCCGGCCCAGTGCTCCGACGACGGCCCGACCCTGCGGGTCGAGGATCGCCTGTTTCGGCATCACATCGACGACGACCCTGGCCACAGTCGCACGCTCCTCACCTGCAGATCTCATGACAAGACGACGTGCCGCCAGCGTATCGAGCCGTGGCCGATGGTCCGTGCGGCGCCACCCGGGCGAACGTCTGGGTTCCCGCGGCGGAGGAGTCGGTAGCCAGTCACAAGGTGCCCCGCCGCCCACCGCCCCGCCGGCACCACCACCACCCGTCCGGCGCCCCTCCGGCGGCCCGGTGTCGGCGAGCCATGTGTCCTGGATACGTAAGCTCCAGATATGCGGATGAGCGAGGGCGTCGAGTGGGCGCTCCACAGCTGCCTGAACCTGGCCTGGGTCGGGCCCGAGCACCGGGTGACTGCCGCGAGGCTGGCCGAGTTCTACGAACTGCCGACGGCGTACCTCAACAAGCAGCTGCAGGCCCTGGCCCGGGCAGGGATCGTGGTCTCGACGTCCGGGCCCCGAGGTGGTTTCCAGCTGGCCCGCGACCTCGACGCGATCACCCTGCTCGACGTGGTGGTCGCGATCGAGGGGCGCGACCCGGCCTTCCGGTGTACCGAGATCCGTCGTCGCGGGCCGGGAAGCGATCCCACCGACGACTACACGGACACCTGCGTGATAGCCCACGCGGTGGGGACCGCGGAGCTCGCCTGGCGTCGCGAACTTGCCCGGCAGACCCTTGCCGACGTACAGACCGACGTGGAACGGAAGGCGCCCGCGGTCCGTGATCGCACCAGGCGGTTGCTGGGTGCCTGAACGCCTGAACGCCTGAACGTCTGAACGCTTGAAGGTCTGAGCGCGCGCCAAGCTTCCGTCAGCGGCGCACACTCACGTCCCGGCTGCGAGGGCGTCGACCTCGAAGGCCATGCCGGGAAGGGCGAGGCCAGCCACGCCGAGGAGGGTCTGCGTGGGCGGGTTCCCACCCCAGATCCGTTCGAGCCGCTCGACCAGGATCCCGAGCTTGTCGGCGTCGAGATCCACGACGTAGGTCCGCAACTGGACGACGTGGCGGAAGTCGAGGTCGACCGCGTCGAGGGCGGTGCCCAGGTTGGCGAGCGACCGGTCCACCTGGGTGCCGAAGTCGTCCGACACGACGTGGCCGTCGGCGTCCGACGCGTACTGCCCCGCGACGACGACCAGGGGCCCGGACACGCTGGCCACATGGCTGTAGCCGAACGGCACCGGGTCGTGCAGGGCGGGAGGGTTGACCAGGGTGTGCGACATCGGCTGTGGGTTCCTCTCTCCGGTGTGAGTGTCGTGGTCCGGCGGATGGGTGGCCTATTCTGGAGTGTACATATCCAGAATGAGGCGGCGTGCGGGGCGGTTCGGTGAGCAGCAGCGGATGACGGGTCCCCTCATCCAGCAGGGCTGCCGCCGCTCCAGGTTTCGCCGGTAAGTCGTTCGTAGGCCTCGACGTAGCGGTCCCGGGTCGCCTCGACGACCTGGGGCGGGATCTCCGGAGCGGGGGGTTCCTTGTTCCAACCACTTGAAGCCGCCCAGTCCCGCACGTACTGCTTGTCGAACGCGAACTGCGCGCGCCCCGGCTGCCACGTCTCCGCCGGCCAGAACCGCGACGAGTCCGGCGTCAGCACCTCGTCGGCGAGGACAAGGCTGCGGTCGGGGCCGGCGAACCCGAGCTCGATCTTGGTGTCGGCGATGATGATGCCCCGCTCGGCGGCGAGGGCGGCGCCCCGCCGGTAGACCTCGACCGTGAGCCGGCGCAACTCCTCCGCGGTGTCGGCACCGACCTTGGCCACCACCTCGTCGTACGTCATGGCGGTGTCGTGCTCACCCACGGGCGCCTTCGTCGTCGGAGTGAAGATCGGCTCGGGCAGCTGGGATCCGTTGACGAGGCCGGCCGGGAGGGAGACGCCGCAGACCGTGCCGGACTTTTCGTACTCCGCCAGGCCTGAACCGGTGAGGTAGCCGCGGGCGACGCACTCGACCGGCACCATCTCCAGGCGGCGGCACCGGATCGCCCGGCCCGCGAACGCGGACGGGACGTCGGTCGCGGAGATGACGTGGTTGGGTACGAGGTCTGCCAAACGCTCGAACCACCACAGCGAGAGAGCGGTGAGGATCCGCCCCTTGTCCGGGATCGGGGTCGGCAGCACGGTGTCGAAGACCGAGATCCGGTCGGAGGCGACGAGGATCAGATCGCCGCGGTCCTCGTAGATGTCGCGGACCTTGCCCGAATAGACGTGCGGGAGGCCGAAGGCCGGCACCGATTCGCTCATACGCCGATCCTTGCAGAGCGCGCCGGCCGCCCGACGCCTGTGTCCGCGACTGCGCCAGCGACCAGCTCAGCCAGGTGGCCGGGGCAGGTCCTACGAGGACGACGCCGACCCCCGCCGGGGCCGACGAATGCGGCGCTTCCGGTCAGCGGCCGCGCCCCCGGTAACCGGCAGTGCCCCCCGTCACGCACGACGCGTCCCCTGGCAACACTCGATGTTACGAGCCGGACCATATCGCCGGCATATCGAAAACCACATACGTGCCGACAACACCACGCTGCCTTGACTGGTCGCATGACTCGAGCCGCACGTGGTACGCCACCCGAGGATGACCGTGCCGTCCCCGACGGCGTGACAGTGTTTGATGACGAGTACTCCTGCGTAGCCAACCTCGCTTCGGATCTTCTCGGTGCCCTCCGCCAAGCCGCGACGGATGCCGCGGACGACGGCGTCACGTTCTACGTCAACAGCGGCTGGCGTTCCACTGACTACCAGAATCAGCTGTTTCGTGAGGCGGTCCTCAAGTACGGCTCCGAGGAGGAAGCCGCTCGATGGGTGGCCACCCCCGACACGTCTGCTCACGTGTCCGGGGACGCGGTCGACATCGGGCCCCCCGACGCCGCGGTGTGGCTGTCCAAGCACGGCGCCGGGTACGGGCTGTGCCAGATCTACCGCAACGAGCCCTGGCACTACGAACTGCGCCCTGAAGCGATCGATCACGGCTGCCCGCCCATGTACGCCGACCCCACGCACGATCCAAGGATGCAGCAGTGACCAGCACGCACGGCATCGAGCCGGTGTCGGGCGTGAGTTTGACCGTCGGGCCGATCAGCGCCGCCGAGCATGTGGCGTTCGTGCGAAAACAGCGGTCGGTCAGCTTCCTGCAGACCCCGGCCTGGGGCCGCGTCAAGACCGAGTGGCGCAGCGAGTCCCTCGGCTGGTACGCCGGCCGGACGTTGGTCGGCGCCGGGCTCGTCCTGCACCGCCCGGTGCCACGGCTCGAGCGCTTCACGCTGGCCTACCTGCCCCAGGGCCCGGCCATCGACTCGCCCGGCGAGATCGACGCGTGGCTCGACCCGCTGGCGGCACATCTCAAGGCAGACGGCGCGTTCGCGATCCGGCTCGGCCCGCCGGTGCGTACGAACACCTGGAGCGCGGCCCAGGTCAAGGAGGGCATCGCCGACCCGGGCATCGAGCGGCTCACCGAGCTGCCCAGTCAGTAGACCGACCCCCTCGGCGCTCGCGTGACCAGCCAGCTCAGGGACGCCGGCTGGCTGCCGCAGTACCCGGAGGACGGATTCGGGGCCGGGCAGCCGCAGTTCACGTATGAGCTTCCACTGCGCCATCCCGACGGGCAGAGCAGGACCGAGGACGACCTGCTCACGGGCATGAACCAGCTGTGGCGCCGCAACATCAAGAAGGCGGCCAAGGAGGGCGTCGAGGTGACGGTCGGCGAGGACCTGAAGGCGTTCCACGACCTCTACGTCCACACTGCCGAGCGCGACCGCTTCACGCCCCGGCCGCTGCGCTACTTCGAGGCCATGTTCGCGGCGATGAGCGCCGAGGACCCCGAGCGGATCGCGCTCTACCTGGCCCGCCACCAGGGCGACCTGGTGGCTGCCGCCATCCTGGTCCGCGTCGGCGGCCACGCGTGGTACTCCTACGGCGCCTCCTCCACCGAAAAGCGCGAGGTGCGCGGCTCCAACGCCTGCCAGTGGGCGATGATCCGCGACTCGTTGGCGGCTGGCTGCGACGTCTATGACCTGCGCGGCATCACGCCCACCCTCGACGCGGACGACCCGCACGTCGGGCTGATCCAGTTCAAGGTCGGCACCGGCGGTCAGGCGGTGAGGTACGTCGGCGAGTGGGACCTGCCGCTGCGGCCGATGGTCTACCGGGCCTTCGACCTCTACATGAGGCGGCGCGGGTCCTTGAAGCGGCGCGGGCGATGAGCTGAATCTCCCTACCCAAATCGTTCCGACCTGGGATGGATATCGCGGTCGGGCAAGCGGAGGCAACGTGACCATGCATGGGTGGAACAGCTGGGTCGGTACGTTCACCGGCGTGGCCTACCTGACGGTGCTCGTACTGCCGATGGCCGCGCTGGCGGTGTGGGCTCTGGCACGCGGGCGGAGTGCCAGCGGCGCCACGTCGGCGTCAGCCTGGCGCACGTCGTTGGCCGAGGTCGGCATCGTCTACGGGACTGTGCCGTGGGTATGGATGACCATGTTGCCGGGCAGCCGGGCCGGCGCCATCCCTGGTCGGGTGAGCCTGGTACCGCTGCGGGACCTGCTCACGATGTCGACGGGCCAGATCGTCGGCAACGTGCTGGTGTTCGCCGCGCTGGGGTTCTTCGCGCCCCTGCGGTTCGCGGCGCTGACGTCGGTACCGCGGATCCTGGCGTTCGCGGCGGGCTGCTCGGTCCTGGTCGAGACCGCTCAGTACGTCCTGCGGCTGGACCGCGTGTCCTCGGTGGACGATGTGCTGCTCAACGCGGCCGGCGCCGGGCTGGCCGCACTGGCGTCGCGCCGCTGGTGGCTCGCCTCAGCGGGCATGCCGTCAGACCGACCTCGATCCGCTCCGGTACCGAGGTCCTGAGCCGTCGGCGCTCTCAGGGTCAGTTGCGCACCCCGCCGAACTCCGCCAGCGCGGCGGCAACCTCGTCGAGACGCGCCCCGCGGGACGCCTTGACGAGCACCACATCGCCGGCGGCGAGGTGGTCGCGCAGCCAGTCGACGGCCGCGTCGTTGCCGGCCAGCGCCACCGCCCGCTCTCCCGCGCCGTCGGCGATCGGCTGGGCGGCCTCGCCGACCGCGACCACCACGTCGGCCCGGGAGGCCGCGTACTCCCCGACGGCGCGGTGCTCGGCCTCGCTGTCGTCGCCGAGTTCGAGCATCGCGCCGAGGACGGCGATGCGGCGCCCGCCCTCGATCGCCGACAGCGCGTCCAGGCCAGCGAGGGTCGATTCGGGGTGGGCGTTGAAGGAGTCGTTGAGCAGGGTCGCGCCGCCCGGGAGGTCGCGTAGCTCCAGGCGCCACTTCGACAGCGAGACGGTGGCCAGTGCCGCCGCGGCCATGCCGAGGGGTACGCCGGCCGCCTGTCCCGCCGCAGCGGCGGCCGACGCGTTGAGCGCCTGGTGGGCGCCCACGAGCGGCAGCGCGACGGGAGCCGAGGTGTCGGCGGTCCGCAGCACGAAGGACGGCCGGGCGAGCCGGTCCAGCGCCAGGTCGAGCACTCGCACGTCGGCGTGCTCCGCCCGGCCGAAGGTCAGCACCGGGCCGTCGGTGAGTGCACGCATCGCGACCACCCGCGGATCGTCGGCGTTGAGGACGGCGGTGCCGCCGGGCGCCAGCCCCTGCACAAGCTCGCCCTTGGCCCTGGCGATGGCCGCGCGCGACCCGAATCTGCCGACGTGGGCCCGGCCGACATTGAGGACGACGGCGATGTCAGGCGAGACCAGCCCAGTGAGCGCGGCGATCTGGCCGATGTGGCGGGCTCCCATCTCGAGGACGAGGAACCGGGTGGCCGCGTCGGCGCGCAGCATGGTGAGTGGCATGCCGAGTTCGTTGTTGAGCGAGCCGATCGTGGCGATCGTCGTCCCGGCGCTCGACAGTACAGCCGCCAGGAGGTCCTTCGTGCTGGTCTTGCCCTGGGAGCCGGTCACCCCGACGACGGTCAGCCCGTCGCGCAGCCGGGCCACGACGTGGGCGGCGAGCGCCTGCAGCGCGGCCTGGGTGTCCGCGACGACGACCGTGGGCAGGGACGTTGGCCGGGAGCCGAGCACGGCCACCGCGCCCGCCCGGCCGGCCTGGCCGGCGTAGTCGTGGCCGTCGACGTACTCGCCGGCGAAGGCGACGAAGAGGCCGCCGGGCTCGGCCTGCCTGCCGTCGAGCACGGCCGGCGCGGTCACCGTCACGGCGTCGTCGCCCTCGACCGTCCCGCCGACGACCGCGGCGATCTCGCCGAGGCTGAGCGGGATCATGCCCGGACGGCGCGTGGGCCGGCGATGCGCAGCGACAGCCGGCCGATCGAGATCACACAGATCGGGAGCAGGCTGACGAGGTAGCGGTTGGAAGAGGCTGCGTCGCTGTAGGTCATGCCTTCCAGTCAAGGCGGTGCGGCATATCGTCGGCATATCGAAAACTCGATACGTGCTGGCAACACCGCACCGCCTTGACTGGCTGGCATGACCTACAGCGAACCAGTACGAACAGCGGCCCGCCGCACCCGATCGCTGGCGTCCACGTCCTCCTCAGCCGGCCAGAAGATGGGGATCACCATCTATGGATGTGGTCAGGACGAGGCCGTACTGTTCCGAGAGTTGGCACCTCGCCTCGGCGTCATGCCGAAGATCACCGAGGCAGCGGTATCCGAGGCCAATATTGATCTGGCATTGGGAAACCGGTGCATCAGCGTGGATCACAAGACTCACGTCACGGACTCCGCCCTTCTCGCACTCAGCCGAGTCGGCGTCACATACATCTCGACACGAAGCATTGGCTACAACCACATCGATGTGGGCTACGCGGCGAGCGTCGGCGTCTCTGTGGAAAACGTCACCTACTCGCCCGACAGCGTGGCTGACTACACGCTGATGCTGATGCTGATGGCGGTGCGACATGCAAAGTCCATGGTCCGCCGCACGGATACGCATGACTACCGACTGAGCGGTGTACGCGGGAGAGAACTACGCGATCTGAGGATCGGCGTCATCGGAACAGGACGCATCGGCGCGGCGGTCATGGACAGGCTGCGGGGTTTTGGCTGTCGAATACTGGCCCATGACACTCATCCCGAGACCGCTGCCGACTACGTACCGCTCGATGAACTGCTGCGGCTGAGCGACCTGGTGACGCTCCATACGCCGCTCACTGCGGAAACACACCACCTCCTGGATCGTCGACGTATCGAGCAGATGAAGCACGGCGCGTTCATCATCAATACCGGACGCGGGGCACTTCTTGACACCGAGGCGCTGGTTCAAGCCTTGGAAAGCGGTCGACTTGGCGGTGCGGGGTTGGATGTGCTCGAAGGAGAGGAAGGAATCTTCTACGCAGACTGCCGAGGCAAACCCATCGAGAGCAAGGCGTTGTTGCGACTCCAGGAGTTGCCGAACGTGCTCATCAGTCCGCACACCGCCTATTACACGGACCACGCTCTGAGGGACACCGTGGAAAACTCCCTCACCAACTGCCTGGAATTCGAAAGCAGGAATCAGCATGGATAGGTTGAAGCTCGGAATCATCTTCGGGGGCGGTTTCGAGGAGCATCCCATCTCCGTCAAGTCTGCGCGAGAAGTCGCCAAGAACCTCGATCTCGCAAAGTATGAACCGTTCTACATCGGGATCACGAAGCGCGGTGCCTGGATGCTCTGCGACGGCCCCGACGGCGGCTGGGAGGACGGCAACTGTCGTTCGGTTGTGCTGTCACCGGACCGGAGCGTCCCTGGGCTGCTCGTGCTGGAGCAGGGGCGGTACGCCACGATCAGCCTGGACGTCGTGCTGCCCGTCCTACACGGCAAGCTCGGCGAAGACGGTGCGATCCAAGGCTTGCTCGAGCTCTCCGGCCTCCCCTACGTGGGCTGCGATGTCCAGAGCTCCGCCGTCTGCATGGACAAGTCCCTCGCCTACATCGTTGCCGGCAGCGCGGGAATCGCCACGCCGAAGTTCTGGACCGTCACGACGAACGACGACCTCGATGCCGACCGGCTCAGCTATCCCGTCTTCGTGAAGCCGGCCCGTTCGGGATCCTCCTTCGGGGTCAGCAAGGTCTCGGGGAAGGAAGAACTGCCGAGTGCGCTGGAAACCGCACGACAGTTCGACTCGAAGGTGTTGATCGAGGAGGCGGTCGTCGGCAGCGAGGTCGGATGTGCCGTCCTGGGGAACGACTCGGAGCTGGCGACAGGTGAGGTGGACCGAGTCTCGCTCTCTCATGGCTTCTTCAAGATCCATCAGGAGGATGATCCCGAAAGCGGATCCGAGAACGCGACCTTCATCGTTCCCGCGGACATTCCGGCCGAGGTGCGTGAGCGTGTTCGGGAGACGGCCAAGGCCATCTATCGCGCCTTGGGTTGCCGGGGACTGGCGCGGGTGGACATGTTCCTCACAGGGGATGGGAAGGTCGTCCTCAACGAGGTCAACACGCTGCCGGGCATGACCTCCTACAGTCGTTATCCGAGGATGATGGCCGCCGCGGGGTTGCCGCTTTCCGACGTGATCGACCGGCTGGTGGCGTTGGCCTTGGCGGGAACCGGGCGATGAAGGACGTCTTTGTCTTCGTCGACGAGGTCGTATCCGGCATTCGCTGGGATGCCAAGTACGCTACCTGGGACAACTTCACCCGCAGGCCGGTGGACGGGTACCTGGCGAATCGAATCGTCGGCACAAGGACCCTGTGTGCGGCCCTGGAGGCAGCGCGTGACAAGGCTGCCTCTCTCGGATTCGGCCTGCTTCTCTGGGATGGTTACCGTCCACAGCGTGCCGTGGACTGCTTTCTGCGGTGGTCGAAGCAACCGGAGGACAGCCGGGCGAAACCGAGGCACCATCCGAACATCGACCGATCCGAGCTGTTCGACCACGGATATGTCGCCGCCAGGTCGGGCCACAGCCGCGGCGGCGCCGTCGACCTGACGCTCTTTGGGCTCGCCACGGGAACCCTCGTCCCCATGGGTGGTGATCATGATCTGATGGATTCGATCTCGCATCACGGGGCAGCGGGGATCGCACCGGCCGAGGCGAGAAATCGTCAGTACCTTCGATCGATCATGTGCGCCTGCGGATTCGATTCGTACGATCGCGAGTGGTGGCACTACGAACTGAAGGACGAACCATATCCGGACACCTATTTCGACTTTCCCATCACTCCTGATCTCGTCGACAAGGGAAGGCATGTAGAGGCGGCTGGCACACCCATGAGAACAACGGCCGACCAATCCTGAGCGGGGAGCGTGGCTGCCGTTCCCCTGAGTACCTGAATCAGCTGTTTCACGATCACTCGGTCGTCGTCCTCACGTGGGAAGCGAGGCCAGCCCGACCTCGGTACGCCAGGCCGCGTGGCGGGCACGGAGGCGTTCGACGATCTCCGGATGCTCGGCGGAGAGGTCGGTGGTCTCGCCGATGTCGTCGCCCAGGTGGGTGAGCCGCTGGCCGACACCGATGTCGGTGTGCTCGCCGCGCCGCAGAGCGTCGGCGTGTGGGCCGGCCGAGGCGTGGTGGAGCTTCCAGTCGCCGAGGCGTACGGCCCACTGGAAGCCGCAGTCCCAGTGCAGCGCCTCGTGCCCAGCTGCCCCGGCGTCGCCTGACGACTTGGTTGTGTCGCCGCGCAGCGCCGGCAGCTGGTCGAGTCCGTCCGTGTGCGCCCAACCTTCCGGGGGTGCGCCGGCCGCGGTCAGCAACGTGGGATAGAGATCGAGGGTGCTGGTCAGTGCGTCGTTCGTACGCCCGCCCGTGATGCCGCCCTCGGGCCACCGCACGAGGTAGGGAACGCGGATACCGCCCTCCCACAACGTGTACTTCGTACCGCGCAAGGGAGTGTTGACACCGAAGTTGCACATCGAACCGCCGTTGTCGGTGGTGTAGACGACGAGCGTGTCGTCGGCGAGTCCGCGCTGGCCGAGCTCGTCGAGCAGCAGCCCGATCTGGGCGTCCATGAGGTCGAGCTGGGCGAGGTAGTACGCCCGACCGTTCGGGAGGTAGGGCGAGATCGCACCGTCGTACCAGTCCACGTACGACGAGATCGCGGGATCCCAGTCCGGGAACTTCGCCAGTCCGCGCCTGGCCAGCTCGTCGTCCGGCAGCTGGAAGCAGAAGTTGTGCACGGCGTTGAACGCCAGCATCAGGAAGAACGGCTCATCCTCGTGCCTGGTAACGAAGTCCCGTGCTCGGCGGCCGAGCTCCGCGGTGAGGAAGCCCTCCAGCTCGCACTCCTCGTCACCGTCAAGAAGAGGTTGCACCGCCATGGTGCGGGACGCTTCCGGCCCGTAGCTCTCCACGGCCGCGCGGGAATGGCGCAGGTAGTTGAGCCGGCCCACCTGCTTGCCAGCAAGGCCGTAGTAGCTCTCGGCGAACCCATGGTGTGGCGGACATGCGCGGTCGCCCTTGTCCTCGCGCCCGTAGTGGACCTTGCCGAGGTAGCCGGTCGCGTAGCCGGCGTCACGGAGGCGTTCGGCGAGCGAGGGCAGGTGGTCGGGAAACGCACTGGAGTCGAACCACTGGGCGCCCCACCGCTGCTGGTACTGCCCGCCGATCAGGCCGGCGCGGGACGGGCTGCAGATCGGTGCCGTGACGTACGCCTGCGTGCACGAGACCCCTTCGGCGGCCAGCCGATCGAGGGAGGGCGTACGCACGTCGGGGTCGATACCGAGCGCGCCACGGTCGGCGTACCCGTGGTCGTCGGAGACGATCAGGACGATGTTCGGCTTCCGTGGGGTCGCTGCCATACCAGCCATCCTGGTCGCCGATCGACCGCGAGGACAGGGGTACCTCCGCGCACGTGACCGCTCCTGGCCGATGACCAGGCCACGCCGCAGGAGAGTGGGACGGGGTGGCGACGGGCTCTCAGAGGATGGAGTCCGGGGTATACGACGAGGCCTCCGGATAGCGCTCGACCACGGTCCGCACCCGGCGCACGACCTCACTCACCTGCGCCAGAGCCGCACCGGTGAACGTCAGGGGATCGTTGACAAGGCCGCCCAGCTCGTCCCGGCTGAGGCCCAGGCGTTCGTCGGCGGCGAGCCGGTCGAGCAGGTCGTTGCGTTCGGCGCCCTTCTCCCGCATCGCCAGCGCGACGGCGACAGCGTGTTCCTTGATGACCTCGTGTGCGGTCTCACGCCCGACGCCGCGCCGGACCGCCGCCATCAGCACCTTGGTTGTCGCGAGGAACGGGAGGTATCTGTCAAGCTCGCGTTGCGCCACCGCGGGGAACGCACCGAACTCCTCCAGCACCGTGAGGAACGTCTGGAACAGCCCGTCGGTGGCGAAGAACGCGTCCGGCAGGGCCACCCGGCGGACCACCGAACACGAGACGTCGCCTTCGTTCCACTGGTCGCCGGCCAGCTCGCCGACCATCGACAGGTAGCCGCGAACGACGACCGCGAGGCCGTTGATGCGTTCGGCCGAACGGGTGTTCATCTTGTGCGGCATGGCGGACGAACCGACCTGGCCGGGCTGGAATCCTTCGGTGACGAGTTCGTTGCCGGCCATCAACCGGATCGAGGTCGCCAGGTTGGAGGGGGCGGCCGTCGCCTGGACGAGGGCGGACAGGACGTCGAAGTCGAGCGAGCGCGGGTAGACCTGGCCGACGCTGGTGAGAACACGGGTGAAGCCCAGGTGTGCGGCGACGCGGTCTTCGAGATCGGCGAGCTTCTCCGCCGACCCGTCCAGCAGGTCGAGCTGGTCCTGGGCGGTGCCGACCGGGCCCTTGATGCCACGCAGCGGATAGCGCGCCAGCAGGTCCTCGATGCGTTCGAGGGCGACGAGCAGCTCGTCGGCGATCGACGCGAACCTCTTGCCCAGCGTCGTGGCCTGGGCGGCGACGTTGTGGCTGCGGCCGGCGATCACCAGTTCGGCGTGTTCGGCGGCCCGCGCGGCGAGCCGTGCCAGCGCGGCGACAATGCGGTCGCGGACGAGCTCGAGGGAGGCGCGGACCTGGAGCTGCTCGACGTTCTCGGTGAGGTCGCGACTGGTCATGCCCTTGTGGATGTGCTCGTGACCTGCGAGGGCGCAGAACTCCTCGATGCGTGCCTTGACGTCGTGGCGGGTGCGGCGCTCCCGCTCGCGGATCGAGTCGAGATCGACCTGGCTGGCTACTCGTTCGTACGCCTCGATCACGCCGTCGGGCACCGGGACACCGAGGTCGCGTTGCGCCCGGAGCACGGCGATCCAGAGTCGGCGTTCGAGAATCACCTTGTGGGCCGGCGACCACAGCTCCACCAGGGGGGCGGAGGCGTAGCGGGCGGCGAGGACGTCGGGGATCACCGGTGGCGGCACGTACCCCATTCTCCCGCAGGCCGCCCGCCGGTCGCGGTCCCGCCCCGGATCACCCCTCGCGCCCTCGGTTCCCCGAAGGCGTCGACCCCCGTGATCATGATCGTGATCATGAAAGTTTGCGGGCGTATAGCCGCCTTTCCTTCATGATCATGGAAACCGCCGCGCAGAGCTCGGACGCGTCGCTGGACGCCGCCAAGCGGGTGTGCCTGGTAGTACGGTCGGGGCGTGATCCGGGTGCTGCTGGCGGACGACGAGGCGATGATGCGGGCCGGCGTCAGGGCCATCCTGGCCGCCGCACCTGACATCGACGTGGTCGCCGACGCCGGCAACGGGCGCGAGGCCGTCGAGGCCGCTCGGGTGCACCGGCCCGACGTCGCCCTGCTGGACATCCGGATGCCCGTGCTCGACGGGCTCAGTGCGGCGGCAGAGTTGCGCAGGGTCGTCCCGGACACCGCGGTGATCATGCTGACCACCTTCTCCGAGGACGAGTACATCGGGGCGGCGCTCGAGAGCGGCGTGAGCGGATTCCTGCTGAAGGCGGGTGATCCGTACGAACTCATGGCCGCGGTGCGGGCGGCATACGGCGGTGCGTCGTACCTCTCGCCGAAGGTCGCGCACCGGGTCATCCAGCTGGTCAACGACGGCCAGGTGACCCGGCGTACGGCGGCGAAGGAACGCCTCGACAGGCTGACGCCGCGTGAGCGCGAGGTGTTGGCCCTCCTGGGCGCAGGACTGTCGAACGCCGAGATCGGTCAGCGGCTGTTCCTGACCGAGGGGACGGTCAAGGCCTACGTCAGTACGTTGCTGGCCCGGCTGGAGCTGAAGAACCGGGTCCAGGCGGCGGTGCTTGCCCATGAGGCCGGCCTGGTAGGGGACTCCGAGGGCGAGTAGGGCTCAGACGTCCCGGGTGCGCAGGGCCCAGACTCCCGCGGCGATCGTGACCGTCGCCCAGGCCGCGAGGACCAGCGCGTACTCCCAGTCCCCGGACATGAGCCGCCACCCCGCGGGCGCGGGCGTGTAGTCCGCGATCGTGGCAATGACCGGAGCGCCCAGCCGCTCGGACACGAGCACCATGACCTCGGGGACGACGAGGAGCAGGAGGACGAGGATCGCCAGACCGCCGGCCGTCCGGCGGACGAGGGTGCCGATGCCGAGTGCGAGCACGCCGAGTAGGGACAGGTAGACGCCCATGGTCACGATGCTGGTGAGGTGGGTCGAGTCGAGGGCGCCCAGCTCGCCGAACCGTACGGCGGCGACACCGACGCCCAGGACCGCGACCCCGGTGCCGACGAGCAGGACCGTGGACCCCACGACGAGGGCCTTGGCCAGCATGACGCGGGTGCGCGAGGGCGTACACGCGCACGTGACGGTGATGCTCCGCGTGGCGAACTCCCCAGTGATGGCGAGCATCGCGAACGCCGCGAGCGTGTACTGCAGGAAGTTGGAGAGGGCCGCCGTGGCCACGGAGACCGCGAGGACGGTGGCAGGATCACTGTCGTCGGATTCCAGCATGGCGACGAGCGCCATGATGGCGGCGGAGCCGCCGACGAACCACCACGTGGAACGCAGTGAGCGCAGCTTGATCCACTCGGCGGCCGCGGTCGAGGCCACGGTGGCGGCCGGCGGAAGGGACGTGGTCGTCATGCTTCGGCTCCGTACTCGATGCTGTCGGCGGTCAGGTTCATGTAGGACTCCTCGAGAGTCGGCTCGACCGGACTGAGCTCGTAGAGCATGAGCCCGAGCTCGTGGGCCAGCGCACCGACCTGCTCGGGATGGACACCGGTGACGGTGAGCTCGTCAGGCCCTGACCAGCGGGCGTCGTCCAGCGCGTCAGCGAGCGCGTGGAGCTGGGGTCCGCGCACCTTCGTCCCGGTGCCGGTGAGCAGGTTCGCCATCGGCTCGTCCGCGATCAGGCGACCCTTGCCGAGCACGACAAGCCGGTCGGCCGTCTGCTCCACCTCGCTCATCAGGTGCGAGGAGATGAAGACGGTGCGTCCTTCAGCCGCCAGTGACCTCAGCAGAGTCCGGATCCAGCGCACGCCGTCGGGGTCCAGGCCGTTGACGGGCTCGTCGAGCATGAGGATCTGCGGATCACCGAGGAGGGCGCCCGCGATACCGAGCCGGTGACTCATCCCCAGCGAGTAGGTGCCGGCGCGCCGCCGCCCGGCTTCCGTCATCCCGGTCAGGGCCAGCACCTGGTCCACCCGGGACGCGGGGATGCGCTGGCTCCGGGCCATCGCCCGAAGATGGTCGCGGCCAGAGCGGGCGGGATGGACGGCCTTGGCGTCCAGCAACGCGCCGATGGTACGCAGGGGCTGGTCGAGTTCGGCGTACCGGCGTCCACAGACCAGCGCCGTCCCGGCCGTCGGAGCGTCGAGGCCGAGGATCAAGCGCATCGTGGTGGACTTGCCGGCGCCGTTGGGGCCGAGGAACCCCGTGACCGTCCCGGGTGTGAGCTCGAGCGTCAGTCCGTCGACGGCAGTCTTGGCGCCGTAGCGCTTGGTGAGGTCTCTCAGGCTTATCACGCTCGCGAACCTACGGATCGTCGGCTGCCCCCGACTGCGCACGATCGTCAGTGAGCCGTACTGTCGTTCGTCAGCTCTTTCCGCCGGTCGTGCCCCGTAGCCTGTCGCCCGTGGAGCGGATCTGGAGGATGTTCGGCAGTCGTCGCGCTGTCGACTTCCTGGTCTGGGCCGCCATCACGGCCCCGGTGTTCCTCAGCGACGACGGCCTGCCGCCGGGTTCCGTTTTGTCCATGCCGATGTTCCAGGCCGTGGCGGTGGCGTTGCTGGCGGTCGCCGTGCTCGTGTCCCGGAGCGTCCCGCTCGTCGCGGTGGTGCTTCCCACGGTCCTCGCTCTGGCAGTGACCAGGGAGTTCTACTGCGAGCAGCTGACCCTTGCCCAGGTGACGTTGGCATTCCTGCTCGGCCGCCGGACGGCCGGGGGACCTTCGGTGGTGCAGCTGTTGGCCGGGCTTTGCACGGTGGCTCTGACCTTCGCGGTGGTGAATCAGGGAGGTACGGCCCAGGACTGGTTCACTCTCGCGAGCACCATGGTGCTCCAGGTCGCCCTCCCGTGGACCGCCGGCCAGTACGTCCTGCAGCGTGCCGAACTGCTCCGCGCCGGCTGGGAACTCGCCGAGCGGCTCGAGCGGGAGCAGGGTCTGGTGGCCAACCAGGTCCGGTTGCGGGAGCGGGCCAGGATCGCCCGCGACATGCATGACTCCCTCGGCCACGAGCTGAGCCTGATCGCCGTTCGGGCGGCGGGCTTCGAGGTGACCACGGGGATCGGCCCGCAAGGGCAGCAGGCGGCCGGGGAGCTGCGGCAGGCGGCGGCGTCGGCAACGGATCGGCTGCGCGAGATCATCGGGATGCTGAGGGACGACGGCGAGACGCCGCCCGTCGTTCCCGCGGGAGGCACCGTGCAGTCGCTCGTGACGCAGGCGGCGGCGTCCGGAGTTGCCGTGACCCTCGAAGACGCCACGGCCGAGTTCGACACACCCGTGCCGGACGTCACGGCCCGCGCCGCCTACCGGGTGGTCCAGGAGGCGCTCACCAACGCGATCAAGCACGCACCCGGCGCTTCGGTGACGGTGACCCTGCGACGCCACGACGAGGGCGAGCAGGGGATCGTCGTCACCGTCGTCAACGGTGCTCCGCCGATGGCCCCACCACAGACCGACGGCATCCAGGGCTACGGTCTCATCGGCCTGGACGAGCGGGTCCGGCTCGTCGGCGGCACCCTGGACGCACGCCCCACCGACGGTGGCTTCACCGTCACCGCGTGGCTCCCGCTCATGCCCATGGCTTCGGCCGCCGCGCCAGACGTCGCACCGTTGTCGAGCCACGCGCTGTCCGCCGCGCGCCGCCGACTGCACCGCAGCATGATCGGGACATTCCTCGCCCCCGCTGCCATGGCCGCCGTACTCGTACTTTTCTACGTCCTGAACGCTGATCGGCTCTGACCCGGTGATCGTCGGGAGCGGGGTTGCGGCGGTCCGTTAGGTTCACATCATGACGAGACCAGTACGGATTGGCGTTCAGATCCAGCCCCAGCATGCCGACTACTCCCAGATCCGCGATGCCGTAGCGCGCGCCGAGGAGGCCGGTGTCGACATCATCTACAACTGGGACCACTTCTTCCCGCTCTACGGCGAACCCGACGGCAAGCACTTCGAGTGTTGGACCATGCTGGGTGCCTGGGCGGAGCAGACGTCCCGGGTCGAGATCGGCGCGTTGGTGACCTGCAACAGCTACCGCAACCCCGAGCTCCTCGCCGACATGGCCCGCACGGTCGACCACATGAGCGATGGCCGGTTGATCTTCGGTATCGGTTCCGGTTGGTTCGAACGCGACTACACCGAGTACGGCTACGACTTCGGGACCGCCGGTGGCCGGCTCGACAACCTGTCCGAGGCCCTGCCGCGGATCACCGCCCGCTGGGGCAAGCTGAACCCGGCGCCGACGCGGGACATCCCGGTGCTCATCGGCGGTGGCGGCGAACGCAAGACCCTCCGCTACACCGCGCAGTACGCCCACATCTGGCACGGGTTCGGCGACGCCTCGACCCTCGAACGCAAGCGCAAGGTCCTCGACGACTGGTGCGCCGACATCGGCCGCGACCCGGCCGAGATCGAGCGGTCCGCCGGCGCGCCCGAGGGTACGCCGGAGGACGTCGCCAAGCCGCTGCTCGACGCCGGGATCACGCAGTTCACGCTCGGCGTCAACGGACCCGACTACGACCTGAGCACGGTCGAGAAGTGGATCGCCTGGCGGGACGAGTACAACTCCTCCGGTTCCTGACGCGTTCATGCCCGCAAGCTCCACGCTTCCGCGGTGACACAGGCGAAGGGGAAGTCAGGAGGACGCCGCTCTTGGCTCCCCTTCGTGAGATGACGTTCATCGCGGCGCCATCGGCGGTTGTGGAGGCGGGGGTTCGTAGCCGTCGACGTGTCGACGTGGCGTATGCCGGCGCGAACGAATGCGGTCACCGGCGCGAACGAATGCGGTCACCGGCGCGAACGAATGCGGTCACACGGACTTGAGACATCCCGCATCGACGATGAAGTCGGCACCCGTCGTGCTGGCAGAACGCGGCGAGGCGAGCAGGGCGACCGCGTCGGCGACCTCCTGTGGGTCGACCATGCGGCCGGTGGACAGACGCATCGACTCCGGGACGATCGTGTCCAGCACGGTGTCCCGATCAGCGCCGGCCTGAGCAGCGAACATGTCGGCGACACCACCGGCGTCGGTCCACCAAGGCGTACGCACCGGCCCAGGGGAGACCGTGTTCACCCGGATACCGCGCGGTGCGAACTCCTCCGACAAACCCTTCGCGGCACTGGTCATCGCCGCCTTGGCCGCGCAGTAGTCGAGGTTGGTCGGTGACGGCTGCCAGGCCATCATGGAGGAGACGTTGATGATCGAACCGCCGCCCCGCTTCAGCATCAGCGGGATGGCGGCACGCACCGCGCGGACCGCCGAGAACAGGTTGAACTCGACCGTCGCCCGCCAGTCGTCATCGGTCGCGTCCAGGAAAGAGCCACGGGGGAAGGTGACTCCCGGAGGTTGCCCACCCGCGTTGTTCACCAGGATGTCCACACCCCCGAACGCCTCTTCAGCGCGCGACAGGACCATCGCCGGCGCATCCGGATCCATCAGGTCAGCGGCGACATGAAGGACGGCCGGCCCGAGCAAGACATTGAGGTCCGGCGTGCTCTTGCGGGACGTGGCGACCACGCGCGCGCCCTCGGCGACCAGGGTCCGGGTAATCGCCAGTCCGATGCCCTTCGAGGCGCCGGTGACAACGGCCACGCGATCTGACAGGTGCAGGTCCATGGAGGCGGGGTTCCTTCCTACTGTGCTGACGTCGTTGGCTTCGAACGCTAACCAGCGCAGGCGTGGCGGGCCGGCGGGATTCGGACCCGGCGTGACTGCGCTGGCCCGGACGGGCGTTACAAAACGTCAAGATCTGGGAAGGCCGCCGGTATGGATATGCCCGTAGTGAACCGGTGTGCAGCGGAGTCGTGTGCGTACAACCGCGATCAGGCCTGCCACGCTCTCGCCATCACGGTCGGCGACTCCCGTGGCGCCCAGTGCGACACGTTCTACGACGTGGCCTTCAAGGGAGGAGATCCCGCGTCCGTCGGCCACGTCGGTGCCTGCAAGATGGCCGAGTGCCAGCACAACGTCAACCTCGAGTGCCAGGCCGCCGGCATCGTCGTCGGTTACCAGCACAACGAGGTGGACTGCCTGACCTACCAGCCGGCCTGACTGTGCAAGGGTCCCGCCGCCCGAACGTGACGTCGACGGGCGTGCCTTCCTGCGATCCCGACGTGCGTGCGGGAACCTCCGCCACGACAAGCCCCCTGCTCGGGGAAGACGTCACATACCGGGCGTTCGTACCTCGCCCTGAACCGCCCTGGCCGCGATGTCGCGCCGGTGGTGGGATCCGGCGATGTGGATCCGGGAGACGGCAGCGTAGGCCCGGTCGCGGGCGCTCGCCAGGTCGCTGCCCTGCGCGGTGACAGCCAGCACCCGCCCACCGGACGTGCTGAGGCGCCCGGCGGCGTCGAGCGTCGTTCCCGCGTGCAGGATCTCCACGCCGTCCAACGCGGCGGCGTCGTCGAGCCCCTCGATCACGTCGCCCGTCCGTGGCGCGTCCGGGTAGCCAGCCACCGAGATGACGACCGTGACGGCCGCGCCGGCGTGCCAGCGCAGCGGCTCGACCTCGCTCAGCGTGCCGGTGGCCGCGGCGAGGAGGACGGGGGCGAGGGGGGTACGCAGCAAGGGGAGCAGCACCTGCGTCTCGGGGTCGCCGAAGCGGGCGTTGAACTCCACTACCCTGAGGCCGCGGGAGGTGAGCGCGAGGCCCGCGTAGAGGAGCCCCGCGAACGGCGTCCCGCGCCGGCGGAGTTCGTCAACCGTGGGTTGCACGACCCGGGCGACGATGTCGTCGACGAGGCCGGGCGGCGCCCAGGGCAGCGGGGCGTACGCACCCATCCCACCGGTGTTGGGCCCCTCGTCGTTGTCGCCGACGCGCTTGAAGTCCTGGGCCGGCAGCATCGGGATGACGGTGGCGCCGTCGGTCAGCGCGAACAGCGACACCTCCGGGCCGTCGAGAAACTCCTCGACGACGACCCGGTCGCATCCTTCGGCATGGGCGAGGGCGGCGTCGCGGTCGACGGTGACCACGACGCCCTTGCCGGCGGCGAGCCCGTCGGCCTTGACGACGTACGGCGGACCGAAGGCGTCGAGGGCGGTGGCCACCTCGGAGGGTTTTTCGCACACGTGCGCCATCGCGGTGGGTACACCGGCAGCCGCCATGACCTCCTTGGCGAACGCCTTCGACCCCTCGATCCGCGCCGCCTGTCGCGAAGGGCCGAAGCAGGTGATCCCTCTGCTGCGTACGGCATCAGCGGCCCCGGCCACGAGCGGCGCTTCGGGTCCGATGATGACCAGGTCCACGCCCAGCTTCTCGGCCAGGTCGGCGATGGCGTCGTTGTCGGAGATGTCCAGTGGATGGGCCTCGGCCACCTCGGCGATGCCGGGGTTGGTGGGGGCGGCGTGCACGGTGTCGACGGTGGGATCGCGGCGCAGGGCTAGGGCGAGGGCGTGTTCGCGGCCGCCGGCGCCCACGACGAGTACGTCCATGGCAAGCGACCCTAGACGACCCCTCCCGACCGCCGCCGCCGGACTCGCTCAGCCGCGCAGACGGTTGGCCTTCGGCCGGTGATGTCTGGGAGTCAGTCGGGGGCGGGGTAGACGGTTCGCGGGCCGGCGACTTCGGCGCCGAACGCCAGCACCCGGTCCCGCAGGCCGCGGTCGGCGGTCACCACCACGACCCGGCGGGAGTCCTGGGCGTCCTCGGCCGCGACCAACTCCACGATCGTGTCGTCCGCCGAGCCGGATGCGGGGATCACGCGTACCTCCGGCGTCGCCGGCACCTTCCGTGCGGCGCCCTCCACCACGAGGACGACCTCCAGCGGCGGCTCGGCGATCGCGTCGACTCCACGGGACGCGAGGGGGGCGAGGGTGTCGCGGAGCCGGATCGTCGCGCCGAGCCGGTCCCGCCACCAGCCGTCGGGTACGGAGCCGACGACGTTCGCCGCATCGACGATGAGGAGAGTCTTGGCGGTGCCGTTCACATGGACCACCGTTCCACGTCGCCCGCGAGCCGGCCCGGCGAATGACCACGCTGAGCATGCCTGTGGCACCCGGAACAGGCGCCGACGCCTGGTGAGGCTCCACAGGCATGCTCAGCGTGGTCATTCGCGCCGCCACGGGCGAGGGCAACCGGCGCCGCCACGCGAAAGGTCCCGGGCCGGTAGCTCCGTACGGTCGGCGCCGCACCCGTCCGGCTGCTCCGTGCCGTTGACGCCGCACCCGCCAGCGCCGCGCTTCGTACGGTCAAAGCAGTGGCCGCAGGGCGATGACCTCGTCCCGCCCGGGTCCGACGCCGATGCCGGCGACGGGAGCGCCGATGAGCTCTTCGAGTGCCTTGACGTACGCCTGGGCCGCCTTCGGCAGGTCCTCGAACGACCGGCAGCCGGAGATGTCCTCCCACCAGCCGTCGAGGTACTCGTAGATCGGCCGGGCGTGGTGGAAGTCGGTCTGCGTCATCGGCATCTCGTCATACCTTGTGCCGTCGACGTCGTAACCCACACACACGGGCACCCGCTCGAAGCCGGACAGCACGTCGAGCTTGGTGAGGAAGTAGTCCGTGAACGCGTTGACCCGGGTGGCGTAGCGCGCGATCACCGCGTCGAACCAGCCACACCGGCGCGCCCGTCCCGTCGTCACGCCGTACTCCCCCCCGACCTTGCGAAGATGCTCGCCGTCGGCGTCGAACAGCTCGCTGGGGAAGGGGCCCGCACCGACCCGCGTGGTGTAGGCCTTGAGCACCCCGATCACCTTGTCGATCCGGGTCGGGCCGATTCCGGCGCCGATGCACGCCCCGCCCGCGGTCGGGTTCGAGGACGTGACGAAGGGATACGTCCCGTGGTCGACGTCGAGCATCGTCGCCTGGGCACCCTCGAGCAGGACGACCTTGCCGCCGTCCAGGGCCGTGTTGAGCACTGCGGACGTGTCGGTGACGTAGCCACGTAGCGGGTCGACGTAGCGCAGGAACCCGTCGACGATCTCGTCGACACCGATGGCGCGCCGGTTGTACGCCTTGACGAGCAGGTTGTTCTTCTGGAGCAGGGCGCCTTCGACCTTCTGGCGCAGGATGCCGGGGTCGAAGAGGTCCTGGACGCGGATGCCGAGACGGTTGACCTTGTCGGCGTACGTCGGTCCGATGCCGCGTCCGGTGGTGCCGATCCGGTTGTGGCCGAGGAAGCGTTCGGTCACCTTGTCGATGACGGTGTTGTACGGCGCGATGAGGTGCGCGTTGGCCGAGATCAGCAAACTCGTGCAGCTCACGCCGCGGCCCTCGAGCATGCTGATCTCGTCCAGCAGCACGGCCGGGTCGACGACGACACCGTTGCCGATCACGGGTACGCAGCCGGGCGTGATGGCGCCGGAGGGCAGCAGGTGTACGGCGTAGGACTCGCCGTCGACGACCACCGTGTGGCCGGCGTTGTTGCCGCCCTGGTAGCGGACGCAGTAGTCGACCGAGCTGCCGAGCAGGTCGGTGACCTTGCCCTTGCCCTCATCGCCCCACTGGGCACCGACGAGCACGATCGCGGGCATCAGGGGTCCTTCCGAATGGCGGACGTCCGGCCGCCACCTGCGGAACGAGCGCCAGGAGTGAGGTGGCTCGCTCCGCTGCCGGGTCGCGGATCCCGGCTCGTCGCAGCGAACCTGGGGCAGCCGGCTCTTGCGGGCCCAGGATAGTCCACCCCCGTCCGGGCCCCTTTCGGCAGCGCCATGGGCAGTGGAGCAGGCGGTAGGGTGCCGTGCGTGGAGTCCCTGCTCGTGGTGATCCCTCCCGACGCCGACGGTGTGGACGAGCACAAGGTCCAGGCCGCCATCGACACCCTGCGCGCGGAGGCCGACGTCCAGGCGGTTCGGGTACGGCTGCCTGGGGAGCTCGACGGCGCCCTGCACCGGCGCGGCGGGCGCACGGTGGTGGTGGCCGGCGGTGACCGGCACCTCCATTCGGTGGTCGCCGCCCTGCACCGGCGCAACGAGCTGGACGACGCGTTGCTCGCCGTTCTGCCGGACGGCTCCGGCCGCGGCTTCGCCTGCGGGGCGGGGGTTCCGCCTGATCCGGACGTCGCCGCCAAGACGGTGCTCGCCGGCGTCGAGCGCCGGTTCGATCTGCTCGTCGACTGCCGGGGTTCGGTAGTCGTCAATGCCGTACACCTGGGCCGCTGCCCCGCGCGTGGCACGCCGGGATGGTGGGGGTTGGGCGGTGGCCGGGACGGCTTCGGCGACCACGGGCCCCTGTCCGCGTTCGGTCGTCCCGCCCGTCGCCGTGGGTCGGTGCGGCCGCGAGCCCTCCACGTACGCATCGAGGCCGATGACGAGGTGGTAGCCGACTTCGACCGGCCGGTGTGGTCGGTCGCGGTCACCAACGGCAGGTCCGCGATGTCGTCGGCCTCGTCGCCGCGGCCGGGTGCCGGGTCCACGGTCGCCTCGTGCGCGGTGAGAGCGGACGGTCACGCAGAGCTGGTCGTGGGCTTCGCCGTCGACCCTGTGTCCGCGGCACGGCACTGGCTCCGCCGTCCGCACCCGATCGTTCGTACGGACATCCAGACGGTCCGGGCGCGGGAGATCAAGGTCTGCGGCCAGCGGTTCTGGATGACCTGCGACGGCCAGGACAGCGGCACCGAGCAGCGGTGTACCTGGAAGGTCGTGCCCCAGAGCCTGCGGATGGTCGTGCCGGCCGCCTGAACCCGGCGCGGGAGCGCACCGCCAGGGCGCTCATGCCGGCCTAGGCCGGGGTGGTGTTTTCGCCGTCCGCCCTGGTGCGCGTGTCCGGCGACGGGGTATGTGTCCGACGGCGCGGCGGAAGTGATCCGAGGTGAGGAGCGTCGATGGGCGGTTGGGTGGACCACGCGATCTGGTGGCACCTCCTTCCGCTGCCCTTTCTCGGCGCCGAGCCGGTCGCGCTGCCGCCGGGAGCCGAGGTCCGGCATCGTCTGAGCCGGCTGGAACCCTGGTTCGACTATGCCGTGGAGCTCGGCTGCTCCGGGCTGGTGCTCGGGCCGATCTTCGCGTCCGAGACCCACGGCTACGACACGGTGGATCATCTCCGGATCGACCCGCGACTCGGCGACGCCGCCGACTTCGACCGGCTGGTGGCGGCGGCCCGTCAGCGCGGGCTGCGGATCCTGCTGGACGGCGTGTTCAACCATGTGGGGCGGGGGTTCCCGAGCGGTGGGCAGGCACCGGAGGAGGAGTCGACCCGGGCCGCGTGGCTCCGGCGCGGGCCGGACGGCCGCCACGTCACCTTCGAGGGGCACGACCGTCTCGCCGCCCTCGACCACGACCAGCCCGCGGTCGCGGCGTACGTCATCGACGTCATGAACCACTGGCTCGCTCGGGGCGCCGACGGGTGGCGGTTGGACGCCGCGTACGCGGTGGCACCGACGTTCTGGAGCCGCGTCCTGCCGGAGGTGCGGCGGCGGAATCCGGAGGCGTGGTTCGTCGGGGAGATGATCCACGGCGACTATGCCGGGTACGTCGCCGAGAGCGGGTTGGACTCGGTGACGCAGTACGAACTGTGGAAGGCGATCTGGAGCTCACTCCGCGACCGGAACTTCTTCGAACTGGCCTGGGCGCTGGAGCGGCACGACAGCTTCGTCGAGGCGTTCTGCCCGCTGACCTTCGTCGGCAATCACGACGTGACACGGCTGGCGAGCAGGCTCGACCGTGCCGAGTTGGTCGGACATGCGCTCGCGGTCCTGTTCACCGTGGGCGGGGTACCGAGTGCGTACGCCGGGGACGAGCAGGGGTTCCGGGGGATCAAGGAGGAACGCGAGGGTGGTGACGACGCGATCCGGCCGGTGTTCCCGGACTCACCCGCCGGGCTGTCGGAGTCCGGGTGGCCGGTGTACCGCCTGCATCAGCGGCTGATCGGCCTCCGCCGGCGCCATCCGTGGCTGGTCCACGGGCGTACCACGGTCGAGCACCTCACCAACCGGGCATTCGCCTACCGGGTGACGGCGCCGGACACCGCAGCTGCGCCGGGCGGACCACGCAGCGAGGTGGTGGTGCTGATGAACGTCGCCGACGAGGCGTACCGCTTCCCGGATGAGCTGGCTGACTCGATCGCCCGGATGGTGATCGGCGCGAGTTCGGGGCCGGGGGTGGAGCCGGGCGAACCGGAGGACATTGCCGATCCGCTCGGCGTTCCCGCGTACGGATGGCGGGTCTTCGTCCCCACCCACCCGACCTCCCCTCCCGGGACGTAGGGCCTGTCTCCTGATCGGCGTCCCCCGGGACGTGGTGGCTGCCATGGGCGGGCAAGGCGTTCCTGACCTGCGCTTTCCATCAGCTCGCGTGCTGAATCCCAGAACTTTCTGCTGTTGGACAGATGGCGGCCGAGGGTCCGATCCTGGCGAGGAAACGCCGGCGCTCAACCGCCGGGCGACGCCCGGAACGGGTACGTGCATACTCCCGCGAGCCGTTGATCACCGTAGAAGGGGACCGTCCATGAAACTCCGCCAGCTCGGCGATGTGCAGGTCGGCGCGATCGGGCTGGGCGCCATGCCCATGTCCATCGAAGGTCGCCCCGACGAGGCGCGCAGCCTCGCCACGATTCACGCCGCGCTCGACGCCGGCGTCACCCTCATCGACACCGCCGACGCCTACCACCTCTACGCGGGAGAGGTCGGCCACAACGAGTCGCTCATCGCCAAGTGTCTGGCGAGCTACGGCGGTGACACCTCGCACGTCATCGTCGCCACCAAGGGTGGCCATCTGCGACCGGGCGACGGTTCGTGGACGGCCAACGGTTCGCCGGCCTATCTCAAGTCCGCGTGCGAGGCTTCGCGGAAGCGGCTAGGGGTCGAGGCGATCGGGCTCTACCAGTTCCACCGGCCGGATCCCAATGTTCCGTACGCCGAGTCGGTCGGCGCGCTCCGCGACCTGCTCGACGAGGGCAAGATCCTACGCGCCGGAATCTCGAACGCCACGGTCGCGCAGATCCGCGAGGCGAACGAGGTGCTCGGCGGGCGGCTGGTCTCGGTGCAGAACCAGTACTCCCCGGCGTTCCGGAGCAGCGAGCCCGAACTCGAGCTGTGCCACGAGATGGGGATCGCGTTCCTGCCGTGGAGCCCGCTCGGCGGGATCTCCCGGGCGGGTGAGCTCGGCTCCCGGCATGCGGCCTTCGCGGAGATCGCAAAGGCGCACGGGGTCAGTCCGCAGCGGGTCTGCCTGGCCTGGATGCTGGCGAAGTCGCCGGTCGTGATCCCGATTCCTGGCGCGAGTCGGCCGGAGTCGATCCGCGACTCCGCCCAGGCGCCCGAGCTCTCCCTGTCCGCCGACGAGGTCGCCACCCTCGACGCCGCGTAGCCGCGGAGGCGCGTCGCCGCGTCGCCGCGGAGAAGAGACGATCGGCGGCGGCCGAACTGGACATCCGCCGCCGGGCTGTCCGGGTCCGCCGCCGTTGATCCGCTTCGACTCAGGCGTGCAGGCCGAGCTCCTTGGCCGCCGTGCTGCTCGACTCGAAGAGGAACGTCGTGCAGCGCTCGGCCTCGTCGTCCTCGCCGATCGAGTCCGCCGCCTTGGCCAGCGAGCCCAGCGCCCGCAGGAAGCCGCGGTTGGGTTCGTGTTCCCACGGCACCGGGCCATGGCCGCGCCAGCCGTTCCGACGTAGGGCGTCAAGGGCGCGGTGGTAGCCGACCCGGGCGTACGCATAGCCCTCGATGTCCCGGCCGTCGGCGAGTGCGCGCTCCGCGAGGAGCGCCCAGGCGAGGGAGTACGTCGGGTGGGCGCGGGCGACCTCCGCGGGATCAGCGCCGCCGTCGAGGGCTGCGCGCGCCTCGGTGTCTTCGGGCAGCCGGGTCGCGGGCGGTTCGCCCAGCAGGTTGTGCGGTGTGCTCATGCCCACCATCCTGCCCGCAGTCGGGTGGGTGCCGCTTCCCACCTGCCGGGGCGGCCGTGGACGAGTGAGGTTGCGGCGGCCTATCCTGGCGGCCGCGCGCAGGGCGCGTCCGGTCCGCGGACAGGGCTCATAGCCCACCTGAGTGGTGCAGCGGTGACCGAGCGGTCCTCGACTTGCGACGCTTCTCGGTTTCGGTGTGCGGACCCCCGGAGCCGGTGAAGGAGCACGTCGTGTCTGACCCCGTTCGCCCTGACTCCGATCGCCCTGACTCCGATCGCCCTGACTCCGATCACCCTGACTCCGATCACCCTGACTCCGATCACCCCGGCCCTGATGGCCCTCGCCCCGATCGCCGTGGCCCTGATGGCCGTGGTCCTGATGGCCGTGGCCCTGACCAAGGCTCCGACCACTCGTCGCAGCCGCCGTCCGCCGCGCCGCGGCCTCTTCGTACGCTGCCTCCGCGGCCGGACCTGCGCAGGCTGCGTGACGAGGCCAAGAAGCGCCGGCGAGACGGCGAGTTCGCTCAGCTCGCCGAGGCCCAGCTGGCCGTTGCGCGTGAGCACGGGTTCGCGTCCTGGCCGCGCCTCAAGACCTACGTGGAGACCCGCGCGCTCGATCTCGACCAGCGTGCCGCGATGCTCGTGCGGTCGGCGTGCTCCTCGGACATCCGCACGGCCCGTACCCTGCTCGACGCCGATCCCGAGCTCGCCCGCCACGATCTCGCGGCCGCGTGCGTCACAGGCGAGGTCGACGAGGTACGCCGCCGGCTTGACCGCGACCCTGGAGCCGCCAGCCGCAGGACTGCGCCGTCGGACTGGCCGCCCCTGACGTACGCCTGCTTCTCCCGCTTCCTCCGCACCGACTCAGGCCACGCCGACTCACGCCACGCAGATCCTGACCGCGCGGCCCGTATCGTCGCCGTCGCCCGGCTCCTTCTCGACGCCGGTGCCGATCCGGACGCCGGCTACACCGATGACCACGGGCACCTGCAGGTACCGCTCTACGCCGCCGCCGGGATCGCCAACAACGCCGAACTCACGGCGATGCTGCTCGATGCCGGAGCGGACCCGGACGAGAACGGCGGCAACGAGGCCGTCTACCACGCGGCGGAGTTCACCGACATCACCTGCGCCCGGCTGCTCCTGGATGCCGGACCGGACCCGGAGAAGGTGTCGTACTGCCTGGGCAGGGCACTGGACTTCGACAACCTTGCCATGGTGGAGCTCTTCCTCACCCACGGCGCCGACCCGAACCACCGGTCCGGCGCGCACCTTCGCAAGGCACTCCGCAACGGGCGGATGGACCAGGTGGACCTGTTGCTCGCCCACGGTGCCGACGAGTCCCTGGCCAGCGACGACGACCGCGCCGTCGCTGCGTTGCTGTCTGGTGCGAAGTCGCCGGAGGCCGGCGTACAACCGCACCCAGACGTGTTGCGGAACGCCGCACAGGCGAACAACGTCTCGCTGTTGCGGCACCTACTGGCCGCGGGAGCTCACGTCGACGCCGCCCCGGACGGCGTCATGACGGCGCTGCAACGGGCCGCGTGGTGTGGCCAGGCCGATGCGGTCGAGCTGCTGTTGGCGGCAGGCGCGGATCCTGCGGCGGTGGATTCGACGTACCACTCCAACTCCGTGCAGATGGCCTGCCACGGGTCCGAGAACTGCCACGACCCGCACGGCGGACCCTCGATGCGCACGGTGGAGGAGGTACGCCACGGCGACTACCCGCGCACCGTGGAACTGTTGCTCGACGCGGGCGCGCCGGTTCCCGAACAGGCCCGGGGTTCGGACGCCGTACGCGCGGTTCTGGTCGCGCGCGGGGCCGCCGGCGACTGACGACGGGTGAAGCGAATCGGGCCCGCGGGCAACGTCCGGCGGGGGTAGCGCGTCCCTCGGCACATCGCATTCCCGCGTGAAGGGACATCCCGCCGTGACCCAGCTACGTACCGCGATCGCCGTCACCGTCAGTGCCGCCCTGCTCCTGCTCGCCGGTTGCTCCGGCGATACCGCGCCTGGCGCCGCCGGAAGCGAAGGGCGGGAGCGGGCGGCTCCAGGCGAGGCGGGCAAGAGCGCGCCCGGCGGTGGTTCCGCGTACGACGGAAACTCCGGCGCCGCCCCCATGGCGCCGCAGGGTGGCGCCGCACCCGAGAGCGGGCTCCGTGCCGACGGCGACGCCGCCGTCGACTCTCGCGCTGTCCGTCCGTACGACGACAACCTGTCGACGTTCGGGCTCGACGTCGACACCGCGTCCTACGACTACGCCCGCCGGGTGCTCTCGGACGGGTCGCTCCCCGATCCGGCGCAGGTACGGCCGGAGGAGTTCATCAACGCGTTCGCCCAGGACTATCCGCAGCCCACGGGCGACGGCATCGGCGTCCACACCGACGGGTTCCGACTGCCGGCGTGGGGTGGGCCGAGGGTCGACAACGGCGGCATCGTCGCGACCGACACCCGGCTGATGCGGGTGGGGCTGCAGACCCGCGCGGAGCGGTACGGAACGCGGCCGAACGCCCACCTCACCTTCGTCGTCGACGTCTCCGGATCGATGCGCGAACCCGGGCGGCTCGACCTCGTCCAGGACGCCCTGCACACGCTCATCGACCAGCTCCGGCCCTCGGACGCCGTAGCCATCGTCGCCTACTCGACGCAGGCCCGGGTGATCCAGGAGATGACGCCGGTGTGGGAGCGGGCCGACCTGCACCAGGCCGTCGACCAGCTCGCGCCGGAGGACAGCACGAACCTCGAGGCCGGCCTCGTCGCGGGCTACCGGGTGGCGCGCGACGGGTTCGGAGAGGGCGTCGCCAACCGGGTGATCCTGCTGTCCGACGGCCTCGCCAACACCGGGAACGTCACCCACGAAGGGATCCTGGCGCAGGTACGCGAGAGCGCCGGCAAGGACATCGCGCTGCTCTGCGTCGGCGTGGGCCGGGAGTACGGCGACCAGCTGATGGAGCAGCTCGCCGACAACGGCGAGGGGTTCGCGGTCTACGTCTCGCAGGTGGAGCAGGCCCGGCGGCTCTTCGTCGACAGGCTGCCCGGGACCCTCTCGGTGCGCGCCCGCGATGCGAAGGCGCAGGTGGCGTTCAACCCGGAGAACGTTGCCGGCTACCAGCTCATCGGCTTCGAGAACCGCGCCGTCGCCGACCAGGACTTCCGCAACGACGCCGTCGACGGGGGCGAGGTGGGTCCGGGGCACAGCGTGACCGCGCTCTACGTCGTGAACCTCCGGCCCGGTGCGCACGGGGAGGTCGCGACCGCCACCGCGCGGTGGCTTTCGCCGCGGACCGGTGCCGCTGACGAGGCGCAGTCGGTGGTGTCCGTCGCCGACCTGGATCTGCCGTACGCCGCCGCGTCCACCCGACTCCGGCTCGACTACGTAGCCGCGACGTTCGCAGTATGTCTGCGCGGTGCCGGCTACGGAGTGGTCGGGTCGGGCCGGGAGTACGTCTATGGCTGCGGTGGAGGTGTGGTGTACGACCGTGGCGACGTCGAGCCGGACGGCGCGCTGGATGGCGGCGGGGCCGGCTTCGACGGTCGCGGTGACGGGTTGGGCGGCCATGGCGGGGTGGGCGGCGACGTTCCGCCGGGTCACCCGCTGCCGGGTCCGTCCGTACCCGAGCTGGTGTCGTGGCAGCAGCTCGCGGCTGAGGCCGACGCTCTGGCGGCGGCGACCGAGGATCCGGACGCCGCGACCCTCGCCGGCCTCATCCATCGCGCGGGCGAACTGATCTAGCCCTGGTGGCGCCGGCCGATCAGGTGAGTGAGGCGAAGTAGGCCTCGGTGAGCCAGCCGCGTAAGTCGGCGTCCGAAGCGGCGCTCGCACTCGGGGCAGGTCCAACCAGCTGCCATGGCCACATCATGGCCCGGCTGCGCGGTATCGGGCACCGGCGGGGAGATCCAGAAAGTGGTCGCGGCAGCGCCCCTCATCGAGTCCCGTGGAACGGTTCGTCCGGAGCGCCGCCGCTGGAGCAAGTTTTGTGGTACGCCGGACGGCCTCGCAATACGTGTCTCAGCGGGAGTTCCAGGTAATCGAGGCCAGATTCGGACACCACCCTTGGTAGCGGCAAGCGCTTGCCGCGTACGAACAGTCACGATTTTCCGTGAATCGGGCATCCGGGGCCCGTCTCGTCGGTGAATGACCACGCTGAGCAGGCTTCTGGTACCTGGAACAGGCATCGGCGCCTGTCCGGAGATCACCGGCATGGGCAGCGTGGTCATTCACCCAAGCGAACCGCCTGCCAGGGCGGCGAGCCCGTGGGCCAACCCGCGCTCAGGGCGATCCCGCGCTCGGGCGGAGTCGGAGTCCTAGTTCTTCGCCAGGGTCGTACCCGTCGAACGCAGGGCCTCGCAGGCATCCGCGACCCGCTTCGCCATCGACGCTTCGGCAGCCTTGCCGTAGGAGCGCGGGTCGTACACCTTCTTGTCGCCGACCTCGCCGTCGACCTTGAGCACGCCGTCGTAGTTCTTGAACATGTGGTCGGCGACGGCGCGGGTGAAGGCGTACTGCGTGTCGGTGTCGATGTTCATCTTGACCACGCCGTAGTCGAGCGCGGACCGGATCTCCGACAGCAGCGACCCGGACCCGCCGTGGAAGACCAGGGAGAACGGCTTCTCCCTGCCGAACTTCGCCCCCACCTCGTCCTGGATGTCCTTAAGGATCTCCGGACGCAGCTTGACGTTGCCCGGCTTGTAGACACCGTGCACGTTGCCGAACGTCAGCGCCGTGATGTAGCGGCCCTGCTCACCGAGACCGAGCACCTCGGCGGTACGCAGACCGTCGCCGGGCGTGGTGTAGAGCTTCTCGTCGATCGCGCCGACGATGCCGTCCTCCTCACCGCCGACGACGCCGACCTCGATCTCCAGGATGATCCTGGCCGCGGACGCCTTCGCCAGCAGGTCTTTCGCGATCTCGAGGTTCTCCTCCAGGGGCACGGCCGACCCGTCCCACATGTGCGACTGGAACAGCGGGTCCTCGCCCCGGGCCACCCGCTCCGCCGAGATCTCGAGCAGCGGCCGGACGAAGCCGTCGAGCTTGTTCTTCGGGCAGTGGTCGGTGTGCAAGGCGATGTTGACGGGGTAGTTCTTGGCGACTTCGCGGGCGTACGCGGCGAAGGCGGCCGACCCGGTCACCATGTCCTTGATCGTGGCGCCCGACAGGAACTCCGCCCCGCCGGTCGAGACCTGCACGATCCCGTCGCTCTCGGCTTCGGCGAACCCGCGAAGCGCGGCGTTGAGTGTCTGCGAGGAGGTCACGTTGATGGCCGGGTATGCGAACGCGCCCTCCTTGGCGCGGTCGAGCATCTCGGCGTAGACCTCGGGAGTGGCGATAGGCATGGGCGCTCCTCGGATGGTTCATCGATCCTCGCGTCACTCCAAGTATCCCCGAGCCCACTGGTCAGACGTTTCTCGCCCTCGCCGTGCTCGACGACCGGCTCCGCCGCTGGCAAGACAGCTCCGACAAGGCGACCATGGTCATGCGTCACGAATGGCGGCAATTCGGCTGCCGGAACCGCCAACTCTGCCGCATGATCATCGTCGGCCATCGCTCATCGTTGGCCATCGCTCATCGTTGGCCAGCGCTCATGGTCGACCACAGCTCATGGTCGGCCACGGCTCATGGTCGAGCACCGCTCATACCGGCGGCACGCTCAGCGCGGGCGCAGCCAGGGCACCTGGCCGGCGTCACTCGCCCGGGCGAGGTCGATGTGGACCTGGTAGCGATCACCGCGGTACCACGACGTGATCCGCTCGACCGGTCGCCCGCCGGCGGTCGACGTACGATCCAGCACCAGCAGCGGCGACCCGGCCGCCACCCCCAGGATCCGTGCGGTCTGGGCGTCGGCGATCTCCGACCGCAGGGTCTGCTTGGCCGCGTCGATCACCACGCCGTACGAACGAGCCAGGATGCCGTACAGCGACTCCGACAGGTCCCGGTCGAGCAACCCGGGTGCCGGTTCCGCGACGTACCACCCGTTCTCCAAGGCCATCGGGATGCCGTCGGCGATCCGCAGCCGCTCGATCCGGTACGCCTGCTGGCTCGCCGACAGCCCGAGCGCCTGGCGGATCGCGACCGGCGGGACGAGCTCGACCGAGCGGAGCACGACCGTCGAGGGTTCATGGCCGCGTCGGCGCATGTCCTCGGTGAACGACGTGAGCTCCAGCATGGAGTCGACCCGGGGTGCCGCGACGAACGTCCCCTTCCCGCGTACGCGATAGAGCCGACCCTCCGCCACCAGCTGCCCGATCGCTTCGCGCACCGTCAGCCGGGAGACGTGGTAGCTGGCCATCAGCTCACGCTCGGACGGGATCGGTGCGTCGGAGGTGAGGTCTTCGGTGATGAGCGTTTCGAGGATGTGCCGGAGCTGGAGATGCTTGGGCACGGGCCCGTCGGTGACGACGCGCGGCCGGTCACCCACGGTTGACTCCTCCTGCCGGCTGCCCGGCTCGTCGATCAGGGTGCCCCCGGCGTTTCCAGCCGGCGCTGCCACCCGAGGCCGCCAGCCGGCCCTGTCACCCGGCCCTGCCACCCGGCGCTGCCACCCGGCGCTGCCACCCGAGGCCGCCAGCCGGCCCTGCCACCCGGCACTGCCACCCGGCACTGGTCGCCGGCAGCTGCCGGCAGTCCGCTGTCGCCGGGGCGTCCTCGCTCCGAGAAGTGTGCCCGGTTATCGTCCGCCCAGGCATGTACGGACGCATCTTGTCACGCGAGGGATGCCGGACCACTCGAAAGGCGTTGGTATGACCACCCAGATGGCCCGGGAGATCGGCGAGCAGCCGGACGCCGTCGCGCGCACCCTGGACGTCCTGCGTCCGCTCCGGGGCGACCTGGCCCGGCTTGCCGCGGGGACGCGGCACATCCTGTTCGTCGCGCGTGGATCGTCGGACAACGCCTGTGTCTACGGGCGGTACCTCGTCGAGATCCACGCCCACCGGATGGCCGGCCTCGCGGCGCCGAGTGTCGCCACCCATTACCACGCCGAGGTCGACCTCACCGACGCCCTCGTCGTGTGCGTCTCCCAGTCGGGCGAGACCCGGGAGATCGTCGAGACCCTGGAATGGGCGACCTCCCGCGGCGCCCGGACCGTCGCGGTGACGAACGAGGGAGGGAGCGCTCTCGCGCGGGCTGCCGACCTGACCCTCGAGACACATGCCGGCGAGGAACGCGCCGTCCCGGCGACCAAGACCTACACGACGCAGCTCGCCGCGATGGCGGTGCTCGCGACCGCGCTCGCGCCCGATCCCACGGCGCTCGACGCACATCTGGCACGGGTGCCGGGCGAGATGGCCCGGCTGGTCGAGCTGCGTACCGGCGTCGACGAGGCCGCCAAGTCGCTGGTCTCGTCCGCGGAGACGCTGGTCTCCGGTCGCGGCCTGCTCTTCGGCACCGCGCTCGAGGTCGCGCTCAAACTGGAGGAGACCTGTCTGCGGCCGGTGCGTGGACTGTCGTACGCCGACCTCCGGCACGGCCCGATCGCGGTCGTCGACGCGGATGTGGCGGCGATCGTGGTGGCGGCACCTGACGGTCCGGTCGTGGGCGGGCTCACCGAGGTCGCCGTCGACCTGCGGGAACGTGGGGCCCGCACCATCGGGATCGGCGGGAACGCGACCTTCGCCGAGTCCTGCGCGCTGTGGGTACCCGGGCCGGACCTGCCGGAGCCGGTGGCCCCGCTCGCCACCGTCGTACCCGGGCAACTCATCGTCGAGGCGCTCGCCCGCCAGCTCGGGCTCGATCCTGACTCGCCGCGCGGCCTGTCCAAGATCACCCAGACCGACGCCACCTGACGTTCCTCTTCGCGGTGGCTTGGGGTGTGGGGATCCTGACGCGCGGGCCGGTTACGATAAAGCGTGATGTGCGCTTTCTTCATTCGTCTGCGGTCAGAACGCCTCACCGACGCCCGGTGAGGGTCTGACCGGACCCTGCATCCGCGCTGCCGTCCAGGACGCCGCGCGGAGTGCGTGATATTCCTCCGCCGCGCTGAGCGCGGCGACTGACGCACATCATTTCCGTACGACCTTCCCGAGTGATCTCGGTGGGGCTTCTTCATGCCCTGTCCGCATGCCACTCGAGGAGGTCTTCATGCCTGCCCGCCCCTACCACACCGGCCGCTCCCACCGGGTCCCGCCGAGTAGTCGCACCACCGGCGCCCACCGACACGCGGGTTCGCGTGGCAGCAACTGGCACGGTATCCATCTGCTGCGTTCGGGCTCGATCATCGATGGCGTGGTGTCATCGGCGGCATTGGGTCCCGACCACCTGGTGCTCGACCTCGGCGCCGGCCCGGGCACGCTGACCGCTCCGTTGGCCGAGACGGGAGCCCGGGTGCTCGCCATCGAACGCGAGGCCGGCTTCGTGGCCCGCCTCCACAAGAGGTTCGGCGACTGCCCGAACGTCCGCGTCGTCGAAGCCGACCTGCGGGTGGTCCCCCTTCCCAGGAAGGCATTCCAGGTGGTGGCCTCGATCCCGTACGCACTGTCGACCGGCTTGTTCCGCCGACTTCTCGATCCCGCTCAGACCGCCATCGACGCGGCGGACCTGGTGGTGGAGTGGGGGTTCGCGAAGCGCATGACCAGGCGGATTCCGCGTGACCTCGAGACGGCCTGGTGGGGTGGGCGGTTCGAGCTCCGGATTGTCCGCAAGATCCCGACGGCGGCCTTCTCACCCGCGCCGGCGGTGGACGGCGCGCATCTCGAGGTACGCAGGCGGCCAGGCATGGCGCGGCGACCGGTCGCCGGCGCCTTGCACGGTGTGCTGGCGGCTGCCTACCGGGACCCTCGTCGTACGACCCGGGAGGTCCTGGCCACGGTCGTCCCGAAGAAACGGGTGAACGGTCTGCTCTCCCTCGCCTCGCTCCCGCCGACGGCCGCGGCGGGGCAGATCGACGTTGCCCAGTGGGCCGACGTCGCCCGCCGCATCGCCGCCGACCCGACCCTGCCGAACCCGCCGCTTCCACGGTCGCTCGAGCGGGGACCTTCCTTGAACGCCCGGCGGAGGTGGTGACATCCGACTCCTCGTCCGGCTGGCACCGGTGATGAGCAGGCCGGCGACGCACTCGGCGCAACACGGGTTCGGGAAGCGTGGGATTCGACGCCGGCGAACGATCGTCTCGATCGTCTGCACGATTGTGGTGATTCGTGCCGCTGGTGCGTTCTCTGCCGATCGAGGCTTCGCGGGCCCGCCGGGGTGCTGTCGAAGAATTCGGACACCCTGGGTTTCGATATGACTACTGTGCGCGTTAGTCTCATCCCTGCAACGGTCCGTCCCGGCGGGCCGGTGAACCACAGCCACCCGGCTGCGTCCAGAGGTGGGTGTCAAGGCGGGCTTTCCTCGGCCCGAAACACCCTTGCGCCCTTGGCGTTCCACCGACGGTCGCAGTACCCGGGTAGAGCGGCGGACATGTGCGCCAGGCGTCCACGGCGCCGGAATGCACCCGGCACGACCTCACGGGTCAGCGGTCACAGGAGGGGGGTGACCGCTGATCGCGAGGTTGGTTGCCGCGTCAGCTTTCCGGCCCGCCTGGTCGACACTCGGGGGACGTCCGCCGGCCCGGTGGGCTGGCACGAGCGAATTCGGAGGCGGATCCGCTCGTGCCAGCCGCTGAGGTTGGCGCCGCCGCCGCTGGCGAACGGCGCCGCCAGGGTGCCGGCCGAGGCGAACGGCTACGGTGGCAGCCCTGGGCGTTGTGCGGCACGGTGGTTGCCGAGTTGACACTGCGCGGCGCGGCCACGGTACGGAGGTTGGCGGGTGTCGGAACGCAGGGCGATCGAGTGCTGGCTGGCCGACATGGACGGCGTACTCGTCCACGAGGGCCAACCGGTCCCCGGCGCCGCCGAGTTCGTCCGGCGGCTACGGGAGTCGGACAAGAAGTTTCTGGTCCTCACCAACAACTCCATCTACACCCCGCGCGATCTGCGCGCCCGGCTTCGCACGGCTGGTTTGGACGTTCCCGAAGAGGCGATCTGGACCTCGGCGCTGGCGACAGCGAGGTTTCTCGAGGACCAGTCGCCGGGAGGTACGGCGTTCGTCATCGGCGAGGCGGGACTCACCACCGCCCTGCACGGGATCGGCTACGTGCTGACCGATCGCAACCCCGACTACGTCGTGCTCGGCGAGACCCGGACCTACAGTTTCTCGACCATCACGACGGCCATCCGGCTGATCAAGGATGGAGCGCGGTTCATCGCCACCAACCCCGACCCGGTGGGACCGTCACCGGCCGGCGTGCTGCCGGCCTGCGGCGCGGTGGCGGCACTCATGACGAAGGCCACCGGTGCCGATCCGTACTTCGTCGGCAAGCCCAACCCGCTGATGATGCGCAGCGCGCTCAACCGGCTCGAGGCGCACTCGGAGACGACGGCGATGATCGGTGACCGGATGGACACCGACGTCATCTCGGGGGTAGAGGCGGGCCTGCGTACCGTGCTCGTCCTCAGCGGGGTGACGCGGCGCGAGGAGATCGAGCGCTTTCCGTACCGCCCCTCGCGGGTGGTCGACTCCGTCGCCGACCTGCTCGACGAGATCTAGCGTCGGGCTCTCCCGTCTTCCATGATCATGAAGGAAAGTCGCCCATACGCCGGAAAACCTTCACGATCACGATCATGATCACGGTTTCTGGTCGAACGCATGACGCCGGATCCATGCGTGCATCGCGATCGCCGCTGCGGCACCGGCGTTGATGGACCGGGTGGAGCCGTACTGCGCGATGGAGAGTACGGCGTCGCAGGCAGCCCGGGCATCGGGCGAGAGACCTGGGCCTTCCTGGCCGAAGAGCAGGACGGAGGCGCGCGGCAGGTCGTACGTCTCCAGCGGCACAGCGCCCGGCAGGTTGTCGACACCCAGGACGCTCAGGTCCTGCTCGTGCGCCCAGGCTGCCAGCGTGGCCGGGTCGGGGTGGTGGCGGACGTGCTGGTAACGATCGGTCACCATCGCTCCCCGGCGGTTCCACCGCCGCCGCCCCACGATGTGCACTTCCCGCGCCAGGAATGCGTTTGCCGTACGTACGACCGAGCCGATGTTGAGGTCGTGCTGCCAGTTCTCGATCGCGACGTGGAAGTCGTTCCGGCGCGCGTCGAGGTCGGCGACCACGGCCTCCCGACGCCAGTAGCGGTACCGGTCGACGACGTTGCGCCGATCGCCATGGGTGAGCAGGTCGGGGTCGTAGCGCGGGTCACTCGGCCGCTCCCCCTGCCACGGTCCCACACCCACCTCGAGGCGGAGGTCGTCCTCCACACCCGCCTGAGCCCCGTGATCATGATCGTGATCATGAAGGCTGGGCGGCTCCATGGCCCCGTCCGGCTTCATGATCATGGAACGGGCCTCCGCCGGTCCTCCGCCGTCGGCAGCGGGGTCATGTTCACAGCTCACCTGCCCATCCTGGACCAGGGCTGCCGCGACGCGGCGAGATGCCCCGAGCGGGCGGCTCCGGACAGGCGCCACCGATAGGCTCGCCAGGTGTCGACGACGAATCTCGCTCTGCTCCCTGACTGGCTCGATGCCCAACACATCCTCGACTCGCTGGGGCCCTACGCCCTGATCGGCGTCCTGATCATCGTGTTCGCCGAGTGCGGACTGCTGATCGGCTTCTTCCTTCCCGGTGACTCCCTGCTCTTCACGGCGGGCCTGCTGGTCGCCACCGGCTCGATCGATGCACCGTTGTGGCTGGTGTGCGTCCTGATCGTCATCTCCGCCTGCGCCGGCAACCTGGTCGGCTACGGCATCGGCTACCGCGCGGGGCCGGCGATCTTCAGCCGGCCCGACTCGCGACTGTTCAAGAGGGAGTACGTCGACAAGACGCACGCGTTCTTCGAGCGCTACGGCGCCCGGGCGATCGTGTTGGCGCGATTCGTTCCCATCGTGCGGACCTTCATCACCGTCATTGCCGGCGTGGGCCGGATGGACTTCCGCCGGTACGCCATCTACACCACGGTGGGCGGGATCCTGTGGGGGGCCGGGGTGACGGTGCTCGGATACTTCCTGGGCCAGATCGCGTTCGTCCGGGACAACATCGAGGCGATGCTGATCCTGATCGTCTTCGTGTCGGTGATCCCGATCGGGGTCGAGTTCCTCCGGGCGTGGAGCCACAACCGGCGAGAGAACGCGAAATCGGAGAGCGGCGAGGCTCCGGCATCCTCGCTCCACGACCGCCGCTGAGGGTTTCGTCGGGCGGTTGGCTTCCGTACGCCTCTGTGCGTGATGAGAGTTGGCCGCGGGGCTACGTGGGCTGGCCGCGGGGCTACGTGGGCTGGCCGCCGGGCTACGTGGGCTGGCTTCCTGGCGTGGCGCCGGAGCCGGGACCCGGGCCCATCTGGGGCGGCGTCGTTCCCGGCGCTCCGGGGACGGCCGTCTGGCCAGACCCCGCCGCACCCCCGGACGCGGTGGAGCCGCCGAAGTCGATCGCGGGTGCCGCTCGGACCTGTGCCTCCTCGACCTCGAAGTACTCCGCCTTCGCGAACCGGAACTGCGCCGCGACGAGGTTGGACGGGAATGCCTCGACCCGGGTGTTGTAGCCCCGCACGTTGGCGTTGTAGAACCGCCGGCCGGCCGCGATGCGGTCCTCGGTTTCGGCGAGCTGCTGCTGGAGGCCGAGGAAGTTCTGGTCGGCCTTGAGCACCGGATAGTTCTCGACCACGGCGAACAGTTGGCGCAACGCGCCCGACAGCGCCGACTCCTGCTGGGCCCTGTCGACGAGACCGGCATCCCCGGCGACGGCGGCATTGCGGAGTCGGGCCACCTCCTCGAAGATCGCTCGCTCGTGGGCGGCGTAGGCCTTCACGGTCTCGACGAGGTTGGGAACGAGGTCGTAGCGCCGGTGCAGCTCGACGTCGACCTGTCGCCACGACTCCTGGACGAGGTTGCGTTGGCTGATGAAGCGGTTGTACGAAACGATGCCGCTGATCACGAGCAACCCGACCACGGCGACGGCGACGATGATCCAGATCACGAGGAATCCTCTGCTGCTCGACTGGCTGGCACCTGCGGATACTAGTGCCCGCTGGCGGACGTTCTGTGGCGTACGGGCAGTGGTGCGGTCACGCTGTGTTCCGTCCATTCCCATGGAGCGTCGACCTCGCCCGTCCGGCTTCGAGCGCCGCCCCCACACTCGCCCGAGGCCATCACCCCTGCCGACCCGCGGCCCCAGGGATCCGCGCCCGGTCAGGTGGAGCCGAAGTCCTTCCACACGAAGGAGGGCACCAGCTCGATGATGTCGGCGAGCAGGTCGAGGCGCGCCACGATCGACGCCGGATCGGCGCGATCCTGCTCCCAGCAGACCAGGACGTCGCTCTCGATCCGCCAGCTGACCCCGCCTGACGCGGCGGCGGTGAGCAGCAGCTCCATCATCCTGGGGTGGAGCATGGCCGTGCCGTAGCGCTTGTCGTCGCAGTCGACCCGGTACGCCTGGTTGAATGCCTCACTCTCCAGCTCCAGGTCGCCGAACCCGAGCGCGCCGGCGACGCGGCCGCCGAAGATGCCTTCCGGCCGTACCTCGAGGTCGGGGAGCCGGTGCGGCAGCGTCACCAGCCAGATGGCGTACTCGTGGGTCTTGGTGCTCCGGTTGTTGCCGCTGCCTGAGTCGGTTTTGTACTCGTAGTCGTACGCCACGATCTGCCGGCCACGATGGGTGCCGACAAGGACGTTCTCCGCGCGTCGCGACCGGCCCTGCCCGAACGGCGTGCCGCTGTCGTCGCGGACGAACCGCGAGTCCTCTTCGTACCAGGTCCAGCCGTGGTCGGCGGCGAGCTTCTGCATGGCCCTCATGCGCTCCTGGTCGGCCTTCCAGCGCAGGTACCAGAAGGTGCCGGCAACGGCGGCGAACAGCACGACGATGAGGGCGGACTCGATCTGCATGCGGGCCTCCCGTTGCGGCTCCGGCGATCGCCGATCCGCGCTCGTGAGCCGGTCAGTGCTGGCGGGCCGGTCAGCGTCGGTCGGTGGTCAGGCCGAGGTCGGTGAGGCCATAGAGGTACCGGTACTCGAGTCCGGCCTCCTCGACCCGCTGGCGCGCGCCGGTGTCGCGGTCGACGATGACGGCGACCGCGACCACCTCGGCGCCGGCCTCTCGGAGTGCCTCGACGGCGGTGAGGACGGAGTTGCCGGTCGTGGACGTGTCCTCGACCGCGAGGACGCGCCGCCCGGCGACGTCGGGGCCTTCGATCCGGCGCTGAAGGCCGTGCTGCTTCTCGGACTTGCGTACGACGAACGCGTCGAGCCGACGGTCCTCGGCTGCGGCGGCGTGCAGCATGGCGGTGGCCACCGGGTCCGCGCCCAGGGTGAGGCCCCCTACCGCGTCGTAGTCGAGGTCGTCGGTGAGGTGGCGCATCTGCCGGCCGACGAGCGGGGCGGCGGCGCCGTCAAGGGTGATCCGGCGGAGGTCGACGTAGTAGTCGGCAGTACGACCGGAGGACAGGACCACCCGCTCGTGGACGATCGCGCGGGCCTTGATCAGTGCGAGGAGCCGGTCGCGGTCACCGTCGGGATCTGAGCCGGGTGCGCGCTGGTCAGGGTCGGTACCAGGACCGGACCCCGGGCCGGGGTGGTGAGGGACGGCTTCGGAAGCGTGGGGGCGGGACGCAGTGGACACGACCAGGAAGCTTAGAGGGCCGAGGGGCCTCGTCCATGATCATGCGCGGCGTATCGCGTGTTTTCTGCCGCAGAACGCCCCGACTTCCCGCGCATGATCATGGTCGCCCGGCGTCGCAGAGCGAGCCAGGTGAGCGGCGCGGCGGCGTCCGGGAGTGGTGCGAGTGCAGCTGTGCCGGGGGTGGAACGGCGCATCGAGGCGCTGCGAGACCAGTGATGGCCCGCGTGGTCAGCAGCCGTTCGTGCTGCGTACGACCGGGAACGGTCCGTCGGGTGAGAGTCGGCGAGCCGCGCCCTGGATGACGGGCGGGACGATCTCGGGCGGACGCGCGTTGCCGTCGCCGTTCTCGTCGAAGAGTTGTTCGTAGTGCAGGTGTGCGGCCTGCGTGCCCACCGCACCCACTCGCCCGATCGGCTGCCCCCGGCTCACGTCGTCGCCGGGGCTGACGGAGATGTCGTCCATGTGCAGGTACAGCGTGTACCACCGGCCGCCGTGGTCGATCTTCACTCCGCCCGGGCGGACCAGCTGGCGCACCTCGCCGGAGGCGGAGGCGCGGACAACGGCGCCCTGGGTGGCCCCGTCCATGCGGAACATGTCGATCTTCGCGTCGTCGGGATTGTGCCCGCGATATGTGCTGAGCCGCCACCGCTGGCCGCAGGCGAACGGGAGGGCGAAACCCGGTCGGGGCCCCGGCTCGTCGACGCTCAGACCGGGGATCGGCCCGAAGGCGCCACTCACACCGAACCAACGATCAGCGGCCCAGGCGAAAGCGACGATCCCGGTGAGGACTGCGAGAACGATCGCGAGCGCGGCCGCGCGCCGGCCCTGCCGGGTCGCACTGCTCCGCCGGTCCTGCCAGATGGCTCGACCCTCATACTGGCTCGCGCCCTCGCCCCGGTATTCCCGCGCGCCCCGGTATTCCCGCGCGACCTGGCGTTGCGGTGCGACCTGGTGTTGCGGTGCGACCTGGCGTTGCGGTGCGACTTGGTGTTGCTGTGTGACGGCGTTCGGCCCTGCGGCGTCGTACTGGTCCTGCCTGGGTGGTGCGTAATGGGTTTGTCTGAAAGCCGGCGGCCGATCTTGCGGGGCGTCCCGCTTGCGTTCGCCCATCACGCCCAGCCCCGCTCCCACTCGCGCCTGCCCCATGATCATGTTCGTGATCATGAAGGATTCGTGGCTCCATAGGCCCGTTACCTTTCATGATCATGGGTGGAACGACCCAGGTGGCGCTTCCCGTTCCCGCAGTACGCCCTGGCGGTCTTCGCGCCCGACCTTGCCGGACGGTTCGCGCCACCCATCTCTTACAGGCCCCTACGCGTCGCGCGCCTCTGTGGTTCGTACGGGCGGCGTTCCCGTGCGGATTCCCGCCGCATCCCACCTGCGGCACCCACCGGGCGGTTCTACCGGCGGCGCATCCGCAGCGCACGAGCGAACCGGCGTACCAGGAGGCGTGGGCTGTGGCGGCTCGCCGTCGCCAGCACCCGGTAGCGCAGCGTCGGGATCAGCACCGGTGACGTACGCCCGGCCTCCAGATGCCGCAGCGTCGGCTCCACGATCTCCTCCGGCTGGAGCCACATCCAGCCGGGCAGGCCGTGCACCCGCACGCCGGAGCGGTCATGGAACTCCGTACGGACGTAGCCCGGACACACGGCAAGCACCCGGACGCCGGTGCCGATGAGCTCAGCCGCGAGCCCTTCACTGAAGCTCGTCACCCACGCTTTCACCGCGCCGTACGTGCCGTACGGCACGAAGCTGGCGATGCTGGAGATGTTGACCACCGCGCCGGTCCGCCGCTCGACCATTCCCGGGAGGGCCGCCATCGTGAGCCGCAGCACGGCCCGGACGTGGACGTCGAGCAGCCGCTCCTCGTCCTCGACCGGGCCGGCGACGATGGTGCTGGCGAGGGTGAAGCCGGCATTGTTGACGAGCAGGTCGATGGCGGGCTCGCCAACGGACAGGCGCTCCTCGACCGTACGCAGAGCAGCGGCGTCGGCGAGGTCGGCGGGCAGGATCTCGCAGCTGATCCCGTGTGCGGTGCTGAGCGTCTCGGCGACGGAGCCGAGCCGGGCGACGTCGCGAGCCACCAGCACGAGGTCGTAGCCGCGGCGGGCGAGGGCATCTGCGTAGGCTCGGCCGATACCTGAGGTAGGTCCGGTGATCAGGGCGGTCGGCATGAGGAGGCAGCCTAGATGGCCAATTCCAGGAGGAGCCGCCTGCCCTGCGGGTTGTCCGGTCGACTCACCGGCACCGCCTGACCGTCTACGCCGATACCTTCCGGGACCCGTCGAACCATGGTCGGGACGCCGGCAGCCAGAGCAGGACGACGGCCGCGATACCGACGACGACCAGCGCCAAGCCGACGAAGGACAGCCCCTGCAGGTTGAAGAACACGTTGGCCACGGCGAGGATGCTGGCGGTCAGGCGGGCCCAGTTCTTGCCCCGGTCGTTCATCAGCGCGAGGAAGATCCAGAGCGCGATCATGATGATGCCGAGCACGATGATGAACGTGAACGTGTTGTTGGCCAGCGCCTCGGCCTGTTCGGGCGTGCCCTTCTGCCGTTCGACCGCCTTCTCCGCCTCGCTGCGGATCTGCTGTCGCGTCCCTGAGCTGAACAGCGACAGGAGCGAGGCGACGGACAGCGCGGCACCGACGTACATCAGGATGACGGCGATCCTGATCTCCCGCGGCTTGGTGACGGGACTGGCCGCGGCATCCTTCTCGCTGACCGGCCAGGACGGCATCGGCGGCGGGGGCGTCGGATCCCGGCGCTCCGGCTGCTCCTCCGGTGGCTTCGACTCACTCATGCGCGTCCTCGCTTCACCGCGAACCCGCATGAGGCCCGGTGGGCGCCGCGCGCACGTGGGCGCTCGCTCCACTCGCTCATGATGTCCTCCTGGGCATGTGCTCCGCCGCCGTACGTCCGCGCCGGTCTCGATCCACCCTTGATCCACTCACTGTGCAGGGCAACCTTGCCATCATCGGGTAGGTGCCGCGGCGGCCAACCTCGGACGCGCCGACCGCCCGGCGCTGGTCGGCCCCGGCCGCGGCACCGCGTCCGCTACGTACACAGCCTAGGCTGAGCGAACGTGACCCATCCACGCATGGCTGCCCGGCTGCACGGCCTCGGTACGACGATATTCGCTGAGATGTCCGCTCTTGCCGTACGTACCGGCGCGATCAATCTCGGCCAGGGGTTCCCCGACACCGACGGGCCCTCGTCGATGCTGGAGGCGGCGGTCGGGGCGATCCGGTCGGGCCAGCACAACCAGTACCCGCCGGGCATCGGCATTCCCGCACTCCGGACGGCGGTCACCGATCACCAGAAGCGTTTCTACGACCTGTCGTACGACCCGGACACCGAGGTACTCATCACCGCCGGGGCGACCGAGGCGATCGCGGCCGCGCTGCTCGCGCTCGTCGAACCGGGTGACGAGGTCGTCGCGATGGAGCCGTACTACGACTCCTACGCCGCCTGCATCGCGATGGCCGGCGGGCAGCGGGTGCCGGTGACGCTGCGGCCGCCTGAGTTCCGGCTCGACCTAGACGCCCTACGGGCGGCCGTCGGCCCGCGGACCAAGGTGCTGCTGGTCAACACGCCGCACAACCCGACCGGCACGGTGCTCACGCCGAACGAGCTCTCCGCGGTGGCGGCCCTGGCGTGTGAGCGCGACCTGCTGGTGATCACCGACGAGGTCTACGAACATCTGGCGTACGACGGTGCTCCGCATGTCCCGCTCGCTTCGTACCCTGGCATGCGCGAGCGGACGGTCACGATCTCCAGTGCGGGCAAGACGTTCGCCGTCACCGGATGGAAGATCGGTTGGGTGTGCGCGACGCCCGAGCTGGTGGATGCGGTCAAGACGGCGAAACAGTTCCTCACCTACGTGTCGGGTGGGCCGTTCCAGCCGGCGGTGGCGACGGCCTTGGCGCTGGACGATTCGTACTATGTCGAACTGCGAGACTCCTTGCAGGCAAAGCGAAACCTGCTCTGCGCTGGGCTGGCCGACGTGGGGTTCGAGGTGTTCGTACCGCAGGGCACGTACTTCCTGACCACCGACGTGCGGTCGCTCGGGTACGACGACGGGGTCGAGTTCTGCCGGATGTTGCCCGAGCGGTGCGGGGTGGTGGCGATCCCGCACGAGGTGTTCTACGACGACAAGACCGCCGGGCGTCCCCTGGTGCGGTGGGCGTTCTGCAAGCGGGACGAGGTCTTGGTCGAGGCCGTCGATCGCCTCGGTCGCGGTCTGCGGCGCTAGTGGACCCCTGCATCCCGCGCACTGCCCCGTTGCGCAACAGGTGTCCCGTGGCGCGGGTTGTCAGTTCACTGACAACCTCCAGCTCCCCGCCACCCCTCGGCTGCCGGCGGGTCGGATACCGGATCAGGCGTAGAGGAGGGCGACTGCTTGGGCGGTTTCGGCGAGGAGGGTACGCAGCTCGGCCGGCTCGAGGACCTCGGCGTCGACGCCGAACTGCAGCAGCTCATGTCGCGCGTGGGTGAGCGACTCGATCGGGATCACCGTGCGTACCCATCCCTCGGCGTCGGGCGGTCCGGCATTCGCCCGTGCCGCCCGTGCCGCCACCGGGCCCAGGTAGTAGCCGAGCAGGAACAGGCCACGCTCCGAGAACCGGACGACCGCCTCGCCTCGGTAGAGCCGCTCGCGGTACTGGTCCGACCAGTCCTGCCAGTACGTGGCCAGGTCGAAGTCGTCGACCCGCGCGAAGTGCTCGTCGCGGGTGGTGAGCGCAACGATCCGCGAGATCCGGTACGTACGCATGCCCGCGGCGGCACGAGCGGGCGGGTCGGGCTGCCCCGTTGCGTGAGGGGTCCCCTGCGCCAGTAGGTTCGCGTGAGGGGTCCCCTGCGCCGATGGGTTTGGATCGGGGGCGCCCTGCGCCGGTGGGTTTGGATCGGGGGCGCCCTGCGCCGGTGCGTTTGGATGAGAGGTCCCCTCCTCCAGCGGCGCGGTGTGGGGCCGGGCCGCGAGGTACCACACGCCGGTCTTGAGGACCAGACCATGCGGCTCGAGGGTGCGGGTCACCTCCCTGCGCGCCGATCCGGCGCGTACGTACCGGATCTCGATCACCCGCTGGTTCCACACCGCGTCGGCCACACCGGTGAGGTGCCGGGGGCGCTCCACCTCGCGGAACCATCCGGGTGCGTCGAGATGCACCCGCTCGCGGATCCGACCCGCCCGAGTCCGCAGCTCCGGCGGCAGGGCGGCCATGATCTTGAGCTGGGCCGCCGCCAGGACGCTGCCGAGGCCGAGTTCCGCGGCGGCCGGTTCCGGGATCCCCGCCACGAACAGCGACTCCGCCTCGTCACCGGTGAGTCCGGTCAGCCGGGTGCGGTAGCCGTCGAGCAGTTGGTAGCCGCCAGCCGGACCGCGGTCGGCGTACACCGGGACGCCCGCGGCGGACAGGGACTCGACGTCCCGGTAGACGGTACGGACGGACACGTCCAGCTCGCTCGCCAGCTCACGCGCCGTCATCCGCCCGCGACCCTGGAGCAGCAGCAGGACGGAGAGTAACCGGCTCGCTCTCATCGCGTTGCTCCCTCCGGATCAGATCGCCGGTGACGTTGACTTCTGTCTGACGGGGCGACCCTCTGTCTGACCGCTGCCCGGCTCGCCGGCCGAAGCATTGCCGCCTGAACCCCGACGGCTTGGCTGAACCCCGACGGCTTGGCTGAACCCTGACCGCCTGGCTGAACCCCGACCGCCTGGCTGGCCGCTGACCGGGTGCCTGACCGCCGGATCAACCACAGTTTCGTCCCTGGTATATGACAAGAACTGACAGGTATACCGGCCAGAGTGAGCCTAACCCGCGGGCCCGCACCTCCCACGTGCCGGCGGCCCGACGGGACCAGCAGACAGATGACGAGGAACGGAGTACGCACCATGACGACGCAGCCGAGCGGTACCGGCAGGTTCACCACCACCAGCTGGGAGGAGAAGCAGCCCGACGAGGCAAGGTCCGGGCCGCGCCTGGCCCATGCGTACACGACCAGCACGTTCGAGGGCGTCATCGAGGGCACCAGCGAGTCCGACTACGTGATGTATTACTCCGGCCAGCGTGAGGGCTGGGGTTCCGGGACCTACGCCGGCTATGAGCAGGTGACCGGGACCGTCGCCGGCCGCACGGGAACCTTCGTCCTTCGGCACGTCGGCGAGTTCGACGGCGCGAATGTCGGCGGCCGGTGGACCGTGGTCACCGACTCCGGCACCGGAGAGCTTGCCGGCATTTCCGGCGTGGGCGGCTTCACCAGTACCCATGGCGATCAGAGCACGCCCTACACGTTTGCGTACACCTTCGCCGGATGACACCGGCCCTGATGACATCCGCTCTGATGACACGGTCGAGGGAGGCTCTCCCCGCCGGCGAGGGTCGATCCGAGCCGAGGAGAAGGCGATGACGACGGACAATGCCGCACAGTACGACGCCAGCCGCGCACGGATCGCCGGCCTCGTGCGAGACGCTGACCCCACCACCCCCGTCGGCGCATGCCCGGGTTGGACGATCGGCGACCTGGTGGCGCACCTCGCCGGGTGCCTCGGCGACTTCCTCGCCGGCAGGTTCGCGGTCGACGAGGGAGACGACTTCGGCGAACGTACCGTCCGCGAACGCCGGCACCAGTCCATCGATGACTCGCTCGCCGAATGGGAGCGGAACCGGGCGACCGCGGACGAGACCCTCGCCGGCCCGATGGGTGGCGTTCTCGTCGCGGAGGTCATCTCGCACGAGCAGGACGTCCGGCAGGCGGTCGGCGCGTCCCGCGTCCCCGACGCCGAGGCTCTCCGGGAGGCTCTCGTCAGCCCGTTGCAGGAGATCGAGCGTAAGGCTCGGGAGGCGAGCCGCCCGGCGGTGCGGCTGGTCGTCGACGGTGAGCCCCGGCTGGTCGGCGTCGGCGAGCCCGGTGCCACCCTCACGGTGTCGGCCTTCGACCTGCTGAGGATCGTCGGCGGGCGGCGGAGCCGGTCACAGACACGGGAACTCGACTGGTCCGGCGACGATCCGGAGCCGTACCTTGATGCGCTGACGATGTTCGGTGGGTTCCGCGACACGCCGCTCGAGGAGTGAGGTCACGATGGTGCTGACGGTTGACCGCCGGCAGGTGCTGGCGTACCGCGTCGCGGCGCACGGACTCGCCCGGGACGTCAAGGATCCGCGCGACCTCGGGGTGCTCGATCTTGGCATCCAGGACTCGCAGTTCGGCACGGCCCGGCTGGCGCTCACCGCCCGGCTCCCCTTCGTACCCACGGCCGCTGCTGGCGACCCGGTGAGCGACGAGACGACGTACGCCCTGCTGTGGTCGTTCCGCGGCGCCCCTCACCTCCATCGGCGTACGGACCTGCCGGCGCTCACCGCCGCCCTCTGGCCGCTCGACGACGCTGACGCGATGACCCGGCTCGCGTCCGCCCGGAAGCCGATGGCGCAGGCGGGCATCTCCGGGCTGGAGGCGTTCACGGCTGCCGCGAAGGCGATGCGTGCCGTCGTCACCAAGGCCCTGCCGAAGGGCGAGGTGAGCGCCGGCGTGACGGCGGCCCTGCCGGAAGCGTACGCCTACGCCTGCCGGTCATGCGCATCGACGCATGTCTACGGGTCGATCTTCCAGCTGGTCGGGCTGCCGGCGGGGGTGCGGCACGTACCCGACCGGGCTCCGTTGACGTTGGTACCGCTGGAGGGGCGCTCGCGCGTGCCGACCAAGGCCGCTGGGACGGTGGATGTCGTACGTACGTACCTGCGACTGCACGGTCCGGCGTCCGCGGCGGAGGCGGCGAGCTACCTGGGTACGACACAGGCGAAGGTCCGCACGGTCTGGCCCGACGGCCTCGCCGAGGTGAGCGTCGAGGGGCGCCGGTCCTGGCTTCCGGAGGAGCAGCTGCCCTTGCTGCGCAAGGCTTCGCGGGCCGCCTACGTCCGACTGTTGCCGGCGCTCGATCCGTTCCTGCAGTCGCGCGATCGGGACCTGCTCGTGCCGGATCCTGGGCAGCAGAAGGCGTTGTGGAAGATCCTCGGCAACCCCGGGGCCCTGCTGGTGGACGGCGAGGTTGCCGGGACGTGGCGGGTCCGGGGTACGGGCAAGAAGAGGTTGACGGTGACGGTCGAGGCGTTCGGGAAGCTGTCGGCGAAGGTGCGGGCGGCCATCGACGACGAGGCGGGTCGGATCGCTCAGCTCCGCGAAGCGAGCGACGTCGCGGTGTCGTACGGCTCCGGGTGAGAGCGGCACCCAGCGAGCTCGCCGGCGGGTGAGAGGGGCACTCGGTGAGCGCGCCGGCGGGTGAGTGCGGCGCCGGTGAGCGCGGCACTGGGTGAGCGCGGCACCGGTGAGCGGGCCCCAAGCGGGAACCGAGCGGTGCGGGGCAGGGCAGTGCGGGGCGGGGCAGAACCGCAAATGACCACGCTGCCCATGCCTGTGGAAGCCGGAACAGGTGTCGGTACCTGTCCAACGACCAAAGGCATGGGCAGCGTGGTCATTTACCGCCGGCACGGGTGGGCAGCGTGGTCATTTACCGCCGGCCCCGCCCGGGCGAAGACCTCCCGGAGCGTGCCGCCTACGAGAGGCCGTTCTGGGTGAGCCACTCCTCGGCAACGGCGGCGGGGTTCTGCTTGTCCACCTCGACCTTCGCTACGAGGTCGCGCAGCGTCGGCGTGTCGAGATTGGCCGATACGCCGTTCAACGCCTCCGTCACCGTGTCGGACGCCTTGTCCTTGACGATCAACGGCACGACGTTCTGTGCGGTGAAGAGCAGCTTCGGGTCGTCGAGGACCACGAAGTCGTTCTGCGCGATCGCGGACTGGGTGGTGAACAGGTTGCCCGCGTCGACGCGTCCGCCCTTGAGCGCGGCGATCGTGAGCGGGCCCGCGACGTCGAGAGATGTGAACGACTTGAACTCCACGTCGTAGACCTCCTTCAACCCGGACACGCCGGTCGGCCTGGTCTTCCACTCCGGCGGTCCGCCGAGCACCAGGTCCTTGGAGTGCGGTGCAAGGTCGCCGATGGACTTCAGCTTGTACTTGTCGGCAGTCTCCTGTGTGACGACCACCGCGTCCTTGTCCTCCGCGGACGACTTCTCCAGGACGGTCAGGTCACTCGGCACGGCAGACTGCAGGGCCGTGTAGACCTCGTCCGGCTTGGCGGCCGTCGCCTCCTCGTCGAAGTACTGCAGCAGCACGCCGGTGTATTCCGGCACGAGGTCGATCGAACCGTCCTCGAGGCCCTTGATGTAGGCCTCGCGGGCGCCGATGTTGAGCTTCTTCTCGACCTTGACGTCCTTGGCTTCCAGGGCGCCGGCGTAGATCTCGCCGAGCAGGACCGCCTCGGGGAAGTTGGCCGAGCCGACGGTGATCGTGTCGGCAGGTGCATCGGAGCCGTTGGGCGCCTCGGCCGTCTCCTCCGCCAGCGGATCGCCGCCGCCACCGCACCCGGCGAGTGCGAGGACGCTGACCGCGAGGGCCGCGAAGATCGTCCTTGTCGGTTTCATCAGGTGTCTCCTGTTCGGGTACGGACCTTGCGCAATCGGATGGATGGATGGACTCGGATGGGTGTCGTACGGAACTCCGGCTGCCCCCGCGTCCCGCCGCTACGCCGCGACGGGTTCGTGCTCGGTCGGGTCGGCCTCGACCTTTCCTGCGTCCTGCGTTCGGCGCCGCGCCGTGCGACGGCGGAGCCCCCGCGGCACCGCGAGCCACTGCGCCGCCGCCAGCGCCAGTTCGACCACGACGGCGAGCGCCGCCACCAGCACCGCTCCCGCGAGCATCTGCGGATAGTCGCGGACCGCGATCCCGTCCATGACGAACTGGCCGAGCCCGCCCAGCCCGACGTACGCCGCGATGGTGGCCGTGGCGACGATCTGCAGCATCGCGCTGCGCAGGCCGGAGAAGACCAGCGGCAGCGCGCACGGCGCCTCGACCTTCGCGAGCACCTCGTGGCCGGTCATGCCCATGCCGTACGCCGCGTCCCGGGCGGCGAGGTCGACGCCCTGCACACCGGCGTACGTGCTCGTGAGGATCGGTGGAACGGCGAGGACGACCAGCACGGAGATGCTCGGCACCAGGAATCCGAGGTCACCGGGCAGCCGACTGATCAGCGGGAGGGTGACGAGAATCAGCAGCCCGAACGTCGGAAGCGCGCGAAGCGCGTTGGCCAGCCCGGCGACCATGAAGGTGCCGCGACCGGTGTGCCCGATGTACATGCCGAGCGGGATGCCGATGAGGGCGGCGAGCGTCAGGGCGAGCAGGGAGTAGCCCGTGTGCTCGATCAGCCGCTGCGTGATGCCTTCTGGGCCGCTCCAGTGAGCGGGGTCGGAGAGCCAGGCAGCGAGTTCCGCGATCATGCTGCGCTCCCTGCCCGTTGCCACGGGGTCAGTGCCCTGATCAGCCCGAGAATGATGCCGTCCAGGGCCAACGCGAGCACGACGCAGCCGAGAATGCCGACGATGAGCGGCGCCATGAAGTTCCGCGAGAAGCCGTCGGTGAACAGCAGTCCGAGTTCAGGGGTGCCGATGATCGCGGAGACGGCGACCAGGCTGACGTTGGAGACCGCGGCGACCCGAAGCCCGGCGCCGATCACCGGCACCGCGACCGGCAGTTCGACGCTCGCCAGCCGCCGCGGCCGGCGGTAGCCCATCGCGGTCGCCGCCTGGAGTACGTCGTCAGGGACGGTGGCGAGGCCGTCGGCGACCGTGCGTACGAGCAGAGCGACGGTGTAGACCGTCAGCGCGGCGACGACGTTGATCGGATCGAGGATCTTGGTACCCAGGATCACGGGCAGCGCGACGAACAGCGCGAGCGACGGGATGGTGTAGAGCAGACCGGTCACGCCGATCATCGGCGGGTAGAGGTGGCGGTGGCGCCGGGCCAGCCAGCCCAGCGGGATCGAGATCGCCAGCCCCAGAAGGAGAGGCAGCACCGACAGCCAGGCGTGCCAGGCGAAATAGCCGCCCACCTGACCGGCGTTGCTGGTGAACCACTCGATCACCGCGGGGCTCCTGTCGTGGAGCCGGTGTCGTGCCCGCCGCGACCGGAACCTCCGTTGCTCCTGCCCTTGCCGGTCGTACCACCACCGTTGCCGCCGGCGGCATCGGAGGTCGGTGGGTCGAGGAGGGCCAGAACGGTCGCCGTGCTGACCGCGCCGACCAACCGCCCGTCGTCGTCAGCCATCACGCCACGACCTGTCGGTGAGGACAGGGCGGCGTCGAGGGCACTGCGCAGCGAGCCGGTGACGCTGCCGACCGTGCCGCCGCGGTGGAGGAGTTCGGGCGTCACCTCACTGGTCAGCCGGCCGACGTCAACCCAGCCTTGCGGGCGTTGCCCGTCGTCGACGACGAGAACCCAGCCGTCGCGGGCCGTGGCGCGGGCCTGCTCGGCACTCGCCCCAAGCGCGACGGCGGGTTCGGGGTCGTAGGTGATGCCGTCGGCGGGCGTGAACGACAGCGCGCGATAGCCCCGATCCTTGCCGACGAAGCCCGCGACGAACTCGTCGACCGGTCGCGAGAGCAGCTCCTTGGGTGCGGCGAACTGCGCCAGCGTGCCGCCGGTCCGGAGGACGGCCACCTTGTCGCCGAGCTTGATCGCCTCGTCGATGTCGTGGGTGACGAACACGATGGTCTTGTCGAGCTCGTTCTGGAGGCGGAGGAACTCGTCCTGCAGTCCTTCGCGTACGACCGGGTCCACCGCGCTGAACGGTTCGTCCATCAGCATGACCGGCGGGTCGGCGGCGAGTGCGCGGGCGACTCCGACCCGCTGCTGCTGGCCGCCGGAGAGCTGCGCGGGGTAGCGCTTGGCGAGCTGGGCGTCGAGGCCCACCCGGTCGAGGAGTTCCATGGCCCGGGCGCGGGCCTTCGCGCGGTTCCAGCCCAGCAGGTAAGGAACGGTCGCGATGTTGTCGATCACCGTACGGTGCGGGAAGAGCCCCGCGTGCTGGATCACGTAGCCCATGCCGCGCCGGAGCTTGGCCGCGTCAGTGGCGGTGTTGTCGGCGCCGTCGACGAGGATCCGGCCGCCGGTCGGCTCCACCATGCGGTTGATCATCCGAAGGGACGTGGTCTTGCCGCAGCCGGAGGGTCCGACCAGAACGGTGATCTCACCTGACTCGGCGCGCAGGTCCACGCCATCGACCGCCACGGTCCCATCGGGGTAGCGCTTGGTGACGGACTCGAACTCGATCACGTCGGCCCTCCTCGGTCGACGGGCGGAATGGCGGTCCGCACTCTGCCGCTGGTCGCCGTGCCTGACAGCCACCGTGGTCGCGGCGCCGGGGTGGGCTCCGGATCACGTGCACCGGCTCCACCATAACGGTGCGTACGGACAAACCGGTCTGCGCGAAGGTCGCCCAGGAGCGGCAACAGCCAGTCGAACCTACCGGGCAGCACGGGAAAGGACCACGCGAGGTAGTGAGGCGAGGCAGTGAGGGAGCGGGTCCCGCCTTTCTCACCTTTCGGTCGGCGAGGAAGTGACCACGCTGGGTATGCGTACTGACGCCAGGCGGGGTGTCGACGCCCTGTCACGGCTCCGACCGCATGGGCAGCGTGGTCATTTCCCGCGAGGATCGCGAAAACGCCGGGCTGGCGACGACGGGAGACGGCGGGACCTCCTACTCTCGGGTACACCAGCGTTACCAGCGCTGTCCTGGCCTGTCTTCCGCGAGGAGTGACCCGATGCGAGTCGCCGCGATCGTGTTCTCGACGGTGCTCACCCTGGTCGCGGTCGCGCTCGTCGCGCGAACCGTCGCCACCATGGTCGGCGTGATCCGGCTCGGCCAGCCGGCGATCGGTCGTACGAATGAACCGGCACAGCGCTGGCGGACCATGCTGGTCGAGACGCTGGCCCACACGAGGCTGCGGAAGTGGTCGCTGGTGGGGGCCGCCCACTGGTTCGTCTTTGTCGGGTTCGGGTTCCTGTTCCTCACCCTGGTCACTGCGTACGGCCAGATCTATGCGGGAGCCGACTGGGCGTTGCCGCTGATCGGACACTGGTGGCCGTACGAAATCGTCGCCGAACTCGTTGCCCTCCTGACACTTCTCGGCATCGCCTTCCTCATCGTGGTCCGCCAGCTGGCGCATCCGCGGCGGCTCGGGCGGCTCAGCAGGTTCGCGGGATCGACGTTCTGGCAGGCCTACTACGTCGAGTACACGATCGTCGCGATTGCCGCGTGCATCCTGGTGTTGCGCGGCCTCGAGGGAGCGCTCGCGGGTGGCGGCTGGTCGCTGCATCACGTGGTGAGCTATCCGCTGGCCATTGCTTTCGCGGGCCTGAGCCCGGCCGCGCTGGCCACCGCGATCATCGCCGTCGCGACCGTCAAGATCGCGGTGTCGATGGCGTGGTTCATCGTGATCGCGGTGAACCCGACGATGGGGGTGGCGTGGCACCGGTTCACTGGGTTCTTCAACGTCTGGTTCAAACGGAACGCCGACGGACGGGATGCCCTCGGTGCGTTGCCGGTGATGCACTCGGCGGGGAAGCCGATCGACTTCGAGGATCCCGGCGAGGACGACATCTTCGGTGCCGGCGCGGTCGAGAACTTCACCTGGAAAGGGCTCCTCGACTTCACGACGTGCACCGAGTGCGGGCGCTGCCAGTCGGTGTGCCCGGCGTGGAACACCGGAAAGCCCTTGTCGCCCAAGGGTTTCGTGATGGATCTGCGCAATCATGCGTACGCGAAGGCGCCCTTCCTGCAGGCCTCGGAGGAGGCGCGGGCGGCGCTGCCCGATGCTGTGAAGGCTGAGGCCGACCGCGGCCTGGTCGGTCCGGTCGACGAGGGTTTCGTCATCGACTCCGACGTGTTGTGGTCGTGCACCACGTGCGGTGCCTGCGTGGAGCAATGCCCCGTTGACATCGAACACGTCGACCACATCGCCGACATGCGCCGTCATCAGGTACTGGTGGAGTCGGAGTTTCCGAGCGAGCTCAACCAACTCTTCCGCGGCCTGGAGAGCAAGGGGAACCCGTGGAACATGCCGCCGTCGGCGCGTCTTGACTGGACGAAGGGGCTGCCTTTCGAGGTGCCCGTGCTGGGTGGCGGGGTGGACGACCTCGGCGAGGTGGAGTATCTGTTCTGGGTCGGGTGCGCGGGTGCGTACGACGATCGCGCGAAGCGGACCACGCGCGCGGTGGCCGAGCTGTTGCACACGGCGGGCGTGTCGTTCGCGGTGCTGGGCGAGGCGGAGACGTGCACGGGCGATCCGGCGCGCCGGTCGGGCAACGAGTTCGTCTACCAGATGCTTGCGCAGCAGAATGTCGAGACGCTCCGCGAAGCCGGCGCGACGAAAGCGGTCGTGACATGTGCGCACTGCTTCAACGCGATCAAGAACGAGTATCGCCAGCTTGGTCTGGAACTGGAGGTCGTGCACCACACGCAGCTGCTGAACCGGCTTGTGCGGGAGGGACGGCTGACGCCGGTCGCGCCTGAGGCCGGCGCGGGCAACGGCTCGGCGTCCCAGCCGATCACGTACCACGATCCGTGTTACCTCGGCCGGCACAACCAGGTGTACGAACCACCGCGTGAACTCCTCGGCGCCCTGCCCGGGGTGGAGGTCCGCGAGATGCCGCGCAGCGGGAGTCGGTCGTTCTGCTGTGGTGCGGGCGGTGCGCGGATGTGGATGGAGGAGAACATCGGCACCCGGGTCAACCTCGCCCGTACGACCGAAGCGGTCGACACCGGTGCCGAACGCATCGCGACCGGCTGCCCTTTCTGTTCGGTGATGCTGGGTGACGGGCTGACGCAGAAGCAGTCGGACGGTACGGCGGGGGACAACGTCGAGGTGATCGACGTGGCGCAACTGCTGCTGGAGTCCGTACGCCGCGGAACCCTTGCTCCCCGGGAAGACCAGGACGCCGCCGCCTCGACCGACTGAACCGCGCTGCCCGGGCCATCTCCCGTGATCATGATCGTGATCGTGAACGTTTTGTCGGTGTATACGCCGCTTTCCTTCATGATCATGGAACGGTCCGCTGATCGGCTCGGCTCCTGGCTCGGCTGGAACGGTCGGCTGATCGGCTCAGCAACTGGCTCGGCTGGAACGGTCGGCTGATCGGCTCAGCTACTGGCTCGGCGGAACGGTCGGCTGATCGGCTCAGCTGATCGAGGGTGCACGGCGAACCGTTACGGATCAGGACGCCTCAGTGCTGGCGACGACCGCGAGGTAGGCCTCCTGCAGGTGCTGGCGAACGGTCTTGCCAGGCGGAGTGCCGCCGGGACGCTCCGGGCTGCCAACCGGGCTGTCCAGGTGCTCCTCGCGGAGTTCGGCCATGAACCGGTCCCACAGTTCGGAGCCGCCTTCGTCCAACAAGCGTGCCCGCACGGACAGCTCCTCGCTGACCGGCAGCCATTTGCTTCCCCAGGCGCCGAGCGCCGCCATGATCGGTACGAGTTCGATCGCGGGTTCGGTGAGGCTGTAGATCGCCTTCTGCTTGTGGGTGGGGTCGTCGCGCTTGGTGAGCATGCCTACCTCGACCAGCCGCTTCAGCCGGTTGGCGAGGATGTTGGAGGCGATCTTCTCCTGCGATCCGTTCAGGAGTTCGCGGAAGTGTCGGCGGCCGCCGAAGATCATGTCGCGAAGGATGAGCAGGCTCCACTTGTCGCCGAAGATCTCGAGCGACAGGTTGATGGGGCATCCCGACCGGTGCGACTCGGTCATTCAAGGGCCTCCACGCGACTGGTTGCATTTCGAAAGCAGTTTACCTAGGATCGCAACTGCTTGCAAAGTGCAAGCGGTCTCTGGAGGTCAAGAGGTCGAGCGACCAGGAGGTTCGCTGACATGGCCACGTTCGTACTCATCCATGGCGCCGGTGACACCGGCTGGTACTGGCACCTGCTCGAGCCTGAGCTGCGCGCGCGGGGACACGACGTCGTTGCTCCCGACCTGCCGATCGACGACGACGCGGCAGGTCTCGAGGAGTACGCCGACGCAGTGGTCGCGGCCGTCGGGGACCGGAGGGATCTGGTCGTGGTCGCGCAGTCGGCCGGCGGATTCACCGCACCGCTGGTCGCCGATCGGCTTCCGGTCGAGGTGCTGGTCCTGGTGGCTGCGATGATCCCCGCCCCCGGCGAGCCACCGCGCGACTGGTGGGGCAACACGGGGTGCGGGCCGGCGGTGCGGGAGCAGGCCGCGCGCGACGCTGGCAGGACTGGTCACGAGGACCCGTTCGTCAGCTTCTACCACGACGTACCGCATCACCTGGCGGAGGAGGCGTTGTCCAGGGAACGCCGGCAGTCGACGACTCCTGGCGATGCGCCGTGGCCGCTGGACTCATGGCCGGACGTACCGACGAGATTCGTCCTGTGCACCGAGGATCGCTTCTTCCCGCCGGAGTTCCTTCGCCGGCACGCCGCCCAGCGACTCGGCATCACCCCCGACGAGATCGCCGCCGGCCACTGCGTCGCGCTCAGCCGCCCGAAGGAACTGGCCGACATGCTGGCCAGCTACGTCGCGCCGCGATAGACGCCGTACGAGCAAGTCACCGTACGGACAGAATCGGCACCCGAGAGAGGGGTCGCGTCATGGCCAAGCTGATCTACACGTCGATCATGTCGCTCGACGGCTACATCGAGGACGAGGACGGCAGGTTCGACTGGAGCATGCCCGACGAGGAGGTACACGCCTTCATCAACGAGCATGAGGGGCCGCTCGGCACCTATCTCTACGGGCGCCGGATGTACGAGACCATGGCCGGCTGGGAGACCGACCCCACGCTCGCCGAACAGTCGCCGCTCATGCGGGACTTCGCCGAACTCTGGCAGGCCGCCGACAAGGTGGTGTACTCCAGGACGCTCGAGCAGGTCTCCACCGCCAGGACGCGGATCGAGCGGGACTTCGATCCCGAAGCGGTCCGGCAGCTAAGGCAGGCGGCCACCCGGGATCTCGCCGTCTCGGGCCCCGAACTCGCCGCTCATGCGTTCAAGGCCGGGTTGGTCGACGAGTGTCATCTGTTCGTCTCACCCATCATGGTCGGAGGCGGGAAGCGGTCTCTTCCCGAAGGCGTACGCCTGAAGCTCGACCTGCTCGAAGAGCGCCGGTTCGGCAACGGCGTGATGTACCTCCGCTACCGCACCGGGACGTGAGGTCGGCCCGCCCCCTGAGGATCGGCCCGCAGGCCTCCTGAGGTCGGTCGACGCCGCCCAGTCAGGAAGTCGAGGCCGCATCTCCAGGCGTGCCGCCTCGCCGACGTCACTCGACGCTTGACATGACGTCGTTATGACGCCACCATGGCGTCATGGAACTTACACCGTACGTCGAAAGCATTCGCCGCGACCTGACAGTCGCCGCGGAGGTGGCGGGTCAGGATGCCCGTGCCGCCGCGGAGCGACTGACCGCCGCGCTGGACGCCGCCGTACGGCTCGCGCTCATGGATGCGCTCTCCACTGCCGCAGACGAGGTCACCCGTGAACTCGCCCCCGGTTCGGTGGAGGTCAGGCTCCGCGGACGCGAGCCGGAGTTCGTGGTGTCCATGCCCCCGAGCGTTCCGGAACCGCCGGGCCCACCCGGCCCGCCGCCCGGACCGCCCCCCATCCCCGACGCCGAGCAGGGCACCGCCCGCGTGACGCTCCGGCTCCCTGAGTCACTGAAGACGCGGGCCGAGGAGGCCGCCGCCCGCGCGGGCGTGTCGGTCAACACCTGGCTCGTCCGTGCGGTGGGCGTCGCACTGGAGGAAGCGTCGGCGGCCGACAGCCGAGGCGGCCGGGGCGGTCGACGGGACCGAGACGACCGCATGCGAGGACGTCGCGGCCCGCAGATCGGCCAACACTTCTCCGGTTGGGCCCGCTGACCGGACCGGCCACACAAGCTGCCCGCACCACAGCCTCGCACCCCCGCACCGTGTGCGCCTGCGCAGCAGGCGAGCACAACCCCCGCACCGCAAGCGCCCGCACGACAGCCGCCGGCACCACGCGGCAGGTTCGCCCATCCCCACACCACGACGCCGAGAGCGGAGTTCGTCATGCCTACTTTTCCTACCCCTGAACCCATCACCCTGCGGCTCAAGCTGAACTCCGGCGAGGCCCACATCAGCGCGGGGCCCCGTACCGAGACCGAGGTCGAGGTCCTCCCGAGCAACCCGAGCGACTCGCGCGACGTCGAAACCGCCCAGCACACCGCGGTCGAGCACCGCGACGGCGTGGTCGTCGTCGAGGCACCGGACGACCGGAGCTTCGGTCGTACCGGCTCGATCACCGTCCGGGTCTCCCTCCCGGACGGGTCCGCGGTACGGGGGTCGGTGGCATCCGCCGACGTCGGCGCCGACGGGCGGCTGGGTGCTGTGGAGTTGCACTCCGCGTCCGGCGACCTTCGCATCGATCACGCCGGCGACGTGACGATCCAGACCGCGAGTGGCGACGTCTTCTGCCGCCAGGTCGACGGTGACGCCAAGGTCCAGACGGCATCCGGTGACCTCCAGATCGCCACGGTGGCCGGACGCGCGCAGCTCTCCACGGCCTCTGGCGATGCACGCCTCGACGACGTAGGCGGCGACCTTCGCCTGCAGGCCGCGTCGGGCGACCTCCAGGTCGGCACCATCGGTGGGTCGGTCGACGCGAAAACCGCCTCAGGAGATGTACGCATCGGATCCGTACGCCAGGGCGAGGCGTCCGTCGACGCGGCCTCGGGCGACATCCAGGTCGGCATCGCCGCGGGTACAGCCGCCTGGCTCGACCTGTCCTCACTGTCAGGCGACGTGAGCTCGGCGCTCGACCAGGCCGACGAGCCCGATGACAGCGAGCTCACAGTGTCGGTGCGTGCTCGTACGCTCAGCGGAGACATCTCGATCGTGCGAGCCCGCTGAGCCGCACCTGCTCCTTGCCCAACCGCCGGGCACCGTCCGGCTCGACGCCACCGACCTTCCCACCGAACCCGATATCGACCTTCGCCGTCCTGTGGGCGGGCGCTGCCCGCCCACCTGGACAGCCGCGCCCTGTCCTCCCACCGCAAGTTCCGCCAGAAGGAGTTGTCCCACGATGATGAACGACCACGCCATCTACGAACTCGCCAAGTCCCGCCAGGCCGACCTGCTCGCCGAAGCAACCATGAGCCGGTCCGTACGCCGCTCGCGCCTCCACCGGCGCACCCGCCACGAACGCGTGCTGCGCGGCCTGAGACGGACGTTCGCGCTGGCCCTCCGCCGGTTGGCCAACCGGGTCGAACCCGCCCATCCGCCGCAGCGCGCCACCCTGCCGGCACAACGGCGCCGGCGTGGCGACCGGCCGGCCGTCGTCAGTCGGGCGTGATCGGCCGGCGCCGTCTCGCGGGTTGCGACCTGCCGCCTTCAGCCGGGGCGTGATCGGCCTGCGCGGCGGGTGCGACCTGCCGCGGTCAGTCGAGGGGTGATCGGCCGGCGCGGCGGGGGCGACCTGCCGCGGTCAGTCGAGGGGTGATCGGCCGGCGCGGCGGGGGCGACCTGCCGCGGTCAGTCGAGTGCGAGCAGCGCCTGCACGGGCCAGTGGTCCGACCCCCACCGACCGTCGACCGTGCGGGTGTTGATCGCCGCCGCCTGCACCCGCGTATCCGGCCGGACGAGGATCCAGTCGATCCGGTCGCCGCCTTCTACCGCCGGCTCGTAGCCGTGGTAGGTCGCGTACGCGGGTGTCAGGCGGTCGTTCGCTGCCGACCAGGTGTCGACCAGGCCGGCGCCGGTGGTCAACGTGTCATACGGCGTGGACGCCTCGGCCGCGACGTTGAAGTCGCCCGTGACGATGACCGGCAGGGCGAGGTCGAAGGCGGCGAGCCGTTCGGCCACCAGCTCCGCGCCCAGGCGCTGCGCCTTGTCCACCGCGTGGTCGAGATGGGTGTTGAGGACCACGAAGTCCCGCCCGGTCACCCGGTCGCGGAACCGGATCCAGGTCGCCATGCGTACCACCTTGTTGCCCCACGACGACGACCCGATCTCCGCCGGAGTGTCGGAGAGCCAGAAGTGGTCGAACTCCCGTGGGTCGAGCCGGCGGACGTCGAAGAAGACGGCCATGAACTCTCCACGGCTGCCGCCTTCGCGTCCGGTGCCGATCCACTCGTAGTGCGTCGGCAGGTCGGCGCTGATGTCGCGCAGCTGGTGATAGAGCCCTTCCTGCGTACCGATCACGGTCGGCGCTTCGGACCGCAGCACCGCGGCGGTCGCGGCACGCCGGTCGGCCCACGGATCGTGGAGCCCGTCGCTTCCCACCCGCACGTTGAACGACATGACGTGCACGGCGGGCGCCTCGCTTGGCCCGATGAGGGGCTCGGGACGTGGCCCGTTGGCGGAGTCCGCAGAGGGGTCCGCGGAGGGGCCCGGGTCGACGGTCGACGGGGTGGTTTCCTGGTGTCTCGGCACGATCCCAGTCAAGCCAGGTCGTTCGACTGTCGGCCAGCCGAGGCCTGACAATTGGACACCGTAGGTGGACTCGACGCGGTCGAACGCCTGAACTGGACACCTTCGGGCCGGCCGTGTCCCGCCAGCCGGCTTCGCGGTCGGCACACCCGTCGGGCGTTTGTGGGCAGGCTGGCCGAGACCGGTTAGCGCACTCCACGGCGACCCGCGGATGTGGGCAAGGTCAACAGTGAACCTGCCTCGTCGCCGGCCGAAGGGCCTTACCGACATGCTCACCGAGATCTTCACGAGTGACGCGCTCGCGACCCACCTGCCGGAGCCGGGAGGGTGGCGTCCGGTGCCCGACGTCGACGACCGCGCCTTCTGGTCCGGCATCGATGACACGACCCGGCGCGCGCACCTCGCCGCTGCCGAGGAGCTCTGCCGGGGTCCGTGGCCGGAGCTGCCGGCCACACTGTGGCTGGACTTCCGGCGTACCGGGAACCGGGTGCGCTACCAGGACCCCTCTTTTGCCAGGCGCTCGCGGCTCGCCGCCGCCGTCATCGCCGCCTGCCTCACCGACGACGACCGCTGGCACGAGGAGGTTCTCGACGGTGTCTGGCTGCTCTGCGAGGAGACGTCGTGGTGCATCCCGGCGCACGACCTCTCCCACAGTGGGGACAATGCCGAGCGCGCCGATCGCGGCAAGGATCTGCCGGATCCGGGAAACCCGACGCTGGACCTCTTCGCGGCGGAGACGGGTTCGCTGCTGGCATGGACGTACGCCGTGCTCGCCGACCGGTTGCGGGAACGTTCCCACTCGGCGGTGCAGCGCCTGGTCGACGAGGTAAGCACGCGCATCCTCGTCCCGCAACGTACGGTTGACAGCTGGGTCTGGTTCGGCCGGGTCCGCCCGCATGTCAACAACTGGAACCCGTGGATCAACTCCAACGTCCTCGCGTGTTCTCTGCTGCTCGACGACGATCCCGCCGACATCAAGCTCACCGTGGAACGCGCGGTCGAAGGGCTGGACGTGTTCGTCGGCGGCTACCTCCCCGACGGTGCCTGCACCGAGGGGCACAGCTACTGGTGGCGGGCAGGTGCGTCGCTCGCGGAGTGCCTGGAGACGCTGTACTCCGCGACGGGCGGTGCACTCGACGGTTTCGGCGTACCGCTCGTCCAGAAGATCGGCCGCTATCCGCACGGCGTCCACATCGCCGACCGGTGGTACGTCAACGTCTCCGACGGCCCGGCCAGCATCGACGGCCGGGCCGCGTGTGGGCACGTCCTCTACCGCTACGGCGTACGGATCGGCGACGAGGAGGTGGTCGCGCACGGGCGTTCCCTGCGCGGGCCGGATGGCCCCGTCGTCGAACCCGGAACCCCGCTCGGGCGCTGCCTGCTCGCTCTCGCCGACGCCGAGTGGCGGGCCGAGCCGGCGCGTCCCGCGCCACTGGTGGCCGAGACATGGTGGCCGGACACCCAGTTGCTCGTCGCCCGTACGTACGCCGGACGCGACGACGGCCTGCTGCTCTCGATCAAGGGCGGGCACAACGCCGAGGACCACAACCACAACGACGTGGGCACGGTGCTCGTCGCGGTCGACGGGCATCCGGTGCTGGTCGACGCCGGTGTCGGGGAGTACACCGCGAAGACGTTCTCCGCTCGCCGCTACGAGATCTGGAGCCTGCGCAGCACCCACCACAACGTGCCGCTCATCAACGGCCACGACCAGCCGCCCGGTGCGGAGTTCGCCGCGCGGGACGTCGAACTGACCCGCGACGGCGTTGGCCGGGTGGGCCTGCGGTTGGATCTCGCCGGCGCCTATCCTGCCGAGGCGGGCTGCCGGTCATGGGTACGCGAGGTCACGCTGGACCGGTCGGTCGGCGACGGCCGGGTCATCCTGTCCGACGCATGGGAGCTCGACGGATCGCCGTCCGACGTACGTCTGCACTTCATCACGTCGGGCGAACCGGACACCGCGGCCGGATCCGGTGTCGTCCGCGTCCCGGGTGTCAAGCGAGGCTTGACGATCGGTTACGACCCTGCGCTCGTCGACGTCTCGACCGAACGCATCGCGCTCGACGACCGGCGGCTCGAGCGGGTCTGGGGTGGGTCGTACCTCTGGCGGCTCGCCCTGGTCGTGCGTACGCCCCGGGCTTCCGGCGCGGTGCGTCTCGTCCTCGATCCCGCGTAGCAGCCGACGCCGACGCCGACGCTGAACGGTCCGGGCCGTCAGGCCGCCGGCCCGCTGAACTCCGCCCGCCAGCGACGAACCTGTCGATCAGCGTCGTACAGGTCGTCGATGCGTACGACCTCGAGTCCGTCGTGGGCGAACGCCTCCACCTCGGCGCGCGTCAGCGGCCACGGTGGCTGGCCGACAGCGGGTTCGGACTCCTCGCGGGCGGCGGCGATCACGAGCAGCGTGCCGCCAGGAGCGACGAGGCGCGCGACCTGCCGGATCGCATCGGGGCGGAACGCGTCCGGCAGGGACTGGACGGTCAGGCTCTCGACCACCAGGTCGTACGCGCCGTACCACTCCGGCGGCGGCGCCAGCAGGTCGGCGGTGAGGTAGCGCACGGTGGAGTCAGGGAAGCGTTCCCGGGCGGCGCGCACCGCGGACTCCGCGATGTCGAAAGCTGTCGTGGTGAAGCCGAGGCTGCTGACGAACTCGGCGTCGTGGCCCGGGCCGAAGCCGACGACGAGCGCGCGCCCGCCCCTGCCGTCGAGGCCACGCGCCCGCGCCCAGTCCACGAGCATCGGGTGCGGCGTTCCGCGATCCCACGGCACCACCGCTGCGCCCTGCTCGGCCGCCGCGTAGAGGCGTTCGAACCAGCCCGTCGGATCGTCGGCCGCGAGGGACTCCCTGGCCAGGCGTCGCGCCTCGGCGTCGGGCTCCGGGGTCGTCACGCTGACTCCATGGCTGCCAGGGTACGGATGACGAAAGGTGTGGTGTCATGGGCGCCATGGCCACGGTTGAACCACGTCACATCGGCATCGTGCTCTTCGACGGCGTGGAGGAACTCGACGCCATCGGCCCGTGGGACGTCCTCGCCCACTGGACCCGCCGATATCCCGACGACGGGTTCGCCGTCTCCTGCGTCTCCCGCGACGGCGGCACGGTCGAGTGTGCGAAGGGCCTGACGGTCCGCGCCCATCATTCGTACGCCGATGCTCCTGGGTTCGAGGTTCTGCTCCACCCCGGCGGGCGCGGCACCCGACCGCTGGTGCGGGACGAGGCGCATCTGGCGTGGGTACGGCGGCAGCGCGAGAACGTCGCGCTGATGACGAGTGTCTGTACTGGTTCGCTGGTCTACGCTGCCGCGGGACTTCTCGCCGGGCGCCCGGCGACCACCCACTGGGGCGCGGTCGACGAGCTGGGCGAACTCGATCCGAGCGTCACGGTTCGCGCTGAGGAACGGTTCGTCGACGACAGCGACATGATCACCTCGGCGGGAGTCTCCGCCGGTATCGACATGGCGCTCCACCTGGTCTCCCGGCTGGCCGGGGTGGAGCGGGCCCGGCAGGTCCGGCGCGGCATCCAGTACGACCCGGCGCCTCCGGTCTGACGTGCCGCTGCGGCCCCTGGGCGTCAGATCTCGGCTGGGTCAGATGTCGGGCTGGGTCAGATGTCGTGCCGGGTCAGATGTCGGCGCGGTAGAAATTGCGGTACGACTTGGACGGCGTCGGCCCCCGCTGGTCCTGGTAGCGGGACCCGTGCTGGGTTGATCCGTACGGGTACTCCGCCGGTGAGGAAAGCCGGAAGAAGCACAGCTGCCCGATCTTCATGCCCGGCCAGAGCTTGATCGGCAATGTGGCAACGTTGGACAGCTCGAGCGTGACGTGGCCGGAGAAGCCGGGATCGATCCAGCCGGCCGTCGAGTGGGTGAGCAGGCCCAGCCGTCCGAGGCTCGACTTGCCCTCCAGCCGGGCGGCGATGTCGTCGGGCAGCGTGATGATCTCGTACGTCGAGGCGAGGACGAACTCGCCCGGGTGCAGGATGAACGCCTCGCCCTTCTCGCACTCGACGAGCCTGGTCAGGTCGGGCTGCTCCTCGGCGGGATCGATGTGGGGGTAGCGGTGGTTCTCGAAGACCCGGAAGAACCGGTCCATGCGTACGTCCACGCTGGACGGCTGGACCAGCGTCGGGTCGAACGGGTCGAGCACCACCCGGGCCTTGTCGAGCTCGAGGCGGATATCACGATCGGAGAGGAGCACATTCGCAACCTACCGAACACCGCCCGCCCGGGTTGACCCGGCGCGACGCTCGGCGCGCCGGGCGCGGGTGGCGGTCGCGGCGCAGGATCCCCGCCCCGGGGGCGCGCGGCGCGGAGGTGCGCGGCGCGGGCGTGGCGCGGGCGTGGCGACTGGTGGCAGGCGGTGGTGGCGCCGGCTGGGAGCGAACGTGTCGGTTGCGGTCCGCGAACGGGCGGAGGTGGGTAGTATCCTGAGCCGGTCGTCGTCCGTTCCGGTCCATGCGGACCCGGAGTGGGGCGGCGTCGTGCGGGTGTAGTTCAATGGCAGAACATCAGCTTCCCAAGCTGACAGTGGGAGTTCGATTCTCCTCACCCGCTCAAGATCTTGTGAGACCCGAATGCCCAGGTCAGAGGCTTGTAGGGCCTCTCCGGCGTCGTCGGGTGCAGCCCTCAGGTCCCACCAAAAGCCGTCCGCGTGCCATCCACGTGCCATTAGCTGAGTCTCGCTAACGCTCCCGCGGAGCCCTCATCGTCGTCATCGGACCCGGCCGAGTCCTCCGGCTGGAGATCGTTCGGGAGTGATTTCTGGGAACGAACCTGAGCGTCGACCGCCGCCGCGATAGCTTCGTCCGCACCCCTCGTGCTGTGCTGATAGATGAGCGCCGCCCGCATCGAGTCGTGGCCCATCCGCTCCATCAGGTCACGAAGACTGGCTCGACTGGCCGCCGCGAAGTGGTTTCCGGTGTGGCGGAGGTCGTGGAAGTGAAGGCCAGGCGTACCGACGTCGGCCACCACCGTGGGCCACTTCACGAGCTTGTTGAAGTTCCCGCGCCAGATCAGCCGGCCGTTCTCGCCCGTGAATACGAAGGCGCGGTGACTCGGCCCCACGTAGCGCTCCAGATGCTCCAAGATCACCGGAACGACTACGTGCGGGATAGAGAGGGTACGACGGCCCGCGCGCGACTTCGGTGGTCCCAGCGTGAGGCCCTTACCGCGCCGCTCGGTCACTGCCCTCCGGACATGCACAAGAGCACGCTCGACAAGAACGTCATCCGGAGGCCACCGGGCTTCGGGTGCACGACGATCTTCAGGTCCTGACGTTGAAGCGCCGTCACCTCTCCCCAGCGCAGGCTGGCGAATGTCGCGAGGAGGACCATGGCACGGAAGCGGCCCGGCATGGCAGACGAGAGGCGGAAGACCTGCTCGATTGTGAGTACCGGGCGCTCCTCGGGGTTCTCCACATCTGCGCCGCGTAGACGACAGGGGTTCCGCGGAAGGATCTCGTCCTCCTTCACTGCCGTCATCAGCACGGCTCGCAAGAGCCTGTACGCCTTCGCCGTCATGGACTGCGAAACTCCTGCAGCCAGCCTCTCGGCACGCCACTCCCGGATCATCGGCGTGTCCAGGCGCCCGAGCGGGACCGTGCCCAGGAATGGCGTGATGTGCTTGGCGAGCACCCATCGGTACAGCTCGACGGTCCGTGGCCGGAGCGCTGGCCGTTGTGCGATCCACTGTTCCGCGTAGTCCTGTAAGGAGACCTTCGCTCGCTCCGGGTCGGTCCACTCCTTCCTCGCGATCTGTGCCTCCACGAGCGTGAGGTACCGATCGGCATCACCCCTTCGTTCGAACGTCTCCGGACCTGCCCGCATCTGCCCGTCAGGCCCCGGATAGCGAGCCTGGAACCTCCCGGACGGCAGCTTTCGCACATTGCCGAATCGCCGACGTCCTCTCTTGCTAGCCATCACGCCACCTTCCGATTGCCACGCCACACCCGCGTTTCAGTGAGTGGCTCGACGCGCCCGGCGTCGATGTACGCGGCGACATCCTCCGCACTGAGCCGCACACTCCGGCCGAACTTGTGAAACGCGATCCGCCGCTCCGCGACGAGCCGGCGGACGTGACGAACACTCATGTTCATCCGGACGGCCGACTCGTCGATGGTCAACATCTCGCTCTCGCTCAACTCTTCGTCCACCCTTCGCTAGGCCACTCGTCGACTTGCTGAATTAGGTCCGGGGTCGGGTCCGGCGCGTTGTTTGGCCTGTTCGTACTCGGCCCGCCATTGGTTTCGTTCGGCGATGGACCGGGCGATGATGCCGGTGTAGCTGGGCAGGTCCTCGGTTTTGACGCTCTGCCAGACGTAGCGGGCTGTGCCGTCCTCGCGGACGGATGAGGCCGCGTACCTGTCGGCGTCGTCGATGGCCATGCCGGCGGCTTCGAGCACTGTCCGGACGGCGTTGCCTCGGTCGGCTTTGTGCTCGGTCAGGGTCTTGCCGGTCCATTGCGGGAGACGAGGACGCGCCGGCCGCCGCAGCCGAGGTGTTCGCGGTCGTGGGCCTTGAGTGGGCACTCGCCGGGTGCCATGCCGTCGGTGGCGTCTTTGGGCTGGATGCCGTAGGCGAGCCAGTTCGCGCAGCGTGGCGAGCAGGGCAGCCACCGCAGTTCGGCGTGCATCCGATCGATGTGTGTCTCGCGGGCGGCGGAGGCCTCGTCCTCGTCGTCGAGCGGGTCGGTGATGGCCTTGGTGAGGTACTTGGTCAGGTAGCCGATCCGCCGGTCTGCCTGTGCGGTGCCACCGATGAGTCCTTGCATGTCGGACTGTCGACTGAATCGGACCACGTGTGCGGGGTGGGCGTCCTCGTCGGCGTCCAGCTCGTCGAGTGCCTGATCCCAGGTGGGCAATGACATCGCGTTGTCGGGGTCGACGTAACCGCCCGCGCCGCTGTCCCAGACTGGGATGTGGTCGTCGGCATACACGATCTGCTCGTGCGGCGGCCACCACACCGAGGCGTACGTCGCGGCGATCACCTGGCGGAGCAGCCGCCTGGGGATCGCGCCCCGGATCGCAGCGTGGATGTGAGGGGCCAAGCGGCGTTGGGGCTCCAGGACGGCGAAGTACTGCACCTCGTAGCCGACCGCCCGGCGGAGGTTCTGGATCAGCCGGTCCCACAGCTTCGACAGGTGCAGGGCGTCGAGCGCGGCGCGTCGGTAGTCGTAAGTCGCGGGGTTGACAGGGGCGCCGTCGGGGCGGACAGGGCCGTACGAGTCCATGGTGAACGTGACGAACATCGAGGGCCGCCACCGCTTGCCATCACTGCCCTCGAACACCCTGCCAACGGTCCGCTTCTCGACCGGCAGCCGGGGAAGGTCTGGCACGTCATCGCGGCGGGGGGTCGACCGCACCCGTCGCCCGTTCTCCTCCTCGTCCGGCTCCCCTTCCTGACCGTCGTCTTCGTCCGGTTCGCCGGCCGCCTGGTCGTCGTCTTCGTCCATGTCGTCGGTGGGCTCCTCGGCGAGGTGCCAGCCCCCCGGCACTGCTGCATCCGGAGCCGGCGGGACTTGTCGGCACAGGGTGGGCATGCCGAGGCAAGGGTGGATTGACAGGGATCGGTACGTACTGCGATTCGCCCGTCTCGGTGTCGATCAGCTCGCGGACGATCGGACGTACGCAGACACCCGCCTGGATCGCGCCTTCACGAACCAGGTGTGCCGGCAGCCGAGGCAGTGTGGTCATCAAGGCGCCGCTGACGCGGCGCACCGCCCGGCTGCCGCCCTTGCGGGCGGCGCGGGGCGCCGTCCTCGGGCTCGCCGGGCGGCAGACGAACACGCGGCCTGATTCATAGTCAGGGGCTCCGCCCCCAACACCCCCGGCCCTCCCTCCGAGAGAGGCACGATCAAGCTCGGGTCAGGGGTCGTCGGTTTCTCTCTCGTCGATCGAGCACCGAAGGCATACCCGGAACCTGGACAAGGGTGCAAGGCCAAGCCGCAAGGGTCTCCGATGTCGAGCCTTGCACCCTTGTCCAGAACCCGGGTAAGGGCTACGCCTGCCCGACCGACGAGAGAGAAACCCTCCAGCCTGGACGCTTCGCGCTGACGCACCATTGTTGTGCCCGATGCACGCCGAACGGTTACCTCGGCGCCTTCGGGCCCGTCATTACCATGACGGAGTTGGCGCAAGGAAGGTAACAACATGGCCGGATCAGGTCCGCACGAAGCACTGGCGGCAGCCTTCGAACAGCAGCGCGAGCGCCTGGTGGCGGTCGCCTACCGGATGCTCGGGTCGCGGCTGGACGCCGAGGACGCGGTGCAGGAGGCCTGGATCCGGCTGGCGCGACAGGACGCGGCCGCGATCGACAACCTGGCCGGCTGGCTGACCACCGTGGTCGGCCGGGTCTGGCGGCAGCCATCGACGTGCTGCGCTCGCGCAAGACCCGGGCCGAGCTGCCGTACGAAGACCGGCTGCCCGAGCTGGTGGTGACCGTGGACGGCGGAGCGACACCCGAGGACGACGCGATACTCGCCGAGTCGGTCGGGCTGGCACTGCTGGTGGTGCTCGACACCCTCACACCCACCGAGCGGTTGGCGTTCGTACTGCATGACATGTTCGCGGTGCCCTTCGCTGAGATCGGCGAGATCATCGGCCGGTCCGCCGACGCGACCAAGATGCTTGCCAGCCGGGCCCGCCGGAAGGTGCAGGGCACGTCGCTGCCGCAGGAGGAGCCACGGCGGCAGCGCGCAGTGGTCGACGCATTTCTTGCCGCGGCGCGGAGCGGGGACTTCGAAGGGCTCGTACGGCTGCTCGATCCGAAGGTGACCTGGCGCACTTACCACCCGCAGGGCGTGATGACCACGGTCGGGGCGGCCGAGGTGGCCGGTCCGATCCTGCGCGGCATCCGGTCGATGACCTCGGCGCTGGCGGTCCTGGTCAACGGCGAGCCCGGGTTCGTGGCCTGGGGTGCGAAAGGCAAGGTGCTCGGCGTGGTGGCGTGCACCGTGGTCGACGGCCGGATCGTCGAGCTCCTGACCGTGAGCGACCGCAAGCGCCTCGACACCATGGGTCTGCCCGCGCGACCCGAGTAGCGCACGTCGAGCGCAGGTGGTTGTTACGTCTTGGCGGGGTGCTTCGTCGCAGTGGTGCAAGCATCCGAAGACGAAGGAGATCGAGATGGAATCCCGGATCAACCCCATGGTCAACGAGGTCGGGTCGAAGTGGGCCAGGTACATCATCTCGTCGAACAAGGCCATCACCGACTCGGCACTGCCGAAGGCGGTGCAGGAACTGGTGAAGATCCGCGCCAGCCAGATCAACGGCTGCGGCGGCTGCCTCGACATGCACACCAAGGACGCCGCAGCCGCCGGCGAGAGCGTGGTGCGGATCAACCTGGTCGGGGCATGGCGGGAGACAACCGTCTACACCGACGCGGAGCGGGCGGCGCTGGAACTCACCGAGCAGGGCACCCGCCTCGCCGACTCCAGCGGCGTTACCGATGAGGCGTGGGCGAACGCGGCGAAGCACTTCGACGAGGATCAGCTGATGGCCCTGGTGGCCCTGATCTGCACGATCAACGCCTTCAACCGGCTGAACGTGATCACGCGGACGCCCGGCGGCGAGTACCAGCCCGGTCAGTTCGGCTGACGCGGACATTCCCCCTCAGGCTCGCGGGCGGACCAGGGACCCCCGGGTCCGCCCCGCGGCCGCCACCTCCAGACACTCTGCCAAAGAGAGGACTCATGAACATCGCACTATGGATCGTCGCCGGATTACTGGCCGCCGCCTTGCTGGTCAGCAGCGCCAAGCTGTTCGTGCCCAAGGAGAAGATGGCCAGCTTCGGCGCCGCAACCCGATGGGTCGAAGACTTCAGCCCCGGTGCTCTCAAGACCATCGGAGGCCTCGAGTTCCTGGCCGCGGTGGGACTGATCCTGCCCGCCGTACTCGGCATCGCGCCGGTTCTCGTTCCGTTGGCCGCTACAGGTGCGGTGCTGCTGTTTGTTGGCGCGATCATCACGCGCCTCCGTCGTGGCGAGAGAGCAACGGTCGTGGGCGACGTGGTCTATCTCGCCCTGGCCGCTTTCGTGGCGTGGGGCCGCTTCTTCGGCCCCGAGTCCTTCATCGGCTGATGCCCTCGCGTACGGGGTCGGGGAGCCAGTGCCGACGTCAGTCGGTTTGCCGCGTTTGTCGAGCCCAGCGGCTATCGGCTCAGCCGGGCCATTAGCAGGCCATTAGGTCAGGCCAACCAGGGTTATTCCAGGCCACTTCAGCCCCCCGATCACGCGAGGATCGGGCCGTTCGCGCAGGTATATGTACGATTCCCAAGCTGACAGTGGGAGTTCGATTTTCCTCACCCGCTCCTAGACCTTCGGGCCGGGTCAGAGCCGTGATCAGCTCGGCGGCCGTCGTGCCCGAGGGGGCCGATTCCGATCGGCCGTGCTGTCTCCGTGCTATTGGGCACCTGTGTCCGCGCCCTCGTCTCGACCTGACGAACCGGTGACGTCGCGGGCGATCTGAGCGGCGATGGCCTCGGCGATGTGTCGGTCAGCATCCCGTGTGAGGTGCTGGTAGATCAGGGCCGCCCGCCTGCTGTCAGGCCCCATCCGGGCCATCAGGTCCCGCAGAGTCGCCCCAGTCGTTTGCGCGGCCAGTACGTTCCCGGTGTGGCGAAGATCGTGGAAGTGCAGCCCTGGCAGGCCGAAGCCACGATCGGCGCGGTAGGTCAGGGCCGGGTCAACGCTTCTGAGTATCCGGCCAACATCTCGCCCCAACGCCTCCTGTGGCGAGTAACGTTCGGGCGCGGCGGCCACACGGTCCACAGCGTTCCGCCGGCGGACGTGAGGCGCGGGCAGGAGGCTTGCGTGGGATCGATGGGCAAGGCGTTGCGTGCGGCATACTCAAGGTGGCGGCCATGGGCAGAGACAGTGGCTGAGTTGCTGATGGGGCTCTTGGGCGCTTGGGCTCTACTTGCCGGAACGATCAACCTGATCAGCGATGGTGACGTACGAGAGCCGGCCGTATGGCTGATGCTGCTCTACGGGTTTGCTCTCTTGGCCTGCGCGGTGTGCCTGACGTTGTTCCGCCTTGCCGGGCGAGTGATGGCTGTCATCGGGCTTGTATTGGCGAGCTTCTGGGGCATTCTCGACACCTTGCTCTTCGCCCCCGACCGCGCCCTGCTTCCCCAACCATTTCCACTCGTGGTGCTCGCTTGGCTCGGGTACGCATGGCTTCATCCACCAGCTGATAGACCACCCCGCCGCGCACGGGCGGCAGTGTTCGCAGTTTGGCCGTGGTGGTCGCCCCCACCCGAGGTCAGCGGCGACTCTACTTCGGGAGCCGAAGATCGCCAGCGTGGTGTTGTCAGACCGGATGCTGACCTAGCGCCCGGCCAGGATCCCAGCCGGTAGCACCCAGCGCATGTCGCACATCACTCGACGCCGGATCTTGCCTTGTGCCGGGTGATCTGCGACGGATTTGCGCCACCTGACGTGCGACATGAGGTCTGGGAATCGAGGTGGCCGTCCGTGGCGGCTGGACTTGATCGGAGTGACGGGCTTGGTGTTGGTGCGAGTTCGCACGTCCGCAGGAACCCAAAGGTTCTGCAGCCGGGCCCGCAACCGGAGGCAAGCATGACTGGCATCGACGCAGCACAATGGGCAGCACCACCACCGAGCGGAGGTCACGAGATGGCCAGCCCTTTTCACGGCGACCGCCTCAAGTCGCTGCGCACCGAGGCGGGCAGGTCCCAGGCCGAGCTCGCCGAACGGATCGACTCCGACGCTCGGCAGGTCTCCCGCTACGAGAACAACAAGGTGGCTCCCAGCCTCGAGGCCGTCATCCGCATCGCCCTGACCTTCAACATCAAGCGTCGACTACCTGCTCATCGACGACGCCCAGCGACGACCTCTCAACGCCACCAGCAGCCACGTCGACGCCCGCCTCGCCGACCTCGACCAGCTCACCGACGACAAACGCGCCACCATCACCAACGTCATCGACGCGCTGGTGACCGAGAGCAAACTCCGCGCCATTACTAGCGGCGTCGGTTGAGCCCGCATCGTGGACGGCACAATGACTGTCGGAGCCGTGGACGTCCATTACGACGATATGGGTGGGGCGAAGGCGGCGCTGGTCGTTTGCGGTGAGCCTTCCTTCTCAACGGTGAAGTCCGCGCACGTGGCCGACATCTCCCGGACAGTGCCATACGAGTCGGGGGCGCTATTCAAGCGGGAACTTCCGTGCATCCAGGCGGTGCTGGCCCTCGGTCCACCCCTTGAACTCCTCGTCATCGACGGTTACGCCACCCTTGATCCACAGGGGCGACCAGGGCTCGGAGCGCATGCCGCAGAAGCACTCGACCTTCCCGTTATCGGCGTCGCCAAGAGTCCATTTCACACCGCAACGCACGCAGTCAAGGTCATCCGCGGCGCCGCTACGCGGCCGCTCTATGTCACAGCCGCTGGCGGCCTTGAGATCGTCGAGGCCGCGCGGATCGTGGCGGCGATGGCCGGATCGAATCGGATCCCGACCGCGTTGGCGAGAGTGGACCGTCTCGCACGCGGCCGGGATCGGCCGGCCGTCGACCGAGAAGCCCGCTGACCGCTATCGATGCCCGCGATGCCCTCGCGTGGACATCAGCGGGACGCCTTCGCCACCCGGATCATCTCGACGCGGCCCGGTGCGACAACCTCGATCACCTCAAGCACGCTGTCCCGCATACAACCATCATGCGTGAGTGCCCAGCTCGCACGAAGCCACAGCGATCGACTTGCCTGCCTCTACGGATAAGAACGGACCCTGCCTGCCAAAATTCGGTAAGGGCAACGCCTGTCCGACCGATGGAAGAGAAGCCATCAGATCTTCCGGAGCCGCAGAATAGTGATCACTCGTAGTGTCCTCCGCCTGAAATTCGTGCGATATATCGGGCGAGGGAGTCGAGGATCTCCTCGGCGGTCTTCTTCCAGATGAAGGGCTTGGGGTTTTCGTTCCAGTTCTTGATCCACTCGCGGACGTCTTTCTCCAGCGCTTGGACGCTTTTGTGGACGCCGCGGCGTAGGAGTTGGTCGGTGAGGAAGGCGAACCAGCGCTCCACTTGGTTGATCCAGCTGGATCCGGTTGGGG